>JBBRBV010000058.1:0-16662 GCA_038205545.1 Actinomycetales bacterium
CGGCACGCTTCGCGGGTCGTGCTGCCCATCCGAGTCGAGTTGAACAACAATGTCGAACCCCTGCTCAACCGCGTACTTGAAACCAAGCCTCATAGCTCCACCGACACCAAGATTGAAAGGCAGAGTGAGGACTGTGGCACCAGCATCCGCTGCGACTTGCACTGTTTTATCTGTGGATCCGTCACTGACAACGAGGCAGTGCACGCCGGGGAGCGACGCGAAAACTTCCCGCACTACGTCTCCGACGACCTCTTCCTCGTTGAAGGCGGGCATCACAATGAGTGTCTGGTGCAGTGAAGGCATATGGCAATTCTACTTAACGCCCACGGCTAGTCTGGGCGAGGGGCATCAGACTGAGCTCCGCTATGCCGAGAAAGTGATCCATGTTGCCAAGAACACGAGTTTTCGCACCTCGTGATCGCAAAAGTCGCCAACACGGAGAGCCGACCCGCGGGGTATTCTGGGCGGCGCTGATCTTCGTCGCCGCGCTCTCGAGCCTCTGGGCGCTGTCGAGCCCGATCATGTCGGTACCCGACGAGAACGCGCACGCTTTGAAGGCCGTGGCGCAGGTGCATGGGCAGGTCATCGGGTATCAAGTGCCCGGTGTCAAGCACACCGTCGTCGACCTACCTGAGGGCTACCGTTACAGCCCCCAGATTCTCTGTTTTGCGACTCAACCCGACCAGCCCGCCAACTGCGAAGTCGAGCTCGGCGATGCCGGAGGGCAAGACTGGTTCAATACCTGGGTCGGCGCCTACAACCCGGTGTACTACTACCTGGTCGGCTGGCCCAGCCTCATTTTCGAGGGCTCGGCGGGCATCTACGCCATGCGCATTGTTAGTGGATTAGTCGGGGCCCTGTTCATGGCGTGGGCTTTTCAATCGGCCATGTCGGTGCGCCGAGCCCAGTGGATGCCTCTGGGCCTGGCGTTTGTCGCCACGCCCATGGTGGTCTATCTGCTGGGTTCGGTAAACCCGAACGGCTTCGAAATCGCTGCCTCCGTTTCACTGTGGGTCTCTCTGCTGCGTTTGCTGCAACAGTTCGACGGTCGTGAACGGGACCACGTCTCGTTGCTTTCACGCCGGTACCTCTGGTTCATCGTCACGGTATCTGCCATTGGACTGGCCGTGGCGAGAGCCACCGGACCACTGTGGGTCGTTGTGGTCGTGGGGCTCTGCTTCATCGCCGCGGGATGGCTGCCGGTGAAGCGGCTATTCACGACCGGAAAGTCCTATCTGTGGTTGGCTCTCGTCGCCGCCGGTGGGCTGTTCTCGATCTTCTGGACCCTCGGCGGCGGCAGCCTGTCCAGCCAAGCCAGTGCGTCTGATGCCCCGCTTGTCGGCGGCTCTTTTCTCGCGGGGTTTGCTCACGTTCTGAGGAGTACTCCAGACTATTTGCAGGAGGCCATCGGCTATTTCGGCTGGTTTGACGCTCCCCTTCGTGGAACCACCTATTGGCTGTTGGTCGTCGCCACGAGCATTCTCATCGTCACCGCGATCGGCGCGGCAAACCGGCGCAGTGGAATGACACTGGCCGCGGTGATCGGCGCCGCAATCTTCGTTCCCGCACTCGTGCAGGGTTATAGCGTGAGCCAGACCGGCATCATTTGGCAGGGCCGCTACGGTCTGTTCCTCTACCTCGGCATCACCATCGTCGCCGCGTGGGTGCTCTCAGCGCGCAGCTCCAGCCGAGCCGACTTTCTCTCGACCCGGTTTACCTGGATCGGCGCCGGGCTGCTGGCGGCCTACGGCTTTGTCGCCTTCGTCGTTGTCATGTGGCGGTACGTGGTTGGCGCCGCGGAGCCGATTAGCGAGATGTGGAAGAACCCGGCCTGGCAACCGCCGCTGGGGTGGATGACCCTCGTCGCGCTGTACGCCCTGGTGTCACTCGCCTTCTTTGGCTGGGTGGGCTGGATGGCACAGCGCGCGGCACTACCGGAAGACAAGCACGTCGAAGAAGATGCAGCGTCTGCAGAATTGGCGGCAGCGCCCTATGCCTGAACCACGGATCGCGATCGCCTACGACTGCCTGTTTCCGCTTAACACCGGCGGCGGAGAACGCGTCTACCGGCGGTTGGCGGAGATCTTCGTTCAGCGCGGCAGCCGCGTTGACTACCTCACCCGCAATCAATGGGCGCACATTGCGATGCCCGCAGCCGCCTTCTCAATCGTGCCGGTGTGGCGCGGTGACATCTACGATGTCTCCGGCACCCGCACGCCCCGCAGCGCCGTGCTCTTTGCGCTCGCCCTCTTTCGGTACTTCGTTCGCCATCGCGGCCAGCACGACGTGGTCGTGGTCAGCGCGCTGCCGGTGCTGAACGTTTTTGCCGTTCAACTGGCTCTAATCGGCACCCAGTCCTTCATCGTGTCGGACTGGCTCGAAGTCTGGGACTGGGCCAAATGGCGCAGCTACTCCGGCGCCGGCGTGGGCACCATCGCCTTCCTACTGCAATTCTTCGCAATTCGCCTCGGTCACTTGCACACCGTCAACAGCGGCTTCACGAGCACCCGCGTGCGCCACTACCGACGCACCGCGAGCCCGGTCATCCTCGGCCTCGTCGACCTGGCCGATACTGACGGAGACCCCGGTACCGAGCGCCCCAGCACCCCCTCGCTCGTCTTCATTGGCCGGCACATCGCCGATAAACGGCTCGTCGATCTGCTGCCCGCGTTCCTCATCGCCCGCGACTCCATTGCAGGCCTCCGGCTCGACATCGTGGGAACCGGCCCTGAAACATCCGCAGTGGCCGCGCGCATCACCGAGCTCGGCCTCGACGAATGCGTCACGTTGCACGGTCGTGTGCCCGAGGCCGAGCTGAGGCAGCTGATTTCACACGCTCGGGCACTCGTGAACCCGTCGGAGCGGGAAGGTTTCGGCCTCGTCATCGCCGAGGCGGCGGCCCTGGCCACGCCGAGCGTCGTGGTGGCCGGCTCCAACAATGCCGCCGCCGACCTCGTTGTCGATGGGGTCAACGGCTTCGTCGCTTCGTCGATTGAACCGCACGTTCTGGCGGCCACACTCGTTCACGCGCTTGAAGTGGGGGAGCCGCTGCGCGCATCCACTCGTGAATGGTTCGCCCAGGCCCGCGTCGCCCGCGGGCTGGGGCAGTCGGCCAGCCAGATCATGCAGGCCTACGGTTCGCGCAAAGCCCGCTGAAACGACGCCACGGTGGCGCGGGCTGACCGCTCCCAAGTGAACGACCGGGCCTGCACGATGCCCGCTGCCTGAAGTTCAGCCAGTTGGTCGGGTGCCAAAAGCAAACGCGTGATTGCTGTCGCCAACGCGGGCGCACTGCCGGGAGCGACGTACACCGCAGCCTGCCCGGCAATTTCGCGCAGCACCGGGATATCAGCGCAGAGTACCGGGCAGCCCAGAGCCATGGCCTCCAGCACGGGCAGGCCGAAGCCCTCGAACGAGGTGGGAAACACGAACAGCGTTGACTCGGCGTAGAGAGACTCCAGCTCGGCAGTGCTCAGCCAACCGCGCAGGGTCACCGTCTCTTGCAGACCCAATCGGGCAACGACGGGGGTGAGCGGATCGTCGCCGTGGCTGCCGGTGATCATCACGTGCGGCCGCGCCCGCGGGGGCATGAGTGCGATCGCTTCGAGCAGCGTCTGGAAGTTCTTGTGCGGCATACGGTTGCCGACGGCAAGTAACTGGTCGGTGCGCCGTACCACGGGCGGCGCGGGTAAACTGCTGCGCGCCTCGCCGGCGAGGGGAACGACATCCACTCGTTCGGGCGGGGTGTCTAAAAACGTGACGATGTCATCTCGCGACGCGGCGCTCGGCGTGAGCACTCGGCGGGCGGTTCGCGCTGCCAGCCGAATCATCGCCCGCAGCACGCGCGAGTACGCGCCCGGCACATATTCCGGATGCCGAAACGGCAGCAGGTCGTGCACGGTGAGAACCACGGGCACGCGCGACCAGATCGGCCCGAGGTTGGCCGGACAATGGATGAGATCAGCGCGTGCCCGGTACGCGAATTTCGCAACCCGAAAGAGTTCGCCCAGCGCCCACTGAATGCGGTTTTCGCCGCTGATACCTGAGTCGATGATCGTGCCCGGAAACCAGGATGTGTCAGCGGCGGCGAGCTCGGTGGAGGCGAGACCGATGTAGGTGAGGCCATCCGCTGTCGGATCAAGGCGGCTATAGATCTCACGCACGTAGGATTCCATGCCGCCCTTGGTGCCGGTGAAGAAGAGCAGATCGACGAGGACGCGGGTCACGGGGCGCTCACTGTTTGGGCGTGGACCCGGCGGACGATTCGTCTGCGCGCTGCTTCATAGATGACGGCCGAAATGAGCTCGGCCACGAGTAGCCCGAGAAAGACCACAGACAGGCTCTGGGCTGCGAGGCCAATGGCTGCCATCGCGAAGGCGAGCGCCGATACGAGCGCGCGCAGGCCGGTGAGCAGGCGTACCTCACCCATGCGGCGCAGGGCTGCGAAGGGAATGGTCGTCGCGAGCGACGCCGCCCGCCAGCCGCAGGCCAGAATCAGCGGAAGAATGGCGGCAGAGCTGGTCCAGACGCCGCCGAAGATGAAGCCGAGCAGTCCCGTCTGCTCCATCGTGACGAGCACCACAACAGCAGCCGCGACGGCACCGGCCGAGACAATGATGTCGAGACGCGAGTGCTCTTTGAGCAGGCGCAGGCGCATGAAATTGAGGGGGATCGCCAGCAGGCCCGACACCGTAGCGATCGCAGTGAACAGCACGGCGTTGCCCGGGCCGAGCAGGGCCAGAATCATGGTGTTCAACAGGGGGTAAATAACCCCGGTTATGGCGGTGTCGGCCACCACCCAACCCATCACGGCTCGCTCCGGTCGGCTGGCCCTGTGCGCAACGGGCATGCAGCGGATGCCGGTGGCCAGCGCGATACCCACCACCAGCGGAATCAGAGCCCAGCTGTGCCCGGTGAACGCCGCCGCAACACCGCTGAGGGCTCCGACGCCCACCACGACGGATGCCCAGATCTCGCGGGCGTCGAGTCGCTCGGCCACTGACACGCCGCGCCCCACCTCGAGTGCAGCAATGAGAACGGGCAATGCGATGCAGAGGACAACGGGATTTTTTGGGTTCAGCGCGATGACCAGCGCGGCCAGAACCGCGAGGCCGGCCAGCCATAGGGGAAACACCACCCGTCGCTCGGTCGCGGCCGAGCTCAGTCGCGACTCCAGAACGACGGCGAAGGTGAGCTGACCCACGAAGGTGGCCACCATCACCGAGACCGCGATGACGCCCTGCTCGGGTTCGGTGAACAACCGCGAGGAGATGGCGATGGTGGCGGCTGGAATGACCGCCAGCGAGACGCCACCGAGCAGAGTGATGAGACTGAGGGTCGCGCGCCGCAGTCGCAGCGGCGACGGCAGGTCGACGGTCACCGAGTTACCGCCGTGTGGGAACGCGAGCGGCCGAAGGTCTGACCGAGCATGCCTTCGAGCCGCCCCAGAAAGACCCACCCGCCGTCTGCCAGTGCATTGGTATCGCGATTGCGTAGGCCAAAGAAGAGGCCGCCACCCAGAAAAGCGATCCGCCACCAGAGCGGGTACCGCCAGCGTGTGACGAGGCGACCGAGGCCACGACCGTAGCCGCGCAGCTTGCGACGCCGCTCGCTGGGCCTTAGCCCGCTCGCGTCAGCGATGCCGCCCACGAACAGATCAGCGGGTTGCCAGGCGAAATCGGTCGCTCGCCCCTCGGCCAGCAGCTTGAGCAAGAGATCGGTCGCCTCGCCGGCCTGCCACGGGGTCGCGGCCCCGGTGCCAATAGTCGGGTCGAAACCATCGAGGGCGTCAAACACGCTGCGCCGCATCAGAACGCCCATTTCGATCACACTCCAGACGGTGCTCTTGCTGAGCGGCGTTCCGGCCGGGGGCAGCACAAACTTGGGGCCGTTCTCGTCGACGACGGTGAGGGCGCCGGCCTGAAACTCATCGGGGAGACGGCGCATCCGCTCAACCATGTTGGGCTCGAACCACGTGGTGTCGTTGGGAAAGCTCAGGAGAAAATCGGTGCCGACGGGTAGCGCGGCAACGCCGGCATTTCGACCTGTCGAGGCTCCGAGTTCTGAGGTGGTGACGATGATTTGGCACCCGACGGAGCTGAAGCCGGCCGCGAGGGACTGAACGGCCGCGAGGCTGCGCTGCGCCACGATCACGATGCGGTCGGCGGGTTGCATCTGGCCGGCCAGGGACTCGAGCAGCCGGTACAGGCCGGACTCTCGCCCGAGTGTGGTGACGACCAGGGCAAGATTCATAATGACCTAAGTCTGTACGATGGGATGCGCACTGCAGTACACAGACAGGACCCAGATTTCTATGCCCCATACCGCCACGATCGAACTAACGATCCTCATGCCCTGCCTCAATGAAGCAGAAACGCTGGCGGTGTGCGTGAACAAGGCGCTCGGCTACCTGGAGCGGAGTGGGGTCATGGGTGAAGTTCTCATTGCCGACAACGGCAGCACCGATGGATCGCAGCAGATCGCCGAGTCACTTGGCGCGCGCGTCGTTGACATCACGGAGAAGGGCTACGGCAGCGCCCTCAATGGCGGAATCGAGCACGCCTTCGGCACCTTCGTGATCATGGGCGATGCCGACGACAGCTACGATTTCAGCAGCCTCGACGGTTTCGTTGAGCGTCTACGCGCCGGCGACGAATTGGTGATGGGCAACCGCTTTCGCGGCGGTATTGAGGCCGGCGCCATGCCGCCCCTGCACAAGTACCTGGGCAACCCGGTTTTGTCGTGGATCGGGCGCATGCTGTTTCGCTCGCCCATCAAGGACTTTCACTGCGGTCTGCGCGGTTTCAACCGCGCGTCGATGCTCAACCTGCACCTGCAGACCACCGGCATGGAATTTGCCAGCGAGATGGTCGTCAAATCCACCCTCGGCGGCTCACGCGTCAGTGAAGTGCCGACCACACTCGCGAAAGACGGCCGCAGCCGCCCGCCGCACCTGCGCAGCTGGCATGACGGATGGCGCCACCTGCGTTTTCTGCTCATCTTCAGCCCGCGCTGGTTGTTTCTGATCCCCGGCACCGCGGCGTTTGCCCTGGGCTTTATCGGCGTGATGCTGCTGAGCTTCGGCCCGGTCGTCTTCGGGCGAGTCGGATTCACCTACTCGAGCCAGCTCTACCTGGCGGCGCTCACCGTGGTCGGCTATCAGTCGGTGTTGTTTGCGATTCTGACCAAGATCTACGCGCAGCGCGAAGGGTTTCGCATTCCGCGCAGCCGCAACTTTGACCGGCTGGAGAAACGCATCAGCCTCGAGAGCGGGGCTCTGGTCGGTTTGCTCCTATTTGTTATCGGCCTCGGCGTAGCGCTGGCCCAGTTTGTTGGTTGGGCTTCGAACAACTTTGGTCCCCTCGAAGCCGGTGCAACCCTGCGCGCGGCAATTCCGGCCGCCCTGCTCATGATGCTGGGTTCCCAAACGATCATGGCCGGAATGTTTCTCGGCGTGCTGTCGGTCGGCGTGAAGCGCCGCTAACCATGAGTGTGTCTGTTGCCCTCTGCACCTACAACGGTGCCACCTACCTCGCTGAACAGCTGGGCAGCATCCTGAACCAGACGATGCCGCCGGGCCAGATCGTTGTCTCCGATGATGGGTCGACGGATGCCTCACTCGCTATCGCGGAACAGGTCGTGGCCGAGTGGCGGGACGGCCACCCGGGAATCACGCTCGATCTGATCGTATTGACGAACCCGACGGCCCTTGGGGTGACGGCCAACTTCGAACAGGCGCTCGCCGCGTGCACCGGCGACCTCATTGCGCTCTGCGACCAGGACGACGTCTGGCTGCCCGAACGCCTCGAGCGCATGATGGCAGAATTCGACCGCCGAGCAGGCCTGCTGTTGCTGCACGCCGAAGCTCGACTCGTCGATGCGGCCGGCGCGCCGCTCGGGCTGACCCTGCTGCAAACGCTCGGGGTGTCTGAGGCGGACCGGGCGGCTGTGCACGAGGGCCGAGCTATTGACGCCCTGCTCCGGCGCAACATCGTGACCGGCGCAACCATGATGGTGCGCCGGGAACTCGTTACCGAGGCCATTCCGTTTCCGGCTGCGTGGGTGCACGACGAGTGGCTCGCCATGGTCGCTGCGGCGACCGGGCTCGTCGATCTGCTGGAGGAGCCGCTCACCGACTACCGGCAGCACGGCAACAACCAGATCGGTGTGACGACACTCGACGCGTCCGGCAAGTTGGGTCGGTTGCGGGCGTCGCGCACGGCGCGCAACGCGCGATTGCTCGCCCGGGCGGAAGTGCTGCAGCAACGGGCGGAGGGGTTCGAGCCAGCGGCATCCGCTGGTGTAATGGCACTGGTCGATGCGAAGCTGGATCACGAGCGGATGCGCAGCGCCCTCTCGCCGCACCGCGCTCTCCGCGTCGCGCCGATCGTGCGGGCCTGGCGCCGCGGCGACTACACGCGTTTCGGCCTCGGCCTGCAAGACGTGCTGCGCGATCTGGTGCAGCCGGTCTGAGTGTGTGCCCTCCCACGCTGCGCGGGAGGTACGCCGCTGCGCGGGAGGCGCAACTCGGGCGCAGCGGCGTAGGTCCCGCGCAGCTCGTGGCGCGGGACTTCTGGCCAGGCCGTAACTCCCGCGCACTGGCGCAACACCCGCGCAGCGAGCATTAACGACAGGGATACTGCCAGCGCCAACGCCGGGCTGGCGAAACTCCCAGTCGGTTCAAGCTACGGGGCGTCGGGGTGCGGCTTATGGGGGAGAGCGCTGCGCCAGCTCAAGCCTTGCGCGGCCTTGACCGAACAGATCACCAGCAGTAGCCAGCCGAACTCGAACAAAATCGTGCTCTCCGCCGCGGACGTCACGAGCAACGTCACCAGAATGAGCGGCGCCCAAACGTAGACCAGTGAACGCTTGTTCGAGGCGAGCAGCCAGGAACGCACGAAGGCCAGCAGCACGAGCGCGAGAAAGGCGAGAAAGCCCACCAGTCCCACCTGGAAGTACACGTCGAGGTAGGCGTTGAGGCCGGTGGCGTGCACACGCCCGGTGGCGAATTCCAGCCAGCCGTAGGGGGTGACGTCCTGTGGCCAGAATCCCGCCCAGCCCCAACCCTCGAGCGGATGCAGCTCCCCGAGCCGCCACATCTCGGTCCAGAGCGAAGCTCGAACTTCGAACTCGCTGCCAGCGTTGAGGGTGCTGATGATGGTCATGCGGCCGACCCAGGCCACGCCGGCGGCGACGAGAGCCGCAGCCACGAGGCCGAGCTGCAGCCTCCATCGACCGTCAACGGGGGTACGGCGCAAACGATAGAGGGCGAGCGCCGCGACGACGACGCAGATGGCGACGACCACGATGACCGGGGAACGGGTGAGTACCAGGGAGATTCCGGCCAGCCACATCGAGCCGATGCCGAGACCGCGCGGAATAGACCGGGCACGCAGCTCGACGTAGAAGGTAATTGCGGCGATCAGGGCGATGAGTCCGAAGACGTTACGGGAGCCGAAGATGCCCTGAAGGGGACCGAGCCGGTCGATGTCTCCGACGACGCCGAGGAACGCGATCGGAAGGTCGAGCAATAGCCCCGAGAGTACCTCGAGCACGATGGACAGCCCGAGCAATACCCGCAAAATGTCGCCGATGGCGCGCACTATTTGAAAGGTGTCGCGCACGAGCGCTATGTAGATGGCGAGGAATCCGACGGTGACCTGGTAGCTGACACCGATCAGGGTCTCGGTGATGTAGCCGCTCCACACCCCGGAAAGCGCGCACCAGGCCACGAACACGATGATCGAGATGGGCAGCAGACCGTGCCACTCCACGATGGGACGTCGGGCGAGCAGCGAGAGCGCGGCGAGCACGACGAGGCCGCCGAGCACGCCGATAAGGCCGGGCCAGCCCATGACGCTGCGGAGCAGATGGGTGCCAAAGGCGGTGGCCAGAATAGCGAGCGTGAGCGAAGCCGCGAATTTCGGCGACGCGAGTAGGCGGCGCAGCGCTTCGGGGAGGGTCGTCATCATGGCCCGTCTAATTTACCGCGTGAAACTCAGGGCATCGGTCGGGGCGCGTGCTGCTGCCGTTTGGAGACGACGGCCAGCACGATCAGAATCACCCATCCGCTCTCGACCAGCATCCGGCTTTCGGCCACACTCTGCGCGATCAGTGCGACCATCAACAGAAGTGGCAGCAGCGCCGAGGCGGCGAACGGTTCGGCATCTTTCACGCCGAGCCGCGGGCGATCCACGGCGAGAAACCAGACCCGCCACAGCGTGGAAAAGACCAGGGCGGCGAACAAAATAACGCCGACGATTCCCAGCTGCAGCCACACATCGAGCCAGGCGTTATGCGCCTGCAGGTAGGTGACGCCCTTGCGCACAGCGAGGTCGTTGAACGGTTCCACCCACGGCACCCAATAGCTCACCCAGCCCCAGCCGAACACCGGGCGTTCGAGGGAGAGCTGGGTGACGCTGGCCCAAATATCGAAGCGGCCGGTGAGGTCGCTGCTGCGGCCCAGCAGCGCAAACAGTTGCGACGAGAACAGCGCGAGTGCTGCGGTGACTGCCAGAACGGATGCCGCCGCCACGACATACAGCGGCCGCCGGTGCTGGTCGTGCACGGTGCGCGCCCAGAGCGCGAATCCCAGGGCGGCGACAACGGCCACAATCGAGACGGTGACCGTGGCGGAGCGAGTGAGCACCAGCATCCCCACGGCCAAGGCCAGCCAGAACACACCGGCGCCGCGCTTGACCGAGTGGGCCATGAGCTGCACGGTGAAGACGATGACGGCGAGCAGCGCCACAAAACCGAGCAGGTTGCGGTTGGCAACGATGCCCTCGATGGGGCCGCCGTTCAGCAGCAGGCCTTGTGACCAGTAGAAAGCATCCGGCACGTCGGTTGTGCCGTAGTCAACGAAGAAGGGCAGCACGGCATGCTGAACCACGACGGCCACGAACAACTCGAACACGAGAGAGAGGGCGAGCACCCAGCGCAGCGCGCCGGCCAGGGTGCGAAGCAGCTCTGCCCAGGTGAGGGTGACGGCCAGAAACAGGGCCGCCAGGGTTGTGATGAGCTGCAGCACAACTCCCAGAGCGGATGCCCCCGGGTAATACGACCAGACGAACGACAGGGTCGCCAGCAGCAGAAACGCCGTGATGGTCTTGGGAAACTTGCGCCAGTTCAGGGGCGGGGCCAACGCTGCGGTGTAGGTGTTTCCGCGGGCAATGTCGCGATCGCTGGGGCTGGACAGCTGCTCGGTCGGGTGTTCCGCGGCCCGCGCGGCGGCGTTGCGGGCGTGGGCGCGCTGGGTGCGAAGGCCGATCAGACTGCCGACGACCACGATCACGGCGATGGCGCCGAAGCCCCACCAGCCGCCGAGGTTGCGCCAGAACTGGCCGGCCAGAACGGTGAACCAGACGAAGGTCGCGAAGAGTCGAATGATGAGACGACTCTGCACGGCGGACATGGCATCAGGTTACCGGTTCATCGGGGTCTCGACCGGCTCGACCGTGTGCGGCACCATGGTCTCGACGGGCTCGACCAGCGAGTCCGTTGGTCTAGCTGGTCGAGACCATGCGCGCTCTGTGGTCTCGGCGGGCTCTGTGGTCTCGACGGGCTCGACCGACGAGTCCGTTGGTCGAGACCATGCGCGCTCTGTGGTCTCGGTGGGGACCGGGCCGGGCTACTCGGCGTGGCCCTCGGCCAGGTAGGCGAGGCGGCGCAGGGTCTCAGTGTTGCGGTAGGTGATGGCCACATCGCTCAGGAGTGTGGGAACCAGGCGTGCGGGGCCGGCGACGACGTCTTCGGTCATGCGCACGAGGCATCCGCTTTCCTGCTGCTGAATGTCGATCGACACGTGGACCTCACCGATCGGCCAGCCGCGTGCCTTGAACATGACATGGCGAGGCGCCTGCCATTCCAGCACTGAGGTGGTGTCGTCGAGCACGGCGGGCCAGACTCCGACCGAGTGGTGAATGCGGCTGCCCACCGCGGGCCAGCTTGCATCGACGTCGCGCATGCGGCTGGCGCCGACCACCCAGACGGGGTAGAGCCATCCGTTTGCCACGACGGCGAAGACCTGCTCGGCGGAGCAGCTGAATGCTCGATAGTTCACGGCCATGATGGTCTCCAGGTTGGTGTGGGGTGAATCGGTGGCAACGTTCCGCTTGGCACGGTTGGCACCGCGGCAGCGGGGTGCGAAGGCGGCTAGGGTGCCGTGGGCGAAAGATTTGGCGGGGTGTCGATGCGGAACTCATGGCGAAGAGCGCTCAAGGCGGCGCGGTAACCGCACATGCCGTGCACGCCGGGTCCGGGAGAGGTTGACGAGGAGCACAGGTAGACACCCTTCAGCGGCACGCGCCACGGGTCGCCCGATATCACCGGGCGGCGCACGAGTTGCAGCAGATTGATCGCTCCAGCCGCGATGTCGCCGCCAATGTGGTTGGGATTGTTTTTCTGCATCTGAGCGGCGCTCTGGCTGGCCGAGGCGAGAATCGTGTCGCGAAATCCGGGGGCGAAGCGTTCGATCTGCCGGGTGATTTGCTCGGTCTGGTCGCGGGTCGATCCGGCTGGCACATGCGTATAAGCCCAGAGAACGTGCTGCCCGGCGGGTGCCCGGGTGGAGTCGAGGATGCTCGGCTGTGCGGCGAGCACGTAGGGGGAATCGGAGTGCCGCCCGTGGGCGACGGCGTTTTCGGCGCGCGCCTGGTCGGCGCGGGTCCCGCCCACGTGCAGGGTCGGGGTTCGTTGCAGCTCGGTGGCCGTCCACGGCACCGCTTCGGAGAGTGCAAAGTCCACCTTCGCGACCGCGTTGCCATAGCGAAACTGCGCCATGGCTTTTTCGTAGCGAGCCGGGAGGGCTCCCTCGGCGAGATCGAGGAGGGCGCGCGGCGTTAGGTCGAGCATCACGATGCTGGCCAGCGGCAGCTGCCTGAAGTCGGTGATGTCGGCATCCGTTACGATCTCCCCGCCGTGCGCGAGCAGGTCGTCGGCGAGGGCCTGCACGATGGCACCGCTTCCACCGACCGGAATCGGCCAGCCACCGGCGTGGGCGTGGGCGGCGAGGGTGAGCCCGGCGCCTGCGGTCGAGGGGCTCGGCAGCCGCCCGATCGAGTGCGCGAACGTGCCGGTGATAAGTGCCGGCGCGGTCTCACCGGAAAAGCGCCAGCTCCACGCCGGGCTGCCCTGCTCCAGGGTGCGCAGCCCGAACCGGGCTAGCGTGAGCGGATGCCGCGGCACGCGCAACAGCGCATCCCCGGTGAGGTCGGCCACGTCGTTGATGTTCTCGACCAGCGGCTGCAGCAGTCTCAGCCAGGCCGGGCCATCGCGGCCGAGGCCAGCAGCGGTGCGTTCAATGTCATGCCAGGCCACGCCAGCGCGGCCGCCGGGCAGTGGATGTCCGTAGGAGATCTCAGGAACGCGCAGATCGATGCGGTCCTTGAGACCGAATTTCGTGAAGAATTCGGAGGCCAGGGCCAGCGGATGCACGGCGGACCCCACGTCGTGGTGGAACCCGGGCAGGGTGAGCTCCGCGGTCGCCGCCCCGCCGCCGATCGTCGCGTTGCGCTCGTAGACGCGGACGCTGAGGCCCGCGCGGGCGAGCGTGACGGCGGCAGCCAGGCCGTTCGGGCCGGAACCGACCACGATGGCATCGACCCTCTGGTCGGTGGTCATCGTGAGTTCAGGCCGAAGTCGGTGCGTTGAGGTCTCATTCCGACACCGTATCCCGGGCCGGGGCCGCCGCACACCCCCGCGGCTTTCGAGGTGCGGCCATCTGCCTGCCGCGTCTGTGCCGGTGCATACTTGACACGCCGAGTGAAGCGGCTGCCGCACCCGGTGTGTCGCACCGTGTGCGGGTTTGGTCGAGCCGGTGGCGTTGGTGAAGTCTCGACAGGCTCGACCAGCGGGGGCGGGTGGTCTCGACAGGCTCGACTTGCGGTGTGCGCGTTCTAGACGAAGGCGGCCTGGCCGGTGATCGTGCGGCCCACGATGAGGGTGTTCATCTCTCGCGTGCCCTCGTAGGAGTAGATGGCCTCGGCGTCGGCAAAATACCGAGCCACGTTGTACTCGAGAGTGACGCCATTGCCCCCAAACACTTCGCGGCACCAGGCCACAGTCTCGCGCATGCGGCTCGTCGTGTAGACCTTCGCAAGCGCGGAGTGGTCGTCACGCTGCAGGCCCTCATCCTGCATCTGGGAGACCCGAACGACCATGCCGAGGCTCGCGGTGATGTTGCCGAGGCTTTTCACCAGCAGGTCCTGCACGAGCTGGTGCCCGCCAATGGTCTTGCCGAACTGTTCGCGAGACTTCGAGTACGCCACGGCTGCGTCGTAGGCGCCGATCGCGTTGCCGACCGCGGCCCACGACACCTCTGCGCGCGTTGCCCGCAGCACCTTGGCCGTGTCCTTGAACGAGTTGGCGTTCTGCAGGCGAAGACTCTCGGGCACCACCACGTTGGTCAGCACGATGTCGGCATTCTGCACCGCGCGCAGGCTGATTTTCCCCTCGATTTTGGTGGCGGAGTAGCCCGCGGTGTCGGTGGGAACGATGAAGCCCTTCACCTGATTGTCGGCGGTGTCTTTGGCCCAGATGATGGTGATATCGCTGAAGGTGGCGTTGCCGATCCAGCGCTTGGAGCCGTTCAACGTCCAGCTGTCGCCGTCGCGGGTGGCGGTGGTGCGCAGACCCTGCGCGCTGTCGGAACCGGAGAGCGGCTCGGTCAGCCCGAACGCTCCCACGATTTCGCCCGACGCGAGGCGCGGAATCCACTCGGCCCGTTGTTCGGCCGAGCCGGTGGCCGCGATCGAGCCGGTTGACAGCCCGTTCTGCACGCCGACGAAGGTGGCAACGGATGCGTCCACTCGCGCCAGTTCCAGCGCGACAAATCCGCGGAACACCGCTGAATTCTTGAACGCTCTCGTTTCGTCCCAGCCGAAGGAGTACGTGCCGAGGTCGGCGAGCGGCTTGATGATCTGGGTGGGAAATTCGGCGCGGTCCCAGCATCCGTTGGCAATGGGTCGCACCTCGTGTTCGAGGTAGCTGCGCAGCTTGACGATCGCGGCCTGTTCGGGTGCGGTGAGAAGGTTTTCGTAGCCGAAGAAGTCGCTGCCGAGTAGCTCAAAGGTCATGGAGGCTCCGTTGCAAAGAGGGGGGCCGACACGCGACCGGGGAATGTTCGTGAGCCTAGGGTCGTTGGCTGAACGCTCCAAGTCGCTTGGTAGTTTGGTCTAAACAGCTGGAGAAGGAGCCGAACATGTTTGTGGGCATCACCAATATCCCGCGTAATTATGCCTGGGGGTCCACGCACGCCATCGCGGACTTGCTCGGGCGGACACCGTCGGGCGCACCCGAAGCCGAGCTGTGGTTGGGAGCCCACGCCGGCTCTTCTGCGGTGATCGAAGATGGTTCAGCAGTGGGAGGGGCGTCGAACCTGGCCGAGTGGATTGCCGCGGCGCCCGAGGTGGCGCTCGGTGCTGACGGGAGTAAAGAGGCGGATGCTGCCGGTTCGTCCGCCCCACGCCTGCCGTTTCTGCTGAAGATTCTGGCCGCCGACCATCCGCTGTCGCTGCAGGCCCACCCGACCACGGAGCAGGCACGGGCCGGATTCGAGCTGGAGAACGAAGCCGGACTTGCCGTCGATGCCGGTAACCGCAATTACCGCGACCCCTTTCACAAGCCGGAGGTCATTTTTGCCCTCAGCGAGACCTTTGAAGCGCTCTGTGGGTTTCGCCCGCCCGCCGAGGTACGCGGCATCATCGCCGAGCTGCGCGTGCTTGACCTTGCGACCGAGAACCCGCAGGCTGCTGCCATCGACTCGCTGGAGAACCATCTGGCTCAGGGCCTGCGCGAAGCCGTCGACTGGCTGCTGCGTGACGGGCGAGGCGGCGATTCCGGCGAGGTGGAATGGCTGGTCGAACGGGTGGTGGCGCTCGCCGAGCACGCCGAGTTTCTGGCCGGTGGGGGAGCAGCCATCGGGTATGCGAGGGAACTGGCGACGGTGCGCGCGCTCGCGGCGGAGTATCCGGGCGATCCGGGAATCGTGCTGGCCCTGCTGTTGAACCGGGTCTCGCTGAAGCGCGGCGAGGCGTTGTATCTGCCGGCCGGCAACATCCACGCCTACTTGTCTGGCCTCGGCGTGGAAATCATGGCCGCCTCCGATAACGTGCTGCGCGGCGGGCTGACGCCCAAGCACATTGACATCGAAGAGCTCCTCGGGGTGCTCGACTTCACGGCCGCGCCGGCACCGTACCTCGCACCGATCGAGGAGGCGCCCGGAGTGTCACGGTATCGGCCCGGCGTGCCCGACTTTGAGCTCGTGCACATCGAAGCGGATGCCGACGCCGTCTCGGCCACGCCCGTTCCGATGCGACAGATCACCCTCGCCGGGCCGGCTATTGCCATCTGCACCGCCGGCGGGTTTCTCGTCGCTGGCGGCCTGTCATCCCGGCCGCTGAAACGCGGCCAGGCCGTGTACGTTACGCCCGACGAGGGCACGCTGACCTTCGCCGGTACCGGCGAGGTCTTTCTGGCCACCGTCGGTGGCTAAACCCTCGCTCGTCGAGTGATGCTGTTGGTCGAGCGGTTCCGTGGGTCGAGCGGTTCCGTGGGTCGAGCGGTTCCGTGGGTCGAGCCGTTCCGTTGGTCGAGCCGTTCCGTTGGTCGAGCCGTTCCGTTGGTCGAGCCGTTCCGTTGGTCGAGCCGTTCCGTTGGTCGAGC
>JBBRBV010000059.1:0-16267 GCA_038205545.1 Actinomycetales bacterium
CGTACCCTCGAACCGGTCTATGGGTTTCGATCACTGCTTCAGTTCAAACGCAAATTCCAGCCGGAATTCGCACCCGTTTTCATGGCCTTCCCGGATCCGGTTGCCCTTCCAGAGATTGGGCTGGCACTCGCCCGCGCTTATTTTCCGAGCTTGTCGATGCGGGAGGTCGTGACGTTACTGCGTGGACTTAGCCCATAGCATCCGCTGGTCGCCATCGACCGCACACCATGGCATCAAAGCGGTCAAACGGTGCTAGCCTGAAATCGTGTTGAATGGTGTGCTCCTCCTTAGCTGCCGCGACGAGTCCTAATCTAAAGGCCTCCCTCGTCGCGGCGTTCGTTGTTGGCAGCCGACACCCACGAGGAAACAGGACCATGAAGAACAATCAGACCGCATCTGCACTCCCGATCCACCGCTACCGCCCGTACCACGAGCAGTTCGCCGTTGATCTGCCTGACCGCACCTGGCCGAGCAAGCACATCACCGTTGCCCCGCGCTGGTGCGCGGTCGACCTGCGTGACGGCAACCAGTCGCTCATCGACCCGATGAGCCCCGAGCGCAAGCGGATCATGTTTGATCTGCTCGTGCGCATGGGCTACAAAGAGATCGAGGTGGGTTTTCCCTCGGCGAGCCAGACTGACTTCGACTTTGTGCGCAGCCTCATCGACGAGAACGCTATTCCCGACGACGTCACCATTCAGGTGCTCACCCAGGCCCGCGAACACCTGATCACTCGCACCTACGAGTCGATCACCGGAGCCAAGCAGGCCATCGTGCACATCTACAATTCCACCAGCATCCTGCAGCGCGAGGTCGTGTTCCGCGAACAGAAGCAGGGCATCATCGAGCTGGCTCTGTCCGGGGCCCGCCTGTGCAAGCAGATGGAAGCGACCATCCCCGGCACGACGCTGTATTACGAGTACTCTCCGGAAAGCTTCACCGGCACCGAACTCGACTTCGCCGTCGACATCACCAATCAGGTCGTCGAGATTCTGGCGCCGACGCCGGAACGCAAGGTCATCGTCAATCTGCCGGCCACCGTCGAGATGGCCACCCCGAACGTGTATGCCGACTCCATTGAGTGGATGAGCCGCCATCTGACCCAGCGGGAGAACATCCTCATCTCCCTACACCCACACAACGACCGCGGCACCGCCATAGCCGCCGCCGAGCTGGGATATCTGGCCGGCGCTGACCGCATTGAGGGCTGCCTGTTCGGGAATGGTGAGCGCACCGGCAACGTCGATCTCGTCGCTCTCGGCATCAATCTGTTCACCCAGGGCATTGACCCGCAGATCGACTTCAGCAACATCGACGAGATCAAACGCACCGCCGAATACTGCAACCAGTTGCCCGTACCGGAGCGCAACCCGTGGGCCGGTGACTTGGTTTTCACCGCGTTCAGCGGATCACATCAGGACGCCATCAAAAAGGGCTTCGAAGCCATGGATGCTGACGCCGCCAAGCAGAGCTGCACCGTCAACGACCTGGTCTGGGCCGTTCCCTATCTGCCAATCGACCCGAAGGACCTCGGCCGCAGCTACGAGGCCGTGATTCGGGTCAACTCCCAATCCGGCAAGGGTGGCGTCGCCTACCTGCTCAAAACCGATCATGCCCTCGACCTGCCGCGCAAGCTGCAGATTGAGTTCTCCGGCGTCGTGCAGGCCAAGACCGACGCCGAGGGTGGCGAGGTGACGAGCGAGCAGATCTGGGAAATCTTCACCGACGAGTACCTGCCCGCCACGATCAAAAAGCCCGAAGCCAAGTGGGGCCGCTTCGAATTGCACTCCACCCGCACTGCCAGCGACCTATCCGGCACGGTTGAACTGTCGGTTGATCTGCGCGACGGCGACACCGTGGCGCCGGCTACCGGTTCGGGTAACGGTCCCATCAACGCGTTCCTTGGCGTGATGGCCGAGCGTGGCATCGTGATCACCCTGTACGACTATGTGGAGCATGCGCTCTCGGCGGGCGGCGACGCGCAGGCGGCCGCGTATGTTGAGCTCGATGTGAACGGCAAGCGTTACTGGGGTGTCGGCATCGATGCCGACATTTCCACCGCGTCGCTCAAGGCTGTTGTCTCCGCCGTGAACCGTGGCATCCGTGCCGAGGTTGGCGACCTGGAGTTGGCTGCTATCTAACGACTCAGCACCCGCGCGAGAAAGCCGCGCGAGAAAGCCGCCCGAGAAAGCCGCCCGAGAAAGCACAGACGAAAGCCCAGACCCGTTACGGTCTGGGCTTTCGCTGCACCATCCGGGTGCGGTCAGGGGGCCGGTGATCTGTTCGGACTAGTCGAGCCTGCATCAATCCAGCGCGGTGCTGGCCAGTTCGGGTCGGTGTGCCGTTCGTTCGGGCGTGCGGTTCACGAGCAGGGCCTGGCAATCGTTGATCGCGTGCTCGAGCAGGGCATACAACCGCGCGTCCGGGTCAGTAATGCAGGCCTCAGAGATGCCCTGCACTGCGACGCGAATGACCGTATCGGCGGTGCGCGGTGTGAACTTGGTGTGCGACCAGGGACGCACGCTGCCGATGAATTCTCGAGCCCAACGTTCCGCATCAGGGGCTTCATCGAGAGCAGCCCGAATGAGTGGGCGAACCCGATCGGCGAGCGCCGGATCAAGAAGCGATGCGTTCCGCTCGCAGGTCAGAACGCCCACGGCGAGCGCGCGCTGGCGCTCCAGACTCGCCACCGGAAGTGCTTCACAGCCGGCTCGCAGAGCGACGGCAAGCTCAACTCGTTTATCGGACCCGGTCAGCCCAATGACCGATGGAATGAGCAGCGCGAGCCGTGACCTAGCGTTGTCGGAGCTGCAGTCGTTGACCATGCGAGCCAGCGAGGCGAGTACCGGATGGGTGCAATCGGGGTGGTCGCTCCATGACTCGCCAGCGAGGTAGGAGGCGAATTCCATGAAGCAACCACCACTCTTGGGGGTGCGGTGTTTGCCACGTGAGAGCACGGGCATAATGTCGGGCAGGCTGCCCTGAACTGGTTTCATGAAAACCTCCATACCACGGGAATTGATTTTCTTAAGTCTCCCCCCGACCGGCCCGAAAGACTAGACCCCGGCGGCCACTAATGACAAAATTCAGCGACGCTAAGCATTCGATTTGTGGGGGCGAGGCCAGTCGTGACCGTAAGGGCCCGACGGGGTGGGATAATTGTCTGTGCCTGTCTATCGAGATGAAGCCGTTGTGCTGCGCACCCACAAGCTGGGTGAAGCCGACCGCATCGTTACCATGCTCACGAGGAGCCACGGCAAGGTGCGCGCTGTCGCCAAGGGGGTGCGGCGCACCGGCTCTAAATTCGGTGCCCGGCTTGAGCCATTTATGGTGGCCGACGTGCAGCTCTACGAGGGGCGCAGCCTCGACATCATCACGCAGGCTGAGTCGCTCGGCTCCTACGGCGCCCTCATCACCGCCGACTATGGCAGCTATACCGCAGCGAGCGTCATGGTAGAAACGGCCGACAAACTCACCGAATCGGAGGGGTCGCTGCAGCAGTACCTGCTGCTGGTCGGCGCCCTGCGATCGCTGTCCCGCTCAGAACACGGCTCTCACCTCACCCTCAACTCCTACCTGCTGCGCGCCGTGTCGATGGCCGGCTGGGCTCCGAGTTTTGAGGACTGTGCCCGGTGCGGTGCCGCCGGGCAGCACAGTGCCATGGTCGTGCAACTCGGCGGTATCGTCTGCGATACCTGCGCCCCTCCCGGCTCGCCCCGGCTCGATTCCGCGACCATCGGTTTGCTCAGCGCCCTGCTCACCGGCGATTGGGAGCAGGCCGCAGCGATGCCCGAACGTACCCAGAGTCAGGCGGCCGGTGTGGTCGCCGCCTACACGCAGTGGCACCTCGGCCGCGGGCTTCGCTCGCTGGAACACGTCACCCGATGATGGCGGGTCTGTTTGGCACCAAGGGGGCAACGCACAAGGATGCCGTTGCGTTCAAGCCGCTCGATTGGACCGGCCTGTATCCACCCGAGCTGCCCCACAAGGTTGTACCCGAGCACGTCGCCGTCGTCATGGACGGCAACGGGCGTTGGGCGAACGCTCAGGGACTCACCCGGGTCCAAGGGCACAAGGCGGGTGAAGCTGCCCTGCTCGACGTCGTCGCCGGTGCCATTCAGATCGGTGTAAAACACCTCAGCGTGTATGCTTTTTCCACTGAGAATTGGAAACGTTCTCCCGATGAGGTGCGATTTCTCATGGGCTTCAACCGGGATGTTCTGCATCGGCGCCGCGATCAGCTGAACGAGTGGGGTGTGCGGGTGCGGTGGGCCGGGCGCAAGCCGAAGCTGTGGGCATCCGTTATTAATGAACTGCAGTTCGCCGAACGACTCACCGCGGGCAACGATGTGCTCACCCTCACCATGTGCGTCAACTACGGCGGTCGCACCGAAATAACGGATGCCGTGCGCGGGTTGGCCGAAGACGTCGCCGCTGGCAGGCTGAAGCCGTCGGGTATCACCGAGAAGGCCATCGCGAAGCAGTTGTACGTTCCGGACCTGCCCGATGTCGACCTGTTCGTGCGCAGCTCGGGCGAACAACGCACGAGCAACTTTCTGCTCTGGCAGAGTGCCTACGCCGAGATGGTTTTTCTCGACACGCTCTGGCCGGATTTCACCCGGGTCGACCTCTGGCACGCGGTTGAACTCTATGCCTCCCGCAACCGGCGCTACGGCGGCGCAGTCGACACTCCCACGGCTTAGCCTCCCCGAAAATGCGCCTGGCGGGGAATACGAGGGCGGGGAGCCTCGTTGGGCCGAGTGTGACTGATACATCTACGAACACAACGACCTCACCCACGAACAACGACCCGATCAAGGTCGACATCTGGTCCGACGTGCAATGCCCCTGGTGTTACATCGGCAAACGCAAGTTTGAGGCCGGCGCGGCCATGTTTGACGGCAGCGTCGAGGTTGAATATCACAGCTTCGAACTCTCGCCCGATACCCCGGTCGACTTTGTCGGTAACGCCGTCGACTACCTGAGTGAACGCAAGGGTATGCCCGTCGACGAGGTGAAGAAGATGCTCGCCAACGTCACTGAGATCGCCGCGAGCGTTGGCCTTGACTACGACTACGACTCGGTACACCAGACCAACACGGTCATCTCCCACGAACTGCTCCACTATGCCAAGGCCAAGGGGCGCCAGCTCGACATGATGGAACGCCTGCTCAAGGCCTACTTCATTGACGGTCGCCACGTTGGTCGGATCGAGGATCTCGCCGACCTCGCCGCCGAGATCGGGCTTGACCGTGATGAAGTGGTGCTCTCGCTGAACTCCCACGAACACCTCGCGGCGGTCAAGGCCGATGTGGCACAGGCCGGGGCCTATGGAATTCAGGGCGTTCCGTTCTTCGTGATCGATGGTCGGTACGGCATTTCGGGCGCGCAGGATCCGACCGCGTTTGCCGAAGCGCTTGGCCAGGTCCTCGCCGAACGTTCGGGCGAGGGTGCGTCAGCTTAGAGCGGCACCCAGCAAACTCGCGTAGCCTGACGCCATACATAGTCGGCCGCATCCGTTTCACCCAATTGATCAGGAGAACACCATGAGCGACACCATTTCTACCCCGCCCGTCTTCACCGATGCCGCCGGCCGTCCCACCATCGAACTCCTGGGCGCTGACGCGGCCACCGACGAGGCCGCTGGCTCCTGCTGCGGTGGCGGCTGCTGCAGCTAACACCCGGCTTTCACGAATGCGCAGTTGTCGAACGCCCGATTGACCGGCACGGCAGCTGCGCTTTTGTGTGCCATCTGCGCTACCGCTGGGGCGATTCGCGGATCCCTTGCTTTCTGGGAGAATTGACCCACCATGACTTCACCCATCCTCACTGCCGACCGGCTGGCGCCGATCGGCCCGCTCTCGATCGGACCGCTCACCCTCGATGTGCCCGTGGTGCTGGCGCCCATGGCTGGCATCACCAATACGGCGTTCCGTCGGCTCTGCCGTGAATACGGCGCCGGTCTCTTCGTGAGCGAGATGATCACCTCGCGTGCGCTCGTGGAACGCAACACAGAGACGATGCGGCTGATCACCCACCACGAGAGCGAAACTACCCGTTCCATTCAGCTCTACGGTGTTGACCCGAAAACAGTGTCTGAAGCGGTGACCATGCTCGTCGCCGAAGACCGAGCCGACCATATCGACCTTAACTTCGGCTGCCCGGTGCCCAAGGTTACGCGCAAGGGCGGGGGAGCGGCCCTTCCCTGGAAAATCGGCCTGTTCCGCCAGATCGTCGACGCCGCCGTCAGCGCAGCCGGATCGGTTCCGCTGACCGTCAAAATGCGCAAGGGCATCGACGCCGACCATCTCACGTACATCGAAGCTGGCAAAGCCGCCGCCGGCGCTGGCGTCGCATCCATTGCCCTGCACGGCCGCACGGCCGCCGAATTCTACTCCGGCCACGCCGACTGGTCGGCCATCGAAAAGCTGAAGAACGTCGTCACCGACGTGCCGGTGCTCGGTAACGGCGACATCTGGTCAGCCGACGATGCCCTGCGCATGGTGCGCGAAACCGGATGCGACGGCGTCGTGGTCGGACGCGGATGTCTCGGCCGCCCCTGGCTCTTCGGCGATCTCGCCGCAGCCTTTCGTGGGCAAGAACTCAAAGCCGAACCGGGTCTCGGTGAGGTCATTAATGCCTTTCGCCGCCACGCCGAACTGCTCACCGAGTATTTCGACAGCGAAGACCGCGCCTGCCGCGACATTCGTAAGCACGTCGCCTGGTACTTCAAGGGGTATCCGGTGGGCGGCGACCTGCGTGCGAGCCTGGCGATGGTGCAGTCCCTCGCGCAGCTCGATGATCTGCTCGGCACCCTTGACGCGTCGCTGCCCTACCCTGGTTCCGACGTTGAGGGGCCGCGCGGCCGCGCGGGAACGCCAAAGAAACCGTCGCTGCCCGAACACTGGCTCGAGTCGCAGGATCTCGTCGGCCCGCAAAGACTGAATTTAACCGAGGGCGAAGGGGACACCAGCGGTGGCTAACAAAACCGGATACAGCGAGATCGACGAGGCTCGTTGGCTTCCCGAGGAGCACTCCTCACGGCGCAGCGACTTCGCCCGCGACCGTGCGCGTCTCCTGCATTCCAGCGCGCTGCGACGCCTGGCGGCGAAGACGCAGGTGCTGAGTCCCACGGCGGGCCTCGACTTTGCCCGCAATAGACTCACGCACTCCCTCGAAGTCGCTCAGGTTGGGCGCGAAATCGCGTCGCGCCTCAACGTTGATCCCGATATTGTCGATACCGCCTGCCTCGCGCACGACATCGGGCATCCACCGTTCGGTCATAATGGCGAAAAGGCACTCAGCCTCTGGTCCGAAGATATTGGCGGTTTCGAGGGCAACGCGCAGACCCTGCGGCTGCTCACCCGCCTTGAGCCCAAGGTGTTCGGCCCGGATGGTCACAGCTACGGCCTCAACCTCACCCGAGCGAGTCTTGACGCGAGCTGCAAGTACCCGTGGCCGGAGGGTTCATCGGTCTACGATCCGAGTGGGCGAGCCAAGTTTGGGTTCTATCAGGACGACATTGCCGCGTTCGAGTGGCTGCGCGAGGGCGCGCCGGACCGCCAGCTCTGCATCGAGGCCCAGGTCATGGACCTCTCTGACGACATTGCCTACAGCGTGCATGACTTCGAAGACGCCATCGTTAACGGCTATGTCGATGTGGCGGCCCTGAGTAGCCGTAACAACCACGACGAACTGCTCGCGACCATGTCGGAATGGATCGGTGACGAAACCAGTGCCGATGACCTTGCGAGCGCCTTTAACCGGCTGGACTCCCTCGATGTCTGGATGGATACCTGGACCGCCGGGCGGCGCGATCAGGGTCGCCTGAAGAACCTCACCAGCCAGCTCATCGGTCGCTTCAGCGGGGCGGCGGTGCACGCCACCAAGGAAGCGCACCCCGGCGCCAAAATGATGCGTTTCGGGGCAAACGTGATCGTGCCTCGCGAGATCCAGGCCGAAATCGCGGTACTCAAGGGCATCGTGGCTGCTTTCGTTATGACCCGTAACACCCGTAAACCCATCTACGTGCAGCAACGCCAGGTGCTCACCCTGCTGGCAGAGACCCTGCACGTGAGCGGCGACGAGCATCTCGACCCCGGTTTTCGGGAGGACTGGCGCGCTGCTGCCGATGACGCCGGCCGTAAGCGCGTCATCGTCGACCAGGTCGCAAGCCTGACCGACCAGTCCGCCCTGGCCTGGTACGAGCGCCTGGTCCAGGGCTAGCGCCCCGTTCCCCCTCCCTCCGCCCTTTATGGTCCGGGCCCGGGCCCCGTGCTATCGCCCACTCAGGCTCGGTCTGTTAGTAGCGGATGATCCGCCGACGACCGGCACCTCACTCCTGCCCGGCGCCCGCTGTGTGCACGGACCCGGTCACACCGAGAAGATAGAATTCAGGCATGGCTGGACTGATTCGACAAAGTGACATCGAAGAGGTCAAAGCTCGTACCAATATCGCCGACATCATCGGTGACTACGTCACCCTGAAGTCGGCCGGCGTTGGATCGATGAAGGGCCTCTGCCCCTTCCACGATGAGCGCAGCCCCAGTTTTCACGTTCGACCCCAGGTCGGTTTCTACCACTGCTTTGGCTGTGGCGAGAGCGGCGACGTGTACTCCTTCCTGCAGAAGATGGATCACGTCAGCTTCAGTGAGGCCGTCGAACGTCTGGCCGGCCGGGTCGGCCTCGACCTGCACTACGAAGACGGCTCCGGCGCCGCCCCCGACCGCGGCAACCGGGCGCGCCTGCTCGCCGCCAACCAGGCGGCTTCCGAATTCTTCATCGACCAGCTCGGCAGTAACGGTGCCGAAGTTGGCCGGGCCTTCCTCGGCCAACGCGGTTTCGATGCCGCCGCCGCGACCCGGTTCGGGGTGGGGTTCGCACCCAAAAGCTGGGACGAACTGACCAACCACCTGCATGCTCGCGGTTTCACCACCGAGGAACTAACACTCTCCGGTCTGGTCTCCAGCGGTGACCGAGGCATCTACGATCGTTTTCGTGGTCGCCTGGTCTGGCCGATTCGCGACATCACCGGGCAGACCATCGGCTTCGGTGCCCGCAAATTGCTCGATGACGACAAGGGCCCCAAATACCTCAACACGCCCGAGTCGCCGGTGTACCACAAGGCCCAGGTGCTGTACGGTCTTGACCTCGCCAAACGCGACATCTCGCGCAGTCACCAGGTCGTTGTGGTCGAGGGTTACACCGATGTCATGGCCTGCCACTTGGCCGGCATCACCACGGCCGTCGCCACCTGCGGCACTTCCTTCGGCGTCGACCACATCAAAGTGCTGCGCCGGGTGCTTGGTGACGACTCGGGAGTCGGCGAAGTCGTGTTCACCTTCGACCCGGATGCCGCCGGCCAGAAGGCCGCCATGCGCGCCTTCAGCGAAGAGCAGCGCTTCTCCGCCCAAACCTATGTCGCTGTTGGACCGGAGGGCCTCGACCCGTGTGACCTCCGCCTGCAACGCGGCGATGATGCCGTACGCCGACTGGTCGACTCGAAAAAGCCCATGTTCGAGTTCATGATTCGGCAGATTCTCTCTCAATACAACCTCGACACGGTTGAGGGCCGCACGGCCGCCCTGCGCGCCGCCGCCCCCATCGTCGGCGAGATTCGCGATCCTGTGCTGCGCCCCGGCTACACCCGCGAACTCTCTCGCATGCTCGGCGTTGATATGGGTGAGGTCGCAACGGCCGTGACGAACGCCCAATCCGGTGCGAGGGCCTCGGCCAGTGGCGGCCCGAACGCGCCGCGCCATGCCGGGGTGGTCGAAGCCCCACCCGAACGCCCATTCTCCCTAGTCGAACTGCCCACCGATCCGGTCACCCGGCTCGAGCGCGACGGCCTCATGGCCATGTTGCAGCGACCGGCCCTGATCGGCCGTGACATCCTCGACAGCGCGGTGCAAACATCCTTCTCGAACACCTCGCTCGCGGTGGTGCGCGATGCGATCGCTGCCAGCCTGGCCCACTTCGAAGCACCGGACTGGCTTGAGCGGGTTGTTTCGGAGGTGCCGGACACCTTCACGAACCTGGTGCAGGAGCTCGCGATGGCGAACCTTCCGGAGCGCACCGAGAAAGATGTTGCCCGCTACGTGCGCGACATCACGATCGTGCTCATTGACAAAGACCTGCTGCGGCTCAAAGCCGACTTGCTCGGTCGCCTACAGCGAGCGGATGCCAGCGACACCGAGATGTACCGCACCCTTCAGCGCGAGCTCGTGCGAGTCGAGGCCGAGCGGCGCGCCCTCCGTGACGAGTAAACGCGAACAACTTCTGAGCACGATGCGTTTCAGAACCAACGCATGTGCAACGACTTTGTTGCAGATATGTAAAGAAGCTGCGGATGATCGTGGCTGTCTGCGAATTCTGTGCTAATTCTTTCCTTACAGCAATGAACAGCTGCGCCCTTTTTGGGTTCTTCTGGTCATGAGACTTCTACAGGAAGAGGACGACGGATATGACATCCGCATTCATCAACGGCAAGCGCGCTCTCGCTGCCACAGCCAGCTTTGCGGTCGCCGCACTGGTTCTCTCCGGCTGCGCTGCCGGCGGCGGAACCACCACGGACTCAGCGGGCGGCCCCATCACCATCGGCACGACCGACAAGGTCACCACGCTCGACCCCGCCGGCTCCTATGACGCAGGCTCCTTCTCGGTTCAGACCCAGGTCTTTCCGTTCCTCATGAACAGCGCCTACGGCACAGCGGATGTCGAACCCGACATCGCGGTCAGCGCCGAGTTCACGTCGCCAACCGAGTACACTGTCGTACTCAAGCCCGACCTGAAGTGGGCCAACGGCAACGCGCTCACCTCATCGGACGTCAAGTTCAGCTTCGATCGCCAGCTCGCCATTGCGGACGACAACGGCCCGTCCTCGCTGCTTTACAACCTCGCCGGCACGGAGGCAGTCGATGACACGACCGTCGTCTTCACCCTCAAGGTCGGCAACGATCAAATCTTCCCGCAGATCTTGTCCAGTCCGGCAGGCGTGCTGGTGGATGAAGAGTCCGTGTCGGCGACGGAGGTCACCCCCGACGCTGACTTCGTCTCGGCAAATGCTTTCGCCGGCCAGTACATTCTGACCAGCTACGACTTCAATAACTTGCTCGCCTACAAGGCCTACGAGGGCTACGAAGGCCTGCTCGGTGCGGCGAAGACCGACGTCGTCAACGTCAAGTACTACACCGATGCATCGAACCTCAAGCTCGACGTTCAGGAAGGCAACATCGACGTCGCCTGGCGCAGCCTGTCGGCAACCGACATCGACGATCTGCGTGGTAACGACGCGGTCAGCGTTGTCGACGGCCCCGGTGGCGAGATCCGCTACATCACGTTCAACTTCAACACGCAGCCCTTCGGTGCGACGACCGCTGAGGCTGACCCGGCCAAGGCCCTCGCCGTCCGCGCAGCTGTTGCCGACGTCGTTGACCGCAACGAGCTCGCCGACCAGGTCTACAAGGGCACTTACACGCCGCTCTACTCCTACGTTCCCGCGGGAATGACCGGCGCCACCGAGTCCCTCAAAGGCCTCTACGGCGATGGCCAAGGCGGACCGGACGTGGAGAAGGCGGCGGCCGACCTCGCAGCAGCCGGTGTTCCCACACCGATCGCGCTCAACCTGCAGTACAACGCCGACCACTACGGCCCCGGCTCGAGCGATGAATACGCTCTGATCAAGGACCAGCTGGATGCTTCTGGCCTGTTCACGGTCAGCCTGCAGTCTACCGAGTGGGTTCAATACGCCAAGGACCGTACCGCCGACGTGTATCCCGCTTACCAGCTCGGCTGGTTCCCGGACTACTCCGATGCCGACAACTACCTCTCGCCGTTCTTCGCTGAGGGCAACTTCCTCAAGAACCACTACAGCGACCCGGAGGTCACGGCCCTGATCCAGAAGCAGGCTGTTACCAACGACCCCGCGGAGCGCACCGCTCTCATTGAGGACATCCAGGACAAGGTTGCGGCCGCGCTGTCGACCGTGCCGCTGCTTCAGGGCGCGCAGGTGGCGATCACCGGAACCGATATCAGCGGAACCCAGGACACGCTCGACGCGTCGTTCAAGTTCCGTTATGGCGCCCTGGCCAAAGGCTAGACCGCACTACGACTAGAGTTTTCTCTAGTTTGATCACCGGGGGTGTTCAGCGAGGCGATCGCTGAATGCCCCCGATTCTTTTGCAATTGTGAGGTAGCGATGACCACTGTGGCCACGAAGCCGCCGGGACCGGCGAGCGGGCGAAGTTCCAAGAAGAAAACCAGCCCGGGCGGCGGAATCGGTCGATACCTTGTCGTGCGATTCTTTCTCATCTTCCCCACGATTTTCATCCTGGTGTCGATGGTGTTCTGGTTGATGCGTACCACGGGGGATCCGATCACTGCCGCGCTCGGCGGAAAGCTTGGCCCGGATCAGCTCGCCAAACTCATCAGCGACGCTGGCTATGACCGACCGATTCTCATTCAGTATTTCGAGTACCTCGGCCAGGTCTTCACCGGCAACTTCGGTACGACCATCAGCACCAACCGTCCGGTGTCTGAAGTTCTCCTCACCTACGGGTCTGCGACCGCCGAGCTGGTGTTCTACTCACTCCTCGTGGCATTCATCGTCGGCATTCCGCTCGGAATGATCGCGGCGTACTGGCGCGATAAGGCACCGGATGCCTTTCTGCGCGTCTTCGCCATCCTCTGCTACGCGACCCCGGTGTTTTTCGCCGGGCTTCTGCTCAAGCTGGTCTTCGCTGTCTGGCTCAAGGTGCTGCCCGTTGCGGGACGCGCCACGATCGGGTCTGAACTGCAGATGCAGGTTCTGCCCGACAAGACAGGCATCTATTTCATCGACGCACTGAAAACTGGTAATCCCGCTGTCTTCGGTGATGTGCTGATGCACGCCGTTCTCCCCGCCTTGGCCCTCGGACTTCTCACTGCTGGCGTGTTCCTGCGTCTGGTGCGCACCAACGTCATCGGCACTTTGGGCACTGACTATGTGAATGCTGCCCGCTCACGGGGTGTGAACGAGTTTCGCCTGGTCAGAAAACACGCCTATCGTCCGGCACTTATTCCCATCATTACGGTCATCGGATTGCAGGTGGCCCTGCTCCTCGGTGGTGCGGTGCTCACGGAAACCACCTTCGAGTGGAAGGGGCTCGGCTTTATCCTCATTGAATTCATTAAGGCCCGTGACTTCGTGGCCGTGCAGGGCATCGTTGCGCTTCTCGCTGTGATCGTTGCCCTGTCCAATTTCATCGTGGACATCATTGCCGCGCTCATCGACCCGAGAGTGAGGTACTAGCCATGACAACGCTCACTTCTGAAACCTTGCACGCCCCCAAAGCTCCGCTGTGGACGCGGCTGCCCGTCGTGCACCAGCTGCGTCAGAGCATCGGCCTACAACGCGGCATGCTCGTGGTGGGCCTCGTTATTACCGGAATCTTCATTCTGACGGCGATCTTCGCCCCGCTCCTCGCGCCGTACGGCTTCAGCCAGCTGCGCGATGCCAACGGCGCCTTCGGTGCTCAACAGCCGCCCGGCGGCGAACACCTGCTCGGCACCACGGTCGGAGGCTACGACGTTCTCTCGCGGGTCATCTGGGGTTCGCAGACTGCAATCACCGTGATGGTCGTCGCCGTGGTGCTCTCGATCTTCGCCGGTGTGGCACTGGGCCTCGTCTCCGGCTACTTCGGTGGGTGGCTGGACCGGGTGCTCGTGGTTATCGCCGACGCCGTCTACGCTTTTCCGGCATTGCTGCTTGCCATCGTCATGGGCATTGTTATCTCTGGTGGTCGCTCCGGCCTTGTCGGGGGCATCCTCGCTGCGGCGATTTCCATCACTGTCGTGTTCATTCCCCAGTACTTTCGCGTGATTCGTGCGGAGACCGTACGCATCAAGGCTGAGGCGTACGTGGAGTCGGCCCGGGTGCTCGGTGCCAGCAACGGACGCATCATGTTCCGTCACGTGCTGCGCAATGCCACCCGTACATTGCCACTCATCTTCACGCTCAATGCGTCCGAAGCGTTGCTGACCCTCGCGGGCCTGGGCTTTATCGGCTTCGGCATCGAACCGTCATCGGCCGCCGAGTGGGGCTACGACCTGAATAAGTCGCTCTCCGACGTCACCAGCGGAATCTGGTGGACGAGCCTGTTCCCCGGTCTGGCCATCGTGCTGGTCGTTCTGGGCATCACGCTCGTGGGCGAGAGTCTTAACGACCTCGCTGACCCACGCCTGCGCAGCCGGCGTTCGCCCGGCAAAAACTCCGGCATTGTCGAAGCGACCAGCGTTGTTGCCGGTGGAACCGCATCCACTGGTCTCGATGCTGTCGACGGTCACGACGCGAGTCGGCCAGCGCCTGACCAACACCCGAACGATGATCCATTCGAGGCGAAATAATGAGCGATCAGTCCCTGCCCGATGTCGTACGAATCGACAACCTCAATGTGACTTTTGCCACCGACGGCGGGGCGGTGAAGGCCGTCGATGGCGTCACGCTGCGCGTGGCGCCCGGCGAGGTTCTCGCGATCGTGGGGGAGAGCGGCAGCGGCAAGACCGTGACCGCACGAACCATCCTCGGTCTGCTTCCGGAGACAGCCACCGCGCAGGGCGCCGTGATCCTGAGCAGTAAAGACGGCGAGAATTCGAATGACGTTCTGTCTGTCAGCAAGCAAAAGCTGCGGCAGCTTCGGGGAACGGATGTCTCCATGGTTTTCCAGGAGCCGTCCACCGCTCTGAACCCCGTGTTCACCGTCGGCTGGCAGATCGCCGAGGGAATTCGTGCCCACGGCGAGTTCAGCCGCAAGCAAGCCCGCGCCAAGGCCATCGAGATTCTCGGCCGGGTGGGCATCCCCGACCCGGAAAGCCGCGTCGACTACTACCCACACCAGTTTTCTGGTGGGCAGAAGCAGCGTGTCGTGATCGCCATGGCTCTTGTGCTCGACCCGGGATTGATCGTGGCCGACGAACCGACCACCGCTCTGGACGTGACTGTTCAGGCCGAGATTCTTGACCTGCTCCGGCGCTGCCGTGACGAATTCGGCACCGCCATCGTGCTCATCACGCACAATATGGGTGTTGTGGCAGACCTCGCCGATCGCGTTGCCGTCATGTACGAGGGCAAGGTCGTCGAGGAGGCCACGGCCCAAGCGCTGTTCTCCAACCCGCAGCATGATTACACCAAACGACTGCTCGGCTCGGTGCCCCACGTAGGACAGGGGACCACGCGCGCCACCGCGCGGGCACTGGCCCGCGAACCAAGATGGGCCGAAGAGACACCCGTCGTCGTGGCCGACAACCTGAAAATTCAGTATCCGGGCCGGCTCGGTAAACCCGGTTTCACCGCTGTTGACGGGGTGAGCTTCATGATCCGTTCGGGAGAGGTTCTCGGCCTGGTCGGGGAGAGCGGGTCGGGTAAGACCACCATCGGTCGCGCCATGGCCGGGCTCACCCGGGTGACCGGTGGTTCTCTCACCGTGCTCGGCCACGAGATGCACGGATTCAAGGAACGCGCCTTCAAAAAAGTGCGTAGCGAAATCGGATTCGTGTTTCAAGACCCAGCGTCGAGCTTCAACCCGCTGCTCACGATCGCGGAGTGTGTGGCCGAACCGCTCGTTGTTCACGGTCGCGCGGCCAACGCCGGTGCCGCGCGCACTCGAGTCAACGAATTGCTCGAGGCGGTGCAGTTGCCACGCGCGTACGGCGATCGCTACCCGCACGAACTCAGCGGCGGCCAGCGTCAGCGGGCGAGTCTGGCACGCGGACTCGCGCTGAAGCCGAGCCTGCTCATCGCGGATGAACCGACCAGCGCGCTCGACGTATCGGTGCAGGCCAAGGTGCTCGAGCTCTTTGCCGAACTGCAGAAGGAATTCGGGTTCGCGGCCCTATTCATTAGCCACGACCTCGCCGTCGTCGACATTCTCGCCGACCGCATTGCCGTGCTCTACAAGGGGAAACTGGTCGAGGAAGGCACCGGCGCCGAGGTGCTCGGAGCCCCGAAAGACGCCTATACCCAGCGCCTGCTCGCCTCGCTACCGGTTCCCGATCCGGCCGCACAGGCACTGCGGAGGGATGAACTCCGCCTTCTGCGTGCGGCAGGATAGAGCGTATGAGGCATGGCGCGGCATCTGTTCCCCCGGTTCAAACGGACGATCTGACCATCGAATACCCGCCACACGGGGCTAGTCCCGCGTTTGTTGCGGTGCACGGGTTCACCCTGCGCATTGCGCCGGGTGAGGTGGTGGGGCTGCTCGGTGAGAGTGGCTCGGGCAAGAGCACCCTCGCC
>JBBRBV010000060.1:0-15478 GCA_038205545.1 Actinomycetales bacterium
CTCGACGCGATCTCCGTGGTGCTCGTTCCGGGCAAATGGCTCGATCTGAATGCCGCGGCCCGCGACTCGGCGGCCAAGGGACGCGACCGCACCCTGCTGAGTTATGTGCGGGGAGCCTGGTCGCGCAATGCCGACGAGACCTCCGGCGAGCTCGCCACAAAGCACCTGCGGCCCGGCCCCACCTGGTCGGCGATCGCCCTCGGCTACAGCAATGCCGCCGGGGTCGAGACGACCCTCGTGCGCGTCTTCTGGGCGGGGCGCGGAGTGAACAATGTCGACGGGATCACCAAGGTGAGCCTGATCTTTGACGAAGAATTCGATCTGCGTCAGCTGGAGGATGTCGTGCGGGAGGGGCTGAACCTGCGCACGGTCAAGAGCCGGTTGAAGCCGTTGTTCGCCGCGACGGATTTCTCCAGCTTCGCCGACAAGTTCACGCGACGCCTCGGCATCTCGGGGGAGCGGGCGCTGCGGCTGCTGCACAAGACCCAATCGACCAAGGGGCTCGCCAACCTCGACACGCTGCTGCGCGATTTCATGCTCGATGAACCGGCCACCTTTGAGGCAGCCCGGCGCACGGTCGAGCAGTTCGTCGAACTCGAAGACGCCTACCGCTCCGTGCAGCGCGCCGAGAAGCAGGTCGAGTGCCTGGCGCCCGTGCGCGAGCTTGAAGCGGGCCGGCAGCAGGCGCTCACCCGATTCTCGGCCCTGGTCCTGGAACTGGATTCGAGTGACGCCTTTCGCACGGCACGGTCAATCGACATCCACCACAAAGAAATTGAGCGGCTGGGTCGCGACATCGTCGAGAAGAAGGCCGACGAGGCCTCTACCAGCATTCGGGCAGCGGATGTCGACGCCGAGCTGCAGGCGCTGCGTGAGCAGCACGGCCGGGCCGGCGGATACCAGCTGGATCTGTGGCGAAACGAGCAGAAGCTGCTGACCGAGCAACTCGCGAAACCGCAGCGCACCCGCACTATGCTGAACACGAAACTTGCCGTGTTAGACGCGAAAATGCCGAACAGTGAGGCCCAGTTCAATGCCCTGGTGACGGAGGCCAATCGAGAGATCCTGGGGATTGAGTCGGCAACCGAGGGGTTGGGGGAATCCCAACTCACCGCACGGGTGCGGGAGAACGAGGTCGTGCAGCAACTCAACGAGGTGCGCGAGCAGCTGAAGGCGCTCGCCCGCCAGCCCTCCAACCTCGACAGCAACGATCTCGCCCTGCGCGACGGGATCGCCGCAGCCTTGAAGGTCAGCCCTAAACGGCTGCCCTTTGTCGCGGAGCTGCTGGAGGTGCCCGAGGAACACCTGGAATGGCGTGGGGCGATCGAGCGGCTGCTCGGAGCCTTCTCTCGATCGGTGATCGTTCCGGAGACGCTGTATGCTCAGGCTTCCGACTACATCAACTCCACCCATCTGGGCCGCAAGTTGCTCTACAACCGGGTTGGGCTGGGCGGTCACGACTCACCGGTGACGGCCGGGCCCGACTCTGTGGTGCGCAAAATCAACGTGGCAGAAACGGAGGCTGCCGCCTGGCTGCACGGTGAGCTCAGCCGCCGCTTCGACTACGTGTGTGCCGAGAACCTCGCTCGTTTTCGGGCCGCGGAGCGCGCCATCACGGCCCGCGGCCAAATAAAGCACGGGCGGGTGCGCCACGAGAAGGATGACCGGCGGTCGATTGATGACCGGCGTGGCTGGGTACTCGGCTTCGACAACCGCGGTAAGAGTGAGCTGTTCGCGCAGGATGCCGCGCGGCTAACGGCCGAGCTGGACGCCGCCAAGAGCTCGCTTGACCACGTCACGGCCGAGCAGCGCAGAAACCAGACGAGACTGGAAGCCTGCCAGTACCTCGGTAACCTGCACTGGGACGAGGTGAACGCCGATGACCTCGTGCGGCGCATTCACGAGCTTGACGCTCAGATCGCGAAATACTCCGGGACGTCGGGAGAACTCGCCGAACTCGATGCTCAGCTCAGCGCGCTCACGCAGCGCGCCACGAGCATCCGCTCGGAAGCGAATGTCGCTGCTGGGGCGGTGGCTGCGGCCGTCTCTGAACGGGATAAACGCCGCAGCGGTCTCCTCGAGGTCGAGCGAGAAAACGAGGGCCTCGCCGCCATACTCCCTCCCGTGCAGGATCGGCTGGATATTCGGTTTCGCGCACTCGCCCGTGCGGTGACGCTCGAGAAACTGGGCGACACGATCGTGAAGATGGTGACCCAGATCAGTCGGGAACGCGAAACTGCGACCGGCGTCGTGAACGACGCTGAGAAGAAGCTCATTCAGATCTTCAGCGCCTTCAAGGCCGAGTGGCCCACCGACGCGTCCGAGGTCGACACCCAGGTACACAGTACGAATGATTACCTGGCTATCCTCGAGCGGATCGAGTACGACGGACTGCCGAAATTTCAGGATCGCTTTCGCGAGCTGCTGCGCACCCAGTCCAACAACAACCTTGCCCAGCTCGTGCAACTCCTCAGCCAGGAACACAAGCAGGTGCGCACGCGCATCATGCCGGTGAACGAATCACTCGCATCCGTTGATTTCAACCCGGGAACCCACCTCGAACTCCGGGTGAAGGACCGGTCGTTGCCCGAAGTGCGTAAGTTTCGCACCGACGTGCAGGGGGTGCTCGAGAATGCGCTCACCGCCACCGATGCCGAGGCATCGCACAAGTACGATGCGCTGCACGCGCTCGTTACGCGCCTGGGCAGCGGTACGCCGGGTGACCGAGCGTGGCGCGACCTCGTACTCGACGTGCGCCGGCACGTGGAATTTCAGGGCTACGAGATTGCCGACGACGGGAGTGTCGTCGAGATCCACACCTCGGGCGAAGGACGTTCGGGTGGCCAGCGGGTGAAGCTCGTCACCTTCGCGCTCGCCGCCGCCCTCCGTTACCAGCTCGGTGGGCAGAAAGCTGTCACACCGCTCTACGGCACAGTGATCATTGACGAGGCTTTCGACAAAGCGGATGCCGAGTTCACCGAGGTCTCGATGCGCATCTTCGAGGAATTCGGGTTTCAGATGATCCTCGCGACACCATTGAAGATGGTGCAGACTCTGAGCGAATTTATTGGCGGCGCGGCCATTGTGACCATCCGCAACCGATCGGAATCGTCGCTGCGGCACATTGAAATTACCGAGCTTGCCGGTCAGGGCGAGCGGGCCAGATGAAGACCGTGGCGGAGGCGCGGACCGAGGCCACAAAGCGGTTCGATCGAGAATTCCTGGGGTGGGCGCAGGCCACAGCAGCGAACGCTGAGCCCCCGCGCATACCCTGGGCACTCTCGCTTGGGGCGCCGGATGAAAGACAGGCCCTCGCTCACTACGACGCGACGTCACAGTGGGCGCGGGACTGGCTCGACTACGCCGGACCGGGCACGATACGTCAAGTGCAACGCGCGTGGCGCAGCCTGGCGTCACAACGGATGCCCACGCACCTGGAGTTCACGGCCCCGGCTGAGATCGCGCAATTTGTGCGCCGCAGCAGGGAATGGCAAAACGCGCAGACCCGACTTCGACAGCTGGGTACCGATTGGGGCACCATTCGCCCGCTCGATCGGCGCACCTTCACCCAACTGGTCGCCCTCACCGAGCGGGAATGGGAACGAACGCGCGCCTTTCTGCTGTGGGTGGATGCCCACCCCACCTCCCAGCTTCTGCCGCGGCAACTGCCCATTCCGGGCGTCGACAGCAAATGGTTTGAAGCACACCGCTCAGTGTGTGTCGGGCTTCGCCGGGCGACCGCTGCCGATGAGACCGAGAGTGATGGGTTTGGGTTGCGCGTGCTGGAGCCGCCGCTGACCCTGCGCATTCTCGATGAGACGTTGCGCGAGACGCTGGGGGGTCTGAGTGATTTCTCGGCACGCCCCGACACCCTGGCGGCTCTCGACTGGCATCCCAGCACCGTGATCGTGTGCGAGAACCTGCAGTGTGCCTATTCCTTCGGGGATATCCCCGGCACGGTTCTGATCGCCAAGCAGGGCTACGCCGTCGACGTGCTGTACCGGCTCCCGTGGCTCCCAGCGGCCCGAATTCTGTATTGGGGCGACCTCGACACCCACGGATTCGCCATTCTGAATCGTTTCCGTAGTCATTTTCCGAGGGCGGAGTCCATCTTGATGGATGAAGCGACCCTGCTCGAGCACCGGGAGCTGTGGAGCAGCGAAACCAAGCAGAGTCTCCAGTCGCTGTCGCTCCTGACCGAAGCCGAACAGCAGGTCATGGAGTCTCTACGCATGGATCGGTATGGAGTCGGAGTGCGGTTGGAGCAGGAGCGCATCCCGTGGTCACAGGTAGAGGTCGCCGTGGCGAAAAAGCTCGGGCGGCCGTCGACACCCCAGGCAGACTCGTCGCACACTGGCGGTCGGTAGACTGGGACACAGGTCCAGCTCGATGCTCGCATCGATACCCCGCATTGATAACCGCATCGTCGCGGAAAGGTCTGTTATGCCCAGCACTGACGCGATCGATAGCCCCTCTCAACTGCTGGTGGGGAATGCCGGCCCGGCGGCATCCGCTGTCACCGAACCTGACGTGCTGTTGCAGCGCGACGGACCCCTGGCCCGCATCATTCTGAATCGGCCGAAGGCGCTCAACGCGCTGACCCACCCGATGATCTGCGAGATCTCCGCGGCCCTCACCGAGTGGGCCGACGACCCCGAGGTGCACACCGTGTTGCTCACCGGCAGCGGCGACCGCGCCCTGTGCGCCGGCGGCGACATCGTCTCGATCTACCGCGATGCGCGCACCGACCCCGAGGAGAACGCGCAGTTCTGGGCCGACGAGTACACGATGAACGCCCAGATCAAGCGCTACCCCAAACCGTTCGTGGCCCTGATGGACCGCATCGTGCTCGGCGGGGGAGTGGGCATCAGTGGTCACGCCTCCCACCGGGTCGTGACCGAGCGCACCACGCTCGGTATGCCCGAGACCACGATTGGTTTTGTGCCCGACGTGGGCGGCACCTACCTCTACTCTCGCGCCCCCGGCGAACTTGGCACCCACCTCGCCTTGACCGGCGCGACCATGACCGGTGCCGATGCCATCGCCCTCGGCCTCGCCGACAGTTTCGTCGACGGCGCCCGGCTCGATTCCCTGATTGACGCCCTTAAACGGATGCCCGCTGCCGCCGCCATCGCCCAGCACGCCGCCACCGTGCCACCGGCCCCCCTGCTGGCCGAGCGCGCCTGGATCGACGAGTGCTACGCCGGAAACGAGCTGCCCGCGATCATTGAACGGTTGCAGCATTCATCCGTTGCCGCAGCGCAGGAGGCGGCCACCGCCATTCTGGCCAAGGCACCGACCGCCGCCACGGTCACCCTCGAATCGTTGCGCCTGGCCCGTGACCTCGACACCCTCGAAGACGTGCTCGAACAGGAGTACCGGGTGTCGCTGCGCATGGTGGCCGGGCCCGACGTGATCGAGGGCATTCGCGCCCAGGTCATCGACAAGGACCGCAATCCCAAGTGGCAGCCGAGCACCATTGACGCGGTGACCGACGCCGACGTGCAGGCGCACTTCGCGTCGCTGGGCGAGCGCGAACTGCACCTGCCGCGCGTGCCGAAAACCGACCAACCCCACCATTTTGCCGAACGAGAGGCCACCGCATGATCGACTCCCAGCCCGACTCCCAGCCCGACTCACCCCCGACCGACGCCGATACGTACGAGAACATTCTGCTGGCACGCCACGGCCGCGTCGGTATTATCACGCTCAATCGGCCCAAGGCGCTCAACGCCCTCAACTTCGCCACCATGCAGGACGTCGTCGGTGCCGCCATCCGGCTCGACGCCGACCCCGAGATCGGGGCGATCATTATCACCGGCTCGGAGCGCGCCTTCGCCGCCGGCGCCGACATCAAGGAGATGTCGACGATGAGCTACATGGACATGTACCTCGCGGACTGGTTTGCCGGCTGGGACCGCCTCGCCGCCGTGCGCACCCCGGTCATCGCTGCCGTCTCCGGCCATGCCCTCGGCGGCGGTTGCGAACTGGCCCTGATCTGCGACTTTATTATTGCCTCCGACACTGCAACCTTTGGCCAGCCAGAGATCAAGCTCGGCGTCTTTCCCGGCATGGGCGGCAGCCAGCGCCTCACCCGCGCCGTCGGCAAGGCCAAAGCCATGGAAATGATCCTCACCGGCCGCACCATCGACGCCGTCGAGGCGGAACGGGCCGGCCTCGTTGCCCGCATCGTGCCTGCCGCCGACCTGCTCGACGACGCCCTGAAGACCGCGACCGACATCGCCGCCAAATCAGCGCCGGTCGCCATGCTCGCCAAGGAGGTCGTGAACGCGGCCTTCGAATCGCAGCTGAGCGCCGGCATCCACTTGGAGCGTCGTCTCTTTCACTCCGTGTTCGCCACCGACGACCAGAGCGAGGGCATGGCCGCCTTCATCGAAAAACGCCCGGCGGTATTTACCAACCGCTAGCGCGCGCTCTTCCAGCTGTATTCGTTCTCGGGGCGCCCCGGCGTGCCGTACCGGGGTGCGCGCAGCACCAGCCCGAGGTCGGCGAGATACTCCAGGTAGCGCCGCGCGGTCACGCGCGACAGTCCGAGCGGTTCCATCAGCTCACTGGCCGACACCGGCGCGGCCTGGGCCTGCAGGTAGGCGACCACCGCGGTCAACGTTGAATCGGCCAGGCCCTTCGGCCGCGGAATGTCGGCCGGTGCCCGCAAACTCGCGAACGCGTGATCAACGGCCGACTGTGTCACAACGGATGCCTGCCCGTTCAATTCCCGACGAAAGTGCCGGTAGTTGGTCAGTTTGGCGGCGAACGTTGAATAGGTGAACGGCTTGATCAGGTATTGCACGACCCCGGCCGCTATTGCTCCACGCACGTTTTCGAGGTCGCGCACCGCGGTGATGGCGATGATGTCGGTGGCCAGGCCCGCCGCGCGGATGCGCCGGCTCACGTCGAGTCCGTGGCTGTCGGGCAGGTTCATATCCATGAGCACGAGGTCGATGGGGGCGCCGGCTGACGCGGCCGCCGTGACACGGCGAAAGGCTTCTTGCCCGGTGCCGACCGTGCCGACGAGCTCGAAACCGGCCAAACGACCCACATAAACGGCGTGTGCCTCGGCCGCGAGCGGTTCGTCTTCGACGACGAGCACGCGAATGAGCGGCAGTAAGGGGTCAGACATGATCGACCTCCGCTGCGGTTTCGGCTGGACTGGCGCCGTTCGGAACAGTGGCGTCCGAAACTGTGACGGCCGGAATGCTCACGGTGAAGACCGCCCCGTCTCGGCGCCCGATCGTCAGCGTGCCGCCGAGGCGGGTCACCGCCTGTCGAACCAGAGCCAGCCCGAGGCCGCGGCCGCCGATCGACCGGCCCACGGCCGTGCCATCCATGCCCGTGGAACCGGTGAAGCCGTCGCCCTTGGTGCTGAAGCCGAGCCGGAGCACGTCGTCGATCGCCTCGGGCGCCACCCCGGCCCCACTGTCGGCGACCTCGATGACCACGGCCTGCTCGGTTGAGGACACTGTCACCGAGACCTGACGCGGATCCGCGCCGGCGGCCGCCGCATCGAGGGCATTGTCGACCAGGTTGCCGAGCACGGTCACGAGGTCTTGAACGGACAACCCCGAATGCGCGAGCGTGCCCGATGCGGAGACGGTGAGGCTGATGCCGAGCTCATGGGCCTGCGCCGATTTGCCCATGATCAGGGCGCTGATCACGGGTTCGTCGACCGAGCCGATGATTTCGTCGGCGAGCTGCTGGCTCAGTTCGAGATCCTTGGTGGCGAATTCGAGGGCTTGCTCGGTGCGGCCGAGCTCCATGAGCGACACGATCGTGTGCAACCGGTTGGAATGCTCATGGGTCTGCGCGCGCAGCGCGTCGGAGAGGGTCTGCATCGACTGCAACTCGCTACCGAGCGCCTGCAGGTCGGTGTGGTCGCGTATCGTCGCAACGAATCCCATCGGGGTGGGCTTCGTTCGACTCGCCGAGATCCCCGAGGCCACGGCCGGTTGCTGGCTCACCACGAGCACCCGCGTGCCGGTTACGTGAATCTCGTCGTGCGCGGTGCGGCCACTGCGCAGAAGTTCGCCCAGGCTCGGCGGCAAGCTCAAATCGGAGAGCGATGGCCCAGCAGTGGTGCTGTCGGCGACCGGGCGCGGTGGTATTTCTAGCAGGCGCGCTGCCTGATCGTTGTAGAGTACGAGATCGCCGCGCAGATCGACGAGCACGAGCCCTTCCCGCACCGAGTGCAGCACCGAGTCGTAGTAGACGAACAGCTGCGCGAGATGCTCCGGCCCCCAGCCGAGAGTCACGCGTCGCAGATAGCGCCCGAGCAGCCAGGTCACAATCGAGCCCGACAACAACAGGGCGAGTGCCATTCCCAGTATGGCGGGCAGCCGGGCGTTCAGGGCGATGGTGATGTTACTCGTCGTGGTGCCCACCGCGACCAGCGCGCGAACTATGCCGTCGGCATCCGTTACCGGCACCACGGCGCGAACGGATGGCCCCAGCGTTCCCGTGCTGATCTCTGTGAAGGCCGTTCCCGAGAGTGCCGGTTCGATGGCGCCGATGTAGTCGTTGCCGATCTCTGCCTCGGTGGGGTGGGTCCACCGCGTGCGGTTCGGGGCCATGATCGTGATGAAGTCGAGGCCTGCATCGTCGGTCAGCTCGAGGGTGTACGGCTGAAGCGACGTGCTGGGGTCGGCCGACTCGCTCGCGGCGAGTACCAGGGGACTGTCGGCGATGCTGGTAGCCACGGCGAGCATCCGTTCGCTGGTCTGGTCATAGCCCTGATCGCGCGCGTCCACGAAGAAGGCCGTTCCCACGAAGATCGTCAGTATCAGGGTGAACAGCGCGTGCGCGAAAAAAAGCCGCCTGGCGATGCTCCACTCCCTATGCACGGCCTGCCCTTCGTTTGTATTCGTCTGCACTCAGTGTCTGAAGGCGGCTCATGAACAATATGACCGCAACCGTGTGTTCACGTCTGGTCTCAGTCAGTCTTCTAGGCATTGCAGCAGCCGGAACCCGTACCGGGAAAGGTTAAGCCTAGACATAGGAGTCTGACATGGCATCGACGCCATCTACCCACAGCAAGCCCAAGAAATTGTCCAAGCCTCGAAAGAGGATCGACTCGTCGCACTACCTTTATATGGCCGTCATCATTGCGGTCATCCTCGGTATCGTCGTCGGTCTGGTCTGGGGTGGACCGGAAGGTTTCGCTGTCTCGCTCAAACCGCTCGGTGACGTGTTCATCGCGCTGATCAAGATGATGATCGCTCCGATCATCTTCTGCACGATCATTCTGGGCATCGGCTCGATCGCCAAGGCGGCCACGGTCGGCAAGATCGGCGGTTTGGCCCTGGGCTACTTTCTCGTCATGTCGACCTTTGCTCTCGGCATCGGCCTCGTTGTCGGTAACCTGATTCACCCGGGCGAGGGCATCAACCTGGCGGATGCCAGTTTCAAGGCCACCGAATCCGCCGACACCCAGTCGTTCCTGCTGGGGATCGTGCCGTCCACGCTGTTCTCGTCGCTGACCAGCGGCAACATTCTGCAGACGTTACTCGTAGCGCTCATTGCCGGCTTCGCCCTGCAGAAGATGGGCCCGGCCGGCAAGCCGATTCTCGAGGGCATTGCCCACGTGCAGGCCCTGGTCTTCCGCATTCTGATCATGGTCATGTGGCTTGCCCCGATCGGTGCCTTCGGCGCGATCGCCGCGGTCGTCGGCGCCACCGGGATTCAAGCCGTGATCAGCTTGTTCACTCTCATGGCTGCCTTCTACATCACCTGCATCATTTTCATCGTGGTCATTCTCGGAGGACTGCTGAAGCTCGTCACCGGCGTGAACATCTTCAAGCTGATGCGCTACCTCGGCCGCGAATACCTGCTGATCTTCTCCACCTCGTCCTCCGAGGCAGCCCTGCCGCGACTGATCGCGAAGATGGAGCACCTCGGCGTCTCCAAGCCGGTCGTCGGCGTGACCGTGCCCACCGGCTACTCGTTCAACCTCGACGGCACCGCAATTTACCTCACCATGGCGTCGCTGTTCATCGCCAACGCGCTCGGCCAACCCCTCGCTCTCGGCGAGCAGATCGGCCTGCTCGTCTTCATGATCATTGCGAGCAAGGGCGCCGCCGGGGTCTCCGGCGCCGGCCTGGCAACGCTCGCTGCTGGCCTGCAGGCCCATGCCCCGCAGCTCGTCGGCGGGGTCGGCTTCATTGTCGGCATCGATCGCTTCATGTCGGAGGCACGCGCGTTGACCAACTTCACCGGCAACGCCGTGGCCACGGTCATGATCGGCTCGTGGACCAAGGAGCTCGACCGGGTGCAGGTTGACCTCGTGCTCGACAAGCTCGAACCGTTCGACGAGCGCACCATGCTTTCGCACGGTCACGTGAGCGCCGCGGAGAGCCAGCACGCCGCCGAGAAGGTCGCGCAGTCCCAAGTGTTGGAACGCGTTTGAGCATAAACCGCGGGTATTAGAATCGCGACCAGGGTGTCGTCCGGAGGAATCCTCCCGGGCGGCACCCCTTTTTTTTGTGTGCGGTGTGCGGAAGCTGCTCGGATAAAGAATTCAGCACATTGCGGTGCGACTCACAGGGGGTAGGGCTTGACCGCAATTATTTTTTCGGCTAGGTCGCAATTCATGCTAATCTATGTACTGGTCTTACAGCCCTTCACCAGGACGCGCAGGCGCAGCCTCCACTTGAAAATGGAATGGCCGTCTTCGTATGGTGCGGTATTGATGGATGCGATCCCATGGTCGTTCCAGCCCGCGTGTTGAAACGTCCGGGCCGCCCGATGCCTACCCGTCCGAAAGACAGCATCCGTTTTGACCGACAGTACGGTCTCGTGCGCGGTGCACGGAGTATGAATGACCCCCGACACGATTGCCATCAAGGCAGACCACTTGTTCAAAGCGTTTGGGCGTCGCCCGAACGAGATCGTCAAACAGCTTAAAGAGGGTAAGAGCCGCGCCGAAATTGCACCCCTCGGCGTTGCCGCGGTCATCGACGCCTCCTTCGAGGTTAAGAAGGGCGAGATCTTCGTCGTTATGGGCCTGTCCGGCTCCGGCAAATCGACGCTTATTCGTATGCTCAACGGACTGTGGGACGCCACCTCCGGCACGGTGACCATCGGCGACACCAACGTGACTGCCGTTTCGGCGAAAGAACTTCGCGATGTGCGTCGCAAAAGCATCTCCATGGTGTTCCAGCACTTCGCCCTTCTACCGCACCGCACGGTGATCGACAACGTCGCCTACGGCCTCGAGATTCAGGGCATAGCCCGTGAAGAGCGCCTCGCGAAGGCACAGACGATCATCGACCTGGTCGGCCTCGCTGGCTGGGCCGACAACCTGCCCTCCGAGCTGTCCGGCGGAATGCAGCAGCGGGTAGGTCTCGGCCGAGCCCTTGCCGCGGACACCGATGTATTGCTCATGGACGAAGCATTCTCGGCCCTCGACCCGCTGATTCGCCGCGAGATGCAGGAGCAGCTCATTGAGCTGCAGGCAGCCCTGGGCAAAACCATCATCTTCATCACCCACGACCTGAACGAAGCTATGTTCCTCGGTGACCGCATCGCGGTCATGCGAGACGGTCGGATTGTGCAGATCGGCACGCCCGAAGAAATCCTCACCGATCCGGCCAACGATTATGTGGCCCAGTTTGTGCAGGATGTTGACCGGGCCCGGGTGCTCACCGCCGCCAGCGTGATGGAGCCGGTGCGCGCCGTGGTTACGACTACAGGTGGCCCGCGTGCCGCTCTGCGCATCATGCGCGACTTTCAGACCTCCGTCGCGTTCGTGCTCAGCCGTGACGGCAGCTTTGTCGGGGTCGTGCGCGACAGCGATGTGCTCAAGCTCGTGAAAGCGGGCGAGACCGACCTGCGCACAATCGTCCTCGACGACGCAGTATCCGTCCGCCCGGATACCCCCCTGGTCGATCTGGTTGAACCCTCGGTGGAAAGCGCCCTGTCGATTGCCGTTGTCGATGAGAAGAAACGGCTTCTCGGTGTCATTCCCCGGGTGACCCTGTTGGCTGCGATCGGCAACGTCAGCACGCAGACAGGCAGCCTGCCCACGATCGAACCGCCGTCAACGATCGACATGAACGTGATTTCTGACCTCTTGGATGAAACCACAGAGGACACCAACCTGGACACCAAAGGAGCCCGCGCATGACCGATTTTCGCCTTCCCCTGGGCTCCATCGTGGAGTCTTTCGTCGACTACATCACCGCGACGTTTGGCTTTTTGTTCGATTTCATTCGCGCCGCCTTCGACGGCGCCTATCTGGCGGTGGAATACGTGCTCGGCGAACCGCCGTTTTGGGCGATCATGATCGTTCTCGGCATTCTCGCACTCGGTCTTCGCGGCTGGAAGTTTATGGTGGGAACCATCGTGGGCCTGCTCGTAATCCTCGGCGTCAACCAGTGGTCAAACGCCATGGACACCCTCGCCCTCGTGCTCGTTGCTAGTGTGCTGGCCATCGCCATTAGTGTGCCCCTGGGTATTCTCGCTGCCAAGTTCACGCTGGCGTCGAATATCATTCGCCCGATCCTCGACTTCATGCAGACCATGCCAGCCTTCGTGTACCTCATTCCAGCGCTTATTCTCTTTCGCATCGGAGTGGTCCCGGGCATCGTGGCGACGATCATCTTTGCCATGGCTCCCGGCGTGCGCTTGACCGAGCTGGGCATTCGCAGCGTTGACAAAGAGGTTGTTGAAGCCGGGCAAGCCTTTGGCGCCTCCCCGGCGCGCATCCTCCGGCAGATTCAACTGCCGCTGGCCACGCCGACCATCATGGCTGGCATCAACCAGGTCATCATGTTGTCGCTCTCGATGGTCGTCATCGCTGGCATGGTTGGAGCGGGCGGGCTCGGCGCCCAGGTCGTTGCGAGCCTGAACCGCATTGATGTCGCGCTCGGCTTTGAGGCTGGCCTCTCCGTAGTGATCCTCGCGATCTTCCTCGACCGGATCACCGCGTCGCTGGGAAATCCGAATTCCACTGGCCTCTTTGGCAGCATCCGCCTCGCGCTGCGTGCCCGCAAGGCAAAAGCTGGGGCATCGGCCGGAGCATCCGCCCGCGTCGTACCCGCCGCGGTACCGAGCGAACCCGCCCGGGTGTAACCAGGGCTTCCCAAATTTACGGATGCGTCCGCATTCGTTTCACCCGTACGGCTCTTGCCGTATGCACCAAGCGTCAACCCAGTCACCCACAGCAGGTGGCACGAAAGGAAGACAAATGAAGAACCGTTCCAAATCTATGATCGCCATCGGAGCCGTAGGTGTTCTCGCTCTCGCTGGCTGCTCCTCCTCCGCTGACGCTGAGACCGTCGGCAATGGCAACGACGACCAGAAGGCCATCAGCATCGCAGTCTTCAACGGCTGGGACGAAGGAATTGCTTCCTCCGAGCTGTGGAAAGCCATTCTCGACGAGAAGGGCTACGACGCCGAGCTGAAGTATGCCGACGTCGCACCCGTGTTCTCGGGCCTCTCCACCGGGGATTACGACTTCACCCTGGATGTCTGGGCGCCTGACACCCACGCAAACTACATCAAGGAGTACAAGGACGGGATCACCGACCTCGGTGCCTGGAACGATGAGGCATCGCTCACCATCGCGGTGAACGAGGATGCCCCGATCGACTCCCTGACCGAGCTGGCCGCAAACGCCGACAAGTTCGGCAACCGTATCGTCGGCATCGAGCCCGGTGCCGGCCTGACTGCGGCAGTGACCGACAAGGTGATTCCGACCTACGGTCTGGAAGACATGGAATTCCTGACCTCGTCGACGGCGGCAATGCTCACCGAGCTCACCGCAGCAACGACGGCCGGCGAGAACATTGTTGTCACTCTGTGGCAGCCGCACTGGGTCTACAGCTCAGTCGGCCTGAAGAACCTCACGGACCCTGAGGGTACCCTCGGCGACGCGGAAGGCCTCCACGCCTACGGCAAGTCGACCTTCAAGGATGACTACCCTCAGGCGGCCAAGTGGCTCGGCAACTACAAGATGGACCTCGACCAGCTCGGCTCGGTCGAAAAGGCCATGTTCGTCGACTACGACGGCCAGGACTTTGGCCCGGTCGTTGCCAAGTGGATCGAAGACAACCAGGAGTACGTAGACAGCCTCACCAGCTAGTCAAGCAAGGTTGAAGGCCTGTGTCATTTTTTTGGCACAGGCCTTCTTATTCGTTCTGCCCCCGACAACGGGCGGGCGGGATATGCGCGCGCCCCTCGGTAGCCACTCCGCCACTCGCACACGTGGCACGAAAGGAAACTTATGAAGAATCGTTCCAAATCAATCTTCGCTCTCGGAGCGGTTGGAGTACTGGCCCTCACCGGCTGCGCCTCCGGCGAGACCGAAACCGTCGGCAACGGCAACGACGACAAGTTGGACATGTCGATCGCCGTCTTCAACGGCTGGGATGAAGACGTTGCCGCCTCCGAGCTGTGGAAGGCCATTCTCGACGACAAGGGCTACAACGTTGAGCTCGAGTACGCCGACGTTGCACCGGTGTACTCCGGCCTCTCGACCGGCGATTATGACCTGAACCTGGATATCTGGTTGCCCGTGACACACGCGTCCTACCTGAAAGAATACGGCGATGACATCGTCGACCTCGGTACCTGGAACGAAGAGTCGCGCAACACCATTGCGGTGAATGCGGATGCTCCGATCGACTCGCTCGAAGAGCTGGCCGCCAACGCCGACCTGTTCGGTAACCGCATCGTCGGCATCGAGCCCGGCGCCGGCTTGACCCTCGCGACGACCAATAACGTTATCCCGGGTTATGGCCTGGAGGGCATGGAATACCTGACGTCGTCGACGGCAGCCATGCTGACCGAGCTGCAGACCGCCACCGATAACGGCGAGAACATCGTCGTCACCCTCTGGGAGCCGCACTGGGCGTACAACAAGTTCCCACTCAAGAACCTGGAAGATCCTCAGGGCGCGCTCGGTGGTACGGAGAGCATTCACTCCTATGCGCAGAAGGACTTCAAGACCGACTTCCCGACGGCAGCCGGCTGGATTGAGGGTTTCGAGATGGACCTCGACACGCTGTACTCGCTCGAGAAGGCCATGTTCGTCGACTATGACGGTCAGGACTTTGGACCAATCGTGGCGAAGTGGATTGACGACAACCAGGACTACGTAGACGGCCTCACCGACTAGTCACGACTTCTGCATCGGCAATCGCCCACGTCTTCGGACGTGGGCGATTCTCTTTAAACCGTGCCGCGGCCCGCAGCCATGCCGCCTGTGTGGGTTGGCAATGGGTGGCCCCATACGTACGCAGAACGGCCCGTGTCCTTTAACGCGGGCCGTTCTGTTCACGCTTGAGCTTTAGACGGCTTCGAGCTCGCGTACCTGCTCCAGCCAGCCGTCGAACAGGGCGGCGTCGAAGTCGTCAACACCGCGCAACTTGAGTTCGCTCATTTCGGCCGAGCCGCTCGCATTGAGCTTGCCTGAGTCGTCGGTGATGGCCTGGCCGCGCCAGAACAATACGGTGACAAAGGT
>JBBRBV010000061.1:0-15013 GCA_038205545.1 Actinomycetales bacterium
GCCGAGGCGAACTCTGTTCCGAGCACGGCGATCCCCAGAAAGACGATGAGCCAGCCCGGACCCGGCAGGGGAATCAATACAACGCCAATCATCACAATGACCGCGCCGAGCAGGCCGACGGCCAGGCGGTAAGCGAAGAGGAGATAGGGGTGTCCTTCCACCCAGGCACGAACTCGCAGCAGGGCGCGACGAAGCGGATGCCGCGGGTCGCTGCCGCTGGCCATGTCGCGGGACAGGTACGGGTGCATTCCTTCAATGTACGCAGAATTTCTGGGAAGTCGCCGCCGAGTCGTGCCGCAGGATAGTCGGATCCGCCTGACTATCCCGCCGCCGAATTATCCGGCACCGCACCACGGTAATACCACTGACGGCCGACCTTCTGAAAGCGACTGATTTCTTGCTGCTGCCCAGCTCTACCGTCTTCGCGATAGTGCGCTATGAATTCCACGAGCCCTTCTTTATCCAGTAACCCTCCGCGTTCGGTGCGCACGATATCGAGCCGCCGCCAGGTTACCGCCCCGTCTAATTCGAGTGATTCCGGCCTGGTAAGTGGATGCCACGTCTTCAGCAGATAGTCCGCGTCGTTATGGAAGAACGCACTGTACCGCGACCGCATGAGCCATTCGGCCGTTGGCGGTAAAGCGGCACCGCTATGGAATCGGCCGCAGCAGGCGGTATAGGTGTCCCCGCTCAGGCAGGGACACCTGGTCTCCTGAGTAATCATGGTCGATTCTTCGTCCACGAGTGCATCAGCGCGTGGCTGTACTGCCGGGCTCTACTGCGCCTGAGCCTCGGCGTACGCCTCGCGCACGCTGCCGGCGATGCGACCACGGCCGGATACCTGTATGCCGTTTGCAGCCGCCCACGAGCGGATGGCCTGGAGCTCAGCCCGATTGGAACCGGCGGAGCTGGCACTGCGGGGTTTGGCCGGAACGTAACCCACCCGCCGGGAGACCGTTATGTATGGCACTAATGCGGCCCGAAATTGAGCGAGATTGTCGGCGGACAGATCGATCTCGTACGAGTCGCCCTCGAACGCATAGGAAATGGTGGCGCCGGAGCCATTCTCGATAACGGTACCGTCGAGGTCGTCAAGCAGTTGAACCGTGGTCTTCTTCATTCTGAGATTCTCCAATGCGATGTCGAATACATTCGGGATGGATACATTCGGGATGGATACATCGTACGTGGTATTGACCACTAACGAAGTATCGCGGTCCATCTCTCTTTCCGATACCCGCCACGCGGTATTTCCTTTGCATTCACTACCCGCATACTGCCGAATCTTTGCCAATAGCTGAGTGGTTCGTCGAAAGATCCAACTCCCGTCGCCGGGCGCTGTCTACATTCGTCGGGATATACGACGGTATGGCCATCCTCGGACAGTGCGCGGACACATTAGCAATCACCAAGAAATGATCTTCCAAAAACTCACGCGAACAAAAAAATAGCCCCGACAATGTCGGGGCTATTTCGTCTTTGGTGGATCCGAGGGGATTCGAACCCCTGACCCCCTGCATGCCATGCAGGTGCGCTACCAGCTGCGCCACGGACCCAGATTGTTATTTCCAATCTCTGCGAAACAACTTTGTTAGCTTACAACACAGAATGTGATCTGCGAAACCGACGCTACTCCGTGACCTCTTCAGCAGCCTCATCCGAGACCTCTTCAGAGGGCGTCCCTGCCGCCACTGTAGACGGGATTCCAGTCGGGATCACCGGGCAGTCCTTCCACAGACGCTCCAGGGAGTAGTACTGGCGCTCTTCCTCGTGAAACACGTGCACGACAAGATCGCCGAAGTCAACGAGCACCCAACGCCCCGCAGCGCGCCCTTCACGACGCAGCGGCTTGTGACCAGCTTCGATCAGCTTGTCTTCGATCTCACCGGCGATGGCAACGACGTTGCGCTCCGAGCGCCCCGTGACGATGAAGAAGATGTCGGCGAGGGGAAGCGGATTCGATACGTCAAGGGCAACGAGATCTTCGCCGCCCTTGGAGTCAGCAGCAGCGACGGCGATGGCGAGCAGTTCGAGTGCGTGCGGTGAAGTGGTCATAAATGGATCCTTGAGATTATGCCACGAGGCGTGAAAGCGCTTGAGGCGATGAGAGGGGGAACGAAAGCAGCCGAGCTGTGGAGGCCCGCACCGGAGAAGAGACGTGGCCGCACACGGCGAGTCACTAGAAGCTGCCCAGTAGGTAGCCGGACACGAAAAGTGCCAGGACGCCCACAGCGAGAACAGCCGTTGTAACGACGAGAATCGTGGGAAGCATGGCACGTTGTTTCTTGGGCGGGGTGAGCACGCCTCGCGTCGAGGCATGGGTACTCACGGCGTGGCTCGCGCTGACCGGCGCCGAGTCCCCGCCGATCTGATCGGCGTCAAGTTGGTCCATCAGGTGGTCCATCTCGGAGGAGTCAAACAGGTTCGGGTGCGCGCCGGTCGCGCCGAGACTACGTGGCAGGTCGAAAGACCCGGTGATCATGATCTCGCCGGTATTTGAAATGGGAGTATCACTGCTCGGCTGGTGGGGAATCGACGGCAGAATGAGCGCGTTCGTGGTGGTGGGAATGCCACCGGCACCAATACCCCGGTTGATCAGTTCATCGAGCGACTGGTCGGGTTGGGCCGCCTCCGCCCGCGGGGCACCAGCGTCGACCGGCCAATGCCCCATCCGGGGTGTCCACCCGGTCTGCGCGCCGGACGGTGCATCGTCGGTGCGAACCGGGCCGGCCTCGACCGGTTCAGCCTCGACCGGTCCAGCCTCGATCAGTTCATCCGTGATCGGTTCGGCAGAAAGCGGTACGGCAAAAAGCGGTACGGCAGCGACCGGTACGACATCGGCAGGGTCGGGCTGGCCCTGAGCTGCACGCGCCTGATTCGCGTCTTCACGCGCGTGCTGAGCGCGCAATTCCCGGCGGCTCAGCGCGTGCGGGGGGAGATCGGCAAGAGGCTCGACGGACTGCGGTTCGGGAGCTGCTTCGGCGGACGCTGCTCCCACTCGGCCCGTGGCCTCGTCTGGCTCCGACACGGTGGGCTGGTGCCCAGAAGACTGTCTCGGTGACGGTGTGTGTGCGGCCGCGGCAAAGGATGCTGGACGCAGCACTGCCGGGGAGCGGACCGGCGCGTCCCGAGTAGGAATTGTCTCGTGCTCGTCGGCGATTTCTTCGCCCTGCGCTCGTGCGAGCTCACGCGCCTGACGTCGGCTGAGCGGCTGAGGGTCTCCCAACGTCATGCCACACTCCGATACAGATGATACTTTGAGATGTACTGGACAACCCCGTCGGGGACCAGATACCAGACCGGGAATCCCCGATTAACCCGTGCCCGACAGTCAGTGGACGAAATTGCCAGCGCCGGAACTTCTAATAAGCTTACGTCCTGGTTCGGCAATCCCGAAACGCTCAGCTCATGGCCCGGGCGACTCACCGCGACGAAGTGCGCCAGCCGCCAGAGCTCACGCACATCTTTCCAGCCGAGAATCTGGGTGATGGCATCCGCTCCGGTAATGAAGAACAATTCGGCATCCGGACGTTCTTCATGCAGGTCACGCAGTGTGTCAATCGTGTACGTCGGTCCAACCCGGTCAAGATCCACCCGACTCACCGTGAACCGCGGATTCGAGGCGGTCGCAATAACCGTCATCAGGTATCGATGTTCGCCACGGGTGACGCCGCTCTTCTGCCAGGGCTGCCCGGTGGGAACGAACACGACCTCGTCGAGGTCAAAACTCTGCGCCACTTCACTGGCGGCGACAAGGTGCCCATGGTGAATAGGGTCGAACGTTCCGCCCATCACGCCAATGCGCGGACGACGAACTGTCACGTTAAACTCAGGTTTCTAGTGGCCACCGGTGCTCGACGTACCACCATGTCCGCCGTGCGCGGCGGCGTAGGCATTCGCCTTGGCGCTGTGGCGGTTGGCAACATCGCGAAAGCTCCACAACACAGCACCGAGGGCCAAAAACAGCACGGCCGCGACCATCGGGTACACGATGAGCGGCAGCGGCAGGGCAATATGCTCGACCTCGGTCAGCACGGCACTCAGAAAAGACATCGGTTCTCCATTCACGCGTCGCGCAGCAGGCGCGGCTTGAGGTGGCTGCGACGGATCGCGGGCTCGGCGGCTTACGCCGTCGCCTCATTCTAGCCGCACCGGCGCATCTGAGACGGACCTAGGCGCGCACCTGTCCGGTGCCGCGCACGATCCACTTTGTACTGGTCAATTCGGGTAGGCCCATCGGACCACGCGCGTGCAGCTTCTGGGTGGAAATTCCCACCTCGGCGCCGAAACCGAATTCCCCGCCGTCGGTGAACCGGGTCGAGGTGTTGACCATGACCGAGGCAGAGTCGACCTCGTTCAAAAAACGTTCGGCGTTCTGCAGGTCGTTGGTGATGATCGACTCGGTGTGTCCGGTGGAATAGCGGCGAATGTGCTCCATGGCCTCGTCGAGCGAGTCCACGACGGCCACCGATATGTCGAGACTCATATATTCGGTGCCCCAGTCTTCGTCGGTAGCCGGGACTGCGGCCGGATAGATCGCGCGGGTGCGGGCGTCCGCGTGAATGGTGACACCGGATGCCGCGAGCTTGGCGAGTACATCGGGTAGCAGTCGTTCGGCGGCACTGCGATGCACGAGCAGGGTTTCGAGGGCATTGCAGACGCTCGGCCGGTGCGTCTTGGAGTTGTGCACGATGTCGATCGCCCACTGTTTGGTCGCGGTCTCGTCGAGGAAGACGTGCACGACGCCGGCTCCGGTCTCAATGACCGGCACCTGGGATTCGGTCACCACGGTCTGGATCAGGTTGGCGCTGCCGCGAGGGATGAGAACGTCGATGTAGCCGCGAGCCTTCATGAGCTCGGTGGCACCGGCCCGGCCAAAGGGATCGATGGTCTGCACCGAGTCGGCGTTCAGCCCGGCGTCGGTGATGGCCGCCTGGATCAGATCGATGAGTACCCGGTTACTATTTTCGGCAGCAGAGCCGCCGCGGAGCACGACGGCGTTGCCGCTCTTCAGAGCCAGGGCCGCGAGGTCCACGGTGACGTTGGGGCGAGCTTCATAGATGACGCCGATAACGCCGAAGGGAACTCGCACCTGGCTGATCTTGATGCCGTTGGGCAGGCTGCTGCCGCGCACGACCTGGCCAACCGGGTCGGTGAGCAACGCAATCTGCTCTACGGAGTCCGCGAGGGCGCCAATGCGCGGCGCATCGAGCTTCAAACGGTCCAGTAGGCCGGTGGTGAGACCGTTGGCAGCGCCGGCATCGAGGTCGAGCTGATTGGCCGTGACGATCTGCGAGACGTGATCGCGGAGCGACTGAGCGATCAGTTTGAGGGCTCTGTTCTTGATCTCCGTCGGCGCTGAAGCGAGCGACAGGGAGGCGGTGCGAGCGGCCTCAAGGGTGGGCGTGAGCTGGGCTACATCGTTCGGAGACTGCAACATACCCTTAGTTTACGCAGAGGCGATGCCCAGATACTATTTGAGTTCGCTCAGGGGATGCGCAGTGCTGAGGGTGCCGTCGAGGGTTCGAACCAGGTTCCGATCGGTTCGCCGCGCAGTGCCTCGGCCGCCAGACCGGTCGCGGTGACCAGCACGGCGGTTCCCGCCTGGGCAGCAATGCGGGCCGCAGTCACCTTGGTGCTGGCTCCCCCGGTGCCGACGCCGTTGACGGTCGTGGCGCCGAATTCCATCCCGACCAAGGCGTCATCACTGGCCACGTGGCTAATCCGCTCGGCGCCGGGCCGGTCCGGGGGGCATGTGTAGAGGGCGTCCACATCGCTCAGCAGCACGAGCAGGTCTGCGTTGATCAGCGTGGCGACGAGGGCGGCGAGCCGGTCATTGTCGCCAAACCGAATCTCGTGGGTGGCGACCGTGTCATTCTCATTGACAATCGGTAGAATCCGCAGGGCCATGAGGCGTTCCATGGCACGTTGGGCATTGCCGCGGTGGGTGGCGTTCTCGAGGTCGCTCGCGGTGAGCAGCACCTGCCCAGCCACGATGTCGTACCGGTCCAAGCTGTCCTGATACCGAAAGATCAACAGATTCTGTCCAACGGATGCGGCTGCCTGCTGGGTGGCCAGGTCGGTCGGCCGCTCCTGCAGCTGCAGGTACGGCATGCCGATCGCTATGGCACCCGACGAGACCAAAATGACCTCGGTGCCCCGCGCATGGGCCTCGGCCAGAGCATCAACGAGTGGTGCGATCTGACCGGAGTTTGCGCCGCTGATCGACGAGGATCCGACCTTGACGACGATGCGCGCGGCCGAACGAACGACGCGCTGCGAATGGGCCCTCATTGGATGGTGCCTTGTCGACTGAAAACACTCACGCTGAACCTATTCACTGCGTGCAACCCCACATGCCACTGGCCCTTCGGCGCGAATAAAGAACGCGCAGCGCGCGACCAACGGCAGCTTAGCGCAGCTGTCAGAACAGCCGGCCCCCACCGCAGGCCAACACAGGCGACCGCAGGCCACCGCCGATCAGAGCAGCGCGCGACGCTGCTCGCTGGCCGTCGGCTCGAACCAGGTGCCAACGTGCTCGCCACGAAGGGCAGCGGCGGCCAGTTCGGTTGAGGTGACCAGAACGGCGGTGCCAGCTTTAGTGGCGAGACGGGCAGCAACAACCTTGGTGCTCGCTCCCCCGGTACCGACGCCGGTTGCTCCGCTGGAGCTGAATTCAAAAGTATCGAGCGGGTCATCGGCGGCGATGAAGTCAAGCTTCTCCGCCCCAGGCAGGTGCGGCGGTTTGGTATAGAGGGCGTCGACGTCGCTGAGCATGATCAGCAGGTCGGCCTGAATGAGGTTGGCGACGAGCGCCGCGAGGCGGTCATTGCTGCCAAACCGCAGGCCGTAGACCGCGACCGTATCGTTCTCGTTGACAACGGGCAGAATGCGCAGGTCGAGCAGGCGGTCAAGCGCGCGCCGCGTGTTGCTGCGGTGCGGTTCGTTCAGGGCGTCGCCCTCGGTCAGCAGCACCGTGCCGGCGGCGATGCCATAACGGTCCAAGCTTTCCTGATAGCGAAAGATCAGCACGTTCTGGCCAACGGCGGCGGCGGCCTGCTGCGTGGCGACGTCACTGGGTCGTTCCTCGAGGTTGAGAAACGGCATGCCGGTGGCGACCGCGCCCGATGAAATGAGCACGACCTGGGTGCCGCGACCGTAGGCTTCGGCCAACGCGTCAACAAGGGGGGTGATTTGGTCAGAGTTATCACCGCTGATCGACGATGATCCGACCTTCACGACGACCCGTTTGGCGCCCGCTACGTTGTCTCTGGCTAAGCCACTCACTTCTTTACTTCTTCCGTTGTGTTGTTGTCTTCGTCGCCGTCAGTTTCGACATTGGCTTCGGTTTGGGTTTCGGTTTGGGTTTCGGTTTCGGTTTCAAGCACGGCGTCGGCTGGCACGGCGTCGGCTGGCACTTCCCGGTTTCGCAATAGCTCGAGGTCGGCGAGGCGCACGTCTTCGTTGTACTCCTCTTCCCCGGTCTGCCACATGCCGGCTTCGCGCTCGCGAATAAGTTCGGCGCGGGCCGATGACTTGGCGTCCATCCGGCCAAAGTACTCTTCGCGGCGCTCGTTGCTGGTGCGGCGCTTGGGCTCATCCACTCGCGGGTCGCTACCTCGGGGAGCGGTAATGAGCTCGGCGGTCGAGGTCAGCGTAGGCTCCCAGTCGAAGATGACGCCCTGACCAGGCCCGATAATAACGGTCGAGCCGGCGACGGCTCCCGACTTGTAGAGCTCGTTCTCGATGCCGAGTTTGGCGAGCCGGTCGGCGAGGAAGCCGACCGCCTCGTCGTTGGTGAAGTCAGTCTGCTGAATCCAGCGCTCGGGCTTGGTACCCAGAATGCGGTAGATGTTGCCAAAGGTGCCCCCCTCGACCTTGATGACGAATCCACCGTCGTCGACGGCCTTGGGGCGAATGATGATGCGCGGCTTCTTCGCTTCGGCTGCGGCAGTCTCGGCTCGGGCCTGCTCCACAACTTCGGCGAGGGCGTAGTTGAGCCGCTTGAGTCCCTCGTGGGTAACGCTGGAGATCTCGAATACGCGGTAGCCGCGCGCCTCAAGGTCGGCCTTGACGAAAGCGGCCAGCTCGCGCCCTTCCGGCACATCGATCTTGTTCAGGGCAATGAGCTGTGAGCGCTGCAGCAGCGGCTTCTGGCCCTCGGGGACCGGGTACGCGTCGAGTTCACCGAGGATAACGTCGAGGTCGCTGATCGGATCGCGCCCGGGTTCTAGCGTGGCACAGTCGAGTACGTGCAGCAGTGCGGTGCAGCGTTCGACGTGGCGGAGGAACTCAAGGCCGAGGCCTTTGCCCTCGCTCGCACCCTCGATCAGGCCGGGAACGTCAGCGATCGTGTAGCGCGAATCGCCCGACTCGACGACACCGAGGTTGGGGTGCAGCGTGGTGAAGGGGTAGTCGGCAATCTTGGGGCGGGCCGCGCTCATAGCGGCGATGAGGCTGGATTTGCCGGCGGAGGGATACCCGACAAGCGCGACATCCGCGACGGTCTTGAGCTCGAGGTAGACGTCACCTTCCCAGCCGAGCGTGCCGAGCAGGGCGAAGCCGGGGGCCTTGCGCTTGGTTGACGCGAGCGCGGCGTTGCCGAGCCCACCCTGGCCGCCAGGCGCGACAACGAGGCGCAGCCCGGGTTCGTTCATATCGAGGAGCTGGTTGCCCTCGGTGTCCTTGACCACGGTCCCGATCGGCACCAGGAGCTCGCGCAGGTCGCCATTGTGGCCATTGCGGTGGTCGCCCATTCCGGGGCCACCGTTGTCGGAGCTGCGGTGCGGTGAGCGGTGGTAGCCGAGCAGGGTGGTCGTGCTGGGGTCGGCGACGAGGACGAGATCTCCGCCGCTGCCTCCGTTACCGCCGTCGGGGCCGGCGAGGGGTTTGAACTTCTCCCGCTTCACCGAAACGCATCCGTTTCCTCCATTGCCCGCTCGTAAATGCAGCGTCACGTGGTCAACGAATGTTGCCATGGAGTGCCCCTTTCAGGTGGCGCAATAAATGCTTCAAAAACACGGTGCTATGACACGGAAAAACAAGTCAGGGCGGACCGAAGCCCGCCCTGACGATACAACTGTGGAAACCTACTCGGCTGCCACCACGATATTGATGACCTTGCGGCCACCCTTGGCGCCGAACTGCACGGAGCCTGCTTCCAGGGCGAACAGCGTGTCGTCGCCGCCACGGCCAACGTTGATGCCGGGGTGGAAATGAGTGCCGCGCTGGCGAACGATGATCTCGCCCGCACCGACAACCTGACCGCCGAAGCGCTTGACGCCGAGGCGCTGGGCATTCGAGTCGCGACCGTTGCGAGTGGAACTCGCACCTTTTTTGTGTGCCATCTGTCTATCTCCTCAGGCCTAGGCGATGCCGGTAACCTGAACGCGAGTGAGCTCCTGACGGTGCCCCTGACGAACCTTGTACCCGGTCTTGTTCTTGAACTTCTGGATGACGATCTTCGGACCACGAAGGTTGTTCAAGATCTCGGCGGTAACCTTGATCTTGGCCAGCGACGCCCCGTCAGAGGTGATCTTGTCGCCGTCGACGAGAAGCACAGCGGCCAACTCGACGTTGCCGTCCTTGTCAGCCTTGATTCGGTCCATCGTCACGATGGTACCGACCTCTACCTTCTCCTGCCGCCCTCCGGCGCGCACAACTGCGTAAACCACTTTACGTACCAATCTCTGGGGAGCCCCAAAGGCTCCTAATCTGAAAATTCACTGCTGTAAATTGACTGCGGTACACGAACCGGTTGGCCCAGCGCACTCAGAAAATCTTGGCTTTTGCGTTGATTTTGCCTAACGCACGCCAAGGGTTGACTTTACCTGATCCACTACCCGTGGTCAAACCAACGGCGCGGCGTGTCTGAACCAAAATTCGGCTCGTAGACTTCGATCATGGCAATACTCATCGACCAGCCTAGCTGGCCGGCGCATGGAACCGTGTGGGCACACCTCGTCAGCGACTCAAACTTGCACGAATTGCACGCTTTTGCGGCCGCCACCGGCATTCCACGGCGTGGTTTTGACCTTGACCACTATGACGTGCCTGAGGCCCGTTACGCCGATCTGGTCGCCGCCGGAGCCCTGCCGGTAAGCTTTCGCGAACTGATCACTCGGCTGCGCGCCAGCGGGCTGAGGGTGAGCGCTCGGCAGCGGCTGAACCGATAGCAGACTGCGGAAGAAGCCTCGTCAGTGCGGCACAGCAGTGCGGTGCCACTATCTCCATGTGGTGTCGAATCCGAGCACGCTGCGATGCACCTCTCCCGTAGCCACATCGACAAACAGGGTCGTCGCATCCACAGCCTGAGCGTTTACCGGGTATCCGTCAGAGACTTCTGTGTTCCCGTTCGGCACGACCTGCACGGCCAGGTATTGGTCGTTCGGTGAAAGTTCGAAGCCGACGATGATTTCTGAAGCGGATGCCGGCGCATAGACGGTCTGGACCTGCCCGCCCTGCATCAGCGAGAGAGATTGGCGCACAGAGCCGGTCGCCGGATCGAACTCGGCGACCCGCTGCACGAAGCCATCTCCCCCACCGAGAAAGCGCAGTTCCGCGGTGTACGGCGTGGTGCCCTCCACAGCTTGCGCCGCGATGGTGGACTCGGCTCCCCGCGAGAGGTCGAGAAGGTAGTGCCCATCGCGGTCGGAGACGCTAATGCGCACCCCGTCAGGTGCGAATGAGGTGAGGTTGGCAAATTGTCCGAGTGGAACCGGCTGGTCGAATTCTGGTTCGGTTTCAAGCGGATTGCCACCGGATTGATCCTGGGGATTGATCAGCAGCAGGGTGGAGTCGTATTGCTGCGCGATGATATCGGCGCGACCGGCCATAAACCCCCAGGTTGTGACGCCGAGCGGATCACCATCTAGGTCGAGGATCGCTGTGGCCACGTTGGTGCGTAGGTCGAGCACGAACAGAACATTCTCATACTGCGGGCCCGGGGCCTCGACTGCGCTGGTGAAGCGAAATCCGAGTAGCGACTGGCCGGGTGCTGCCTGTAAGTCGTTCACAAGCCCGTCTCCGGGCAGGTTGAGGGCCTCGGCGGTACCGTTGGCATCGACGCGGTACAGGGCGTTAGCCAGATCAGCGTTGACCGTGACCACGGCGAGTTCGCTGCCAATCGGCGCGAATTCCTGGATACGCGACGTTGCAAAGGCCACGTCAGTCTCAGTCGTGCCGGTTGCGGTGCGGAGAATGCGGTCGGTGGCTTGGGAGCTGGTTCCCGTGGAAGGTGCCGCACGGCTGAGGTAGTACAGCGAGGGTTCACCCGTGCTGAATTCTGCGCTGAGCGTGGATTCTCGGTCAACGGCGGTACCGGTGACTTCCCGAACCGAGACCGCATAGTCAGTGTTGTACTTGAGCGGCTGTGAAAAGGAGATCACGACGGCGTTCCCTCTCGTCGTGACCTGAAACGTTGCAGCCGGCTCGATGCTGATCTGCTTCGGGGTGACCGGCGCCAGTTGACGGTTCGTTGCGAGCACCAGACGTGCGTTGGCGGACGACACAACGGCAGTCGTGTCGACGTCGACGCTCGTGAGCCGAGGTCCACTGAGCAGGTTGACTGCGACGAGGGCGAGGCAGCCCACGAGCAGGCCGCCCACGAGCATCCAGAGGGAGCGGCGAAACGGGCGCAGGGCATGCTGCTTGCCAGCAGTGGGGCGGGTAGTCGAATCAGTAGACATAGGGGTCATTCGGCTGATCAACAGGAATAATTTCGACCGCGGTGATCGCCAACGGGTCGCTCGCCGCAGCGCTCACGCTCAGCTCGAACCGACCAGTCACCTGCACCCACTCGTCGACGTCATACTGCGCTTGCCAGCCCGGCAGGTAAACCGGAACGCCGATCGGCTGGGCATCGACCGCGCAGCAGGTGACAACGAACCGGGCAACATAGAACACGTTGTCGGGGTCTCGAGCATCGGGCGTCACGAATCCGGTGACCTGAGCGGTCTTATCGGCGTAGAAGGCAGGATCGGAGGACTGCGCGAGCAAGGACGCCCACTCCCGTACGCTGAGCTGCTCAAAATCTCCGGCACCGATGAGCGCTGCGGCCTGTTCAGCATCGTCATCGCTGCCGAGTCCGCCAGAATTCACCTCCCGCTGGGTGGCCGTCGCACTCGTCAGAGTGCTCGGCGGAATAACGACCATGGCTACACCCATAGCGAGTAGAAGCACGACGCCGACACCGGTCAGCGTGGTTTCGACCCGCCCGGTGTGCCCGATCTCGAAAGAGCGACGGCGGGCGAAACTCGCGCTCACGAATACCAGCCCAATGATCGCCATAACGCTTGTGAACACGTAGTAGCGCGGATGGATATAGAGGCCGAGCTGGCCGCTCATGCCCAGCCAGAGGGTCACCACGACCACCACGAGGCTCAACAGCACACCCTGCCAGCGTTCCGCCCAGTAGCGCAGGGCCGCGCGGCCCGGGTGCGTGCGGCTAGGCAACATAATTCACCAGCAATCCGAGCGCCGCACTCATCAGGCCCACCACAACGGTAATCTGCATCAGGGTGCGGGTAGTGAAGGTGGTGCGCATGAGCGCGAGCATTTTGACGTCGATCAGGGCGCCGAACACCAGGAACGCCACGATACCGCCGGGCAGAAACGTACTGCCAAAGGACAGGACGAAGAACGCGTCAACGTTGGAACAGACCGCCACGATGAAGGCCAGCGCCATCATGGCGAGCACCGACCAGACCGGGTTGCTGCCGAGGGCGAGCAGTACCGAACGTGGAACGAACACCTGGGTCAGGGCGGCAACGGCGGAACCGATGAACAGTGCCGGCATGATGACGGATGTTTCGCGAATAAAGATCTCCGTGGTGCGGCTGAACCGGCTCTCGCGGACGTGGCTGCCATGCTCATGATCGTGGCCACCTGTCGAACCCACCGCGCAGGCTGCGGCGAACTTCGTCGTCAGCAGGCTCTCTGGTGCGGGGTGCTTGCTAAATAGCCATCCGACCACGTTGGCGATAATGAATCCGCCGAGCAGACGGGCCACCAGAATGTGGCCGTCCCAGCCGAACGCCTGATGAGTGGTGATGATGGTGATCGGATTCAAAATAGGAGCGGCGAGCAGAAATGTGATCGACTCCGAGACGGTGAACCCACCGACCATGAATCCGCGGGCCAGCGGCACGTTTCCACATTCGCAGACCGGAAAGAACATGCCGAGCAGCGAGATTAACGCTCGTCGCAGAATCGGATTGCGCGGCAGATGCCGGGCGAGTACGCCGTGCGGCAGCCAGACCTGCACGACCGCCGAGAGCAGAATGCCCAGAAAGACGAAGGGGACCGACTCGATGATGACACTGATTGCCAGTGTGAGGGTGTCCTGCACCCGGTCGGGCAGTTGCCAGTCGCTGAGCTGCTCATCGATAAACGCGGGCGACAGAGCCCGAACGACAAAAACCGCGAGCACCACCAATACCCCTGCGGTGAGGCCGAGAGGCCATCGCCGCAGGAGTGAGAGTTGCCCGCCGATTTCGTTACCTTCTCACTGGGGCCGAGGTATTAGTCACCGTGCGGCAGCTGGCTGGGCGCTGACGCGGATGTCGCCGATCCCGTCGCGCTCACAATGGCCTGGCCGGTGGAACCACCAGCGGTCGTGACGCGGCGACTGCGTGCGCGTCCCTGGCCGGGCAGTTTCGGTTCGGGCAGCGAGTCGAGCACCGAGTCCAGCAGCTGGTCGGTGACCTGCTGGCTGGGGCGCCGAATGGTGCGCGCCGACTTCTTCAACGGAATGTCCAGAATGTCCACGGACTCGGAGTTTGCAGTGTCGGGCGGGCGCGCTGTGGCGGCGTCAGCCGGTGAAGCATCGGGCTCGTGTGCATCAACTGCAGGCACCTCAACTGCCGGCATCTCAACTGCCGGCACGTCAACGTGCGAGGTGCTGCGACCATCGCGGGTGCGTGGTGCGGCATCCACTGCGGCGGTAACAACGGACTCTGCGGGCTCACTGGCCACAACAGCCGATGCCGCCGATTCACTCTGTTCCGCGCTGGCCTGACGGGCCCGTTCGGACCGCGACTGCTGGCCGCGCCCGCCCTGGCCTCGTGAACGCGACTGACGGCCGCGGGAACGCTCGGGGACCGGCTGCTCGGTCTGCGGGGTCTGCGGGGTCTGCGACGTGCTGCGCTGCGGGGCACTGACCGCTTCGGCGTTCGCCTGAGCGGTGTCAGCCGAAGCAGCCTGAGTCGACTCCGTGGCGAGAGGCTCCGTGCTACTCAACGCCGTGCCAACAAACGCCGTGGCAGCCGAATCGACCGACTCAGCTGTGCCCGACCCAGCTGTGCCCGACCCAGCTGTGCCCGACGCTGTGGTAGCCGACGCTGTGTCAGCATCGGCTGTGTCAGCATCGGCTGTGGGCGCTACCGCCGGCACGACCGGGGTGGAGCCGGTACGGGCGATGGTGCGGGCGGCGATCAGAGCGAGCGCCTGCTTGGCGTCCTCGGTGATGCCGTGGGTGCCCTGCCCGCTCTTGGGCGCGTCGGACCCGGCATCACGAGGACCCGAGTTGTGTGCGGTGTCGCGGTTGTTGCTCGAGCCGTTGTTGCCCGAGCCGTTGTTGCCCGAGCCGTTGTTGCCGGCGGTACTACCGTTCTTCGCGCGCGGACGGCGTTCCTGTGGCGGTTGCGCGGTCTGCCGGTGCTTAACCACCGGATCGTGGTGCACGATGATGCCGCGGCCAGCGCAGGCCTCACAGTTCTCGCTGAACGATTCCAGCAGGCCGAGGCCCAGCTTTTTGCGGGTCATCTGCACGAGTCCGAGTGACGTGACCTCGGCCACCTGGTGCTTGGTGCGGTCGCGGCTGAGGCACTCCATCAGACGACGTGACACGAGGTCACGGTTGGTTTCAAGCACCATGTCGATGAAGTCCACGACGATGATGCCGCCGATGTCGCGCAGACGCAGCTGTCGCACGATCTCCTCGGCCGCCTCGATGTTGTTCTTGGTGACGGTCTCCTCGAGGTTGCCGCCGCTGCCGGTGAACTTCCCGGTGTTG
>JBBRBV010000062.1:0-14878 GCA_038205545.1 Actinomycetales bacterium
ATCGTGCGCTTGATCACGGCGAGCGCGATCGGCCCGAGCTCGTAGTGGATGGCGCTCGACGTGATGGCGCCCACTCTCATCCGCTCGGGTTCACCTCCCGGCCTGACGCGGTCGGCCTGCACGTCGTCGCCGGGCGCGGGCAGCACTCCCTCCGAACCGTCGAGGTGCAGCATGACCAGGCGGCGTGGCGGGTGGCCGAGGTTGTGTACCTTGGCGACGGTCTCTTGCCCGCGGTAGCAGCCCTTGTTCAGGTGCACGGCGGTGCGCATCCAGTCCAGCTCGTGCGGGAGGGTCTTCTCGTCAACCTCGCGGGCCCGGCGCGGCCGCCACGCCGCGATGCGCAGCGCTTCGAGCGCGAGCAGTCCGGCAGGGGCGACGACGAGCGGTGACGCGGATGCGGTGGCGGCCAGCGCTGGTTCAGCCGTCGCTGCCGCGGGGGTGACGGGCTCGGGGGTGACGGGCTCGGGGATTACGGACTCCGGGATGACATCCGCGGGTACGGCCGTGAGGGTTCCCGCGGCAAGGGCATCCCGCAGTGCGGGCAGGCTCGCGCGGGGTACGAGGGTTTCCGTGTAGGTCCAGTGAGTTCCGGGGTGCTCGGGCGTTTCGGCGTACTGGTAGCCACCACGAGAGATCGACGCCCAGGGGTCCAACCAGGTCAGGGGCACGTCGTTCGGGGCGGCGGCTTCGATGCCAACGGTGGCGGGGGCATCCGTCATGGCGGCGATCGTGGCGTAGGCAAGGGTGTGATCGACGATCTGCACGCGCAGCATGAACTTCATGCGGTCGAGAAATTTCTGCAGGGCGGGCAGCTCAGCGGCCTCAACGAGGAGCCAGGTTTCGACGCCGTCATCGAACACGCGGATGGCGAATTCGAGGTGCCCCGTGGGGTCGAGCAGCAGCATCTCGGTGGATTCGCCGGCGGCGAGCGAACGAAGCTCCTGGCTGGAGATGGAGTTGAGCCAGGTGAGGCGATCGGGGCCGGAGACGCCGATCACGCCGTGGTGGGAGAGATCGACTATGGCGCGGCCAGACAAGAGTGAACGCTGCTCGATCATGGGGTTTCCGTAGTGGGCGGCGACGCCGACGTCGATGCCATCGGACTGTACCGCGCCGGTCAGGCCGAGCAGCGGTGAGGCTGGCGCCAGCGGGGCGGAAGTTTCAGTGGTGGCTACCGGGTCAGTCATGTCGCTCAATTCTGCCGACTCGGGTTGAGGGGTCGGCGACCGTGGAGATCGGGAGCGTGCCCGCGGGCGTGCTGAGAGCACTACTCTTCTACAGCAACAGTACGGCCCCGGGATTTATTCGCGCCGTGGGGCGTGCCTGGGGTGCGGGGCGCGCCGGGTTTTCCGGGTTTTCCGGGTTTTCCGGGTTTTCCGGGTTTTCCGGGTGCGTGGCCTGCGCTGTGGGCTTGGAGCGTATCCGGGCCCACCTTATGAACCCAGGCCCAGTTTATAACCTGGGCCCAGGTTCCGGGCCCGGGCCCCGTGCAGAAAGCAACGCGCGCGGCCGGGCAGAAGCGGGCAGGGCAGAAACGGGAGCCGGCAGAAGAATGCCGAGGAAGTGGGCCGGGAGCGACGCATGCGACATGCAGACGCGCGCACTCCGGCCGGGCCCACCTTATGAACCCGGGCCCAGTTTATAACCTGGGCCCGGGTTCGGGGCCCGGGCCCCGTGCAGAAGGCGCGGGGGCTATTCGACTCGGGCTAGACGACCGGACGCGTGGGTGCGCAGGTCCTGGCCGAGGGCCGCGATGTCCCAGGCCCAGAGCAGATGGTTGTCGACGAGGCCGTAAAGGCGGGTGGCCGCCGCGTAGGGTTTGGCGCCGGAGGTGCGCAGCACCGCATCCGTCGCGAGGTCGATCCGCGGACCCTTGACCTGGCCGAGGTAGAGTTCGGCGACGCCGCCGGGGTGCACGAGCGTGACCTCAATATCGAAGCCGCCATCACGGTTGCGCAAGGTCTCCACTGCCGCAGCCGAGGTAAACGGGCGCTCCCCGGTGCCGGGCAGCATGCCAGGCCCCGCATCGCCGTCGCCCTGGTGGCGGCTGAGCCGCCAGTAGCCAGTCTCGGTGACCAACGGCGTTCGCTCGTCGGACATCATCTCCGGCGGCAGGATCGGGTCGGGCCGCTTCACCGCCGGCGGGTTTTCGCCGGGCAACGTGCCAGCGGATGCGGCGGGATGCGTCTGAGAAGCGGATGCGGCAGAATCCGCAGCAGAAGCGGATGCGCCAGAAGCCGGCGCGGCAGAACCCGGCGCGGCCGAGTCCGTCGCCGAAGCCGGCGCGGCAGTACCCGGCGCGGTCGAGTCCGTCGCCGAAGCCGGCGCGGCCGAGCCCGCGGCAGAATCGGGGGCGGCCGAGCCCGCGGCAGAAGCGGGCTCGACGGCATCCGTTTTCGAAGACGGGGCGACGGCATCCGTTTCGGCGGCAGCAGCGGCGGGCTTTTCAGGCTCAAGCCAGGTGTAGGAGCTGTAGTTCAGGTGAGGCAGGCCGTCATGGCTGAAGCTGATGCGGTGGCCAAAAGTGCGGCTGACCGATTCCTCGCCGATCTTGTACTCGAGTATGCCGGAGCCTTCCCAGACACCGATCAGCCAGGAGAGTGGAACGAGCTCGGACGGCAAGTCGACCGGGAGGTCAAACATGCGTGCTTACCGCTGCCCCCGGTACAACTTGAATATGACGATGCCGGACACCCAGGCGATCGACAGGCTGGCCAGTCCGAGCAGGCCCAGGAAGAAAAGTTCTAGCGCTAACAGATCCATAGTGCCAGTCTAGTGCGACTGTCAGACCACAGCGACGATAAGGGTTGCGATCACGAGGATGACGATGGCTCCGGCAACACTCATGGTCACCCGGTTGACGTAACCCTCTTTGCTACGGGTCGCGATTTGCAGGCCTAGCGTTGCGAGGGTGCAGCCGGCCAGGGTGAGGCCGATCCAGCTGATCGCGGAGGCATCGCTGGCGAAAATTGCGGTGAGCACGGCGCCCACGAGCGCCAGTACCCACACGGTCGCGATTGTTTTCCAGTGCCAGCTCACGTCTCTATTGTGCCTGACCATCTGCATTTCGTGGCACGCTAGTATGAAATTCGAGATACCTGGAGGGCCCCAGTGGCGCAGTTGTTGATCCTGACCTCGGCGGCCAACAATGATGTGCTCCCCGCCCTGGCGTTGCTGTCGCACAGCGCGAAATTGATCCCCGCCCAGGCGGACCAGCTCATCAACGCGCCCGATTCAGACCTCATTCTGGTCGACGCCCGCAGCAATCTCGCCCCCGCCAAGGCGCTCTGCCAGATTCTGCGCACCATGGGCACCACCACTCCCCTACTGCTCGTGATCACCGAGGGAGGGCTGGCGGCCGTCAGCCCCGACTGGGGTGTCGATGATGTCATCCTCGACACCGCCGGCCCGGCCGAAGTGGATGCCCGCATCCGCTTGACGGCGGGAAGGGTGGCTCGCACCGCAGCGTCGAACACGATTCGCGCGGCCGGGGTCGTCATCGACGAGGCAAGCTACTCGGCGAAGGTGCACGGGAGACCTCTCGACCTCACGTATAAGGAGTTTGAGCTGCTGCGCTTTCTGGCAGCGCATCCGTCCCGGGTGTTCACTCGCGAACAGCTGCTGAGCGAGGTCTGGGGCTACGACTACTTCGGCGGTACCCGCACGGTTGACGTGCACGTTCGACGCTTGCGGGCCAAGTTGGGCGACCAGGAGTCGCTCATCGGTACGGTGCGCAACGTCGGGTACCGCTTCAATGTGCACGAGGAGACCGATGAGCGAGTTCCGAATTCTATTAGCGCTTAGTACAGCGGATGCTGCGGAGCTGGCCGATTTTCACCGGGTCGCCGCGGCCGCGCTCGCTTTTGATGGTTATTCGCCGTTCAACGAGCAGGCTTTGTTCGACCTCCAGGCGGGTCGTCGCACTGCCTACCTCGTGCGGGCACCCCGGATGGTGGTCTCGACAGGCTCGACCAACGAGACGGTGGACGGCCCCGACGAGATGGTCTCGACAGGCTCGACCAACGAGACGGCGGACGACCCCGACGAGGCGATCTCGACAGGCTCGACCGACGGGACGGCGGACGGCCCCGACGAGATGGTCTCGACACGCTCGACCAACGAGACGGCGGACGGCCCCGACGAGGTGGTCTCGACAGGCTCGACCGACGGGAAGATGGTGTCGACAAGCTCGACCGACGCGGAGGGGGGCTCGGGGGGGCCGACCGACGGGGCAGATGCCCTCGTCGTGGGGGCAGCTCTCGGAGGGCGCGGGGAGATCGACCTCGTGATCAGCCCCGAGTATCGGCGGCGCGGATACGGGCGGGCTGCGGCTCGCGAACTGGTCGGCACCGATCCGAACAGGCTGACCGCCTGGGCGCACGGCGATCATCCGGGCGCGCGAGCCCTCGCGAGCGAACTCCGGTTTGTCGCCGCTCGCACGTTGCTGGAGTTGCGCAAGCCGCTGCCAGGCCCGGCGGAGGCGGCATCTGCTTTAGCGGGGGGCGAGAGCATTTCGGCGTTTCGGGTGGGGGCGGACGACGCCGAGTGGGTACAGCTGAACGCCCTCGTGTTTGCGGCACACCCGGAACAGGGCGCGATCACCGAGGCCGACCTGGCGGCACGGCAGGCCGAATCGTGGTTCACCGCCGACGACTTTCTCATTCTTCGCGACAAAGACGGCCGCATGATCGGCTATAACTGGCTCAAGGTTGACGGGCCGATCGGCGAGATCTATGTCATCGGGGTGCATCCGGATGCCGCCGGACGCGGCGTCGGCCGGGTTCTCATGCAGGCCGGGCTGCAGCGCCTGGTGGACGCTGGCTGCACCACCGCCGCGCTCTACGTTGAGGCCGACAGTCTCGGCCCCGTGCACCTGTATCGCACGCTCGGGTTCGTCGACCACACGGTAGACGTGCAGTACCAGCGCCTCACCGTCTGACGCACGGCCCGGCGCGGCGAGGCTCGGCCCGGCGGCACGGCACGGCCTGACGCGCGGCGCGGAGCCAACCACACCCGGACACTCGAAAAATTTGCCGCTCGTGAGTATATTTCGTACGACGTTCACCCCGATCGTCGCGGTGGCATGACCAAGGGTGTCAGGATGGACAAATGGACGGCGAAATCACCCAAGCAGACTCGGGTCTGGGCACAGACTTTGACGACGACTTTGACCCACTTTTCGAAAAAGTCGATCCGGCGCTGCCCGACGACCGTTACCTTGATCGCGAGCTGAGCTGGCTTGCCTTCAACCAGCGTGTGCTCGAACTCGCCGAAGATGAGTCCCTGCCGGTGCTTGAGCGCACCAACTTTCTGGCAATTTTCGCCAACAACCTCGACGAGTTCTTCATGGTGCGCGTCGCCGGTCTCAAGCGTCGCATTCTCACCGGGCTCGCCGTGCCGACCAACGTGGGCCGGGCCCCGCAGGACGTGCTCAGCGACATTTCGGAGGCCGCGCACGCCCTACAGGACCGCCACGCCCTCGCCTTTCAGAGCCTCGTGCGGCCCGCCCTCGCCGAGGCCGGCGTTGAGGTCGTCGACTGGCACAGCCTGGGTGACGCCGACCGTCGTTCGCTGCGCACGTACTTCTCCAACCAGATCTTTCCGGTGTTGATGCCGCTCGCCGTCGACCCGGCGCATCCGTTTCCCTATATTTCCGGCCTGTCGCTCAACCTGGCCGTGCGCGTGCGCAACACCAAGACCGGCAAACAGGAGTTTGCCCGGCTCAAAGTGCCGCCGATGCTGCCGCGGTTCGTGCGGGTCGATCGCTCCGAATCGCTCGATCGCATCCGCTATATCGCGCTGGAAGACCTCATCGCCAACCAGCTCGGCGATCTGTTTCCGGGCATGGAAATTCTGGAACACCACGTGTTTCGCGTCACCCGCAACGAAGACGTGGAGATTGACGAAGACGAGACGGAAAACCTGATCAAAGCGCTCGAGAAGGAGCTGCTGCGGCGCCGGTTCGGTCCGCCCATTCGGCTGGAGATCACCCAGGATATGGACGAGGTCACCCTCGGCCTGCTCGTGCGCGAACTCGACGTGACCGAGCAGGAGGTGTACCACCTGCCCGCGCCGCTCGACCTCGGCGGCCTGTTTGATCTGCGCATCGACCGCCCGGACCTACACTTCGTCAAGCACGTGCCGACGACGGCCGCACAGCTCATGCCGAGCGAACCGAACGCCGAGCAGGACATCTTCGCCGCGGTCGCGGGCCGCGACGTGCTGCTGCACCACCCCTACGAATCGTTCGCCACGAGTGTGCAGGCCTTTCTGGAGCAGGCCGCCGCCGACCCGAACGTACTCGCCATCAAGCAGACGCTCTACCGCACCTCGGGGGACAGCCCCATCGTTGAGGCCCTGATCGCCGCCGCCGACAGCGGCAAGCAGGTGCTCGCCCTGGTGGAGATCAAGGCTCGCTTCGACGAGCAGGCCAACATCACCTGGGCCCGCAAGCTCGAAAAAGCCGGCGTGCACGTGGTCTATGGGCTGGTCGGGCTCAAGACCCACTGCAAGCTCGCCCTCGTGGTGCGCTATGAGAAGGGCGTGCTGCGGCACTACAGCCACATTGGCACCGGCAACTACAACCCGAAGACCAGTCGCATCTACGAGGACCTCGGCCTTCTGACAGCGGATGCGCAGGTCGGTAAAGACCTCACCCGCCTGTTCAATGAGTTGTCGGGTTATGCCATTGAGAAGAAGTTCAAGCGGCTGCTGGTGGCGCCACTGCACCTGCGCAAGGCGCTGCTCAAACACATTCAGACGGAAGCCGACAACGCGCTCGAGGGCAAGACCAGCGGTATCCGCATCAAAGTCAATTCCATGGTCGACGAGGACATCATAGACGCGCTGTACCGCGCCAGCCAGGCCGGCGTGCACATCGATATCTGGGTGCGCGGCATCTGCAGCCTCAAGCCGGGCGTAGTGGGCATGAGCGAGAACATTCGCGTGCGGTCGATTCTTGGTCGCTACCTGGAGCACTCGCGCATATTCTCTTTTCACAACCTCGGCGAAACGCAGGCGTACATCGGCAGCGCCGACATGATGCACCGCAACCTCGACCGCCGCGTCGAGGCCCTCGTGCGCCTGGTGGACCCGGAACACCTGCTCGAAATCGATGCTTTGTTCGAGCGGGCAATGGATGCGCGCACGTCGAGCTGGTGGCTCGATGACGCGGGCAACTGGACCCGGCACGACGTTGATGAGAACGGAGTTCACCTCGACGATATGCAGAACCGCCTGATGCAACAGATCAGTGCGCGCAAGCGGCCGGTCGGGCTTCGCTGATGGCGGGCAAGACCGCGGACGTCTACGCCGCCGGTGCCGTCTGCTGGCGGATGATCGACGGCCGCATGAACGTGCTGCTCATTCACCGCACGGTGCACGGCGACGTGACCATCCCCAAGGGAAAGGTTGATCCGGGCGAAAGCCTGCCGCGCACTGCGGTGCGCGAGGTTGAAGAGGAGACCGGACTAGCCGTAGCGCTCGGGGTTCCACTGGGCGTGTCGCACTACGACATGCCCGACGGCCACTCGAAGATCGTGCACTACTGGGCCGCCGAGGTCACTCCGGAGGCGATCGCCCGCTCGACGTTCGTGCCCAATGCAGAGGTCGCCGCGATCGAATGGGTCACCATCAAGAAGGCCCGCACATATTTGAGCTACCCGGCTGACGTTGAAATTCTCGAAGCATTCTCGCATCTCGTGGATGCCGGCGTGACCCGCACGTTCGCCCTGATCGCACTGCGCCACGGCAAAGCGGCGCCGCGAAATGGTTCCGGGCCAGACGCCCGTCGTCCCCTCACCGCCCGCGGAGTGTCGCAGGCCGCCAGTCTGGTCGATACGGTCACCGCGTGGCGGCCGCTGCGCATTATCTCGAGCACGGCAACGCGGTGTGTCACCACGGTGGCTCCGCTGGCTGCCGCCACCGGCATCCCGATCAAACAGACGGAACTGATTAGCCAGGACGCCCTCGAGAGCGGTGAAGCAGATGTTCGCTCTGTTGTCGGCAAGCGCGTGCGCGCCCGCAAGACGGTCGTGCTGTGCAGCCACGGGCCCGTGTTGCCGGAGATTTTGCGCGAGATCGCGCTGGCGACCGGGAGCCAGACCTCGTCGGCGCTGTTTGACGCCGCGGACCTGGACACCGGAGGTTTTTCCATCGTGCACCTGTCATCGGAGAACCCCGCCGCGGGAATTCTCGCGATAGAGACGTACCCGGGCAGCGCGTAGCCCGCCGCCGTTGGTCGAGACCACCCGCGCACCGTCGGTCGAGCCGGTCGAGACCATGTTCGCGCCACCAACATGGTCTCGACAAGCTCGACCAACGGATATGGCTCGACCGACATGGTCTCGACAAGCTCGACCAACGGGCGTGGCTCGACCGACGGGCGTGGCTCGACCAACGGGCGTGGCTCGACCAACGGGCATGGCTCGAGCGACGGTTTTAGCCCGCCCAACGGGCTCAAGCGTTATCTCACGTTTACCTGCCGTTTACCTAGTGGGGGGTGGTTCGTTAATTCACTTGAATAGTGTCCCTATCGGGCCAGCACCGGCCCCGCTACAGCAATCACAGTCTTGCCAAACCCTCGAAAGGGATATACGTGAACTTCAAGCGCTTCGGCCGCCCCTTGGTCATCGCCATCGCCGCAGGCCTCGCACTCTCCTCCTGCGCAGCAAACGAGGGCGACTCTGCCGCCACCGACAGCAACGCATCAGACAGCACCCTCACCGGCACCCTGAACGGCGCCGGCGCCTCCTCGATGGCTGCGGCCCAGGAAGCCTGGCGTGCAGGGTTCCAGACCGCCAACCCCGACGTCACCGTCAACTATGACCCCACCGGTTCCGGCGCGGGACGAAAGACATTCTTCTCCGGCGGATCTGACTTCGCCGGCAGTGACTCGTACATGAGCACCGAGGAGCTGGCAGGCGAGTTCGCTTCTTGCGCTCCCGACAGCAAGGCTGTCAACCTGCCGGTCTACATCTCCCCCATCGCCGTAATCTTCAACGTTGAGGGCGTCACCGACCTCAACATCAACTCTGACACGCTCTCCAAGATCTTCGCTGGCACCATTACCAGCTGGGATGACGCCGCCATCGTTGCGCTGAACCCCGACGCGACGCTCCCGGCAACCCCGATCACCGCCGTGCACCGTTCGGACGACTCCGGTACCACCAAGAACTTCTCCGACTACCTCGCCCAGACCGCACCCGACGTCTGGACCGAAGCAGCATCGGACACCTTCCCGTTCCAGAGCGGTGAAGGCGCACAAGGCACCTCGGGTGTCGTTGACGCTGTCACCAACGGCGTGGGCACCATCGGCTATGCCGACGCCTCACAGGCCGGCGATCTCAACACCGCCAAGCTGCAGGTCGGAAGCGACTTCGTGGCTTACACCCCCGAGGCCGCGGCCGAGGTTGTCGCCGGGTCGCCCCTCGTGGCCGACCGCGCCGCCGATGACCTTGCACTCGACCTGAACCGTAAGACCACCAACCCGGCGGAGTACCCGCTGGTGCTGGTGAGCTACGCGATCGTCTGCAACGAGTACGCCGATGCCACTCAGGGCGAGCTCGTCAAGGCGTACATCGAGTACATCGCCAGTGCCGAAGGCCAGACCGTTGCGCAGGACGCCGCCGGAGTTGCACCGCTGACCAGTGAGCTCGAGGCTGACGTTGCCTCGGTTCTCGCCACCGTCAAGTAACACCCGCTGACACCTGCCCGGTCCTCTCTCGCACATAGGCGAGGGAGGATCGGGCAGACTGGGGTGTAGGACCAGTTGCCTCAAGCCTCTTGGCATCCTTCCCCGCTGCACTATCTCACCAGCCTGACGCTATTTAGGAGCCCGGCATGACCAGAGCTGCCGCCACGACCATCAAGGCCAGGCAACGCCCGGGCGACCGTATCTTCTCGTCGGCCACGGTCATTGCCGGCAGCCTCATTCTGGCCGTGCTCGCCGCCGTGGCCATTTTTCTCCTCGTGGAAAGCCTGCCGGCGTTTGTCGCCACACCCGGCGATTTCAGCGGAGACGTCACCAACTTTTGGTCCTACGTCGGCCCCCTTGTCTTTGGCACCATCTACTCGGCCATTCTCGCCTTGATCATGGCCGTGCCCGTTGCCATCGGAATCGCCCTCTTCATCTCGCACTTTGCGCCGCGCAAACTCGCGCAGGGACTCGGCTATCTCATTGACCTGCTTGCCGCAGTCCCCTCCGTGGTCTTCGGCCTCTGGGGCATCGGCGTGCTGGCTCCGCTCGTGCAACCGTTTTACACCACCCTCGTGGACTGGTTCGGCTGGTTCACTTTGTTCGAAGGCCCGGTCTCCGGCACCGGACGCACAATCTTTACGGTGGCGATCGTTCTCGCGGTAATGATTTTGCCAATCATCACCGCCATCTGCCGCGAGATCTTTCTGCAGACTCCGATGCTGCACGAGGAAGCCGCTCTGGCCCTCGGTGCCACCCGCTGGGAGATGATTCGCATGGCCGTGCTGCCCTTTGGCCTCCCCGGTATCATTTCAGCCGGAATGCTCGGCCTCGGCCGTGCGCTCGGCGAGACCATGGCCGTCGCCATGGTGCTCTCGCCCAGCCCGCAAGTGATCTTTCAGCTGCTCACCTCACAGAACTCCACGACGATCGCCGCGAATATCGCGCTGAACTTTCCCGAGTCCTTCGGCATGGGAGTGAACATTCTGCTCGCAACCGGCCTGGTCTTGTTCGTGGTGACACTGATCGTGAACATGCTGGCCCGGGTCATCATCAACAGCCGCAAGGCATTTTCGGGAGCCAACTGATGACATCCGTTTTGGAATCTTCGCCGGTCACAAACTCGCTGACCGCAGGCAAGTTGCCCCGGCGTTCCCCGCTCTGGGTGCTCCTGGCCAGCTGGGCGGTGTCGGGCGCTTTCTTCGGCGTTCTCTTTCTGTCAGAAGCCGTCGATGGCTTCAATCTGGTGGGCACGGCCGTGTTCGGCACCGCGCTGTTCTGCGTGGCCATCTATGTACTCTCCCGCCTGGTCGAAGGTTCACGCAAGGCGATGGACCGGTTGGTGACCGCGCTCGTCACCGCCGCGTTCGTCATTGCCCTGCTGCCACTCGTGTCGATTATCTTCACGACGGTGGTCAACGGCCTGCCCGCGTTTCTGACGCCATCGTTCTTCATCGAGTCGCAGCGAAATGTGGTCGGCGCGGGGGGTGGCGTGCTGCACGCCATCATGGGAACACTCATGGTGACCGGCATGGCAACGCTCATCTCGGTGCCGATCGGGCTGCTCGCCGCGATCTACCTCGTGGAATACGGCCGCGGCAAGTTGGCCAAAGCCATCACGTTCTTCGTCGACGTGATGACCGGCATCCCCTCGATCGTGGCCGGATTGTTCGCGTTCGCCCTGTTCGCGCTGTTGTTCGACGACCCGGGGGTGCGCTTTGGTTTCGGTGGGTCCATTGCGCTGTCGGTACTGATGATTCCCGTGGTCGTACGCTCAAGCGAGGAAATGCTCAAGCTCGTACCCAACGAGTTGCGCGAGGCCGCTTTTGCCCTGGGGGTGCCGAAGTATTTGACCATTCTCAAGGTCGTGCTGCCGACATCCATCGCCGGAATCGTCACCGGAATTATGCTGTCGATCGCCCGGGTCATCGGCGAGACGGCACCGCTTTTGATCATTGCCGGGTTCACCTCGAGCATGAACTACGACCTGTTCAGCGAGCGAATGATGACCCTGCCGGTGTTTGTGTACACGCAGTACGCCAACCAGGGTGCCGATTCGCAGGCGTATATCGACCGGGCCTGGGCCGGGGCGCTCACCCTCATTCTGATCGTGATGGTGCTCAACGGGCTCGCCCGCCTCATCGCCCACTGGTTCTCGCCCAAGCTGGGCCGCTAATTTTTCACTCTGCCGAAGCAAGTACTAGAAAGGGACTTATGTCCAAGCGCATCGAAGTCAACGACCTCAACGTGTATTACAGCAATTTCTTGGCGGTCGAAGGCGTTTCGATGGTCATTGAGCCGCGCTCCGTGACGGCGCTGATCGGCCCGAGTGGATGCGGCAAGAGCACGTTCATTCGCACCCTGAACCGCATGCACGAGGTCATTCCCGGTGCCCGTGTTGAGGGCGAGGTGCTCATCGACGGCAACAACCTGTACGGTCCGGGCGTGGACCCGGTGCTCGTGCGCCGCCAGGTCGGCATGGTGTTTCAACGCCCCAACCCGTTTCCCACCATGTCCATTCAGGACAACGTGCTGGCCGGGGTGAAGCTCAACAACCGACGCATGTCCAAAACGGATGCCGACGACCTCACCGAAAAGGCCCTCCGCGGCGCCAACCTGTGGCAAGAGGTGAAGGACCGCCTGGCGCGACCCGGTTCGGGCCTCTCGGGCGGACAGCAGCAACGACTGTGCATCGCCCGCGCCATCGCGGTGGAACCCGACGTGATTCTCATGGACGAGCCGTGCTCGGCGCTCGACCCAATCTCCACGCTGGCCATTGAGGACCTTATCGAGGAAATGAAGAGCGATTACACGATCGTGATCGTGACGCACAACATGCAGCAGGCGTCGCGCGTGTCGGACCGCACCGCATTCTTCAACATTGCGGGCACCGGCAAGCCGGGCAAGCTCATTGAGTATGACGACACGACGACGATGTTCTCGAACCCGAGCATTCAGGCGACCGAGGACTACGTGTCGGGCCGGTTCGGGTAGGCGCTCAAACAGGTCGGTTTAGTTTGTCGTGCCGGGCGGGGCATCCGCTCGTCGAGATCTGACTTTGCGGTCAATTTGAACGTTTAAACGGCCCAGCGCTCACATCTCGGCCAAGTCTAGGGCGCGAAGTCTAGGGCGCGAGGTCTAGGGCGCCACGAGGGCGGCGCCGTGGGTGGCGCGACCGGCCAGGAGCGTGGCGGCCACAGGCATCCGTTCGAAGGTGGCGTCGCAGACCCGGAACGGGTCGCTGTCAAGAACCGCGATGTCGGCCACGTCACCGACCCGAAGTCGAGTACGTCCGCGGGTGGAGGCGGCCAGTGCCTGCTGGCGCGTAACGACCTGGTCGGGGCGCCAGGGTTCGCGTCCGTCGCTGCGAGAGCGGCTCGAGGCGGCGCTCATGGCGGTGAAGGGGTCGAGGGGCGCAACAGGGGCATCGGATCCGAACGCGAGGGTGGCGCCCGCAGCGAGCAGGGAGCGCAACGCGAAGACCCGGTCGGCGCCAGCGGCCCAGTTGAGCTCGACCGCGTCGCGGTCGTCGAGCGCATGCTCCGGCTGCACGCTGGCTGTAACACCGAGGCGCACAAAGCGCGCGAAATCCTCGGTCTGCACAAACTGAGCGTGCTCAATGCGGCCGGACACATGCGCGCGCTCAAAGGCGTTGAGCGCGACCGTGTTGGCGGCATCGCCGATGGCGTGCACGGCCGGCACGAGCCCGACCTGCTGGGCCAGGCGGAGAACCTCGGACAGCTCGTCTTCATTCACGGCAAGCACCCCGTGCCCGCCGACCGGGTATTCGTCGACGCAGAACGCGGTGCGGGTGTTCAGCGAACCGTCGATCAGCAGCTTGAGTGGCCCGACCGTGAGCAGGCCACCGGTGTCGGCGAGCAGGTCGCCGCTGCGCATCCGTTCGGCAACGGCGCGGTCGAGATCGGTCAGGTAGATCCCCGCCTCGATTCTGAGGGCGTTGAATCCGTTGGCGATGCGGCGCTGCCACACGTCGCGGTTCCAGGTCATCTCGAAGTCCACGATGCCGACGACGCCGCGGGCGGCGGCCCGTGCTCCGGCGTGGGCGGCGAGGGCGTCGACTTCGGTGTCGGGCAGCTGCCCGAGTGCGATGGTCAGGGCGAACGCGCCCTGTTCGCGCAGCAGGCCGGTCGCATCGACCGGAACGCCGAAACGCTCAGCCGCGGCACTGTTGAGCCAGACACAGTGCAGGTCGTGGCTGATCAGGGCGGTCGGATGCCCCTGCGTCACCTCATCGAGGCCATGCAGGGTGGGCGCGTCGGCCCAGATGGCGTCGCGAAACCTCACTCCAATGAGCGGAGTCGGCAACTCTCCCGCGGTGATCTGCGCGCGCACGAGCTCGAGCGCCTGACGCGCGGACGTGGCGGCGGAGAGATCAACCCGGCCGCCGGCGAGCGCCCACTGGGTGGCATGCACGTGCTCGTCCCAGAGCCCGGGAATGATGGTGCGGCCGTCGAGGTCGGCGGTGGGGGCATCCGTTGTGGTGCCGACGGGTGCGATCTGCGTGATCACACCAGCGGTGATGTCAACGTCGCACGGTGTCGTGCCGCCGGGCTGCGCGACGGAACGCAGAACGAGATCGGGCATGGTTCGTCTTTCGGTTGAGTGGCGCGGGCGGGGCCGCCGCCACAGCCAGACTAACCGGCGGCGGGGTTCGAGGCTCACGTTGTTCGGGCCCGGGCCGCTTAACCGGCTCGCGGCAGGGGCATCGGGTGTGGCGGCTCGACACGCTGCGTGCTGTGGGCGCCAAGATAAAAGGTCAGTAGCTGGCGGGGGGCCAGATGCCATCGCATCCGTCTTGCTGACAGGAGAATAGCCACGCCTGGCCGTCGGACACGATCTTCATGGGCACAAGACACCGCGGGCAATTGGGGGGGCCCAGCACGGTCTCACTGTCGTTGGCCAGCTCGGCCTCTGTGTAGGGCGGCCCGAAATACAACATAGTGCAGGCGTAGTTGTCGCAGCCGTAGTCGTATCTGTCGCCATGCCAGGACACGTGCATGGGCTCACCGCACTGCGGGCAGAGACGCGGCTGGTGCACGTCCTTCTTCTCAAAAACCCACGAGACGTTGTCGTCCATGGGGGTGAGACTAGTCCCGCGGGCGACGGTGCGGGCCACTTTTTTTAATCTGTGGAGAAGTGATCGGCGGGCCGAAGGCGGCCCGG
>JBBRBV010000063.1:0-14799 GCA_038205545.1 Actinomycetales bacterium
ACCTCGTAGCCGCGACTCTTGACGATCTCCTTGGCCTCGGCCAGCGGGATGCGCGGGAACGGCGTGCTCGGAACGGTCACCTCAACGTCGAACAGGGCCTTGATCTCGTCGCCGTGCTTGGCTTTGACCGCCGTGAACCCGGCCACCATGAGGTCTTCGTGCAGCGCCATGACGTCGTCGTGGCTATCGATCCAGCTGATCTCGGAGTCGACGCTCGTGAACTCGGTGGAGTGACGGCTCGTGAATGACGGGTCAGCGCGGAAGGCGGGCCCGACCTCGAAGATCTTGCCGAAGCCGGCGGACTGGGCCATCTGTTTGAAGAACTGCGGGCTCTGGGCGAGGTAGGCCTTGGTGTCGAAGTAGCCAACCTCGAACAGTTCGGCGCGCGACTCACTCGCGCTGGCCATGAGCTTCGGGGTGTGCAGCTCAATGAAGTCGTGCTCGATCCAGTACGTGCGCAGCGCATGCTCGAACGTGGTCTGGATGCGAAAGATCAGGTTCTGCTTGGGATTGCGCAGGTCGAGAAAACGCCAGTCCATGCGCTTGTCGAGGCTGGAGTCAGCCGCGATCGGCGTCTCGGGAATCGCGGCGGATACCACGGTGAGAGTCTCCAGCTTGATTTCGATGCCGCCGAGCTTGACCCGCTCGTCGTGCTTGAGCTGGCCGGTCACGGTTACGAAGGTGCCCTGGGCGAGAGCGGAGATGCTCGTGGCTGGCTCGTCGGCGACGACGACGCCATCGGCATCCGTGGTACGGGGATTCACCAGCTGCACGGCACCGGATTCGTCGCGGAGCACGACAAATTGCACCTTTTTCTGGTCACGCACCGTATCGACCCAACCCGACACCGCTACAGTGCCGTCATCGAGAGCGGACAGGTTCTTGATTAATACGCGCTGCTTCACAGTTCGAGCTTAGCCGGAGCCGCTCGCAGGTCGTTCTCACGGCGGTTTCTAGGCTGCGCCTTCCGTAGACTGGAGGGGTGGTAGCCAGTCAAGTGCATCTCGTGCGTCATGGTGAGGTTTTTAACCCCGAACGCGTGCTCTACGGACGGCTGCCGAACTACCGGCTCTCGGAGCGGGGCACTCTCATGGCGCAAACGGCCGCCGACGAACTCGCGGACCGTGGCCGGGCCGTCATGCGCGTTATCGCCTCGCCGCTGCAGCGCGCCCAGGAATCGGCCGCCCCGATCGCCGCAGCCTTTGCGTTGCCGATCGACACCGACGAACGCATTATTGAACCGACCAATGCCTTTGAAGGCAAGCGGATGCGCGGACCCGACGGCGCTTTGCGCGACCCCCGCAACTGGCCGGCCCTGGTCAACCCACTGCGGCCGAGCTGGGGCGAACCATTCCGGTCCGTTGCCACGCGCATGCTCGCGGCGATTGATGACGCGTGGAACTCGGTCGCCGAGGGTGACGTCGTGCTCGTCAGCCATCAACTGCCGATCTGGATGGTGCACCGCCAGCTCGCCCACGAACGCCTCGCCCACGACCCGCGCGCGCGTCGGTGTGACCTGTCGAGCATCACCACACTGTCCTGGCGCGGCGATCACTTTGCCGAAACCGCGTATGCCAGCCCGGCGCTGGCTCTTCTCGACCCGAGCAACGATGTGGGTGCTGTATGAACCAGGTCAAACGCCACCGGCTGGTGCCCCTAGTGGCCGGTCTGTTCGTCGGAGCACTCCTGCTCTCGGGCTGTTCCTCCGATCCACTCGCGGAACAGTACCGAGAAGGCTCAAACAAGGGCTATATCGCTGGTGACGGCAGCGTCACTGAGATTGCCGTCGCCGACCGCGGTGATGCCATCGAGTTCTCGGGCGAGACGGAGACGGGCGAGTCGGTCACGAGCGCCGACACGCTCGGTGAAGTTCTCGTGGTGAACTTTTGGTACGCGAGCTGTGCGCCGTGCCGCGCCGAGGCATCCGATCTGCAGGGCATCAACGCGCAGTTCGAGAACGAAGGCGCGAGCTTTCTCGGAGTCAACGTTCGTGACCAGGCGCCAAACGCCATCGCGTTCAACGAGACCTATGGCGTGACCTACCCTTCGGTACTCGACGTTGATGCCGGAGCCATGCAGCTCGCCTTCAGCGGTAGTATTCCGCCCAACGCGGTGCCGACCACGCTCGTGCTCGACGCTGAGGGCCGGGTCGCGGCGCGTATTCTCGGCCAGGTCACGTCGCCGTCCGTTCTGGAGACCTTGATTCGCGACACGATCGCGGAGTCGTCCAGCACGAACACTGATGGCGGCACCACCGAGTGAACAATCCCTTCGGAGAGATCGTCTTCAGTGGCCAGCTGCTCTTCGCAATTCCCATCGCACTGCTCGCCGGGCTCGTGTCCTTTGCCTCCCCGTGCATCCTGCCCCTCGTTCCCGGCTATCTCGCCTACATTGGCGGCTTCACCGACGGACGCACCGGCGCAACTCAGCGTGACCGCCGTGGACGCACCCGGCTGCTCGCTGGGGTGGGCCTGTTCGTGCTCGGCTTTACCGTGGTGTTCGTGCTCACCGGTGTCGTTTTCGGTGCCGCCGGATTCTGGCTGAACTCTTACCGCGACCTGATCACCCGCATCGCCGGCGTCGTGGTGATTCTGCTCGGTCTGGTCTTCGTCGGCCAATTCGGTGCCCTGCAACGCACCGTCAAGACCAACTGGCGCCCCAAGATGGGCCTGGCCGGTGCTCCCGTGCTCGGCGCGGTGTTCGCGGTGGGCTGGACGCCGTGTACCGGCCCCACCCTCACCGCCATCAACTCGCTGAGCCTCGGGACCGGTTCGCCCTGGCAGGGCGCGCTGCTCGCGCTGTTCTACTCCCTCGGCCTCGGAATTCCGTTCTTGTTGATCGCCCTCGGCTTCAACTGGGCCACCGGATCGGTCGCCTTCCTGAAACGGCATATTCGTGCCATCAACCTGTTCGGCGGCGTTCTGCTCGTCGTCATTGGAGCGCTCATGGTGAGTGGAATTTGGAACACCTGGCTCCTCGATCTGCAAGGGGTGATTGGCAGCTTTGTCCCGGCCATCTGACCACTACGATTCCCGCCCGCAGCCGCCGCAGGCCGGTATTGTGCAGCCCAAACTCGGCCTGAAAGGATGGCTGCGCTGGTTCTGGCGTCAGCTCACGAGCATGCGAACCGCGCTGTTCTTGCTCCTGATGCTCGCCATCGCGGCGATTCCCGGCTCGCTCGTTCCACAGCGCAGTTCCGACCCGAACGGTGTCAGCCAATATTTTGCGGACAACCCCGACCTGGCGCCGGTGCTCGACAAGGTTCAGGCTTTCGACGTTTATACCTCGGCTTGGTTTTCGGCGATCTACCTGTTGCTGTTCATCTCGCTCATCGGCTGCGTCATTCCCCGCACCAGACACCACTTTCAGGCCCTGCGCGCCAAGCCGCCGACCACGCCCGCGCGCCTGGCCCGACTGTCCGGTTTTACCCAGCGCGACGCCCCGGCACAGACGGATGCCGGCGCCGCCATAACGCACGCCCGCACCCTGCTGAAATCCAGCGGCTACCGCGTCGCGCGCTTCGATTCCGCCGGCGAGTCCTCCGTTTCGGCGGAGCGCGGCTATCTGCGGGAGACCGGCAACCTCATCTTTCACGGAGCTCTGGTTGGCATTCTTATCACCGTCGGTTTTGGCGGTGGCTATGGATTCAGCGGCCAGCGCGTGCTGGTCGAAGGCCAGACCTTTGTGAATACCCTGCTCGCCTATGACTCCTTCAACCCGGGGAGGTTCTTCGACGACACCACGCTCGACCCGTACACGCTGAGCCTGGATGACTTCTCGGTCGCCTACGAACAACAAAACCTGCAGGCGTACGGCCAGCCGATCGACTTCACCGCCGACGTGACCGTCACTCCCAAGGGTGGGGCAGCGGATCCCGGAGTCGTCAAGGTGAACGGACCACTGCGCACGAACGGCACAAACATCTACCTGCTCGGCAACGGTTACGCCCCGACCATCACGGTGACGGCCCCCGATGGCACCGTCGTCTTCTCGGACTCGGTGCCGTTTCTACCGCAGGACGCCAACCTCACCTCACTTGGCATCGTGAAAGTTCCCGACGGCCTGGCTGAACAGCTCGGCATGATCGGCTTCTTCTATCCCACCCAGGACAAGGCCGCAACGGGGGCCAACTTCTCCAGCTTTCCCGATCTCGAGTATCCCATGGTGACCTTCAACGTCTACACCGGCGATCTCGGTCTCGATGCCGGCGTACCGACATCCGTTTACGCCCTCGATACCGACACCCTGACGCAGAAAACCGGCGGTAAAACCGGCGTGGAATCGATTGAGCTCAAGCCGGGCGAATCGGCCGAGCTGCCCGGTGACCTCGGTACGGTCAGCTTCGTTGACAACGCCCCGGCCGCATCGGCCGTGGGCGATTTCGCCCAGTCGGTTCCGCGTTTTGCGAGCTTCGATATTCACTATGATCCCACGCAGATCTGGCTGATTTCCTTCTCCATGCTCGTCTTGTTTGGCCTCTTCACCGGGCTTCTCGTACCGCGTCGTCGAATGTGGGTGAAGGCCACGACCCGTTCCGATGGAACGGTGCACCTCGACTACGCCGGCCTGGCCCGCGGCGATGACCCGGGGCTCGATGCCGCCGTCACGGCGATGGCTGACCGACACCTCAAGCTGTTGAAAACCCACCAACCCGTCGTTGCCACCCCCGAATCGACTTAGGCTTATATCGTGAATTTCACTGACCCAGCACTGCTCAACTCGTACTCGCTTTACGCGCTGTATTCAGCCATGGCCGTCTACGCAATCGCCTTCATCGCCTTCGCGATTGATCTCGCTCGTCGTTCGAGCGCGGTCGGGGCGATCGAAACAGCCGACCTGAGCGAAGCGGATGCTGCCTACTCGGCTGGCACCGCTGGATCCGCTGACGGCAGCACCCTCACCCTGAAGCGACCCGTACTGTCTCGCATCAGCGCTCATATGGACAACGACGCGGCCCTGCCCTACGGCCGGTCGTCGAGCCTGCGCGTGGGGGTCGCTCTGGCCGTGCTGGCCTGGGCGCTGCACCTGGCAGCCGCCATCATGCGCGGCTTCGCGGCCGACCGGGTGCCGTGGGCAAACATGTACGAGTTCGCCATGACCGGCACGCTGCTGATCATGACGGTTTTTTTGATCGTGCTGACCCGTGCCGACCTGCGCTTTCTTGGAACCTTCGTCACCGGTCTCGTGCTCGTGCTTCTCGGGGTGGCCGCCCTGCAGTTCTACGTGGAGGTAGCCCCGCTGCCGCCGGCACTACAGTCGGCCTGGCTGGTTATCCACGTGTTCGTGGCGTCCCTGGCCACCGGCATGTTCGCACTCGGCTTCGCGCTCTCGACCGTGCAACTGCTGCAGTTTCGGCGCGAAAGCAGCGTGAGTGAGGCGAGCGCGCCACTCGCGCCGCGATCGACTGTCAGAGCCGCTCGGCGACTGCGATTTCTGGCCACCCTGCCCTCGTCGGCGACGCTGGAGAACCTGGCCTACCGCATCAGCATCATCGGCTTCATCCTGTGGACGTTCACCCTCATGGCCGGGTCGATCTGGGCCGAACAGGCCTGGGGCCGTTACTGGGGCTGGGACACCAAAGAGGTGTGGACCTTCATCATCTGGGTCATCTACGCCGGCTACATCCATGCCCGCGCAACCCGCGGCTGGCGCGGATCACGCTCTGCCTGGCTGGCGATCATCGGTTTCTCGGCCGTGATGTTCAACTTCGGCATCGTTAACGTGTTCTTCAAGGGCCTGCACGCGTACTCCGGTCTGTAACGGCGCGGCCCTCTCACCCCGCTTTCGCAGGCTTGCTACTCAGCGCTGATGAGGGCGTGCGTGCGTGCGAGTCGGGCGAGCCACCAGTCGCGGCGCTCGGGGCTGGCCGCGTGCTGCTCAAGGAGAGCCGCATCGGGCACGACGCGGCGTACCGGGATGGCGCCGTTGACCGGCAGCAGGGGCTCACTCGTCACGTCGTCGGCAAGCAATGAGGCAGTGCCCAGACCACAGTCGAAGTAGAGTCCGGGAACGGAGGCCGCGAGGTGCGCGCCCATGGACAGCCCAATTGATGTGTCGAGTGCGCTGGAGACCACGACCGGCAACCCGGTCTGGCCGATGATGGACAGTGCGGCGCGAATGCCGCCGAGTGGCTGCGCCTTGATCACGAGAATGTCGGCGGCGCCAGCTCGGGCCACGGCGAGCGGATCGCCGCTCTTTCGCACGCTCTCGTCCGCGGCGATCGGCACGCTCAGGTAGGTGGTGCGGTGGCGAATCTCCACCAGTTCGGGCACGGTCATGCAGGGCTGCTCAACGTACTCGAGGTCGAAAGCGCCGAGTGCGTGAATAGCGTGTTCGGCTTCGTCGACGTTCCACAGACCGTTCGCATCGATGCGGATGCGCCCTTCCGGACCAAGAATGCGACGCACCTCCGCAACTCGGGCAACATCGTCGGCGAGCGTCTGGTCGGGGCTGGCCACCTTCACCTTGGCGGTGCGGCAACCGGGAAAACGAGCGAGCACCTCCGCGACCTTTTCCGCCGGCACTGCGGGAACGGTGGCGTTGACCGGAATGCTCGTGCGGAGCGCGTGCGGGGTGGCCCTCCAGCCGAAGTCGATGGCGGCCCGCAACCAGCTTGCGGCCTCGATATCGTCGTACTCAACGAACGGCGAAAACTCGGTCCAGCCCTCGGGGCCTTCCACAACCAAAGCTTCCCGGCTGTCCAACCCGCGAAACCGATCGAACAGTTTCAGAGACACGACGTGCGCGGAACCGAGTAACTCATCCAGTGAGGGCATCATGCTTCCAGTGTGGCAGCCCGCGGCTGGGTAGGTGGCCAGAGCCTGATGCTAATCCTGGTCGTAGAGCTCGCTGCCGTCACCTGCGCTGCTGTCACCCGCTTCGCCGTCGTGGACGTGTTCGATACCGTTCGCCGTGACGTTGACCATCGCCACGGGAATGCCGGGTGCGATGAGCAGATAGGCATCTTCAAACCGGCCCTCACCGCTGTTCACTCGCAACCAATACGGCAGGCCGGCAGTGAGCGCGCCATCGATCTCTACCTGAAGGGATTCAACCGAACGGCCGCCCAGCGAGTACGGCTTACCGTCGTAGACGATGTCGATGCGGTTCATGATTCGTCCTTCGCGAAGCTGGCTTGTGCCGCAGAGTGGGGTTCCGCAATGATCTGTAATCCACCGGAGGAATTGGCCGTGGCCATGAGTGCTTCGATCCAGTCACGGTTCAGTGTGGGCGCGCGACTGCCGAAATACTTATAGGAGATGGCAATGCCGGGGTGCAGCCAGATCGTGCTGCGCCCATCCCCGGCCTTCGGATCGTCGCGCCAACTGAAGTAGAACGATTCCCCGCGGCGCAGTTTTGCGCCGATGACAATTTGAATATGCGCCAGAACCCGATCGTTGAAATCTGCGGTCAGGGTTGAGTTGTAGGTCAGCTTTCCCATGTCTCGCTCCTGCTCGCGCGCAATCGATGTGGTCGATGTGGTCGATGGTTAGTCTCTGAGGTAGTGCTCCAGGCGCGGAACGTGCAGGAGGGCCAGCGCTCGCTTCTCAATCTGGCGCACCCGCTCCCGGGTCACTCCCTCAATGTGAGCGATCTGGTCGAGGGTGCGCGGCTCGTTGCCGTCCAGACCGAACCGTGCTCGCAAGATAGAGCGTTCCCGAGGTGGCAGCGTATCGAGAAAATAGCGGATGTCCGCCGCCCGCAGGGTCAGCGTGGCGTGCTCGTCGGGCTGCGGAAGATCGTCGTCGATGATGAGTTCGGCCATGTCGCCGGCGCCGTCGCCGACCGGGGTGTGCAGGGAGATCGGTTCGTTGTCGTATTGCAGCAGTCGCAGTACGTCGCGCACCGGGAGCTGGGCGACCTCGCCGATCTCGCGCGCCGTGGGTTCGCGGTCGAGCACGCCGGTCAGATCGCGGCGGATGCGCTTAATCTTGTTGAGCTTCTCCGCGGTGTGCACCGGGATGCGGATCATGCGTGACTTATCGGCCATGCCCCGGTGGATGGCCTGGCGAATCCACCAGGTGGCATAGGTGGAGAACTTGTAGCCGGTCATGAAGTCGTACTTCTCGACGGCTCGAACGAGACCCATGTTGCCGTCCTGGACGAGGTCCATGATGGGTACACCGCGACCGGAGTAGTGCTTGGCGATACTCACGACCAAACGCAGGTTGGCCTCGATGAACTGGTTCTTGGCACGACGCCCGTCGTGCACCAGCCAAGCCAGCTCGCGCTCGTCGGCAGAAGCAGCGGTGGCATCACCGGCGCGCAATAGTCGGGCCTCCGCAAAGAGACCCACTTCGATCCGGCGGGCGAGATCAACCTCCTGCTCAGCGGTGAGCAGGCTGCCCCTGCCGATGCGGCGAAGATAGTCGCCGAAGGCATCCGTTGATGCGGCGCTGTAGTTGGCCGGCGAGCTGGCACGGCGTGGCGTGGATGTTGTGCTGCGAGTCTCTTGAAGGTTGGTTGTCATGGCCAGTTTCCCCCAAGTTCGGCACTGCTGCCGTGCGTCATATTCATGGCGACCTCCCCGTGCTTTCCACGTCATTAGTACACCCCCGAAGGGGGTGTCTGGCAAGGGGTTGACTTCTTGATTCGAAAATATTATCTGAGGTAATTTCGTCTCTTCAACCCGGGAACTTGCGAAGTCGCGACCAGGAAATATGGTCTCTTCACCCGCGTAGGCTGACGGCATGAGCGAACAGGTATCCGAAATCTTCGACGCAAGCCAGTGGAAGGCCGTTGCGGGCTTTGAGAGCCTCACCGATCTCACCTACCACCACGACCTGAGCGGTCGGATTGCCCGGATTGCGTTCGACCGGTCGGAGGTGCGCAACGCCTTTCGACCCCGCACCGTCGACGAGCTGTTTGCGGCGCTTGAAGACGCGCGCACCAACTCGAAGATCGGGGTCGTGCTGCTCACCGGCAACGGCCCGAGTGCCAAAGACGGGGGCTGGGCCTTCTGCTCCGGCGGAGACCAGCGCATTCGCGGGCGTGACGGCTACAAATATGCCGAGGGCGATACCGCGGCTGGCATTGACCGGGGACGCGCCGGACGCCTGCACATTCTGGAAGTGCAGCGTCTTATTCGCTTCATGCCGAAGGTGGTCATCGCCGTCATTCCTGGCTGGGCTGCCGGCGGCGGCCACTCGCTGCACGTGGTCTGCGACCTGAGCATCGCGAGCGCCGAGCACGGCAAATTCAAGCAAACGGATGCCGATGTCGGATCGTTCGACGCCGGCTACGGCAGCGCCTACTTCGCCCGTCAGGTCGGCCAGAAAGCCGCGCGCGAGGTGTTCTTTTTGGCGCGGGAGTATTCGGCAGAGCGCGCCCTCGAGATGGGCGCGATCAACGCGGTCGTGCCGCACGCCGAACTCGAAACGGTTGCCCTGGACTGGGCCCGGGAGATTCTAACCAAGTCACCCACCGCCATCCGTATGCTCAAGTTTGCGTTCAACGCCGTGGATGACGGTCTGGTTGGCCAACAGGTCTTCGCCGGTGAGGCGACCCGCCTGGCCTACGGCACCGACGAGGCTGTCGAGGGCCGGGACTCCTTTCTGGAGAAACGCGAACCCGACTGGTCGCCGTATCCCTGGCAGTACTGACATGTTCGGTGAGTCGTGAGGCGGCTGCAGGCATTCGCGCCGGAGCATCCGCTCGACTTTCTCGCCCTATTACGGGATACCCTCGCCGGTAGCGGGCCCGCACTGATGCCCGTCGTGCGCGGAAACGGTGGATTCGCCCTGGACGTACCGAAGCGAGTCGCTGTCGTGATTGAGACCTCGGGGTCGACCGGGGTGCCTAAGCGGGTCATGCTCGCCACCAACGCCCTGCTCGCCGGGGCTGCAGCGTCGACGGTTGCCCTCGGTGGGGCCGGCCAGTGGCTACTCGCACTGCCCGTGCACTACATTGCCGGGGTGCAGGTGCTCGTGCGTTCCATCGCTGCCGAAACCAGCCCTGTCGTGCTGCCGCCGGGCCATTTTGATCCGCAGATCTTTCGGTTGCTGGCCGAGACGATGACCGAGCCGCTGCGCTTCACCGCGCTGGTTCCGGTGCAGTTGGCCCGACTACTGGACGCAGCGGATGACCGTGCCCTGTTGGCCGTGCTGCGTCGCTTCACCGCGATTCTGGTGGGCGGGCAGGCGATTCGACCCGATCTCATTGCCCGGGCGGACGAACTCGGCGTGCGTGTCGTGCGCACCTACGGGTCGTCGGAGACTGCGGGCGGCTGCGTCTACAACGGTGTTCCGATCGGTGACACCCTGGTGCGCGTCGTCGACGGGCAGCTAGAGCTCTCGGGTTCCGTGCTCGCCGAGGGCTACCTTGGCGACGAGGCGCGCACGCGCGAACGCTTTCTGCTGGAGCACGGTGTGCGCTGGTATCGCACCGGCGACCTCGGCGAGGTCGATTCAGTGAGCGGCCTGGTCACGGTGCTCGGCCGGGCCGACAACGTGATTATTTCCGGTGGTGAAAAGGTTTCTCTCGATGCCGTTGAACGCATCGTCCGGTCGTCTGCGGGGTTTGAACAGGCCGTCGTGATTGGCGTCGATGACGAGAAATGGGGACAGGTGCCGGTCGTAGTGGTGGCCGGGGGAGAAGCCCCGCTGGCGACCGATTTTATCAGCGTTGCGGCATCCGTTGCGCGGGCGCTCGGGCGTGCTGCCAGGCCCGCACGCGTTGTGGGGGTGACGGAGATTCCGCTGCTCTCCTCGGGCAAGCCCGACCGTGCAGCGCTGGCCAGTAACATGGGGGCGTGGCACAAGGAGCTCGGCCGGTCAGGCCCAAACAACAACGATTGAACCCCGCAGAGAAACTGGCAGGTGCTGGTGTGGGCGCGAAAGCCAATGGCAGCGGAAAATCCGGCCATCCTGCCTTCAAGAACGGACCACCCCGCAAGGGCCCGGCCAAGATCAAGCCGGCCACGGCCTCCGACTGGGTATCCGGCGCGCGTCTGCGCACCCTGCCGCTGGCCATCGCTCCTGTCCTGCTCGGCACCGGCGCCGCCATCGTTGCGAGTGGTCCCGGCGTCTACCATCCGGTGCGCGCCCTCCTCGCGCTCTGCGTCGCACTGTTTCTCCAGATCGGCGTTAACTACGCCAACGATTACTCCGACGGCATTCGTGGTACTGACGCCTTTCGCGTGGGACCGGCCCGGCTCACCGGCGGCGGCGTCGCCAACCCGCGAACCGTGCTGCGCGTAGCCCTCGTCTTCTTCGGTCTCGCCGCCGCAGCTGGCCTGACTCTCGTCATTTTGACCCAGTACTGGTGGCTCCTGCTGATTGGCGTCGTTGCCCTCGCTGCAGCATGGTTTTATACCGGAGGCAAGAAGCCCTACGGTTACCTGGGTCTGGGCGAACTGTTCGTGTTTGTCTTCTTCGGTCTCGTGGCCACCGCTGGCACGACCTACGTGCAGGTCGGTGACTTTTCGACCGAGAGCCTGCTCGGCGGTGTGGCTATGGGCCTCATCGCCTGCGCCGTGCTCATGGTCAATAACCTGCGCGATATCGTGCCCGACAAGGCCGCCGGCAAACGCACCCTCGCGGTGCGCATTGGCAGCACCGCGTCGCGGGTCGTGTTCTGCGTCTTCCTCTTGCTGCCCTTTGTGATCGCCGGGTTCTTCAGCCTGTTCTACCCGTTGGGAATCTTCACGTTCTTCGTGCTGCTCCTGGCGCTGCCGGCTTGCCTCATTACGATCACCGCCACGTCAGCGAAGGAACTCATCCTCGCTCTCAAACTGACGAGCATGGCGGCGCTGGCCTACGGCCTACTGCTGGGACTTGCTTTCGCGTTCTGAGCTGGTCTGGTTCTCGACAGCACTGTGCTCTTCTACAGCACTGTGCTCTTCTACAGCATCGAGCGCCGAGTCTTCGATCTCAGAATCCGGGTTCACCGGCTCCTTGTCGGGGTGCCGTGCCTTGTAGAGATCGCGGGCAACGCTCTCCCGTGACGTGCCGAGAAAAAGATACGACAGGCACAAACCGAGCAGGGCAGCGATCACCGCAGCGGCCCAGGGCCAGAATCCGAGCGACAGCAGAATCGCCAGGGGGACGGCAAACATCAGGACGCGCAAAACGGAGTAGTACAGCCAGGGAGCCACGAATTTCATGGATCTAGCTTAGAATGCTGCGGCTGGGTATCCGCACATGTCTCTCACGGTCTAACGGCTTACAATCAAGGTATGCCCAAGCTTTTGATCGGACTAGGACTGGCCCTCGTCATCCTCACCGTCTACACCCTCGTAGATTGTGCCGTCTTCGACCGCAGACGCATTCGCGGATTGCCGCGCTGGGTATGGATTTTTGTCATCGTGCTGGTACCGCTCATCGGTCCGTTGCTCTGGTTGTTTGTCGGCCACGGACGCGCCACTCCCACCCGCTCGTTCCGATCGGTTGCGCCCGATGACGACCTTGATTTTCTGCGTGGACTGAATGGTGGCGGCCTGAAGAGCGACACCGGTCAGAACCGTCCGTACAACGAGAAAGACCAGCAGGAACGCATTCGTCGCATGGAGCAGGACCTCGCGGATCTGGATAAGAATGATCCGGCACCGAAGGACGCACCAAAGAAGGACGCATCCAAGAAGGATGCGACGAAGAAGGACGCGACGAAGAAGAACGAACCGGGCGAAGGCGAACAGCCTGGCCGTCGGGATGCCTGAGCGGGCTACTCGCAACGGAAGCAGCCCGGCAACCGATTTCAGTATCGCCCTCCTGAATGAATTCGTATCGCTTGGCGTACTCGACGTGGTGCTCTGCCCGGGGGCTCGTTCGCAGGCCCTCGCGTTGGCGGCGGCCGAGCTGGAACGGGTAGGCCGCATCCGCTTGTACGTGCGCACAGACGAACGCGGCGCCGCATTCCTCAGCCTCGGCCTGGCCAAGGAAACCGGCCTGCCCGCAGTCGTTGTCGTGACCTCGGGCACCGCTGTGGCCAACCTGCACCCGGCCGTGCTCGAAGCACACCATGCCGGGGTGCCCATGATTCTGCTGACGGCCGACCGTCCGGCTGAGCTGCGCGGCATCCGCTCAAATCAGACCACCGTGCAGTCCGGCCTGTTTGGGGTCGCCACCCGCCTGTGCCGCGACGTGCCGGCACCGGTTGGCGAACCCGATGAGGGGCGCGTGGCCGGGGAGCTGGCGCGGGAGGCGATGGATGCCGCCACGGGAGTTTTCACCGCCGCGCCCGGCCCCGCACAACTCAACCTGGCATTTCGCGAACCGTTGTCGGCGGCGCTGCCGGCGGCGCAGCCGGAAGGAGTGTTGTCGGTGACGCCGGTGACGCCGGTGACGCCGGTTACCCGCGTAGCGTCGGCCGCACCCACCGATGAACCAGCGATGCTGCTCGAACCGGGACCGCGCACGATTGTCGTGGCCGGTGACAGTGCCGGGCCTGCGGCGGAAGAACTGGCGCATGCCGGTGGTTGGCCACTGCTGGCTGAGGTGTCGAGCGGCGCTCGGTTCGGACCCAATCTGATCGTGCATTACCGAGAGCTGCTGGGCGCCAGCGATCTCGGTGGCCGGGTTGAACGAGTTATCGTCTTCGGCCACCCCACCCTCAGCCGGGAGATTCCGGCCCTTCTCGCGCGAGATGGCGTGGAGACCATCGTTGTGGCCCCGACCGGACTCGATTGGTACAACCCCGGTCACGCTGCGCGCGCCTTCACCCGGTCAATCGGAGTGGATGCTGGGTGCGCTGAGGCGGCGCGCACGCCGGTCAGTCGGGAGTGGCTGGGCCGCTGGGTCATGACAAGCCGGTCTCTGGCGGAGGCGGCGGCCGACGAAGGCCGCGCGCCCATCGACAAACGCGGCATCACCCGCGCCGAACTGGCCGTGCTTCGGGCGCCAGTGACTCGGGCACTACTCGTTGATGCGGTGTGGCGAGCGTCGTGGCCCCACGACCGACTCGTGCTGGGCGCTTCCCGGCTCATTCGCGAGGCCGATAAACGGGTTCCCGGCAAGAAGATAACCGTGCTGTCCAATCGAGGATTGGCCGGCATCGACGGCACGATCGCGACCGCACTCGGTGTGGCTCTGGCCAGCCAGGCTGAACCCGAGCCGCGCTCGGTCGGTGTGACCCGGGTTCTGATGGGCGACCTCACTTTTCTGCACGACGTCGGCTCGCTGCTGCTCGCACCCGGTGAAACCCGCCCCCGGCTGCAGATCATTGTTGGTGTCGACGGTGGTGGGAGCATCTTCGACAGCCTCGAAGTTGCGGGTACGGCGCCGGCCGAGGCGATGGAGCGGGTTCTTTACACCCCACGCAATGTCGATCTGAAGGCGCTCGCCGCTGCCTACGGCTGGGATTACGGCCTCGCCGCTACCCGCAGTGACCTCGAGCGAGCCCTGACCGGTGCCCCGACTAGTCCAGCAATACTCGAGGTTCCGCTCGTTCGGTAGCTGCACCAGTCAGTTTCACGACAGTCCGTTTCACGACAGCCTGTTCTACCAGCGTGTGCCACCGGCCCTGACGCCAGCACGAATCGCAGGTCATCACGGAACCCGGGGAGGTCACGGTGGCTAGGTGCGCCAGGGGGGTTCGGGCCCGGTGGGCCCTTCCTCGGTGGGCCTTTCCTCGGTGGGCCTTTCCTCGGTCGGTTCGGCCCAGGTCGGTTCGCCCCAGGGTGGGTTGGTGCTGGGGGTGTTGGCGCGGTGGGTGTGGGCGGGGCGCCAGGTTTGGGTGGGGTCCCAGAGGAGGGGGCCGCGTAGGTGGGGTCGGCCGTTGATCATGCGGATTGTCCAGCCGCTGGTGTCGATGGTGTGGTGGTGGTACCAGCAGAGGAGTACGCCGTTGTTGACGTTGGTGGGG
>JBBRBV010000064.1:0-14660 GCA_038205545.1 Actinomycetales bacterium
GGTCGGCTCATTCGCGGAACGGTTCCACGGCATGACGGAGAGCATCGCTCCCATGGCGCAACTATTCGTTGCCGCCGAAAACGTCAGTCCGGCACCGACGACGCCGGCCACCACCAGGAACGCGGGTGAGAGAAATGTGCCGGCCAACACGCTGGCAAACACTAAGGATCCCGCAGTCAGACGCACCTGGCGCTCGAGCGCCCACGTGCTCTTGCCCTTGACGACGCGACCTCCAACGGCCGCGTAGGCGGGAACCCCGCCGGTGAGCACGCTGGCGCTGGCAAGGCCAACAGAGTCCAGGTGCTTGCGTGCCTGCTCGGCCCGATTGCCGGTCTGGCAGACCAGAACCACGCGGGCGCCCATTCTGGCGGCGAATTCCTCGGTGTGCTCGCTGAGCAAGGGTAATGGCACGTGGTACGAGCCTGTGATGTGCGTCGCATCAAACTCTGCTCCGCTGCGCACGTCAATCACCATCAGGTCATCGTGATTGTCGCCCCAGGTCTTGAGGGTGGATGCGTCGATGCTCTGGGAAGCCGGGGGAGCCTCAGAGGTGCTTTGTGAATTGGTCATATTCTCCTTCGGCTGCGTCGTTCGCGCTCTCAAAAACGTTACCCTTGGGGGTATGTATCCGCAAATCCGCGGAACCGGCACACTGAATCTTTGACCACGTGAAAGACCGTGTGTCCGGTGGTGATCACCCTGTCGATCAACAATGCCCGCGGCTTGGTGGGGTCGGCACCTCGTGGTGTGAGGGGCGTCCGAGGGGCGTCCGCGGGGATGCCCGGTGACGAACCTGTTCCGCGACTCAGTACAGCGAGGAGCCGGGGAGCAGCCGACCGATCAGGGCGATCAGCCGGGTCATGGCCTCGTCCGTGTGAGTCTGCAGCGCCAGTTCGTGCTCGGCAAGCGAGCTGTTCACAAACAGGCCGTCGCTGATCAGCATGATCGCCTGGGCGACATCCGGGTCGTTCACCGCATCTTCGATGACCGAGAGCCAGCGTCGACGAATATCAGTGAGCACCTGCATGGCACGGGGATTCCGGCCCTGGGCGATCCGGGAACCCGCGATGTAGGCACGGTCGAGCGGACTGCCCGTGTGCACCGAGGTGCGAATGAGGTAATCGACCGGCCCGGCCGGGGCGGTGCGAATGTTCTCGGCGTCTGCCAGTGCGAGAACATCGAGGCGGGCCAGCAGCCCGTCCACGAGGGCATCCTTTGACGCGAAGTGGTAGAGCAGCCCGCCCTTAGATACCGCGGCAGCCGCCGCGACAGCATCCAGGGTGGCTGAGCGCTCACCACCCTCAATCAGGAGTTCCTCGAAGGCGTCGAGAAGACGGCCCCGGGTGGGAATGGATGGAGCGGCTGCATTTTTGGGCATAGGGGCCATGGTAACGAACACGCTAACTGTCGGTGAGGTACACGAACGGACTAGACAACTATACCGTCTAGACGGTACAGTCAATTTTGTTGTTCCGCTCCTGCGGTCGAGAAAAAACAAGAAAGTGAACGAGATCGTGTCTGCACCCGCTGTTCCCACCAACTCCATTGAGCTGCCCATGGCCGCCAATGTTGCAAAAGCCCGTGCGCCTGAGGGTCGCACCAGCGAAGCCGGTGGTGCCGAGAGCGGCGCCTCGAACAGCAATGCGGCGGCATCCGCTCGGCCCGTGCAGAACGTCCGTTGGCGCTGGTGGGCGCTTGCCGTGCTGATGCTACCCGTGCTGCTCGTCTCGATTGACAACACCGTGCTGAACTTCGCATTGCCGGCGATTTCCACGGCCACCCTGCCGACCGGCGTGCAGTTGCTGTGGATGGTCGACATCTATCCGCTGGTGCTGGCCGGGCTGCTCGTGGCGATGGGCAGCCTGGGCGACCGCATCGGGCGGCGCCGTCTGTTGCTGATCGGCTCGGTCGGGTTTGGCGTGGTGTCGGTGTTCGCGGCATTCGCACCGAGCATCGAAGCGCTCATTATCGCCCGAGCGGCTCTTGGATTCTTTGGTGCGATGCTGATGCCGTCGACCCTGTCGCTCCTGAGGACCACCTTCGTCGACCGCGACCAGCGTCGCCTGGCGATTGCGATCTGGGCGACCGGGTTCGCGGCTGGCAGCGCGCTCGGTCCCGTCGTCGGCGGCATCCTGCTCGAGCATTTCGCGTGGGGCTCGGTGTTTTTACTCGCCGTACCCGTCTTGCTTCCGCTGCTGGTGCTGGCACCGATTTTGGTGACCGAGTCACGCGATCCGAACCCGGGGCGCATCGACTTTGTGAGCATTGCCCTGTCGCTGGGCACCATGCTTCCGATCGTCTACGGCATCAAGACCATCGCAGAGAACGGCGTGACAGCGCTCACGCTCGCGCCGGTTGCGCTTGGGCTGCTGCTCGGCGTGTGGTTCGTGCGCCGGCAGCTGCGTCTACCGAACCCCATGCTCGACATGGGCCTGTTTCGGCGCGGCGCATTCAGCGGTGCTGTCGGTGTCAACCTGCTCAGCGTCACAGCACTCGTGGGCTGCCTGTTCTTTATCTCGCAGCACCTGCAACTCGTGCTCGGGCTGTCCCCGCTGTCGGCCGGACTCGTGCTCGTGCCCGGCCTGGCCGCGATGATCGTAGCCGGACTGTTGATCGTGCCGATCGCCCGCCGGGTACGCCCGTCTCGGGTCGTGCCCGTGGCCCTGCTGGTGTCGGTTGCCGGATTCGCGTCGATCGCGGTGCGCAACGGGCAGATCGATGCCTTCTCCATTGGCGTTGCGTTCGTGCTGCTCGGTATTGGAATCGGCGCGGCCGAAACCGTGTCCAATGAGCTGATCGTGGCGACCGCGCCGGCGGATAAGGCGGGGGCGGCATCCGCTGTGTCAGAAACGGCTTACGAACTGGGGGCGGTGCTCGGAACGGCCGTTCTCGGCACAATTCTCACCGTGTCATATCGCACCGCTGTGCTGCTGCCGGAGGGCCTGACCGCGGCCCAGCGCGCGGCTGCTGGCGAAACTCTTGGGGGAGCTGTAGCGGTGGCCGGCGACCTTCCAGCCGGGCTCGCGGAGCAGCTGCTCGATTCGGCCCGGCACGCTTTTGATAGCGGTGTCGGCCTGACCGCCTGGATCGGAGTCGCACTGGTGCTGGGCGCCGCTCTCGTGGCCGCGCTCGCCCTGCGGCGCGCCCGCTAGTGGGCCTACCCCTGACGGCAGGGTCAGGCGCCGGTGCCGTCTTTGGCCACACATCGCTGACACCTGGTCGTTGTAACCTGGTAACAGTCCCAGCCGGCGGCTGCGGAAGTAATGTCTCATGGAAAACAGGGGTGCAGGGTGCAGCTAGTCGAACTCGTCGATGAGCAGGGCCGTCACGTCGGCAGCTTGGAAAAGATCGCGGCTCACCTGGCCCCCGGGCACCTGCACCGTGCCTTCTCGGTCTTTCTGGTTGACAATGAGGGCCGTATTCTGCTGCAGAAGCGGGCGGCAACCAAGTACCACTGGCCGAACATGTGGTCGAACTCCTGCTGTGGACATCCGAAAAGTGCGGAGACGGTTGTTCAGGATGCCGTTGTCCGCGTTTACGAGGAACTAGGAATTCGCGTTGATTCGGCCCGGCAACTGGGCCTGATCACGTATCGTTTCGACGATCCCAAGACCGGTCTCGTCGAACACGAATACAACCACGTGATCGTGGCGCACTATACGCAGACTGGGGCCTGGAACCCCGACGAAGTCTGCGATATTCATGCGACGGAGCAGAGCAAACTGGCACCGTGGCTCGCGGGCAAAGAGGTTACCGGTTGGTTCTGGGATGTCTACCGCGTCTTCGCCGACAAAATGGCTGATACTAGTTCCGGGTAACGACAGGGGCGCGTCAGCTCACGAGTAGACCCGTTGCTGGTGGGTCGGTGGCGGCGCGGATTTCGGTCAGGTAGGTCGTGTATCCGGCCAGACGCATTGCCGTCGCGACCCCAACGGTACGGTCGGGCTCGGCGAGCGCGATCATCGCCCCGCCCCCTCCGCCGCCGGTCAGTTTCGCGCCGAGCGCCCCAGACCGCCGAGCGATATCGACGAGGACTTCGAGCTCGGGGCTCGACACCTGAAGGGCATTGAGCAGTCCATGATTGATATTCATCAGGTCGCCGAGCTCGGCAATGTCACCGCGTTCCAGAGCGCTCACCCCGGCGAGTGCCAACCCGTCGATCTGCTCGAAAATCGCGTCATAGCGGGACGGGCTCTTTGTCCAGGCGGTGCGCACAATACTGACCGTTCGTGCCGTCAACGAACGCACGCCGGTCATACCGATGATGATCGGAATTGGATGCGCTGGTGTGACGACCGAGAATTGGGCTGACCGTGCCCCCTGCGCCTTCTGAAACAGTATCGGGCGGCCAAAGGTTGCGACCGTGTTGTCGATGCCGGACGGCGTGCCGTGCACGATCTGCTCGCACTCAAACGCGAGCGTACTCACCTCGTTGTCCGTGAGTCGTATCTCGAAACAGCTCGCCGTCGCACGAATGATGGCCACGGCGAGGGCAGCGGATGCTCCCAGCCCGCTGGCCCGCGGCAGGTTCGGGAATACCTCAATGCGCATCCCGGACTTTTTTACACCCAGCCGCTCGTTGATCAGTGCGCTAATGCGCACCGGCAAATCCGAGTCGGCCGATTCGGCGGAATCGGAACCGGGGATGATGAGCTCGGTACCCGACTGTTGGCGGGTTACCTGCGCTCGAATCGACAGTCCAATCGGGGCGGCGATGGCGTGATAGCCATACACAACGGAGTGCTCGCCGAACAGAATGATCTTGCCGAACCCTGCCGTGTTTCCTGGTCCGGTCGCCTCGGGCAGGGGCAGGGGCAGGGGCAGGGGCACTGGCGTTGGCACGTCAACGGGCACCGCGATCGGGGTGTGGGGACCCATCGACTCGACAATCTGGCGGGCGTTCCACACCTTGATCGTGCCGCTGATGATCAGAGCATCCACCACATCGTTGAACCGTTCACCGGTGGCGCCGGCCGCTACCGCCACGCTTCGGGCATGCAGGCGCATGTGCCCCGTTTGAATGCCCTCGGTCGACAGAGCACGAAGCGCGGCGAAATTCTGCGCGAGGCCGACGGCAGCCATCACCTGAGCGAGTTCCGCCGCTGAATCGACCCCGAGAATGTTGTAGGCGATTCGCACCAGGGCGTTGGATTCCACCTGTCCGCCGACAATGCCAACCTTCAGCGGAACCTCCAGTTCACCGACGAGGTCGCCGGTGGCGTTCTTCGACCAGACAGTCAACGGAGAATATCGGCCGCTGCGAGCGGCATAAGCGTGCGCCGCGGCTTCGATGGCCCGCCAATCGTTTCCGGTGGCGATCGCGACGGCGTCGATGCCATTCATGATTCCCTTGTTGTGCGTGGTCGCGCGGTAGGCATCCATGGCAGCAAATTCCTGTGCCACGATGATGCCATCTCGAACCCGCTCGCCAGAGAAGGTATCCGACCCCAGCTGGTCGACCGCAATTACGGCGCGTGCGCGCACGAGTGCATGATCGGTAAAATTGGAGAGGATGCGGAGGAACACCCGCCCGCCGCTGATTGCCTCGATCAGCGGCGCAACTGCCTCGCACATTGTATTCACCAAATTGGCACCCATAGCGTCACGGCTGTCGACGATGAGGTGCACAACCAGCAACTCGCCATGTTCCGCCGTTAAACCACGAAGAAACACCTCAACGTCTCTGGCCCCGCCGCCACGCGCGACCATGTTCGGATGCTGTGCGTTGGCCAAATCCACAATCTCGCGCTTTCGCCGGAGCAGCTCGGTTCTGGCGGCGTGGGCGTTGGTGAGGTCAAGCACTTGCACCTGGCCGAGCAACAGTGGCGTTTCGGCGTCACTGGTAAAACCACCAGAGCGCCGAATCAGACTCGCGGCCGCGCTGACGGCGGCGATGATCGAGGGTTCCTCGACCACCATGGGTACGAGATAGTCCCGTTGGTTGATGTGGAAATTGAGCCCGAGTCCCATCGGCATCGAGAACACGCCGATCACGTTTTCGGTGAGCCGGTCGGCCGTTCCGGCGTCGAGACGGTAGCTCCCCGTGGTCAGGGCAGCAAAGTCGTCCGCGTCGAGGAGGCCGCGCTCGTGCAGAAGCTTGAGTCGTTCTGGCACGGTGAGACGGTAGAACTTGGACAGGTGGGTGTTTTTCACGAGGAGTCCTTCGTCGCCGAATCGAATTCGGTCTCTGTGCCTGTGCCTGTGCCTGTGCCAGGGTCGGTTTCAGCTGTGATTACACCGGGCGCGCAGAAGTTGAGTGGCACGATGTGTGCCTGGGCACGTTGGAGCGCCGCCGCCAGGTCACGTGCTGGTGCCCCGCTTCGGGCAAACGCCAGTCCGACATCGCCCCCGCCGGCCCCGGACGATTTGAACACGCCATCGAGACGCGCGGCCAGGGTGTGCAACTGTCGGTGCCGGTCGCTGATGATGCCAGCGTGGGCGTGGGCGTCGAGGGTGGCCAGCGCGTCGTAATACTCCGACGCGAGTGCCAGGAAGGCATCCGCGGTACCGAGTGCCAGGCTGGCCTGTTCGGCCAGTCTGGCCAACCGGGCCAGATCTGTGCGGTAGCGGTTGGGGTCCCGCCTCGCGAAGTCGGTGACGCGACCGACCAGCTCGGGGGTACTGCTGCCCTGCCCGGTGACGACCACCATCATGGTGAGATCGTTCGGCCAGAGGAGGGAGGTCAACGACACCGCGTCGGGCGCCGTGGCTCCCGTCGAATAGCTGATCAGCCCACCCGCGACCGCAGCGGCCACATCGCCTCCGCTGCCGAGCGGACCCTGCGCCTGCCGGTGCGCAGCCAGGGCGGCAGCGAACAAAGCCGTGTTGTCGAAGTTGAGGTCCCGAGCGCGAGCGAGGCCCATAGTCAGGGCTACCGCGACCGCCGCGCTTGCGCCGAGGCCCAACTTGTGGCCGCCCAGCGAAAGCTCGCTGCTGTCAATACTGATCGAAAGCGCCCGATCCCGGCGTTGATGCCCAGGCAGCGCGGTGCCGCCGCCGTGACCGACGCCGCCCACGGCCTCAGCCACAGTGCGCCGCACTGCATCATAGAGGCGCAGCTTCTCGTGGGTCGTCCGACCCAGGGAGTCCGGTAGGGCGCCGTCTGATTCGAGGGTGAGCTGCTCGATACCCAGACCGGGAGCGTTGAGGAGCCAGCGGTCGGCATCCGTGTGCGCAATTCTCACTTTCACGCGACGATCGACCGCCGTGAGCAGTGCCGGGGCACCCTCAAGCACGGCATACTCGCCGAGCAGAAAGAGCTTGCCGGGCGCTGAGGCGTGAATGACCGCCATTACGACGCAACGAGGTGCGTACCCCGGCCGAGGGCGCTCGTGCGCGTCTCCTGCACCCCTGGCGTCTCGGCCAGCGCGCGGGCCACCACCGCGGCATTTTCGGGAGCGCACAGGGCCTTCACCTGCGGTCCGGCGTCGATTGTGAAATACGCCGGGATGCCGCTGTGGCGGAGCTCCTGGACGGTCTGCATGGCGGCAATCGTGCCGGCATTCCAGTACAGCAGCGGCGGACGACTGGTCAGCATCAACGCGTGCAGTTTAAGGCAGCTTCGTTCGGCCACCTCGCCCAGCAGCGGCAGATCGCCGGTGCTGATGGCGTCTCGCATCTCAGCCAGGTCGGCGCCTGCAGTATCGACCCAGGCTGGGTAGAACGGCGAAGATGCGCGACTTGCCGCCATGCCGTGCGTGGACGACACGGCCTTGGTCGCGCCATCGGTGATTGCCACCACGACGCTGAGCGGCCAGGCGGCCGCGTCCAAAATCGGCTCTGCGAAGGAATCCAGACCGTCGGAGCGGCTGCCGGTGTGCATTTCGACGTAGCCGCCAAAGATGGAGCGGGCAGCAGACCCCGATCCGCGTCGGGCCAATATCGAAAGCTCTCGTGTAGTCAGGGCTAACCCGGCAGCCGCGCTCGCTGCGACGGCGAGGGCGGCGAAACCGGATGCCGACGAGGCCAGGCCGGCACCTGTCGGAAAGTCGTTGGTCGAAGTCACGACCGCTCGCCTCGTGAGTCCAGCGCGTTCGCGCACGAGCTCGAGAACGCCGACCACGCGATTCGATTCGGTGAGGTGGCCGTTGAGATAAAATTCGTCGCGTTCAGTGGTCGATTCCGAATCAAACGCCACCGTGGTGTGGGTCGATAGTGCCGCGAGGGTGATCGAGATCGACCCGACGGCGGGAATGTTCAACGTCTCGTCACGTTTTCCCCAGTATTTGACGAGTGCGATGTTGCTGTGAGCGCGGGCAGTGGCGCGGTTTCGATCGGCAGAAAATTTGTTCACAGTGGTGCTCCGATCGCTTCACCAAGATTCTACCGGCACGGACGCGCGGCCCCATGCCCAGATCGAAGGCGGTGCTGCTAAGGTCGCCGGTGCGGGAAGCCCCGCGGCGTCGATCATCTAGACAATTGGAAATGGGCACTGTTGGGACCTGGAATTAGCGGATTGTCCCTGTATCTGCCGAAGTATCGCGTGCAGCTGGAAGACTGGTGCCGGTGGACTGACGAGCCCTGGAATAAGATTCGTGCGGTGGTGGGGCGTTCTTTTCGTATGCGAGCCCCGCAGCACAGCGTCTATACCCTCGCCGCCAATGCCGTCTGGCGTTTGCTGCAGGATTATGACATCGACCCGGCGCAGGTCGGCTTTCTGGCTCTCGGTACGGAATCGTCCAGTGATAACTCCGCCGGTGCTGTAATCATCAAGGGCATGATCAACGAGACCCTGGTCGCCAACGGCCAGAACGAAATGGCCAGGGACTGCGAGGTTCCCGAATTCAAGCAGGCGTGTCTCGGCGGCGTGTACGGGGTGAAGGCAGCCCTGCGTTATCTGGCGACGGATGGCGTTGGCCGCCAGGCGATCGTCGTGTGCGCCGATATCGCCGAATATGCGATCGGTTCCACCGGTGAGCCGACCCAGGGCGCCGGCGCGGTAGCCCTGCTCGTGAACGGCGACGCGGACCTGCTTGAGGTAGACCTTGGGGCGGTCGGCAGCGATTCGCAGTACCGCACCGCCGACTTCAGAAAACCGTTCGCCCGTTTTCGGCAGCCGGCGCGCGACGATGGCCAGGTGCAGGACCTCCCCGTTTTCAACGGTCGCTACTCCACGACCTGTTACATCGACGCCACCCATCATGCGATAGCAGCGATGCTGAGGAAACGCCCTGGCCGGAGCCTTGACTACTTCGATGAAGTGGACGCAGTGTTCATCCACCGCCCGTATCACCGAATGCCAGCGACGGGGTGGGTGATGTCGTACCTGTTCGAGCTCGCGGCCGACGGTGCGGCCGGCCAAGCGCAGCTGCGCCAGTACGCCGTAAATGCCGGCCTCGACGATAAGGCTGTGCTGGCTGAGCTGCTGGCCGACGACCCGTTCGCGGCGCAGACGATCGGCGACGACGATGCCTTCCCATTGGCGCGAAAGCTACGTGGATACCTTCTGCACACCGAGGTCTGGGATCGCCTCATCGAGAGCAAGCTGTGGCTGGGTGCCGAGGCGATGAAGGACCTCGGCAATTTGTACACCGCCGCGCTGCCGGCCTGGCTGGCCGCCGGGCTGGCCCAGGCCCAGCGCGGCGGCATCGACCTGGCCGGTCAGGAATGGCTTGCCCTCGGCTATGGCAGCGGAGATGCCGCCGAGGCGATCCCGATGCGTGTCGCCGCCGGATGGGAGCGGGCCGCCGCCAAAATCAATTTTGAGGAGGCACTGCGCGGCCCCGTTGACCTCACCCGGGAGCACTACCTCGCCTTGCACGAGGGGCGGCCCAGTGACCTGCCGCCGCTCGTGTTGCACGATGAATTCGTCATCGATCGCGTGGGCACGGCGGAGGGCCCACAATTCTACGACGTCGGCATCGAGTACTACCGGTACGTGCGCTAGGTCGACGTGCGGCGCTGCCCGGCGGGATACCCGGGTAAGGTGACCCTGACTAGACGGCGGTCGTGAATTAGGTCACACTCATGTTGTGTTAATAAATGAGAGTGACGCCACCGACGCTGCGACCGCTACCCGCGACCGGGTGCGCCGGACCCTCGCCCAGGACGGCCCGGTCACCGCCGCCGACCTCGCAGCCGGTCTCGGGCTAACGCCGGCTGCGGTGCGCCGGCACCTCGACGCGCTTACCGAGCAGAACGCGATTGAGGAATACGACCCGGCACTCGGCGACGCCAATAGCCGTGGCCGTGGTCGCCCCGCCCGCGCTTACGTTCTCACCGAAGCCGGGCATGCGGGCCTCGAACACCACTACGACGAGATGGCCGCCTCGGCCCTGCGCTTTCTCGCTCTGCACTCCGGCGCGGATGCCGTCGCCGCCTTCGCCCGCGAACGCGCCAACGGGCTCATTTCCCGTTATGCCGCCCGCGTGGCTTCGGCCGATGATAACGTCGCGGCGCGCGCCGAAGCGCTGGCTGCAGCGCTGACCGCCGACGGCTTCGCCGCTTCCATTCGACCCGTTGACGACGGACTACAGGCGCCCCGCCCGTCTGCCCGCAGCTTGCCGGCAACGGGTCTGCCGGAAATGGACGTGCCCACGCTCGGCATGCAACTGTGCCAGGGCCACTGCCCGGTTCGGCACGTCGCTACCGAGTTTCCGGCGATTTGCGACGCCGAGACCGAGGCCTTCTCGCGGCTCCTCGGCGTACCCGTCGAACGCGTGACGACCCTGGCCAACGGCGAACACCTGTGCCGCACAACTGTGCCATTGGATAAATCAGCCCCGTAGCCGTACCCCCAATCCAACACCAGCGCCTCGAGCGCCTGGTGTCCTTCTGGCGCGCGTCAGCGAAGTCGGCGAAGCGCAATCCCGGTTTTTTTCAGCACACGACGAGGAGACAAAGATGAGTGCACCTACGACCACGGTCGGTATTTCCGATGAGGTTCGTGAGCTCGCCAATCAGGATTACAAGTACGGGTTCAGCACGGATCTTGAAACTGAGGTTGCCCCCCGGGGCTTGAGTGAAGACATCATCCGGTTGATCTCAGCTAAGAAGAATGAGCCGGGGTGGCTTCTCGAGTGGCGGTTGAAGGCGTATCGGCATTGGACCACGCTTACGCCGCCCACCTGGCAGCATGTGTCGTATGGTCCCGTTGATTATCAGGACATCATTTATTATGCCGATCCTCGGCCGAAGAAGCAGATCGCGAGCATGGATGAGGTCGACCCGGAAATTCGGGAGATGTTTGACAAGCTGGGTATTTCACTCGGCGAGCAAGAGCGACTGAGCGGCGTTGCCGTGGATGCGATCGTTGATTCGGTGTCGGTGGCCACGACGTTCAAAGACAAACTGGCAGCGGTCGGCGTCATTTTCTGCTCTTTCTCGGAGGCGGTGCAGGAGTATCCGGATCTGGTGCGGAAGTATCTCGGTTCGGTCGTTCCGTATAACGACAACTTCTTTGCTTGCCTGAACTCTGCGGTCTTTACCGACGGGTCATTCTGCTATATCCCCAAGGGCGTGCACTGTCCGATGGAGCTATCGACCTACTTTCGGATCAATGCCGCCGACACCGGGCAGTTCGAGCGCACGCTGATCATCGCCGAGGATGCCGCGTATGTGAGCTACCTCGAGGGCTGTACTGCGCCGGTGCGGGACAAGAACCAGCTGCATGCGGCTGTGGTTGAGCTGGTCGCGCTCGATGACGCGCAGATCAAGTATTCGACCGTTCAGAACTGGTATCCCGGCGACGCGGATGGTAATGGTGGCGTTTACAATTTCGTCACTAAGCGGGGTATGGCCTCCGGCCGAAACTCGAAGATTTCCTGGACTCAGGTTGAGACCGGTTCGGCGATTACCTGGAAGTATCCCGGTGTGATTTTGAAGGGTGATAACTCGGTTGGTGAGTTCTACTCGGTGGCGTTGACCGCCAGGCGCCAGCAGGCTGATACCGGCAGCAAGATGGTGCACATCGGGAGGAACACCAAGAGCACGATTATTTCCAAGGCGATTTCGGCCGGTCATGGCCAGAACACCTATCGGGGTCTGGTGGACATTCGGCATTCTGCCGTGGGCGCCCGCAACTTCACCCAGTGCGACTCCCTGCTGATCGGTAAGGACAGCGGCGCTCATACCCTGCCTTATATCGACGTGAAGAATCAGACCGGGCAGGTCGAGCACGAAGCCTCAACGTCGAAGATCGGCGAGGAACAACTCTTGTATTGCCGTCAGCGCGGCATTCCGGAGGAAGAAGCCGTGTCGATGATTGTGAACGGGTTCTGCCGTGAGGTATTCAAGATGCTGCCGATGGAATTCGCCGTCGAAGCGCAAAAATTGTTGACCGTGAGTTTAGAAGGAAGTGTTGGCTAATGCTGAAAATCAAGGAATTGCACGCCAGTATCGACAGCAAGGAGATTCTGCGTGGGGTGAATCTTGACTTGAAGCCGGGTGAGGTGCACGCCATCATGGGCCCGAACGGGTCGGGCAAGAGCACCCTCGCGAGTGTGCTGATTGGCCGTGACGGTTACGACGTCTCCGGCAGTGTGACGTACGAAGGGCAGGATCTGCTGGCTCTCTCGCCCGAGGAACGAGCTGCGGCCGGCGTATTTTTGGCCTTCCAGCATCCGGTGGAGATTCCCGGTGTTGGCAACATGTACTTTATGCGTACCGCACTGAATTCCCTGCGGCGCCAGCGTGGCCAGGAAGAGCTGGACGCGGTGGACTTTCTGGATCTCGCTCAGGAGCGGATGAAATTGGTCGAGATGGACCAGACGTTCATGAGCCGATCGGTGAATGAAGGATTCTCTGGCGGCGAAAAGAAGCGCAACGAGATCCTACAAATGGCGATTTTAGAGCCCAAGCTCGCCATTCTCGATGAGACCGACTCGGGCCTTGATATCGACGCGCTGCGGGTCGTGGCCAGCGGAGTGAACGCCCTGCGCAGTGAGGGCCGCACCATGCTGGTGATCACCCACCACCAGCGCCTGCTCGACTACATCGTTCCAGACTTCGTGCACGTCATGGCCGCCGGTCAGATCGTGCATTCCGGCGACAAGGACCTCGCCCTCGAACTTGAAGCCAATGGCTATGCGGGCCTGACGCCCCGCGACGAGCGTTCGGCGCAGGTCGGGGCAAGCGTATGACCCCGGTGAAGGTCCCGGTGCGAGCGGCAGGGGGTGTGCTCTCAGAGCTGGCGTCGAAGCATGATGGTCACGATCTCGGTTGGCTCGCTGAAGCGCGTTTGAACGCCCTCGAATGGGTCGGCAAGAATGGTTTCCCGTCGCGGAAAGATGAGGACTGGAAGTACACCGCGCTCGATGGGATCCTCGCGGTTCCCTTCGTGGCTGCCGCGGCCGGGCCTGGCCCCCGGGTCACATTAGACCTCATCAACAAGGCCGCGATCGATCTGGGCGGCCCCCGCCTGGTCTTCGTCAATGGTCACTTTTCGCCTGAGTTCTCGCGCGTGACCGGGTTACCGTCCGGCGTCGTCGTCACGACCCTGGCCGCCGTGCTGGCCGCGAGCCCGGACCGGCTCAAACCGTTCCTGGGTCATACGCCCGGCGAGCATCACGCCTTCGCTGCGTTCAACGATGTCTTCGCCGAGGATGGCGCGTTCATTCACCTGACCAACGACACGGTCGTTGATGAGCCGATCCAGTTGGTCTTCTTCTCCGATACCGAGGGCGTGCCGTTGATGACGAGCCCCCGCTCGGTGATCATCGCCGACTCCGGGAGTCGTGCAACGATCGTTGAGACCTATGCCGGCCTGCCGGAGGATGTCTACCTCACGAATGTGGTCACCGAGGTGGTTCTGGCCGAGAATGCCCGGATCGATCATTACAAGGTGCAGAATGAGCCCGTCACCGCCTTTCATCTGGCGTTGCTTGACGTTCGGCAGGCTCGTGGCAGCCGGTTCAATTCCCGCTCGGTGATGCTCGGGTCCAGTGTCGCTCGCCACGAAATACGGGTGCTTCTGGAGGGCGTCGAGGCGGAGGTCAGCCTCGACGGCATCTATCTGCCCCAGGGTGAGCAGGTGCACGACAACACGATTTTCGTCGATCACGTTGCCACCAACTGCACCAGCCATCAGCTCTATAAGGGCGTACTGGATGATCGTGGGCACGGAGTTTTCAACGGGCAGATCATGGTTCGTCACGGCGCCGATGGGAGCGATGCCAACCAGAAAAATAAGAACCTTCTGCTCAATGATCGCGCCCAGGTCGATACTCGGCCGAGACTGGAGATTTACACCGACGATGTGAAGTGCACGCACGGTGCCGCCGTGGGCCAAATGGATGATGAGGCGTTGCTCTACCTGCGCACACGCGGTCTCCCGCTGGAGAGCGCTCGGGGCCTGCTGGTGTATGCCTTCGTGCAGGAGATGGTGGATCGAATCGAGTTGGAGCCGCTCCGTGCGTCGCTTGCGGCGCTCGTATCCACTCGGTTCGGAAGCGGTACCCATCGAGCCCAGCCATGAGTACCAACGCGGCAACGAGCATGCCCATGGCGGGTCTCTACCAGGAGATGATCATCGAACATGCCCATAGCCCGCGGAACCGTCGTCACATCGACGGTGCACATCAGAGCATTGAGGCGGTGAACCCTTTGTGCGGTGACCATCTGACCCTCTATGTGCAGCGCGACGGTGACCGCATCGCCGATATCGCGTTCGAGGGCGACGGATGCGCCATTTCGAAGGCATCCGCTTCGCTCATGACGAGTGC
>JBBRBV010000065.1:0-12738 GCA_038205545.1 Actinomycetales bacterium
GTCAGGCGCAGGTAGTCGATGGTCTCGCCGTCGATGGGGAACATGGCACAGGTGGAGCCGAACTCCGGGCTCATGTTGCCGATCGTGGCGCGGTTGGCCAGGGGCACGGCGGCGACGCCGGCACCGTAGAACTCCACGAACTTGCCGACGACGCCGTGCTTGCGGAGCATCTGCGTGATGGTGAGCACGACATCCGTTGCGGTGACGCCGGCCGGGATGATGCCGGAGAGCTTGAAGCCGACGACCTTGGGAATGAGCATGGAGATCGGCTGGCCGAGCATGGCCGCCTCGGCCTCGATGCCGCCGACGCCCCAGCCCAGGACGCCGAGCCCGTTCTCCATGGTGGTGTGCGAGTCGGTACCCACGCACGTGTCGGGGTAGGCCTGCTGGACACCGTTGTCCTCACGCGTCATGGTAACGCGGGCGAGGTATTCGTTGTTGACCTGGTGAACGATTCCGGGTCCCGGCGGCTCGACCTTGAAGTCGTCGAACGCGGTCTGGCCCCAGCGGAGGAACTGGTAACGCTCACCGTTGCGCTCATACTCGATCTCGACATTGCGCTCGAACGAGTCGGTCGTGCCGAACAGATCGGCGACAACGGAGTGGTCGATGACCATTTCGGTCGGGGCGAGCGGGTTGATCTTCTTGGCGTCGCCGCCGAGTTCAACGAGGGCTTCGCGCATGGTGGCGAGGTCGACTATGCAGGGAACACCGGTGAAGTCCTGCATGACGACACGAGCCGGCGTGTACTGGATCTCGGTGTCGGGCTCCGCGGTGGGAACCCACGCGCCGAGGGCACGAATGTGCTCCGCGGTGATGTTGGCTCCATCTTCGGTGCGGAGGAGGTTCTCCAGCAGCACCTTCAGGCTGTATGGCAGTTTGTCGTAACCGTCGACCGCGTCGAGACGAAAGACTTCATAGTCTGTCGAACCGACGCGCAGGGTGTCTTTGGCTCCGAAGCTGTTTACCGCGGTATTTGTTGAATCCGACACAATGCCCTCTCCGTTGTGAGAGCCGACGGGATACCGGCGGCAATCCTCAATTCTTGTGCGCTGCCACAACCTCGTGCCAGCAAGGCAAGCCTAACCAGCGGATGCCGGGAAGTACCTTTTTTCGTCGCGTTGCGCAGGCGAAGTCTCACCGTACAACTATCTTGACGTCGAGATAACTCTAGCAGGCGACTACGCGCTCCAGAGTCGCGAATTCAGACCGCTTCAGCGGCGTCCGCTTTGCGATATACGGTTCGCACCATGAGCCAGGAGACGACCAGCAGCGGCGCATAGAGCGGAATGCCCATCAGGAGCTTCGTCGTGGCAAGCACTTCGATGTTGTCGGCGAGGTAGAGCGGCAGTTGCACGGCGAGCCTGACGATAAACAATCCCGCCCAGCACAGCGTCAGGATCGTGAGCACCCGGCGTTTGGATGCGTCCCGCCGCCAGGCCGTGCCGTCGCCCATGAGGAAGCCCACGGCCAGCCCGATCAGTGGCCAGCCAACGAAGACCGAGATCAACAGGCCTGCGCCATAGCCGAAGTTGGTCCACAGCCCAACGATGAAGAAGCCGGATGCCTCTCCAGAGAACAGCGCGAGCGCCACGCTGATGCCGGTGCCGACGAGGCCGCCGATCGCGGGAGTGACCGTCTGCCTGGTGACAGCGCGCAGGAGAACGAAGATGACGCCGAGCACGAGGGGGGCAGCGAGGGCGGGCAGCAAGGACGCGATCGTACTCGGTACGGTCGGGTCGATCGTGAACGAGTAGGTGACGAGAAAGACGAGCCCCGGCAACACCGCTTCAACGATCCCCCGGATGCCGCCCATCGCGCCGAGCAGAGCGCCACCGTTGATCGCGTCGCCGGCGGCGGCGGAGCTGAAGCCGGCCCGGCGGGCGGCATCGGCCATGGACTCCGCAAAAACGCCGGACACGGTCGGGTTGTTCTGGGCCGGCGCGATGATGGTCTCGACAGGCTCGACCAACGGGGCGGGGTCAACCAACGGGGCGGGGTCAACGATGGTCTCGACAGGCTCGACCAACGAGGCCGGGTCGACCAACGGGGCGGGATCGACCAACGGGGCGGACTCGACCAACGAGGCCGGGTCGACCAACGAGGCCGGGTCGACCAACGAGGCCGGGTCGACCAACGGAGCAGACGAGTCATCGGGGTGACCATCGTTGGGCTCTCGTGCGTCGGTCATGGGGTGCAGTGCAACCTAGACGGCGGCGGACTCGGTCGCGCTTGCCGGCGTGGCCGGCATGCGCAGCGGAATCAGGTCGCGCGGGGGCATCGGGGTCGATCCGCGCACGACGACGATACTGCGGAACAGGTCTTCGATCTGCGCAGCGGCATCCGGGTCGATCGCGCCCTCGCCGGCAATCACGCCGCGTAGGAACCAGCGCGGGCCGTCGACGCCGATGAAGCGGGCGAGGCGGGTGACACCGCCGGTTTCCTGGCCGGCCGCGACGGGGATCTCGGCGACGAGCTCTGGTCCGAACGGGCCTTCGCGGGGAGTCGTCGTGCCGCCCTGCTTGCCGATCTGGTCGGCAATCTGGTCGCGAATTTCGTGCCAGAGTCCGCTGGAGCGGGGCGCGGCAAACGGCTGCACCTGCAGGGTCGACCCGGCGAAATCAAGACCGATGGCGACGACACGCTTGCTGCCCTCTTCAATTTCGAGGCGCAGGTGCAGGCCTTCCCGCGGCAGAATCTTAATGCCGCCGAGGTCGACGTAGGGGCGCACCGGGTTGGCCTCGGACTCGTCGAATGGGCCCTCGTTCTCGCGGTCTTCGGGCGCCGACTTCGGCGTCATTTCGGGGATCTCCCCCGGGCTTGTGAGGTCACTCACTGGTTGTCTCCTGTCTGCGGGGCGGTTGCGCCCGACACTGATGCGTTGTCGTGAGTGCTACCTGCTGGGCGGGGCTGGACCCCGGTCGAGCCGAACCCCCCCTCGCCGCGTTGGCTGCCGGGCAGCTTATCGACGGCAATGAAGCTGGCGCGAACGACGGGCATCACGATGAGTTGGGCAATGCGATCACCGACCGAGATTGTAAAGGGTTCGTTCGGGTCAGTGTTGAGCAGGGCGACCTTGATCTCGCCGCGGTAGCCGGCATCCACTGTTCCGGGTGCATTCACAATAGTGATGCCGTGTTTAACGGCCAGGCCACTGCGCGGCACAACAAACGCTGCAAACCCATCGGGGAGGGCCATCGACACGCCGGTACCGACAAGTGCACGGGTTCCCGGGGCGAGCACGATGCTTTCGGCGGCGTGCAGGTCAGCCCCGGCATCACCGGCATGCGCGTATTTCGGAAGGATGGGTGCCTGGATCAGGACTTCGACGCTTTCTGCCACGTGTCGAGGGTAGTCCAGATATCTGATCGAATAGAGCCATGCCTGATTACCGCGAAAAACTGTGGCCCAATGCCTGGGCCTTCCTCGTCACCGCTCTGGTGATTCCAGCGAGCATTCTCGTGCTCGTACCGATCTCCCTCTTTGCCGGCGTCGTCACGGCGGTCGTTCTCTACGGCGGCTGTGTGCTGCTGCTCGTGCTCGCGGCGCCGGTTGTGCGCGTGCAGAACGGAGAGTTGATTGCGGGTCCCGCTACGATCTCCACCGAACTACTCGGTGAAGCGACGGTCTACGAGAAGTCCGAAGCCACCCAGGAGCGAGGTCCTCGACTGGATGCCCGCGCCTGGCTGCTCATTCGCGGCTGGATCGACCCGATCGTGCGCGTGCCCATCGTGGATGCGACCGACCCTGCGCCGTACTGGGTCATCTCCAGCCGCCGCCCACGAGAGTTGGCCGCCGCGATCAATGAATCGCGAACGGCCAACGTGGGGTAAAGCGGGTGCTGAGTTGATCTAGGAGTCGCACTCCAGGCAGACGGTGCCGAGCTTGGTTTCGTGGCCCATCTGCGAGCGGTGCTTCACGAGGAAGCAATTCACGCAGGTGAACTCGTCGTCCTGCGGAGGCAGAACGACGACATCGAGGTCCAGGTCGGACAGGTCAGCTCCCGGAAGGTCGAACCCACCGGGATTATCGGAGTCGTCGACATCAACGCTGCCGGACATCTTGTCTGGCACGCGTTCCTTGAGGGCCTCGATCGACTCAGAGTCGTCTTCAGTCTTTCGGGGTGCGTCGTAATCGGTTGCCATGCCCATCCATTTCAGTTGCGCCGATAAACGAAATCGGCGGGCACAGTTTCCAACAATCCTGCCGGAATTGCAAACCGTCCGCCAACCTATTTATTCGGACACGAAGAAACAACTTGCGGCACGCCCGGCGTATTCCCGCGAAAACGCATCAACCCGTGGCAGTCTTACAGCCAACGGTAATCGCGAGAGGGCTTGTCTTCATGCAGGAATTGAAGGTCATTGGGGTTGAGAACGGTGCGCTGCTGGCAGCGTCTGAAGATGGCGATCGATATCGCATCGCCATCGACGAGGTTCTTCAGTCTCGGCTTCGGCAATCCCAGACGGAGCGCGTCAACGCTCCTAAGCTCTCCCCGCGGGAAGTTCAGGCGCACATTCGCTCCGGCATGTCCGCCGAGGATGTCGCCGCGGTCACGGGCGCGTCGATCGACTATGTGCGACGTTTCGAGGGTCCGGTCGTGGCCGAACGGGAATACATGGTCTCGTCAGCGTTGAGCGTTCCGGTGCACACCGCCATTGATCCGGACCCGATTGACGAGAACGTCAACTTCGGCACCGTGATTCGAGAGCGTCTCGCCTCCCTCGGCGCAACCGGCGAACGCTGGGCCAGCTGGAAAGAGCCCGGCGGCGGGTGGATCGTGAAATTGTCGTTCACCGCCGACGACATCGACCATGATGCCCGCTGGGATTTCGAGCCGAAAAAGAATTCCCTCTCACCGGTCGGCAGCGAGGCCGTTGCGCTCTCCCAGCAGGGTGAGCTCAAAGGCTCACTCATTCCGCGACTGCGCGCCGTCGGCGCGGAGACCAGCGAAGCCGATGTGTCCCGATTCGACAGCAATGCCTTCAACTTCAAGGAATCTCTCGCCGACGAGATTCTGAGCGACACCAGCCCCGACCTTGAAGCCGTTCCTTATGCTCGTTCGCTGAGCCGGGACGATGCCGTGTCCAAGGCGGCCATTAAACGCGCCACCGAGCCGGCCTCCAATATGAGCGAGACCGCCGATCTTCTGGAATCCCTGCGTCGACGTCGCGGCGAACGTGAGGCGGCAACCAGCGGGAATGCGGCGGCAACGGCAACAACAGCATCCGCTTCAGAGCGACAGAACGCGGAACCCCCTGTCCAAACTCCCGTGAGGGCAACACCGCTGCGTGCCCGCCGGGTGGCAACGGATGCGCCGGTCACCGATGAGTCCAGCGCTGCGCCGGCAACCACCTCCGAGCCGACCGGCAATGTCTGGGCCAACCAGGCCGCCCGAGCGCAGGAGCGCAGCAACCAGGGACGAACATCACCTAAACGCGGCCGGGCAGCAATGCCCAGTTGGGACGAAATCGTGTTCGGCGCTCGTACCGACGACGACCTCGGCTAACTTCCGGCCCTCCAGGCATAGCGTCGCTGCGGGCGGCCGGTCTGGCCGTAGCGCAGGCTCACCGTAGCCTGCCCGGAATCGACAAAGTACTCGAGGTATTTTCGGGCCACCACCCGTGACAGACCGAGCCGTTCGGCACACTCCGATGCGGCCAGGTCTCCTTCGCTGCCGGCCAGGGTAGCAGCGGCCAGTGCCACCGTCTCCTTGCTGAGTCCTTTCGGCAGGGTGGAGACGGTGTCTGGCGTCGGTGAAGCGGATGCTCGTCCCAGGGCCTGGTCCAGATCACTCTGGCTGAGTTCGCCTCTGCGGACCAGCAGCCGTCGACGTTCGGCGTACCCCACCAATCGAGATTGCAACTCGCTGATTTTGAACGGTTTGAGCAGGTAACTCACAATGCCGCCCTGCAGAGCCGCGGTGACCATCTCGGCCTCTCGGGCGGCGCTGAGTACAAGAAAGTCCACATCACGCCCGGTTTCACGCGCCCGGCGAATCACATCAAGCCCGGTCATGTCGGGCAGATACATGTCGAGCAGCACGAGCTGCGGGGATTTGTCGGCAATCTGGGCGAGCGCGGCGGAACCGGTCGCCGCGACTCCGACCACCGTGAACCCGGGCTGCTGCGCGACAATGCGTTCGTGGGCGCGGGCCACCATGAAATCGTCGTCGACGACGAGGACGTCACACACGGGTGCGCTCCTCATGATCGGCCGCGCGGGGCGCATCAAACGGGAGCACGGCCTCGAATACGGTACCGTTCTCGGCCCGGTAGCTAACGGATCCCCCACGACGCGTGGCGACGAGGCGCACAATCGCGAGCCCGTAGCCGTGGGCATCTTCCCCGACCAGGGCCGATTTACTCGTCACACCGACTTCAAAAACCCGGTCGAGGAGAGCGGTGTCGATTCCTGGTCCGGAATCGCGTACCGTCACTTGCACCGCGGCGGCTCCCGGAACTGCCAGTACATCCAGGCGCACCGTGCGCTCCGAGGTTCCGGTCACGGCATCGAGGGCGTTGTCGACCAGGTTTCCGATCACGGTAACGAGGTCGGACAAGAGGTCGGCGTCAACCCGAGCCAGGGCCGATTCGGCCGAGAGCACGAGCGTCGCTCCGCGTTCGCGGGCGAGGGAGGTCTTGGCGATCACGAGCGCGGCGACCGCCGGTTCCTGCAGGCGAGTCAGGACCGAGTTGTCGAGCTCGGTGCGATCCCGTGTGACGGCATCGACGTATTCCACCGCCGCGTCCGTGTCGCCGAGCTGCATGAGCATCGAAATGGTGTGCAGCCGGTTTGCGAACTCGTGCGTCTGGGCACGCAGAGTATCGGTGGCCTGCCGGCTGCTGCCAAGGTCGTGCTGCAACGTCACTAGTTCGGTGCGGTCGCGCAGGGTCGTGACGACCACCGGCAGCGACCGCGGTGGGTGAATGAGAGTCTGGTTGAGCACGAGCAGCACCCCCCGGTTCACTAACACCGTGTCGATCTCGCCGCCCTCCTGCCGGCGCAGCGCCCGCACCGCCTCGGCATCGAGGCCCACCGTGTCGATTGCCCGGCCTTCTGAGTCGGCGGGCAGACCGAGCAGGGTGCGCGCGCTGTCGTTGGCGAGAGTGATGAAACCGTCGGTATCGACGGCGATCACCCCTTCCCGGATGCCGTGGATCATGGCGTCACGGTGCTCAACCAGGCGGCCGATCTGTTCCGGCTCCAGACCGAGGGTCTGCCGTTTCACGCGCGCGGCGAGCAGCAACGATCCGACCACGCCGAGCACTCCCGCCACTCCCACGTAGGTGATCAGGTTCGGCGCAGCACTCACGAGCAACACGTCGACCGTGGGAAATTGTCGGGCGGCGACGACCGAACCCACCAGAAGCCCGGAGTTCGACAGTACCGGCACCTGCGCAACCACGTGGTCCCTCGTACCGATCGGGGCGACCCCGGCCCAGCCGGCATCAGACTCGTCCGGCGTGGGATCGATGGCGAGGTCGGTCGCGAGTAGCCGCGGATCGGCGGGGGACGCGATGATCCGGCCGACAGCATCCGTGACAATGAGTTGGTCCACCCCCGTTGTAATGCGCAGCGTCTCGACCGGCATGGAGAACTGCTGGGGTACCGCCGAGCTGTCGAGCAGGCTGCGCACGAGGGGGTTGGCGGCCGTATATTCGGCCACGGTCAGCATGCGTCGCCGGGCCCCGCTTTCGAAGCCACTGCGGGCTTGTTCCAGAGAAATCGCCGTCACCGCGACCAAAACGAGCGCGATCAGGCTCAGTTGAAACAGCAGCAGTTGACGGGTCAGGCTGAGACGGCTCGAACGGATGCCCGAGCCGCGATGACGTAGCGTGCGCACCGGCACGGCACCAATGGGTATCACCCCGGGGTCGTCTTTGGCCATACAAGATAATCCCTCATTGGCGGGCCAAACCGAAATTGTCATCCGCCGTGTGCATCCGCAAGCTACACAACGTTCAGTAACGTCACAAGTTGTGACTGACCGGATTCGCAACGCACCATGAACCCGGCCAGCAAAGAGGCTCGCCAGAAATCAAAGAGGATTAAAGCATGCCAATCACAGCACGCACCACGCGTTCCCGCCGAACGGCGGGCACCGCCGTTCTGGCCGGAACGGTCATACTCGTCCTGAGCGCCTGCGGCGTCACGGGCGCGAAAAGCACCGATGCGACCGACACCGGCCCGATCGATAACCTTCAGGTCATGGTTCCAAACGCCCCCGGCAGCGGCTACGACGTCACCGGCCGCGCAGCCGTCAAGGTGATGGACGACATCGACACCGCCACCGGCACCGAGGTCACCAACCTGGCCGGGGCTGGCGGAACCGTTGGCCTCGCCCGCACCCTCACCGAGAAGGGCAACGCCAACTTCCTGATGGTGATGGGCCTGGGTGTTGTCGGCGCGGCTTATACGAACGAAGGCAAGGCCAAGGTGGCCGACGTCACCCCGATCGCCCGCCTGATCGAGGAGGCCGGCGCGATCTTCGTGCCCGCCGACTCCCCGTACAAAACACTCGACGATATGGTGACGGCGTGGAAGGTCGACCCGGCCGCCTTTGCGGTCGGCGGCGGCTCCTCGCCCGGCGGCCCCGATCACCTGCTTCCGATGCAGCTGGCCGATGCCGTGGGCATCGACCCGAGCAGCGTCAACTTCATCTCCTATGACGGCGGCGGTGAGCTTCTGCCGGCCATCCTCGGCGGCAAACTGCAGTTCGCAGCCTCCGGCTACGGCGAATTTCTCGAGCAGGTCAAGTCCGGTGATTTACGGGTGCTGGCCGTCACGAGTGAGGAGCGGGTCCCGGTTATTGACGCCCCCACCCTCACCGAGGAGGGCGTCGATCTGGTCTTCACCAACTGGCGCGGGCTCCTCGCCGCCCCCGGCCTGACCGACGCCGAAACGGCTCGTCTTGTCGACGCCGTTACCGCCATGCACGACAGTGACGAGTGGGCTGCCGTTCTGAAGGCCAATGCCTGGACCGACTCCTTCCTCACCGGAGACGACTTCGGCACGTTCCTCACCGAGCAGGACGACCGCGTGGCCACGACCCTGAAAACACTGGGCCTGATATGAGCAACGGCACCGTGGGCACTCCTGGCTCTGTAACCAGCGCCGGAGGCAGTTTTCCTGCCGCGCCGACCGCGAGCCGGGTGCCCGCGGTGCTGCAAGGCCGTTCAGAGCTCGGCGTAGCCCTTCTGCTCGCTGTGCTGGCGAGCGTGATCGGGTTCGATACCGCGCACATCCCCGACACCGCCATCAACGCGGGCGTGATGGGACCGAAGGTCGTTCCGAACATCATCGCTGTCGCCCTTGGCCTGTGCTCTATCGCGCTGGCCGTCAGCGTTCTTCGGGGTGGTCGCGCTGCAGCGGAGGAGGGCGAAGACATCGACCTCACCATTCCCGCGCACTGGCCCACCGTGTTCGGCCTTGCCGGCGTGATTCTCGCCTACGCCCTCACCCTCGATTTTCTCGGCTTCGTTGTATCGAGCACGCTGCTGTTCTACGGCGCAGCACTGCTGCTCGGTTCGAAGCGTTACATCTGGGCCCTGGTCATCGGCGCATTACTCGCCGTTGGTGTGTTCTATGGCTTCGTACTCGGGCTGGGTATTCCCCTGCCGGCCGGCCTGCTGACAGGAATTCTGTAATGGACAATCTCTCGCTCCTGATGGACGGGTTCGCCAACGCGCTGACCCTGCAAAACCTGCTCTTCGCCCTGATTGGGGTACTGCTCGGTACCGCCGTTGGCGTGCTGCCGGGAATCGGCCCGGCCATGACCGTGGCGCTGCTGCTCCCACTCACCTACGCGCTCGATGTAACCGGTTCGTTGATCATGTTTGCCGGCATCTACTACGGCGGAATGTACGGCGGGTCGACGACCTCGATTCTGCTCAACACTCCCGGCGAATCGTCGTCGGTGGTCACCGCCCTTGAGGGTAACAAGATGGCCAAGGCCGGTCGAGGTGCCCAGGCACTCGCGACCGCGGCGATCGGCTCGTTCGTGGCCGGCACGATCGCGACCGCCGGCATCGTGTTTGTGGCGCCGTTCGTCGTGGCCATCGCCATCAGTCTCGGTGCCCCCTCCTATTTCGCCATGATGGTCTTCGCCTTCGTTGCGGTCAGCACCGTGCTCGGCGCCAGTCGCATCCGCGGGCTGTCATCGCTGTTCATCGGACTCGCCATCGGCCTCGTGGGCATGGACGCCACGACGGGCCAGCCACGCCTCACGTTCGGCCAACCACTGCTCTCCGGCGGCATCGACGTGGTCGTCGTCGCCGTCGCCCTGTTCGCGGTGGGTGAGGCCCTGTGGATCGCCGCGCACCTGCGGCATGGCAAGCAGGCCACCATCCCGGTCGGCGTGCCGTGGATGGGCAAGGCTGACTGGAAGCGCAGCTGGAAGCCATGGCTGCGCGGCGCCGCGATCGGCTTTCCGTTCGGCGCGATCCCGGCTGGCGGAGCAGAGATCCCCACCTTCCTCTCCTACGTTGCCGAAAAGAAGCTGTCCAAGCACCCGGAGGAATTCGGCCACGGCGCGATTGAGGGTGTGGCCGGCCCGGAAGCCGCCAACAACGCCTCCGCTGCCGGCACCCTCGTGCCGCTGCTCACGCTCGGTTTGCCCACCACTTCTACCGCCGCCGTGATGATCGCCGCGTTCAACCAGTACGGCATTCACCCGGGTCCGCTGTTGTTCACGACCGAGCCGCTGCTGGTCTGGACGCTTATTGCGAGCCTCTTCATCGGCAACACCCTGCTGCTCGCGCTCAATCTGCCGCTCGCACCGATGTGGGCGAAGCTGCTGCGGATCCCGCGGCCGTATCTCTATGCCGGCATCCTGTTCTTCGCCACGCTCGGCGCGTACGCCGCGGGCATGCAGTCTTTCAACATCGTCATCCTGCTTTTGATTGGCGCTCTCGGCTACATGGCCCGACGCTTCGGGTTCCCGGTGCTGCCCATCATTGTGGGCGCCATCCTGGGCCCGGAGATGGAACGCCAACTGCGGCGTTCACTGCAGATCAGCGCCGGCGACCCGGCGGCGCTTTTAAGCGAGCCGCTTGCCGTTGTGGTCTACGCCGTCATCGCCCTATACCTGATCGGTCCGCCCGTCGTGAAGGCGCTGCTGCGCCGTTTCGGTCGCCGTGGCCCCACCGATGGCACGAATTCCGGCGGCACGGGCAGCTCGCCGGCAGATTCCGATTCGAGCGAGGAGTTCGACGCTTTCGGAACCCAGACCTCGGACGGTAGCGCGCGGGTGATTCGGGTGGTGCGACCGCCCGCCGGGCGTTCCAGTCGATAACGAGTTTCTCGGCCCTCGGCGCGAGAGTCGGCATACTGGTGTCATGCCAGCTGCCGTCTCCCGCGCCGACGTCGTTCGGCTGCGCCTGCACGCGCAGGGCCTGGCCGGGCCAGCATTGACTGGACCCGCAGCACATAACCCCGTCGCCGTCGCCGAGCGGATGCTCGCGGTGCAGGCCCAGGACTACGCGGCGGGCCAGTGGGCACTGGGCGTGCGCTCCCCCGGGTCGACGCAGGCCGACGTGCAGGCATCCATTTCGGCCGGGCAAATTGTTCGGTCGTGGCCGATGCGGGGAACGCTGCATTTTGTTCCGGCTCGGGAATTGGGCTGGATGCAGGCACTCACGACACCGCGGGTGCTCGCAAAGACACGTACGATCAACGAGCGTCTTGGCCTCGACCTGCCCGTGCTCGAGCGGGCTCGGGAAGCCGCGGTCTGCGCCTTGACCGGGCACAACCAGCTCGGTCGAGCTGAATTCATGGCCATGCTGCAGGGTGCGGGCTTATCGACCGAGGGCCAGCGCGGCTACCACACGATCGCCCACCTCGCCCTCACCGGAACCCTATGCTGGGGGCGGCAGGTGGGTACCCAGCAGGGTCTCGTGCTGCTCGACGAGTGGGTGCCGAATCCGCGACGGCTGGAGCGCGACGAGGCACTCGGCGAGTTCGTATACCGCTATTTCGTCGGCCACGGACCGGCGACACTGGTCGACTTCGCCTGGTGGTCCCAGCTCACCGTCGCCGATGCGAAAACCGGTCTGGCCGTGGCACGGCACAGGCTCACCGAGGTGCAACTCGACGACGTTGTGCACTTTCTTGCCACTGAAACAGCGGACGCGGCCGTGCCGGATGCAGTGACGCCAGGAGATGCCGGTGCTCGCCGGCACACAGTGCTCGCGCTGCCCGGATTCGACGAGTATCTGCTCGGCTACCGCGATCGAACACACGTGATCGCGGTAGACGAGCTCACCCGGGTCGTGCCGGGCCTTAACGGCATCTTTCTGCCCATCGTTGTCACGAACGGCCGCATCGTTGGAACCTGGCGCAAGAAGATAGCCGCGTCGGGGTTCACCGCCGAGGCCATGCTGTTTGACGAGCCCAGCACGGCGGCCGCCCGGGCTCGGGGTTCGCGAACGCAGCGGGGATTCGCCCGCGCCGTGCAGGACTACGCCAGATTTCTTGCGGTGAAGCTCAAGCCTGTGGAGGTCCCGGCGCGGGTTAGCCTTGATCCGTGAAACTTACCTCGGCTCTGCGCATCTCTAAACGGCTCCCGGTACTGCAGGTTGTAAAGATGGCCGTAGCCGTCGGCCTGGCCTGGGTTGTCTCCCAGCTGCTGCTGCCGAGCGACCTGCCCATTTTTGCAGCGATCGCGGCCCTGCTCGTCGTGCAGCCGAGCGTTAATCAAACCCTGGGCCGGGCGATCGAACGCACCGCGGGCGTTAT
>JBBRBV010000066.1:0-12554 GCA_038205545.1 Actinomycetales bacterium
CAACGAAACGGCGGCATGCAGAACGGGGCGGTATGAGCGAAGGAGAAAATCATGACGGTACAAAATAAGGTTGCTCTGGTAACCGGTGCAGGTCAGGGAATTGGCCGCGGGATTGCGCTTCGGCTGGCGAACGACGGTTTCGACGTTGCCATTGCAGACCTCGACTTTCAGAAGGACAAAGCCGAGGGCGTTGTAGCTGAAATCGAGGCGATCGGCCGCAAGGCTATCTTCGTCGCAGCGGATGTTTCTAAGCGCGACGACGTTATCGCTGCGGTAGATGCAGCGGCAGAAAAGCTGGGCGGCTTCGACGTGATCGTCAATAACGCCGGTATCGCCCAGGTAAAGCCGATGCTTGACATTACCGAAGATGAGCTCAACAAAATCTTCAGCATCAATGTGAATAGCGTTGTCTGGGGCATTCAGGCAGCTGCCGCCAAGTTCGATGAACTCGGCCACGGGGGCAAGATCGTTTCGGCTGCCTCGATCGCTGCCATCCAGGGCTTCCCCATTCTTGGCGCCTACTCGGCTTCCAAGTTTGCCGTGCGCGGCATCACGCAAGCGGCCGCGCAGGAGCTTGCGCCGAAGGGCATCACGGTCAATGCCTACGCACCCGGCATCGTTGGTACGGGCATGTGGGAGCTGATCGACGAAGAACTCAGCAAGATCAATGGCAAGCCTCTCGGCCAGAACCTCAAGGAGAACGTTGGGGGGATCGCGCTCGGCCGTATAGAAACTCCCGATGATGTTGCCAAGGTTGTGTCATTCTTTGCCGGCCCGGATTCCGACTACGTAACGGGGCAGGTTCTTCTGGTCGATGGCGGCATGCTCTATAACTAGCCCTGCATCGAGCCGTGAGAGCCGTCGCCGCTGCGTTGGCGTCCATACGCGGCTCCGAATCATGACCAATCGTGACCAATCGTGACCCGGCGGATCTGAGCGGAGTCACGCGGCCCTGCGATCTCAGTTCGAAACTGGGCAGAATTCATCGGATCGCGTGAACGTGCGATTCGTGACCATGCAGGGTGCCAAGGGGCGCAGGCTCGAGCAAACGCGGCGCATTTCCAGGCTGCGGACGGTAATCGATCCTTGCAACGCGGGTGCGGCGACGCCTTGCTCATTGGGCCAATCGGCTGAGTGAAGTCCGTACTTTCGCCCGATGCCTGACGGGGTATGACCCGTCAGGCTAAGAGCGTGACCGAACCGCAGACCGCAACCTCGACGCCCCGGCGCCCGCACCGCACACCAGAGCGCGCCTGGCTTATCCCCGCCGGCCTCGTGCTGCTCAGCCTCGTGCCGGTTGTCGCGGGCGCCATGCGCCTCACCGAACTGACGGTCGGCGCCGAGATCACTGCGAGCAACGCGCGGTTTTTTACCTCGCCGGTTCCCGTGATAGCGCACATCATCAGCGCCACGGTGTTCTGCCTGCTCGGCGCGTTCCAGTTCGTGCCCAGGCTTCGCCGTGGGCGCCCGAGTTGGCATCGCGTCGCGGGGCGCATCGTGGTTCCCGCCGGGCTGATCGCGGGGCTGTCCGGGATGTGGATGGCCGTCTTCTACACAAGACCTGAATTGGACATGGTGGTGCGGTTGGTCTTCGGTACCGTAATGGTTGCGAGCATCCTTCTCGCCGTGCGTGCCGTCGTGCGGCGGGACTTCGCCAGCCACCGGGCGTGGATGATCCGCGGCTACGCGGTCGGGATCGGTGCCGGCACCCAGGTGTTCACGACGTTGCCCTGGGTGATCGCCAACGGCGGCGCCTCGCCCGAACCGACGGCCGCGGTCGCTCTGCTCGCCGCGGGCTGGATCATCAACCTTGCGGTTGCCGAGGTCGCCATCCGCCGGTCGTCACTATCATGAGGGACATGATCCAGCGGATGCCTGCGGTATGGAACGTGCGCCCCGCATCACCGGCACCGCCGAAGCGGATATGGCGTGACTGGCTGCTCATCGCGCTGCTCCCCGCGCTCATTCTGCTCGAAGGCGTGCTGCGGCCCGAGGTGCCGCACCTCGTTGCCTCGCTCATTGTTACGATCGCGGGCGTGGCGACCCTGCTGTGGCGACGCATCCGCCCGCTTCTGATGTTCGCGCTCGGGTTCGGCACTGCCGAGGTGTTCGCCCTCGTGACCGGCGAGAACGTGCAGCTCTATTCGAGCGCCTACCTCCTGTTGCTCGTGTACGCGGTGTTCCGGTGGGGCTCCGGTCGTGCCCTGCTCATCGGCGGAGCCATGATGGTCGCCGCGAACCTCACCTCCACTCTGCGCGCGCCATTCGAACTGGCGGATCTGGTCGGCGGCTTTCTGTTCCTGTTCGTCACCGCATCGCTGGGGTTGCTGCTGCGGTTCCGCGCCGGGTTCCGGATGCGTGAACTTGACCGGGCGAAATTGCATGAACGCGAGGAGTTGGCCCGCGATCTGCACGACACCGTCGCGCACCACCTGTCGGCGATCGCGATCCAGGCCCAGGCGGGTCTGGCGACGGTCGGGACGAATCCCTTCGCCGCAACCGCCGCGCTGCGGGTGATCGAGGCGGAGGCGTCGCGCACCCTGACCGAGATGCGCGCGATGGTGCGCGTGCTGCGCCGGGACGACGCCGCCGAGCTCGCACCGGCACCGACTGTCCTGGACCTGCAGGAGTTGGCGAGCCACGATCGCGGCGGGCCCGCGGTCGACGTGCAGCTCACGGGGCCTTTCGACGAGGTGCCGGCCCCGGTCTCGTCCGCCGTGTTTCGGATCGTGCAGGAATCCGTCACCAATGCGCGGCGCCACGCGCGCAACGTGACCCACATCGACGTGCGCGTCGACGTCGATGACGCGAGGGTGCGCCTGACCGTGCTCGATGACGGAGCGCCGGGCCCGGCCGGCACGCCCGGCTACGGCATCGCGGGCATGACTGAGCGGGCGGCCCTGCTCGGAGGCACCTGCACCGTGGGGCGTTCGCCCGACGGCGGCTGGGGCGTCACCGCTGACCTTCCCCGCAACGGAGCAGCCGCATGACAATCCGCGTGCTGATCGCCGATGACCAAGAACTCGTGCGCACCGGGTTGCGCATTATCCTCGATGCGCAGGACGACATCGAGGTGGTCGGCGCGGCGATCGACGGGCAAGAAGCCGTGGATCTCGCTCGGTCACTACGACCTGACGTGTGTCTCTTCGACATCCGGATGCCGCGGGTCGACGGCATCGAGGCGACCCGCATTCTGGCCGGAGCGGGTGTCGAGAACCCGATGGCCGTCGTCGTGATCACCACCTTCGATCTGGATGAGTACGTTTACGGGGCGCTGCGTGCGGGTGCGCGAGGCTTTCTGCTGAAGGATGCGGGGTCGGCGCTGCTCGGTCAGGCTATCCGTGCCGCCGCCGGCGGAGACGCGCTGATCGCGCCGAACGTGACCGTGCGACTGCTCAAGGCGTTCGCGCAGCGGAGCGGGCCGGGCCGAGAACCGCCAGCGCAACCGACCGAGCCACTGACCGCCCGCGAGGAGGACGTGCTCGCCGCCGTTGCCCGCGGCCTCAGCAACGGCGAAATCGCGAGCAAGCTGCACATCACCGTCAGCACCGTAAAGACGCACGTCGCAAGCCTCATGACCAAACTCGGCATGCGCAATCGCGTCGAGATCGCAATCTGGGCGCTCGCGCGCCGAGGAGAGCTATGAAGGAGCAGAGCTATGAATGAGCAGAAGCCACCGACCCTGCCACCGCGATGGTTCGTGCGCACCGCGTGGGTGGTGCACCGCGCCATCTATCGCATCACCGGCGGTCGACGCGGCCTCTGGCTACCGAAGCCGAATAAGTGGGGCACCCTGCGTCTGACCACAGTCGGTCGCCGCACCGGCGAAAAGCGCAGCGTCATTGTGGGCTATTACGAGGATGGGCCGAATCTTGTCACCATGGCAATGAACGGATGGGGCGAAGGCGAACCGGCCTGGTGGCTCAACCTGCTCGCGCATCCGGATGCGACCGTCGTGCTCGCGAACGGTCGGTGCCTGGTGAGCGCGGCCGCGGCGGAAGGCGCCGAGCGTGAACGCCTGTGGGCCCGGTGGCGCGAGATGGGTGATGACGTCGACGGGTATGCGAAGCTGCGCTCGACGGAGACGGCCGTCGTCGTGCTGAGCCCGCGACACTAGGCCGTGTTGAGTGCGTGGGTGTGGAGCCGGCTCCCAGAACTTTCCCACTCGCTGACGCCGAAGCGGCAGCGAGGATGTGGCGGGCTGGCGAACGGGGTTTGACCCGCATCCCGAGCATGGCTTAGGGCATATCGACGATCTGCTTGCCCAGCGCGGCATCAGCGCGACCGGGATCATCTTGCAGTTGGCGATCCCGAACGGAGTGCCGATGATCGTTCTTGGAGCGCGATGCTCAAGGGTGGGGTGGTCTCGACAGGCTCGACCAGCGTGGGGTGCGTGGGGTGGGGTAGTCTCGACAGGCTCGACCAGCGTGGGGTGCGTGGGGTGGGGTGGTCTTGACTTGCTCGACCAGCGTGACCCCGAACCGGGGGTTTCGCAACGCGATACGGTGGAGGAGCGTAGATAGTCAATCCTGAGCAACCGGGGGAGCCAATGATGAGCGATTCAGCGTCAGACAAGGCCAGCAACAATTTCGTTACGGGCCACGCCGATGGGGGCGCCGTCGAGGAGGAATACCGCCCACCGGCCGACCGATTTCTCACCGCGCAGATGTGGTGGATCGCCAGCGAACTGGTGCGGCGGCATCCGCACCTGCGCATTGCCGGGGTGGAGGTCGACGAGGGCGACCACTTGATCATCGTGCACGATGAGCAAAACCTCCTGAGCATTCAGTGGGATCTCGTAGGCGGATGCCAGTACCTGGTCAACGGCGTCGTTCACGTGATCAGCTGGATCGAGATGATGGCCGCGCTCAACCCGCTCGAGACGCTGAAGCGCATCGAGGTGGCGACGGGGCTGGGCGTTCCAAATGACACGCCTGCTACAACGCCGCGGACGCTGGCCTACCGCGTGATCACCAATGCTCTGGCTACGACTGTCAACGCTCAGCAGGAGTGGTACGCCGTAACCGCTCCGATGCTGGTCAGTGAACCGACTCACTACTTCGACGGTTTTCCGACCGCCGTGCTGGCACGCTCCGCCTATGAAGTCGCCGCTGAGGAGCAGCTCGACGCCGGCGGCACGGTCTATTTTTTCCAGCCGTTCTGGGTGCTGCTGCGCGACCTTGAGCCGATCGCGATTTTCGATGTGGCCGGTGTCGTACACACCAGTGGCGGCGCAACGCCACTCATGCCGATTTACGACGAGCTCCACCGCAATCTGACCCTGACCATGGCCCGGGTTCTCGGCAAGTTTATGGCTTAGCGGCGCTGCTCATTCTCTAATGAGCACGGCGGCCACGTCGGCGACAGGTGTTCGCCTGGCATCCCGTGAAGGCTTACGGCAGGTCAACAATCTGCTTGCCGAGCGGCATCAGCGCGACCGGGATCATTTTGAAGTTGGCAATCCCAAACGGGATGCCGATGATCGTGATGCACAGGGCGATGCCCGAGATCAGGTGCTCGAGGGCGATCCACCAGCCGGCCAGCACCACCCAGATGACGTTGCCCAGAAATGACCCGACGCCTGCGGTTGGCGTGGGGACCACGGTCTTGCCAAAGGGCCAGAGGGCGTAGACGCCGATGCGCGCCGCCGCGATTCCCCAGGGGATGGTGATGATGAACACAAACATGATCAGCGCTGCCAGCATGTAGCCGAGGAACAGCCAGAAGCCCGAGAGCACGAGCCAGATGATGTTGAGGAGAGTTCTCATGGTGTTCCTATCCTCTCAGGTCGTGTTGCTCGGCCGTCGGATTCCTGAGGGATACGCCGATCGATATCACTGCCGATCGATATCACTGCCGAGCGGCGGCGCGATGTCACACCGAGATAGCGACCTTGCCCCGCGCGTGGTGCTCGATGAGATGACTCACGGCGGCTTTGGTCTCGGCGAGAGGGTAGGTGCGCTCGATCGCCGGGGAGACTCGACCGGCCTCGATGTGCTCGCGCAGCACGTCGAGGTCAGCGGCGCTCGCCGTGGCCACCAGCGGGCGTAGTGTCTGCTCGACAAACATCGACCGCACTGAGGCCCCGACAATGCGACCCATGGGCCCGAAAACGCGGCCGCCTGCTCCGGAGGACAGCACGAGTGTTCCGTGCCGTTTGAGAGCTCGTCGGCACTCGTTAATGGTGCGGTTGCCCACGAGATCGAACACCGCGTCGTAGGTCGTGTCGCCCGAGGCGAAATCCTGTGTCGTGTAATCGATGACGTGGTGGGCGCCGAGGGAGCGCACGAGGTCGACGTTGCGGGTGCTGCATACGGCGGTGACTTCGGCTCCCAGCGCCCGCGCGAGCTGCACCGCGAACGACCCCACGCCACCCGCTGCCCCGTTGATGAGCACGGAGTCTCCCGGCTGCACTCGCGCAGCATCGCGCAGACCCTGAAGGGCTGTGGTTCCGGCGACGGGCACCGTTGCCGCGGACTCGAAAGAGACCGTGGTGGGCTTACGGGAGACCAGGCGCTCCGGCGCGACGGTGTACTCCGCGAAACTCCCCGCGCTCACCTCCGCGAACACCTCGTCGCCGACCGTGAACCGGTGCACGGCAGATCCCACCGCTTCGACCACGCCCGCGGCATCCCTCCCGCGGATCGTAACCCGCGGTCCGCGCAGGCCGAAGGCGAGGCGCAGCAAATAGGGCTCACCGCGCATCAACAGGATGTCTGCGGCGTTGAGTGATGCCCCGCGCACCCGGATGAGCACTTCGTCGGTGCCCGGTACGGGCGTCGGCAGGTTCGCCTGTTCGTAGGTTTCTGGTCCACCGTATTGCCGCTGGATGATCGCTTTCACCATTGCTCCTTCGTGAGTAACACTATAGTGTGTGATGCACAGTACCAAATAATCTCTGAGACCGAAAGGACCCACCATCATGACCCGCACCCTGATCACCCCTCTGCACCGCCCCACACTGCTCTCGACCCTCTGGATCGTGCTGATGTTCAACTACATCTACGCCGATGTGCTCGGGCTGAACGATCCGGCACACCTCATCGCCCTCGAGTCAGGCACAATCGGTGGGCTGCCCTTCTCGCCCGACAAGCTTGTTGCTGCGGGTCTGCTGATGCAGGTGCCGATCGCGATGGTCTTGCTGTCACGCGTGCTTCGTCAGACCCCGAACCGGGTGCTCAACATGCTCGCGGCTGCGTTCATGGCGGTCACCCAGGTGGCCACGCTGTTCTTCGGCACTCCGCCAACTCCCGTCTACTACCTCTTTTCCGCAATCGAGATCATCCTGCTCGTCGTGATCCTGGTCGTTGCGGTAGCCTGGCGTCGGGCCGCACCGGCGACCGTGCCCGACAAAGCGCTGGCCACCGCGTGAACCAGTAGCGTGAGACCGTGCTTAAAGATGAGGAACTGGCTACCCACCGGCAGGAATTGCGCCGTGGCACCGTCGTGCTTGCCTGCCTCATGCTCCTGGAGAAGTCGAACTACGGGTACGCCCTACTCACGGCGCTCGATTCCTCCGGGTTCGCGGTCGACGCGAACACCCTTTATCCGCTGCTGCGGCGCCTCGAAAAGCAGGGGCTGGTGCAGAGCGAATGGAATACCGACGAGTCCCGGCCCCGCAAGTTCTATGCCACGAGCCCCGAAGGCAGGCAGCTTGCCGCTACTCTTCGCGGAGACTGGGACGAACTCGCTGCTGCGATTACGGCACTGACGGAGGAACCATGACGACAGCATCCACGCTCACCGATCGCTACGTTGCGGAAGCCGTTCGCAGCCTGACCCGTGGCCAGCGTCGGGACATCGAAGCGGAGCTGCGCGCCTCGATCGCCGATGCCATCGAGGATCGCCTTGGGGCGGGAACGGATGCTGCCGCTGCGGAACGCGAAGTGCTCACGGAACTCGGTCCGCCAAGAAGCCTCGCAGCGAGCTACTCGGACAAACCCACCCACCTGATCGGGCCGGATTTATTCAGCGACTATGTGCGCGTGCTCGCGGTGCTGCTCTCGACAGCCGTTCCACTCTGGTTCGTGTTCAGCGGCGTCGTCACCTTCGTGGCCGGTTCATCGCCACTCGACTCACTGTGGAGCGCCCTGTGGGGCTCGCTGGAGACAGCAATGTCACTCGTCTTCGCCGTGACACTGGTGTTCGCGATCATTGAACGCACGCCGGCATTGCGCTCGCGCCGCACAGCGAAGTGGGACCCGCACTCCCTCCCGGTCGTGCCCGACCAGCGGGGCTATGTGAGCGAGCTCGTCGGCGGGGTGGTCTTCCTGGTGGTGATTGCGAGCGTCATCATCGTGCTGCAGTCCGTGGGTGCCGTGGACGGTCCCGCTGGAACGCCGATTGGGCCCTTCGACGCTTCGTTGTGGGAGTCGGGCGTGTTCTCGGTTGCCCTCTTCTATTCAGCGGTGAGTATCAGCTTCCACGTCTTCGCCCACTACACAGGATGGTCGGTCGCCAACGCCGTGGCCACGATCGCGCTCGATGTGCTCTTCGTGGTTCCCGCCGTCTGGATCGTCGCCGGCGACCGACTGCTGAATGCCGACTATTTCGCGGCGATCGGGTGGCCGAACGGAGTGCAGGTCGTCGGCCTCATTGCACTGGCTGTGGTCGTGCTGTTCCCTCTGCTCGACACGGTCGATACGATTGCCCGCACGGTGCGCACACGACGCGTTCGACCAACGGCCGACGTCACCGGCTGAGCTCGGTCTCCTTCGCCAGCGATTCGAAGAACTGGAATATTTGCCATGGTCACACCACAACCCCAATCCGCCTCGCCGTCGACCTCCAAGTCGAAGTTCTCCGCCCCGGACTTCACCAGGAAACTCGACCGACACCTTGACCGGGTCACTCGGGCTCGCGGCGCGCTCGGGGCACCCCAGGTGCTGGTTCGGTCGCGTGCGAAGGGAATCGACTATTCCTACGGTGCGCGCAGCACCCCGTTCCACGCGGCGAGCATCGGCAAGGTCGCGACGACAGTTCTCATGATGCAGCTCGTCGACGAGGGCGCGGTGGCTCTCGATGCCTCTGTGCAGTCTGTTCTCGGTCCCCTCGATGGTGTGCTGATGGGCGAGGCCACGGTGCGCCAGCTTCTGGAGCATACGTCCGGTGCCGCGGACTATTTCGAGGGGCCGGTTACCTCCGGACCTCCGTTTCTCGAGCTCGTCGTGGGCGACCCGGACCGCTTCTGGGAGCCGCGCGACCTGGTCGAGTTCAGCCGCACACGGCAGGTGCCGATGGGGATGCCTGGTGACCGATTTCACTATTCGGATACCGGGTACATCCTCGCCGGGCTCGTGATCGAGGCCGTGGCGGGCGCGCCATTTCACGAGGTGCTGCGCGACCGGATCTTTCGCCCACTCGGCATGAACGACAGCTGGATGATGTGGCGTTCGGATCCGGCGGCATCCGCTGGGTGGAATCCTGGCACGATCGCGCCGCTGTGGCTCGGGCGCGTCGAGGCGAGCGGCTTCCGGAGTGTGAGCTGCGATTGGGCGGGCGGCGGAATCGTGTCGACTCTCGACGATCTCGCGACACTCAGCGAGGGACTCCAATCGGCATTGGTCAACGCGGGGGCGCTCGCTGAGATGCGGCAGGTGCGCCATCGGTTTCGCCGCGGTATTCACTACGGAACGGGGCTCATGGAGCTGCGTTTCGGCGAATTCTCGTTCCTGCTGCGCGGATTTCCCCGCCCGATCGGGCACATCGGCGTGTTGGGCACCCACATGTTCTACGACGCGGTGAACGACGCTCACATCGTGATGAACTTCCATTCAACCCGTGAGATGGTGCGAAGCTTTCGCACGCTCATCCGCATTGAGCAGTTGCTGAGGCGTCGGTGAGGCTGCGCCCGGTCAATGTCGCTTTCCATCGAGCCAGAGCGTGTCGGACTCGTCACTGTGCGCAGTGCCGGTGCCGTCGTTGTCTGGCCAGAACGGTATCCTCGTGCCATGGGGCTTTCAGCGGCGCAGATCGTGCAATCGGCCGCTCGACTTCGCCGCTTGAGCGAGGAAGCGGCCTGGCAACTGCTGCGCGCTCAAAACGCCTATCTGACCATCGTCGTGCTGCGCAACAACTTCGTGGATTCCGGCGAACGTCGGGTGCCGGCTCCGATCCTGTTTGAACGTATCGACGATGACCTGGTGGCTCTCCGCGACGGCGGTTACGCCCTGCCGCAGACGGCGCAACAGTACTGTGCCGCGTGGCTGTCCGATGGTTTTTTGGAGCGGCGCCCCGGGGCGACCGGCGGCGAAGAGACGTACGAACTCTCCAGCGAGGGCCTCGCGGCCATTGGAATCGTCTCCGACCTCGAGACGCCGCCGAAGGCCGCCACCGAAAGCCGGTTGACCACGGTGATGGCCCAGCTCGACCAACTCGTCGTCGACACCGACGAGAATGTCGCCTCCCGCATTGACGCTCTCGTGAAGGAGCGTGACCGCATCGACGAACGCATCGGTGCGATCCGGGAGGGTCGCTCCGGAGTGATTGACCGCCGTGTCGCCCTGGAACGGGTGCGCGACATCCTCTCCCTGGCCGACCAGCTGCCCGCGGACTTCGCGCGGGTTCGGCGCGAAATCGAGCGACTGAACATTCGCTTTCGCAAGGACATCATCGAAAACGAAGGCGGGCGCGGCGATGTGCTCGACGCACTGTTTCGCGGGGTAGACGTCTTGTCGGAGCAGGAGGCCGGCCGAAGTTTCGAAGCGTTCTACGCGCTATTGATCGACCTCGAGCGCAGCGCCGGGCTCGATGCGGCGATCGAGACCGTGCTCAGCCGCGGCTTCGTCGACGAGCTCACCACCACGCAGCGCGAGTTTCTGCGCTACCTGGTGCCGAGCCTGATCCAGCGCGGCGGCGAGGTGCACGATGTCTACGTGTCGCTGTCGCGGTCGCTGCGCACCTTTGTGCAGCGCCGTGAATATGAGGAAGAGCGCACGGTCTCCCGGCTGCTGACCGCGGCCCAGCGCCAGTTCAGCACGCTCAGCGAAACCCTTCCGCTGCACCGGCCGACCGGTTTCGAGTTGGGCCTGAGCACCGCACGCCTGTCGTCGCTGGGCCAGTGGATGCTCTATGCCGACGATGGCGAACGACCAGACGCGCTCACCGAATCGGCGGTGCACGAGATCGACCTCGATGAGATTCGCGCGATCATTCGAGAGAGTGAAATAGACCTACGGGAACTTCAGCACAACGTCACAAGCACGCTCGAGCACGTCTCTGTAGCGAGTATCGCGGATGTGCTCACCCGTTTTCCGGCCACGCAGGGGTTCGGCAGCGTCGTCGGTCTGGTCTATATCGCATTGCAAAACCGAGCGGGAAGGGACATCGTGGAAGTTGACGGCCAGAGCGACATTGTTGAGTGGAGCACCGAACCCGCTCGGTTTGCTCGGGTGCCGCGCATGCTGTTCAGTCGCCCCGCTCTCACGTCGACCGTCGAGCAGAAAGTGCAATCATGACCGAAACCGCCGTGGACGCAACTGCCCCGCAAGACGTGACCCCTGCAGAAGCGGATGCCGCGCCCTCGGCCGACAACGCCGACAACGCCGACGAGCGGGCGATCTTTCGCGGCGACACCGGCGTGTTCGACCTGGACACCCGGCGTGCTCTCGTTCGCCTGCTGCGCGGACCGTTCCTCGACGGAGCCGCGGACGAGAGGGTGTGGTCAGCGCTGATGCGCAATGACCTGCCGGTGCGTCAATACCTGGCGGAGATCTTTCTTACCCTCGTCGTCGATGCTGAGGACCGGATCGCCTTTACCCAGCAAGCGGAGGAGGGTGAGGTTGTTTTTCCGAAGCTACTGCGGCGGGTGCCGCTCACTCTCGTTGACAGCGCGCTGTTGCTCTTTCTGCGGCAGGAGCTTTCTACCGCGAGCGGCACCGGGCAACGCGCCATCGTCGGGCTCGACGACATGACCGCCCAGCTGCTGCCCTACCAGCGGGAGGGGGCGTCGGACCACTCGATTCAGCTCAAGCGCATCAATGCGGCGGTGAAGAAGATGCGTGACAACGGTATTCTTCGAGCAACCAGCACCGAGACACGGTTTGAGGTGTCGCCGGTGCTGCGCATCCTCTTTCCGCCGGAACAGATCGCAGCGCTGACGGAGTCATACACCCAGTTGGCCGGCGATACGCACGCGGACGCCACCGCTGACGACGAAGCGGAAGATGAGGGGGAAACGGTCGATGAGTGACGACATGCAGACCATCGAAGGGTTCGACTTCGATCAACTCGCCGCCGGGCAGGCTGGCGAGCTGTGGCGGGAGAACGATGGTGGTCGCCCGCATCCGGGTCAGCATCGTCTCAATCTGGTGCAGCTCGTGAACTGGGGCACCTTCTCTGGCTACCACGCTGTGCCCGTTTCGGAGCGGGGCTTTCTCATTACCGGCTCCTCGGGGTCGGGTAAATCCTCGCTCCTCGACGCGATCTCCGTGGTGCTCGTTCCGGGCAAATGGCTCGATCTGAATGCCGCGGCCCGCGACTCGGCGGCCAAGGGACGCGACCGCACCCTGCTGAGTTATGTGCGGGGAGCCTGGTCGCGCAATGCCGACGAGACC
>JBBRBV010000067.1:0-12427 GCA_038205545.1 Actinomycetales bacterium
AGCCGCGCGAATTGCTCTCCCTGCATTGCTGGCCTCAGACTAGGGGTACCGGATCGCTATGGAGTCTTCCGCCTGCAGCTAAGGAGCTCACATGACCGAACCGAACGATGCACGTGTTGGCCTCTATATAGACTTTGACAACATCGTCATCTCGCGTTACCAGCAGCTGCACGGGCGCAATGCGTTCCAGCGCGACGGCATCCGCGATTTTGATAAGACCAGCACGGATGCCGACCCCGAGATCGCCGCGAGGCTGGCTGCCGCCACCGTTGATTTTAACGCGATCATCGATTTCGCCGCCTCGTTCGGCGCCCTGGTCGTCAACCGCGCCTACGCTGACTGGTCAGTACCCGTCAACGCAAACTACCAACGCCAGCTCATGTCTCGTGCCGTTGACCTCACCCAGCTGTTCACCGCAACGACGCGGGGAACAAAGAACGGTGCCGACATCCGTCTTGCTGTCGACGTGGTCGAAGACCTCTTTCGCCTGCCCGACCTGACCCACGTCATCATCGTCGCCGGAGATTCCGACTACATCGCCCTGGCCCAGAAGTGCAAACGCCTCGGCCGTTTTGTCGTCGGTATCGGAGTCGCCGGTTCGACGAGCACCTCGCTCGCCGCGGCGTGCGACGAATTCGAGGACTACAACTCACTCCCCGGAATCGAGAAGGTCGCCGCACCGACACCGCCCGCAGCATCAACGGGCGAGCGTCGCCGATCGGGCAAGAAGACGGCTGAGTCCGTTGAGCCCCTGGAGACCGACGAGTCCGAGGCCACGGCGGCGCCCAGCACAGCCCGGAAGCCCCTGACGAACCCGATGTTCTCACACACCGCGGACTCGCAATTTGACGATTCAGAACCGGCTGACGACACCGACCCGCAAACCGTTGCGACGGAGCTCCTCATGCGCGCGCTACAGATCGGTCACGCGAAGGGTGACGCCGACGAGTGGCTCAACACAGGCACGGTCAAAAACCAGATGCGCAGGATGGACCCGGCCTTCAATGAGAAGCCACTGGGCTATCGTTCGTTCACCGATTTTCTCGCTTCCCGCAGTGACCTGGCCGAACTTCAAGAGGATGGCCCGCATCGGATGATTCGGTTGCGCGTCTAGCGACACGGCCCTACTGGTCAGAGTAGGGAAGGCCCCGATAGCTGGGCAGCGATCGGGGCCTTCTCAGCGCGGGCTGAAGGGCTTCTCAGTGCGGGCTGGGGTTCTCAGTGAGGGCTGGGCGAGTGCCTAGTCCCGATCGTTCTCGTCGCCATGACGGTCGTCGCCATGACGGTCGTCGCCGTGCAAGTCCGCGGCGGCGGCGGCAGTGTGGAGTTCCCAGGTGACATTGTCACCGTGCTGCTGGGTCCAGAACGTGCGCCACTCACCGCTCATCAGCTTAGGGTTTTTGGCGCCGAGGATACCGGCGGTCGTCGGGTCGCCGTCGGAGACATGGATGCCCGTGATCTCGTTGTCGCCGTCGTTGTAGCCGGGGCTGGTGTTGTGATCGTAGGTCGCGGAGGCATCGCGCCCCTCAGCCAGCCAGCGGACGGCCTCCGGACCCTTCTTGTTCTTCTTGCTGACATCCATCAGGTAGCCCGAGTCGAGGGCATCCCGCTGAGCGTGCAGCGAATCGCCGGCATCCTCTACTACGAGCAGTTTGTCCTTGGTCGCGAACTGGATGTTGTCCAGGCCCGTGTGTTCCAGGTCGCCGAGGAATACGGGGGTGAGCGTGCCGGTCTGCGCTGTCGGTGAGGCCTGACTTATACGAAACACACCGCCAAAGGCGCCCGGAAGAGTGCTGTCCTTGTTCGTGTCACCGGTCTCGGTGAAGTAGAATTCTCCGAACTTGGTGCCCGGGCGGAACACGCCGTTCTCCGGTCGCTTGAACGGGGTGGCGTCGGCGGCCGCGGCGGCCGCAGTGGCACCATTGTCGGCACCGGGGGTGACCGTGACCCACGTCGTCTTGAACGATGCGCCGTAGCTGTGCAGGTCTGTGACGAACTGATCGGACGGGTTGTCAGCGAGCTGCTTCGCCGTGACCGGGGAGCCGTCGGCGCGGCTCACCTGAAGGGCCTGCAGGGTGCCGGTAGACAGGTCGCCCGGCGTCGTCGGGGTGAACCGGTAGACGTAGCTGTTGGGTGCCTTGCCGCCATCAGTCTTGGCGCCGCCAATGTCTTCGACCAGCCAGACGTTGCCGGCCGAGTCGTTCTGGATGCCCTCGTAGCCACCCGAGCCGAGCGCCGGGAGAGGCACGATCTTGCCATCGACCGGATCGCCGTTGTCATCGAGCGTGATACCGAAGACGCCGCCCTTCGGAGCTGCAGCCTCGGCGGCGAGGAGGAGCTGGTGAGTGAATGGATCCCACGTGATGCCATCGAAGGTGGGCACGGTACCGCCGTCGGAGCGGCTATCCGCAATCAGCGTGACGCGTTTGGTCGGGTCCGGTTCGTCGAGGTCGACCCGGGTGACATACCCCTGCGGTCCGCCCTCGTGGCCCTGGAAGAGGTAGTGCTTGCCGGCGAAGACGAGGTAGACATTCTTGTCCGGCTCTGTTTTAAAGGCTTCTTTCGCATCCTGGGTCAGCGGGCCACCGTTGGAGGTGTTGTAACCGTAGTGCGAGATTCCGCCGTTGGGGTTGGCCAGCGGCAGCTGACCCCAGGCAACGGGGCTCTGCTCCAGGCCAGCGGCGAGAACGTTGTTCTGCATGCCGAAGGCCGAGTTCGCCGCCACACCGGCCTTGTGCGTGTCCGAACTGGCCGCCGCCGGAAGCGCGGCGGCGGCGAGAACGGCCAGGCTGATTCCCATTCCAACTGCCGCGGTCACGCGGATTTTCGTGTGTTTCATCGTGTCCTCCTTGGGGGGTCAGTGCCCACTCCCATTTGGGGGTCAGTGCCGGACCCGAAGATCAGATAAGTCGCCCTAAATGTCTTTTAGCTGACGAGAATCTAAACGCGATCTGCCCTTGACATAAACAACAAGAATGAGCTGACGCCGATTCCCGCTTTTCCCTTGGTGAGCACGGGAGAAGCCCCGGTCAATTGACCGGGGCTTCTCCATTATTTTCTCCGTAGGAGTCAGTGGGTGCTGAGAGCCGGCTCGTCGAACTGGTTGCTCGTGTTGTTCACGCCACCAGCCTTGAGGGCAGCGTCGCCGGCGAAGTACTCCTTGTGGTTGTCACCCAGGTCAGATCCAGACATGTTCTGGTGCTTGACCGTGGCGATTCCCTCGCGGATTTCGCGACGCTGCACGCCCTTGACGTAGGCGAGCATGCCCTGGTCGGCAAAGTAGCCCTTGGCCAGGTCATCCGTTGACAGTGCGGCCGTGTGGTAGGTCGGCAGGGTGATGAGGTGGTGGAAGATTCCGGCCTCGGCCGAGCTGTCGCGCTGGAAGGTGCGGATCTTCTCGTCGGCATTCAGGGCCAGTTCGGTCTCGTCGTAGTCCACGCTCATGAGCTTGGCGCGATCGTAAGCCGACACGTCCTTGCCCTCGGCGAGGAGTGCGTCGTAGGCCTGCTGACGGAAGTTCAGGGTCCAGTTGAACGACGGGCTGTTGTTGTAGACCAGCTTGGCGTTCGGGATTTCCTTGCGGACCTCGTTCATCATCGCGGCGATCTGGCCGATGTGCGGCTTCTCGGTCTCGATCCAGAGCAGGTCAGCACCGTTTTTGAGCGACGTAATGCTGTCGAGCACGCAGCGCGCCTCGCCCGTTCCGGCCCGGAACTGGAACAGGTTGCTGGCCAGACGCTTCGGACGCAGCAGCTTGCCGTCACGCTTGATGACGACATCGCCGTTGCCGAGGTCGGCCTCGGTGATCTCTTCGACGTCGAGGAAGGAGTTGTACTGGTCGCCCAGGTCTCCGGGCTCGGCGGTCACTGCCAGCTTCTGGGTGAGACCGGCTCCGAGCGAGTCGGTGCGCGACACGATGATGCCGTTTTCGATGCCGAGCTCAAGGAACGCGTAACGAACGGCATTGAGCTTGGCGATGAAGTCTTCGTGAGGAACCGTGACCTTGCCGTCCTGGTGACCACACTGCTTCTCGTCCGAGACCTGGTTCTCGATCTGGATGGCGCAAGCGCCGGCCTCAATCATCTTCTTGGCGAGCAGGTAGGTCGCCTCGGGGTTACCGAATCCGGCGTCGATGTCGGCAATGATCGGCACGACGTGGGTCTCGAAGTTATCGATCTGCGTCTGGATCGTGGCGGCCTTGGTGTCGTCGCCGACGATGCGGGCATTGTCGAGACCGGTGAATAGCAGGTCGAGTTCGCGAGCGTCAGCCTGACGAAGGAAGGTGTAGATCTCCTCGACCAGCGCGGGAACGGATGTCTTCTCGTGCATGGACTGGTCGGGAAGGGGTCCGAATTCGCTGCGGAGCGCCGCGACCATCCAGCCGGACAGGTAGAGGTAACGCTTGTTGGTCGTCTTCAGGTGCTTCTTGATCGAGATCATTTTCTGCTGACCGATGAAACCGTGCCACACACCGAGCGACTGTGTGTAAACGGAGGAGTCAGCGTCGTATTCCCCCATGTCCTTGCGCATGATGTCTGCGGTGTACTGCGCGATCTCGAGGCCGGTCTTGAATCGGTTCTGCGCGCGCATCCGGGCGACCGACTCGGGCTTAATGGCGTCCCAGCTGCTTCCAACCTGCTGCTTGAGGGCTTGGATGGCCTCGATGTCTTTCTGGTAGACAGTCATGTTATTTCCTTCGACGTGTGTGGTGGGCTGAGCCGGGACTACTGACTCAACGGGCCGCTATCGGCTGCTAAACCAAGGTTGGCGCAAGAACAACCAGTCTTCTCGGGAAAATGATGCAGAAGAAGTGCGATTCTTCTGCAATTGAAAAGTTATCCGTCAGAATGGGGCTCGATGGCCCAGATACCGCGAACGACGATGACCAGCGGCTTTAGCGCGCGCTGGGCGATTTCAGGCCAGCACCGCACAGGGGCACGACGACCGATTCGGCCGTGAGCAGGCTCGCGGCCATCGCCCACGTGGGGCTGTCGGCGTCGAATCTCTGGTCCACGGCGGCGCGCACTGCCGCGAAACACACCGCCGAAGTCGGCTCCACGAAGAGCCCCTCGTCGGCGAGCTCCTGGCGTGCGGCCGAAGTTTGCTGGTCGGTTACGGAGACGATGGTGCCGCCGGTGGCGCGCACGGCCCGCAGAATCTGCTGGCCACGCGGCGGCGCCGCGATGGCGATCCCCTCGGCAACCGTGGCGGTACTGTTGACGGCCCGGGGCACCTCGAGCCCCTGCGCCATGGCCTGTTCGAGCGGTGAACAGGCGGATGCCTGCACCGCGACGATGCGCGGCATCCGCTCGGCAAGCCCTGCGGCCACCAACTCGCAGAAGGCGAGGTAGCAGCCGAGCACCATCGTTCCGTTGCCGACCGGAATCACCACGGTCTCGGGCAGAGAGCGCCCGCGCTGCTCCCAGATCTCGTAGCCATACGTTTTGACGCCGTGCAGAAAGTAGGGGTGATGGATGTGACTTGCATAGAGCACGCCGTCACGCCCCGCCGCCTGCAGGGCCACCGCAGAGGTATCCCCCCGCGTGCCGGGCACCAGTTCAACAGTCGCGCCGTGCGCGCGCATCTGCGCGAGTTTGCCGGGCGAGGTCGATTCGGGAACGAAGACCGTGCAGCCGATACCGGCCCGCCCGAAGTAGGCGGCCATCGCCGTACCGGCATTTCCGCTGCTGTCGACCATGGCGCTCCGAATGCCCAGCCGTTTGGCGAGGGTCGCGAGCACCACGGCACCGCGGTCTTTGAACGAGAGCGTCGGCAGTAGAAAATCGAGTTTGAGTTGCACGTGGGCGAAAGCGCGGCAGGGTACGAGGGGCGTGAAGCCCTCCCCGAGCGTGACTGTGGGATCGACAGCGAGCGGCAGGACCTCGGCATAGCGCCAGAGCGATGAGGGCCGTGCGTTCAGGGCGGCAGTGTCAAGTGAGCCGGCGAATTGCGCCACATCCAGGACGGCACCGCAGGTGCATTGCCAGGCCAGGCTCTGCACTGAGTACCGTGTCTGGCATTCGGAACAGACGAGATCCGGCAGAGCACGTGATTGGCGCAAAGCTGTCATCACTCCAGACTATCTTCCAGTGGTGAAGCTTCATCTGGTCGCGCGGGGCATCCGTCCCACGTGGGAACCGACGCCGGCTGAGCTCTCGCTGGGCATCCTGCCGCAGTTCTTGCACCGCCACCACGTAGGGTGGGCACATGATTATTCGGCGCTACTGGCCCATCGCGGTGTTCGCACCGAGCGTGGGGTTTCTCATCGCCGCCATCGTGGCCATCGCAATGACCAACGCGGGCAGTGGAGAAGCTGAGTATCGATTCTGGTTTGTCGTGCGGTCAATGGCGAACTACGGCGTGATTGGATTCGTCATCGGGGCAGCCGCGTTGCTCGGCGGCCTCGCCGCCGTCGCCTCGTTCGATCGACAGCTCACCAGATCAACGCGCGTGCGCACAGCTCTGGCGGCTCTCGGGGCGACAGTCGGTGTGGTGCTGTTGTCCGTTGTCGTCGCGATAGTGCTGTCGGTAATGGACGCTGGGGCGTATTCCGGCATCACGATCGCATTGGGCGCGGTATTCGGTGTGGCAGCGAGCGTTGTGGCGGCCGTCATGGTGTTGTACGCGGAACGGCAGAGCCGCCCGGCGAAGCGCTCCACGTCGACCAAGCACTAGGCCGCAGCGAACCGTTTCGCCGCACATGGATGTTCCGGCACCTGCGTCAGGGGTAGCCAGCCCTCTGGCTGGCTTCAAGACCTGGGCGTAGGATGCCCCTGTTCAGCCGGTTCGGACAGGAGATGCCCCATGCCCGCATCCAGATCAGTCCTCACTACGGGCGGCATCAGCGTGCGGCTGCGCGCTGCCGGCTGCGTGTTCGCCGAGGAGGAGGCTGGACTACTGCTCTCGGTCGATCAATCGCCCGCCGAACTCAACGCCATGATCGACCGTCGAGTCGCGGGGCTACCACTCGAGCAGATTCTCGGCTGGGCCGAATTCTGCGGCCTGCATATTGTGATTGTTCCTGGTGTGTTTGTGCCGCGTCGGCGCACCCAATTTCTGGTGGCGCAGGCCCTGACTCTGTGCCGCGGCGACTCCGTCATCGTGGATCTCTGTTGCGGATCCGGCGCGGTCGCCACCGTGCTGGCCACCACCCGGCCGGGCGTGCCGCTATTCGCCAGCGACATCGATCCGGTGGCAGTGGCCTGTGCCCGGCGCAATCTGGCTGACCGCGGACAGGTGTTTGAGGGCGACTTGTTTGCGCCGCTGCCCGCGTCGCTGCGGCATCGGGTCGACATCATCGTGGCCAATGCGCCCTACGTGCCGACCGATGAGATCGCGCTGATGCCGATGGAAGCTCGCATCTACGAGCCCCGCGCGAGCGCCGACGGTGGAGGCGACGGCCTCGACGTTCAGCGACGCCTCATTGCCGCCGCGTCAGAGTGGCTTTCTCCCAGAGGGTGCCTGCTCGTGGAAACCGGGCAGCGCCAGGCCGCGCAGACAGCCAAAATCTTCGCTCGCCACGGTCTGCACCCCCGCATCCTCCGGAACGAGGAGTTGGACTCTACGGTGGTCATTGGCCACCCTCGTGCTATCTCGTGAGCGCTGCACCGAATAACATCGAGGCAGCAATCGCACCACGTCAGCAATCAAGGGAGATCCGCATGACGACCACGACCACCCACACCGCGCGTCCCGTTCGCGCCGCCCGCGGCACCGAGCTAACCGCGAAGAGCTGGCAGACCGAGGGCCCGCTGCGCATGCTCATGAACAACCTCGACCCCGAGGTCGCCGAGCGCCCCGACGACCTCGTCGTGTACGGCGGCACCGGCAAGGCCGCCCGCACTTGGGAGTGCTTCGACGCGATCGTGCGCACCCTCGAAACGCTGGAAAAAGATGAAACCCTCCTGGTGCAGTCGGGCAAGCCTGTGGGTGTCTTTCGCACCCATGAGTGGGCGCCGCGGGTGCTGATTGCCAACTCCAACCTCGTGGGCGACTGGGCCACCTGGCCCGAGTTTCGCCGCCTGGAGCACCTCGGACTGACCATGTATGGGCAGATGACCGCCGGTTCGTGGATCTACATCGGCACCCAGGGGATTTTGCAGGGCACCTATGAAACCTTCGGTGCCGTCGCCACCAAGAGGTTCAACGGCACCCTGGCCGGCACCCTCACGTTGACCGGTGGGGCTGGCGGCATGGGCGGCGCGCAGCCGCTGGCCGTGACCATGAATGATGGTGTCGTGCTCATCGTTGACGTCGACCCGGCTCGGCTGCAACGCCGAGTCGACCACGGTTACCTCGATGAGATGACGCACGACATCGACGCTGCAATCGCCCGCGTGCTCGCGGCCAAAACCGAACGCCGCGCACTGTCGGTGGGTTTGGTCGGCAATGCCGCGACGGTGTTCGCGGAGTTGCTGGCTCGCAAGGTGCCGATCGACATCGTCACCGACCAGACCAGTGCCCACGACCCGCTCTCCTATTTGCCCGAGGGCGTCACCCTCGAAGAATGGCACAGCTACGCGGCCGGGAACCCCGAAGAGTTCACCGTGCGCGCCCGAGCGGCGATGGCCAAACAGGTGCAAGCCATGGTCGAGTTTCAGGATGCCGGTGCTGAGGTTTTCGACTACGGCAACTCCATTCGCGCCGAGGCCAAGCTCGGCGGCTGCGCGCGAGCCTTCGAATTTCCGGGGTTTGTGCCGGCCTATATTCGACCGCTGTTCGCCGAAGGCAAGGGCCCGTTCCGCTGGGTGGCGCTCTCGGGTGACCCCGCCGATATCCTGGCCACCGACAAGGCCATTCTGCAATTGTTTCCGCAGGACACCCAGCTGCACCGCTGGATCACCAAGGCCGAAGAGAAGGTGCAGTTCGAAGGTCTGCCGGCCCGCATCTGCTGGCTCGGCTACCAGGAACGCCACCTGGCTGGGCTCAAATTCAATGAGATGGTCGCGTCCGGCGAACTCAGCGCGCCGATCGTGATCGGCCGCGACCACCTCGATTCCGGCTCGGTCGCCTCGCCCTATCGCGAGACCGAAGCCATGAAAGACGGTTCCGACGCGATCGCCGACTGGCCGCTGCTGAACGCACTGCTCAACACCGCCTCCGGCGCGACCTGGGTGTCTATTCACCACGGTGGCGGCGTAGGAATTGGCCGCAGCATCCACGCCGGTCAGGTCATCGTCGCCGACGGTACCGCGCTGGCCGCCGAGAAGATCGAGCGGGTGCTGACCAACGACCCCGGTACGGGCGTTATGCGGCACGTCGACGCCGGTTACGAGCGGGCCGAAGATGTCGCTCGCGAGCGCGGCCTGCGCGTGCCCATGTGGGAAGACTGAGGTGCTGGCCGCATTCTGGTGCGAGTCGCTGCTGATTGACGGCGTCGCCGCCGGGGGGGTGCGGCTGGAGGCCGACGCGGAAGGGCGCATTGCACGAGTCCAGCCGGGGGTGACGGCCGAGGCTGCGGATATCCGTTTGGGAACGGTACTGCCCGGTTTCGGCAACGCGCATTCACACGCGTTTCACCGGGCGTTGCGCGGCCAGACCCATGGGGAGGGTGGTGATTTCTGGCTGTGGCGCGAGCGGATGTACCGGGTCGCCGCACAGCTGGACCCTGCGAAATATCAGGCCTTGGCCACGGCAGTATTCGCTGAGATGCTTGCCAGCGGTTACACGGCCGTTGGCGAGTTTCACTATGTGCATCATCACGTGAGCGGTGTGCCGTATGAGAGCGAGCACGCCATGGAACTCGCGCTCGCGGCCGCCGCGCGGACCGTCGGCATCCGTTTGGTGCTGCTGGACACGGTGTATTTGCAGGGCGGCATCGGAAAGGAACTCGCGCCAGAGCAGCGGGCGTTCGGCGACGGCAGTGCTGCCGGATGGCTGGCTCGGTGGCGGTCGCTGCGCGCTGTCTTTCAGGGTGATGATCTCGTCGCGCTCGGGGCGGCCCTGCACTCGGTGCGCGCCCTCACCCCCGATGCGATGCGTGAGATTCTTGACGGGTTACCGCCGGAAGTTCCGCTGCACATTCATCTGTCGGAGCAGCCGCAGGAGAACGCGGATTGCGGGGCAGCCTACGGCCTGACACCGGCTGGTCTGCTCGCTTCGCTCGGGGCGCTGACGCCGCGCCTCGGCGTGGTGCACGCGACGCACCTGAGTGACGACGACCGAGCCCTGCTCGGTGACGCCGAGGTGACCGTGGTGATGTGCCCTACCACCGAGGCTGACCTCGGGGATGGCATCGGTCCGGCACTCGCGCTGGCCCAGGCGGGTTCGCCGATCGCGCTCGGTTCCGATCAGAACGCCGTCATCGACCCGTTTCTGGAGATGCGCGGCCTCGAAATGGGCGAACGGATCGCTTCAGGCAAGCGCGGACGCTTCGCGCCTGCCGCATTACTGGATGCCGCGTCGGCTGGCGGCTACGCAGCCCTGGGGCTGGGACGCCACCGGCTGCAACCGGGCGACCCGTGCGATCTCGTGGAGATCAACACGACGGGAGTGCGCACGGTCGGGTCGTTACCCGGCCAGCTGCCGCTTTCCGCAACGTCGTCCGATGTGCTGCGGGTTGTCGTTGGTGGGCGACTGGTGGCCGAGCATGGCCAGTTGGTCGGCGGCGAGTGTCCCGCAGTGCTGCTGACGGATGCTCTCACTAGGCTCGGCAGATGATGGGTACCGAGTTGATCACGGGAATCGGCGAACTAACCACTCAGACCGAGTCGGCTGAGCCCGGCGAGCGGCTGCACGACGCGGCGCTCGTGATCGGCAACGGCCGCATTCTCTGGATCGGCCCCACCGCCCAGGCGCCCGCGGCGGATCGTCGAACGGATGTCGATGGCCGCGCCGTGCTTCCCGGCTGGGTCGACTCGCACACCCATCTGGTCTTTGGCGGAGACCGTTCGGCGGAGTTCGAGGCCCGTATGGCCGGCCAGGCCTACGCCGCTGGCGGCATCAACACGACTGTCGCCGCTACCCGCGCCGCGACCGAGGAGCAGCTCGCAGCCACGGCTCGGCGCTTGCGCCACGAGGCAGAAGTGCAGGGCACTACCTTTCTCGAAACGAAGACCGGGTATGGCCTCGATGTGGCGAGCGAAGCCCGTTCGGCGCGTGCTGCCGCGAGCGTGGCGGATGTTGTGACGTTTCTCGGAGCGCACATTGTGCCCGCCGGAATGGACCGTCGCGACTATCTCGACATTGTGACCGGGCCGATGCTTTCTGCCGTGAGACCGTATGTGCAGTTCATCGATGCGTTCTGCGAGCGGGGCGCGTTCGACGTGGAGGAAAGCCGCGAAGTCTTGCTGGTCGGCCGCGCCGCCGGCCTCGGACTGCGCGTGCACGGCAATCAGCTCGGCTTCAGCGGTGGCGTGCGTCTCGCCGCAGAGCTCGGCGCCCTCAGCGTTGATCACTGCAACTACCTGGAACCGGCCGACATCGAGGCATTGGCCGCCGGGACAACGGTCGCCACCCTGCTGCCAGCCTGCGATCTGTCGACCCGGCAACCGTTTTCGCCGGCCCGACAGCTGCTCGACGCCGGAGCCACCATAGCTCTCGCGACCAATTGCAATCCGGGCACCTCCTATACGACATCGATGCCCTTCTGCGTGGCAACCGCCGTGCTGCAGATGGGCCTGACCGTGGGAGAAGCGGTCTGGGCCGCAACCCGTGGCGCGGCCCGGTCGCTCGGCCGCGACCGGGGAGCGGATGCCCTCGGCTCCCTGTTTATCGGCGGCCGCGCCGACCTGCAGGTTCTGAACGCTCCGTCGATTTCGCACCTGGCCTATCGCGTTGGGGTGCCGCTCACCAACGCCGTCTGGCGACAGGGAGTGCGCACCCTTCCCACGACGTGAGCGATCGCCAACGTCAGATCGGGCCCCTCAGTCGGGCACGTTCAGTTTAGGTATGCCAGGTGGGTTCGGGCCAGTCGGGTTCGGGCCAGTCGGGTTCGGGCCCGGTGGTTCAGTACTCTACGTGCCCCAGGGTGGGGTGGTGCTGGGGGTGTTGGCGCGGTGGGCGTGGGCGGGGCGCCAGGTTTGGGTGGGGTCCCAGAGCAGGGGTCCGCGTAGGTGGGGTCGGCCATTGATCATGCGGATTGTCCAGCCGCTGGTGTCGATGGTGTGGTGGTGGTACCAGCAGAGGAGTACGCCGTTGTTGACGTTGGTGGGGCCGCCGTCGTGCCAGGGTTTGACGTGGTGGAGTTCGGTCCATTGGGGTGGGATGTTGCAGCCGGGGATGATGCAGCCGCCGTCGCGGGCGGTGATGGCGGCGCGTTGGCGGGCGTTGAAGCAGCGGAGTTTATTGCCGAGGTAGAGTACGTCGCCGTCGGTGCCGAAGAGTACTTGTTGGTAGCCGCCAGTGCAGATGAGTTCTGTGACGCGGCGGAAGCTGAGGGGGGCGTCGATGCCGTCGATCCAGCCGACGCCGCGGCCGCGGTCGAGGT
>JBBRBV010000068.1:0-12205 GCA_038205545.1 Actinomycetales bacterium
TCACCATCCCTCCCAACCGGGGGCCGCGTGCCCCCCCCTCCCCCCCCCCGCCCCGGACTTCGCCCAGCGCCACCAACGGGTCGCCGGTCGAGCCCGGGGGTGTCAGGCCCGGGCGTAACGCAGAAACAGCATGTCGGCGACGGGAAGGGCGTGCAGCAGCGTCATCGGGCGGCTGATCTGCGCTGTGCCGCTCGAGATTCGCCCGGCCTCACCGCCCTCGAGCACCGGACTCAGACTCAGGCACAGTTCGTCGACACAGTCCGCCTCGATCAGGGCGCCGAACAGCTGCGGTCCCCCCTCACAGAGAATCTGCGGCAACCCGCGCACGGCGAGCGCGAGCACCATCGCGACCGGGTCGATCTCGTTCTCGCCGCAGATCAGCACATCGGCTACCTCAGCCAGCGCCGAGAGCCGCTCGGCCGGTGCCGCGGCATGGGTCAGCACGATCGGCCGGGTCGCCGCGTCGGTGAAGAGCGCATGCCCCGGATCGAGATCCAGCCGTCCAGACACCACCGCGACGGGAGGTTGCGCGGGCATCCCCTGCTTCAGTCGCCATTCGGCATCCGCCGCAGACAAGCGGATGCCGCCATACCCCTCCGCGCGCACCGTGCCAGCCCCGACCAGAATCACGTCGGTGAGCAGTCGCAGGGTGTCGAAAACGAACTTGTCGTCGTCGTTACCGAGGGCGCTGCTGCGGCCGTCATGGGTGCCCGCGCCGTCGAGGCTCGACACGAAATTCATGCGTACCAAAGGCCCAGTGCGGTCGTCGATCCAATACTTCTTGATGAGTTCGTTGCGATTGAGCATGGGTCAGCCTCCGAATAGGTTGTGGCGCGGGCAGGGTGTGGCTGGGTCAAAGTTACGGCGGGTTCAAAGGTTGTGGCGCTCGTAGGCGGGCTCGCGAAACCGGAGAATGGCCTCGGTCATGCGCACGGCATCCACTGCGGCTCGCACATTGTGCATGCGCACGATGCGGGCACCCTGCATGATGCAGAACACCGCGGCGGCCAGCGACCCCTCCACGCGTTCGCCCCGCTCGCGCCCGAGCGACTCCCCCACGAAATCCTTGTTGGACACCGCCACGAGGGTCGGAAGCCCGAGCCCGGTGATCTCGCCGAGCCGTCTGGTCAGCTCCAGCGAGTGCCGGGTGGTCTTGTTGAGATCGTGGCCCGGGTCGATGATGATCCGCTCCGGCGGCACCCCGCGCCCGAGAGCACGCTCGACCCTGGCCAGCAGAAAGGCGCTGACCTCGGCGACGACGTCGTCGTAGTGCGGCGCCGGGTACGGCATGCGTGGCGCGGCCAGGCTGTGCGTGATCACCAGGGTGGCGTCGCTGTCGGCGACGACGTCGGCCAGTGCCGGGTCGTGCACCCCCGTGGTGTCGTTGATCACGTGCGCGCCGGCCCGGATGCTCGCTGCCGCGACCTGGGCGTGAAAGGTGTCGACCGAGATCACCACGCCAGACCCGCCGAGCGCTGCCACCACGGGCACGACCCGGTCGATCTCCTCCTGCACCGAAACGGCCGGCCCGGGCGCGAACTTGGCCCCGCCGATGTCGATCCAGTCGGCACCGTCAACGATGGCTTGCTCCGCTGCCGCCACGGATGCGTCGAGCGCGAACGTGGCACCCTGGTCGTAGAACGAGTCCGGCGTTCGATTGATGATGGCCATCACCGCCACCTCGCGATCAAAATCAAAGGTGCGACCGCCAATCAACCGGCGCGGGGCATCCAGATGCGGCAACGTCAGCCCCGCGCCAGACGGGTTTCTCGAGCGGGTCATAGCGTTCCTCACCGGTAGAACAAATTGGGCGTTCCGTTCCATCATGGCGGTAATCGCCGCCGCACAGCGGATCGACGTCCACCGATCCGACCACACACCAGTCACTCTCAGCAAAGCCTCAGCTAACGCGCAGATACTGGGAGCATGACTGACGGCCCCCGCATCCTTATCGTCGACGACGAACCGAACATCCGCGATCTTCTGACCACCAGCCTCCGCTTTGCCGGATTTGCTGTGCGTGCCGTCGGCAACGGCGCCCAGGCAATTTCTGCCGTGCTTGAAGAGGAACCCGACATGATCATCCTGGATGTCATGCTGCCCGACATGAACGGATTCGGGGTCACCAAACGCCTGCGTTCCGCCGGCTACACCGCCCCCATCCTCTTTCTCACCGCTAAAGACGACACCGAAGACAAGATCACCGGACTCACCGTTGGCGGCGACGACTACGTGACCAAGCCGTTCAGCCTCGACGAGATCGTCGCCCGCATCAAGGCCATCCTGCGTCGCACCATGCACGCCGACGAAGACGCGGTGATCCGTGCCGGCGAGCTCACCATGGACCAGGACACCCACGAGGTACTCGTGGGCACCGAGGCCATTGAATTGAGCCCGACCGAGTTCAAGCTGCTGCGCTACCTCATGCTGAACCCCAACCGCGTACTGTCGAAGGCACAGATTCTCGACCACGTCTGGGAGTACGACTTCAACGGTGACGCGGGAATCGTGGAGAGCTACATCTCCTACCTGCGCCGCAAGGTCGACGTGCACTCAAGCGAACCGCTGATTCAGACCAAGCGCGGTTTCGGTTACATGCTGAAGGCCGCCAAGGCGTAGTCACAGAGAGCTTTCGTAGACTCAAGCCTTATGCACGAAACCCTGTCCAGACGGTGGAGCAGCATCTCCCTCCGTTCTAAGATCACCGGCGTTACGGTGCTGATGCTCACGCTCGGCCTGCTCGTTTCGGGTATCGGCACCATGGCCATGCTCAAGCAATACGTGGTGACCCAGGTCAACACCCAACTGCAGGTCGATACGCAGAAAGCGCTCAGCGGATACTCCTCGACCGTGTTCTCGCAGGGTGACACCGAGGGCGTTGCGTCTGACTATTTCGTGGCCTTGTACGACCAGTCCGGTGCCATGATTACCCGCACCTGGCAAGAACGCGACCACTCGGAACTGCCCGTCGTGGGCATGCCGCTCGACCTGAAACGGGTCTCGCAGCTCGACGGGCAGATCCAGAGCCTGTGGAATGCCTCACACGACACCGAGTTTCACGCGATCATGGTTCCCGTCGTGATCAGCCCGACCGGCACCTACGGCACCCTCGTCATGGCCGTGTCGCTGCGGCCGACGGAGAACACCATGGCCACCTATCTCACGATCTTTCTGGGCTTCGGCGCCGGGGTCGTGCTGATCGGGGCTATGCTCACCCGCGTTCTCGTCACCACCACTTTCGTGCCGCTGCGGGAGGCGGAGCAGACTGCCGCGGCGATCGCCGACGGCGATTTCAGCCAACGCCTCGCCGGTGCCACCCCCAACACCGAGGTCGGCCGCCTCAACCGCTCGCTCAACACCATGCTCAGCCGCATCGACCGGGCCTTCAAAGACCGTGCCCGCACCATCGATCAGATGCGCCGCTTCGTGGGCGATGCGAGCCACGAGCTGCGCACACCCCTCGTGTCGGTGCGCGGCTATGCCGAGCTCTACCGGATGGGCGCACTGCAGACTCCCGAAGATGTCGCCCAGGCCATGGAGCGCATTGAGAAAGAGGCCATTCGCATGGGTGGGCTGGTGGAGGACCTGCTCGAACTGGCTCGGCTCGATGAGACCAAGCCACTCGCCCTGGCCCCGGTCGACCTCGTTCCGCTGGCTCGCGACGCGGCCCTGGACACCATGGCGAGTTCGCCGGCGCGCCAGATCACTGTGCTCACGCCCCCGCCGCTGACGGCGCCGACCGAGGCTGATGCCGAGCTGGATGCCGCCCGCTCCGACTTCGGCTCCGGTGAAATTGTGTCGTCCGACCCCGACACCTCGGACGGCCTCACCACGGGGGCGATCACCCGGCAGCCGGGAACCGGCACACCGACCGGGGCCATCGCCTTCGCCGGCGCCACCCTGGCCCGGCTGCGCACACGCAAGCCGCGGCGCGGCAACGTCGTCGCCCCCGAGGCCGACCTGACGGTGCGGCCGGTCGAGCCGCACCTGCCACCCATTGTCATGGCCGAAGAGAACAAGATTCGTCAGGTCATCACCAACCTGATGGGCAATGCGATGCGATTCACCGCCTCGGACAGCCCGATCGAGCTCGAAGTCATGGTCGACCAGCATTCCCAGCGTGCGTCCATCGCCGTAGTCGACCATGGCGAGGGTATTCCGCCACAGATTCGGGAGAAGATCTTTCAGCGTTTCTGGCGGGCGGATTCATCCCGCGCCCGCGAAACAGGAGGCAGCGGCCTCGGCCTCGCCATCGTCGCCGCGATCGTCGCGAGCCACAACGGCACCGTAGACGTCGTCGAGACCCCGGGCGGGGGCGCCACCTTCCGTGTCTGGCTTCCCCTCGCCGGTACGCCGAGCGCCCCGCAGCAGGCCCCGCCCGTCGCGTCCTGAGCGCTGTTCGGCGACTCCCGCCGCTCCGGGTAGGGCGCAGGTCCTGCACAGGCTGAGGGGGGCGGCATCCGCTCACAGATGGGTGCGTGTCGAGTGGATGCCCCCGCCCGTCTCCTACGCTCACAGTTACCAACCACTGTTACGTCGGAGAAGGGCACACCATGACGAGCTTCCAGGTCGATAGCGACGCGGTGCAGAGCACCGCAAACACCGCCCGCGGCACCATTGCGCGGGTGCAGGCGGATGTCGCCGACCTCCACTCCCAGCTGACCAGCCTCGAAGGATTCTGGACCGGTCAGGCATCCGCAGCTTTTCAGGGGGCATTCGCCGAGTGGCGCGGCATGCACCAGCAACTGGAGGAGAGCCTCACCCAGCTCAACCAGGCTCTGAGCATGGCTGGGCAGCAGTATGCCGAAACCGAGCAGGCCAACACCCGGTTGTTCGCGCGGTAGGCGTGCGGGCATCCGCTTGGGGGTAGGTGGTGAGTTAGGCATGCCAATTGGGCGCGGGTGACCGTCAAGCCGCCGAAATGTGAGTTCCGGCACGATTCTGGCTGGCAAATGGCCCGAAACTCACATGTCGGCGGAGAATCCCGGGGCAGTCGGGCCTGGTGGCGGGGCACGGTATCCGCTTTCGGGCGGGCACACAAAAATGGGCGCCTCCCGAAGGAGACGCCCACTTGCAGTACTGCTGGCGGGGACTTAGAAGTCCATGCCACCCGAGGGGTCGCCGGCCGGAGCCGCGTTCTTCTCGGGCTTGTCGGCAACGACAGCCTCGGTGGTGAGGAACAGTCCGGCAATCGACGCAGCGTTAAGCAGCGCGGAGCGGGTGACCTTTACCGGGTCATTGATGCCGGCAGCAAGCATGTCCACGTACTCGCCGGTTGCGGCGTTGAGGCCGAATCCGACGGGCAGGTTGCGCACCTTGTCGGCGACAACGCCGGGCTCCATACCAGCGTTGAGCGCGATCTGCTTGAGCGGAGCGTCGATGGCGACACGCACGATGTTCGCGCCCGTTGCCTCGTCGCCAACGAGGTCAAGGATGGCCTTGCCCTCAAACGCGGTCTTGCCGGCCTGGATGAGTGCAACGCCACCACCGGCGACGATGCCCTCTTCGACGGCAGCCTTAGCGTTACGCACGGCGTCTTCGATGCGGTGCTTGCGCTCCTTGAGCTCAACCTCCGTTGCGGCGCCGGCCTTGATGACAGCAACGCCGCCAGCAAGCTTGGCCAGGCGCTCCTGGAGCTTCTCACGGTCGTAGTCGCTGTCGGTGTTCTCGATCTCGGAACGGATCTGCGCGACGCGACCGGCGATGGCGTCGACGTCGCCGGCACCCTCAACGATCGTGGTCTCGTCCTTGGTGATGACGACCTTGCGGGCGTTACCAAGCAGGTCGAGCGTAACGTTCTCGAGCTTGAGGCCGACCTCTTCAGAGATGACCTGTCCACCGGTGAGGATGGCGATGTCCTGCAGCTGAGCCTTGCGACGGTCGCCGAAGCCAGGAGCCTTGACGGCGACGGACTTGAAGATGCCACGGATCTTGTTCACAACGAGCGTGGCCAGGGCCTCGCCGTCGACGTCTTCCGCGATGATGAGGAGCTGCTTGCCGGTCTGGATGACCTTGTCCACGATGGGGAGCAGGTCCTTGATGTTGCTGACCTTGGAGTTGACGATCAGGATGTACGCGTCTTCGAAGACGGCTTCCTGACGGTCGGGGTCGGTGACGAAGTACGCCGACAGGAAGCCCTTGTCGAAGCGCATGCCCTCGGTGAGCTCCAGCTCGGTGCCGAAGGTGTTCGACTCCTCAACGGTGACAACACCTTCCTTGCCGACCTTGTCGATGGCCTCGGCGATGATGGCGCCGATTTCCGGGTCGCCAGCGGAGATGGACGCGGTGGCCGCGATCTCTTCCTTGGTCTCGACCTCTTTGGCGTTCGCGATGAGCTCGGCGATAACAGCAGCCGTAGCCTTCTCGATGCCGCGCTTCAGGCTGATCGGGTCGGCGCCGGCTGCGACGTTGCGCAGGCCTTCGCGAACCAGAGCCTGGGCGAGAACGGTTGCGGTGGTCGTGCCGTCGCCGGCTACGTCATCCGTCTTCTTGGCGACCTCTTTGACGAGTTCCGCACCGATCTTCTCGTACGGGTCGTCGAGCTCGATCTCCTTGGCGATGGACACACCGTCGTTGGTGATCGTGGGGGCGCCCCACTTTTTCTCCAGAACGACGTTGCGGCCACGCGGGCCGAGTGTGACCTTGACGGTGTCGGCGAGGATGTTCAGGCCGCGCTCAAGCCCACGACGGGCCTCTTCATTGAATGCAATGATTTTTGCCATATGTGTAACTCGTCCCTCCCGGACGTTCCAAACGATGATGGGGGTTGGCACTCAGGTGACGAGAGTGCCAAATCGATTCTGGCACTCTGGGGTCGAGAGTGCAAGCGAGCATCCGGGGTGGCGGACAGCTCGCAGTCGACGGTCAGGGAACGAGGTCGACGGAGCCGGCGCCGTTGGGCACGAGCTGAAACCAGGTATTGCCCGGTGCCAGCCGAATTGTCACACCGTTGCCGTCGACGAGACGGATCGGGGAGGTCTGGGAGTCTTTGCTCCAGGTGGCCGCGATGGTCTTGCCGCCGGAAGATATGGACGCATCACCCGAGGCAATGAGCTCGGTCTTGGGGATGCTCTGGTCGACGGTGACATTCACCCGGAGCACCACGACGTTGGTGGCCCCGAGCTGCACACCGTCGGCGGTGAGGTCGGGCGTGCCGTCCTGCGCGCGCAGGTAGGTGGCGGCTTCCGCGTTCCAGGTCCAGCTGCGGGCGCTCTCGTTGGAGAACCGGGTGTTGATCACTGAAGTCGGCGAGCCGTCGACGACAGCGGATGACCCATCCAGCGTGGCCGCATAGGCATACTGCTGGTCCGGTGGTGCGACCTTCGCGTTGCGGTTGACGAACTCTGCGGCGGCAAGGATGACATTGTGCGGAGCCGCGGTAGCCGTCGAACGAGAGAACAGGCCCGTCGTGTCGTAGTCGAAGATGGCGCTGACCTGGCCGGTCGCTTTCATCGCGTCAACGAACCGCTGCTGCCCGCCCGAAAAGGCCACGAGGCCGCCAAACGGAGCCATGATGTCGGGATCCATCGGGCGGATCGACCGTACCGGACCGAGCTGGTCGGGAATGTTGGATTGCCACACCCCGACGTAGCGGGTGATGCCACCCTCCACCAGTTCTTCGAAGACGAGGTCACTTTGGGCTATCGCAACCTGCGGGCGGGCCGCAATGTGATTGTCGATCTTGACCGCCAATGACGGGCGGTCCAACGACCCGGCCGGTACGCTCAGGCCGGTCAGCGGGGCGATCTCGGTGGCGTCGGGGTCGACATAGCCTGAGTTCCAGGCATCTCCACTCGACGAGGACGAGGGCGTCGGGGTGTTGCCGGCGCATCCGCTCAGGAGCAGTGCCGGCACGATCAGCGCGAGCAGTCCTGCGGTCTTCAACGGTCGAGGGACGTTGGCTGTCTTCTTCTTGGTCACCGGTAAACACTAACGCCGCCCGTTGCTGCGGGCGGCGGTAGGCGGGGGACAAGCCCGTTTGCGGGGCGGGTTAGGCCGGTCGTACCGATTCGGCTTGGGGGCCCTTGGCTCCGGCACCGACCTCGAAGACGACCTGCTGGCCCTCTTCGAGAACCTTGTAGCCGGTCATGTCAATGGCGGAGTAGTGCACGAACACGTCTTGCCCTCCCCCATCAACAGTGATGAAGCCGAAACCCTTCTCAGCGTTAAACCATTTGACGGTTCCGTTCGCCATGTGTTGCTCCTTGCTCAATTTCGACGGCAACGGCCCATTGGCTGTTCCGGGCCCTGCCGCAGAGACTGCGAGCATTCCGTGCGAGCAGCAAATCCCCGAGAGCAAGTCTTCTGTTGCAAGTTACCTGATGGTGCAAGTTACCTTGGGCGAGTGTTCCTGATCCGGGCGGGTAATGCCCGAACAAAATGTGTGACCAAGACCAGATGTTACTGAAGTCACAGCCAAAGAACAGGGGCTTGACGAATCAAATAGTGCCTACTAAGAATGAAATTTCTAGCCTGAATCAGGGAGCCGGAAAGACGTAGTCGTTTCCCACGACCACGGTCAGCTCGGCACCCGAATCGACGAAGCTGGTCGAGAGCACGATCTTTGAATCCGGCAGGGACTCGGCGATACCGCGAGCGGCGCCCTCCTGGCTCGCGTCGGCATAGTAGATAACGGTGGTCGGTTCGGTATCGGTACTCGCGTTACCCGTGGCGCTGACGACCCAGCCGGCCGTGGTGAGCGTCTCGCTCACGGATGCTGCCACCCCGTTGGTCGCAGAACCGTTCAAAACATTGACCTTCAGCGCCGGGTCGACGGTTGGTGCGACCGCGGGATCACCCGTCGGGGTGGCGGTCGGCGTGGCGCTGGCGGAGGACAGCCCGGGAATGTTCGAAAAATCGAGGCGATCGTTGATGGCAAAGATGCCAACGACACCCACAACAATCAGCAGAATGGTGGCGCCGAGGGCCCACCAGAAACCGATCCAGCGCCGGCCCTTCTTAGCCGGGGCGCGGTGGGCGCCCACCCGGTCAAGAGCATGGGTGGGGGTGTCGAAACGGTCTTTCGCAAACTTTGGCGCCATGTTGGTTAAATCCTTGGTTGGCCGGCCGGTTCGAGCGGAAGCCGTGTCCGCTGTGTTGGCGCAGTCGGGTGAGTGCTAGTCGTGGTCGGGCAGGGAACGACGGGCGCGTGCCTCGGCTCGCGCGGAACGCATCCGCTGTAACCGGTTTACGAGCATCGGGTCAAAAGCCAGCGCCAGCGGTGAATCGATCAGTGCCGCCAATAATTGATAGTACCGGGCGGCCGAGAGGTTGAAGGTGGCGCGGATGGCCTCTTCCTTGGCGCCGACGTGCCGCCACCACTGCCGTTCAAAGGCAAGAACCGCCTGGTCGCGCTCGCTCAGCTGCCTCGGAGTCCTCGCGCTGCCGGAGGGCGCCGCAGTGGTGATTGATGGCGTGGGTCGTGCTTTGTCACTCATGCTGTTTCTCTCCCCCCGGGACAGTGTCAACGGGTTGCTGTCGGCCTCATCCTATGAGGCGGCGGCTGGATGTTGCGTCCGGCACGCCCGGAACCGGCAATCGAGCGAGCGGGCGGGTGCCGTGCAAACCCTGCGAAACGGCCCGGCTCGGAATGCGCTCACGGTTGCACGTGTTTAAGCTGGGTAGACACTGTCCGTTGCCACGGACGGCCGGAACGAAGGGACATCATCGATGGACTACGCAATCAAGAAGTCAAGCACCGAGTGGCGCACCGAACTGGGTCCGGAAAAGTTCGCGGTGCTGCGCGAGGCCGGCACCGAGCGTGCCGGCACCGGCGAGCTGCTCGACGAGGGCCGGGCTGGCACCTACACCTGCGGCGCCTGCAACGCCGAGCTGTTCAAAAGCGGCACCAAGTTTGATTCCGGCTGCGGCTGGCCGAGTTTCTATGAGTCGGTGCGGCCCGAAGCGGTCGAACTGCTCGAAGACCGCTCCCTTGGCAGCGTGCGCACCGAGGTGCGTTGCGCCAACTGCGGCTCGCACCTGGGGCACGTTTTTCCCGACGGATTCGGCACCCCGACCGGCGATCGATACTGCATGAACTCGATCTCGCTCAACTTCACGCCCGCCGAGTAGCCGGTGCCCGACATGGCCTCGACGCCGGTCGAGCCCGCAAATCCGTCGGTCGAGCTTGTCGAGACCACACCCCCGCCGGTCGAGCCCACAAGTCCGTTGGTCGAGCCCATCGAGACCACAAATCCGTTGGTCGAGCTTGTCGAGACCACACCCCCGTCGGTCGAGCCCGCAAGTCCGCCGGTCGAGCCCATCGAGACCACACCCCCGCCGGTCGAGCCCGTCGAGCCAACAAACCCGTCGGTCGAGCTTGTTGAGACCACACCCCCCGTCCCTATGGTCTCGACAAGCTCGACCAACGAAACACCAAGCTCACCCAACGAAACGACACGCTCGACCAACGAAACGCCGAGCCCCGTTCTGGCCGCGGTGCAGCGACGGCGCTCGCACTCCAAGGTCACCGAACTCGCGCCCACCCACGCAGAACTGCTGCCCCTCGTAGCCGCGGCGGCGCGGGTGGCTGACCACGGCGCGTTACGGCCGTGGCGACTGCTCGAGCTGCGTGGCGCCGCCCGCGAGCGGCTGGGGGCGGCGTTTGTGGCGGCATCCGCTTGTGAGGGGTCTGAAGCTCTCAAGCTGGCCGGCAAACCGCTACGTGCACCGCTGCTCATTGCGGTCGTTACGGCGCATCGGGTAAATTACAAGGTGCCCGCCTGGGAACAAGATGCCGCAGCGTCGGGCGTGGCGCACCTGCTCACGCTGCTGCTGGATGACTCGGGCTGGGGCGCAATGTGGCGCACCGGACCGCTCGTGCGCACCGCTCCCGTTCGCGAAATGCACGCGCTCGCCGAGAACGAAGAGCTGCTCGGCTGGCTCTATGTCGGCGGCATTCGAGACGGCGCAAAGACGGGCTCGCGGCTATCGATAGACCCCGAGCAGTTTCTCGGGGTTCTTTAGGCCTACCCGGTCAGCGCGCGTGGCCGGGCCGGCGCCAGCGCACCGCGGCGATAACAACCGCCACGAGGGCCAGCCCGGTGCCGACAATGGTCGTCACGCCGAGCGGATGCCCCGCCGTCGGCACGACGATGTCGAGCGCGAGGGCGCAGAGCAGTTGGCCGGCCACGATGGACAACCCGAGCATCAATACCCCGGTGGTGCGCACAACCAGCGCGGCCCCGGCGATGAAGATGCAGCCGATGATTCCGCCGGTGTAGAGCCACGGGTTGCCCGGCAGGTCGAGCGCGAAGCCGACCAACAGGCCGTGCACGATCGCCGCGAGCACAAGGGCGATCGTGCCGGTGAGAAAGTTCATGAAGGTGGCCGTGAGCGCACTCTGCGCGGTGACTCGCACCTGACCGTTGACGGCCTGTTGCCAGCCCTGGCCAATGCCGGCGATCAACGGCAGCGCGAACAACCAGAGCGCATCACTGCCGCGCAATTCGCCGCTCACCGTGAACGCGACGGCCACCAGGGCCAGCAGGGCCCCAACAATTTTGGACGCGTGCAGGGGGCGGCGCCCACCCGGGCCGATTCCGAAGCGATCCATCAGCACGCCGCTCACGGTTTGGCCGGCCACCACGGCCACGGTGAACAGGGCGATGCCGAGGGGCGCGGCGACGAGGCCCTGCGACAGCACGAACAGGGCGCCCGAGACGCCACCGAACAGGTGCCACCACGACAGGGTGTGTGCCGAGACCGCACGGGAAAGGAGTTGCAGGCCGCGGCGCCCGCGGCGCGAGACGACCAGGCCGAGGCTCAGAATCACCAGGCCGGAGCCGAAGGAGATCACGGCGGCGGTGAATCCGTCACCGATTTGCTGCCCGAGTTCGCCATTGACCCGGGATTGCAGCGCGTACAGTGCCCCGATCAGCACCGAGAAGACGAGGGCCAGCCAGACCGGCACGGCGGATGCGGGGGGTGCGGCCGACGCATCCGTTCGGGTCTCTGCGCGGGTCTGGGTCACGTCGCAATACTACGAGACGCTGGTGTGGACGCGCAGCGGAGCGGTCGCACGGGCCGGTCCGCCCCGGGCACCCTCGCCCCGGGCACCCTCGCCCCGTGCACCCCCGCCCCGGGCACCCCCGCCCCGGGCCCACCTTAGAGACCCGGGCCCAGGTTATAAACGGGGCCCACGTTCGGGGCCCGGGCCCCGAACCACCACAACCAAACGCAAACCGGGCACCATCGCCCCGGGCCC
>JBBRBV010000069.1:0-11465 GCA_038205545.1 Actinomycetales bacterium
AACCAGAAGGTCGAGTTCGAGGTAACGCAGGGCCCCAAGGGTCCTCAGGCCGAGAACATTCGTTCCCTCTAAATAGAGCTTGCGAAGAACGCCTCCCGCTTCGGCGGGAGGCGTTCTTGTTTTAACGATTGATACCGACGCTGACGTGGGCCCGTGCTCCCGCCGCCCTACTTCACGAGATCTTGCCAGCCATCGCCGTCGACATATTCAAAGATCAGGTTCGTCTCGGTATGGGCAACGGCCGGATGTTCCGCCAGGTGCTCCAGCACAAAGTCGCGCAAATGAGAGGCATCCGCTGCTGCGACGTGGAGAAGATAGTCGTCGGCGCCAGCGGTGTGGAACAATCCAATGACACCGGGCCAGTGTGGCGCGGCGCTTCGAAAATCATCGATCTGCACCCGGGCGTGCTTGGCCAACCGCACCGAAATCAGTGCCTGCAGACTGGCGCCGAGAGCGGCCAGATCGATATTGGCGCGGTAGCCGCGAATGTGGCCGAGCTGTTGCAGCCGCCGCAGGCGCAATGACACCGTGGACTCGGCGACGCCGATTTCGCTCGCCAGGGCCGCCCCAGAGGCTCTGGCATTGACTGACAGCGCGCGCAGCAGCGCGCGGTCGACCCGGTCAAGTTCCGGCTTCTTCGATTCCATCAAGAGACTCCCTCGTTACTAAGGAGTTTATGCGATTTACCTGACCGATTCGCAAGGGTCTGCAGACTCTCTTGCGATCGCGCACAGAATCTGTTTTGGTGAGGATATGTTGCCACCGCTGTCACATCTGGAAACCCTTGCCGTTCACGCCGGAATGGATGGCCTCACCGAGGCCGGTACCCACGTTCCCGCCATCGACTTGTCGACCACCAATCCCCTGCGGAGCGTCGAGTCTGGCGGTGAGTCCTATGAGAATCTTGCAACCGGCGGAACCCCCGAGTCCGGGGACTCGGCGGTCTATCAGCGTCTCTGGCAGCCTGGCGTCGCTCGGTTCGAAGCAGCCCTCGCCGCGCTGGAGCAGGCCGAGGGCACGGTGGCCTTCGCCACCGGGATGGCCGCGCTGACCGCTACGTTGATCGCCACCGTCACCGCCGGTAAGCCACATGTCGTCGCCCTTAGGCCTCTATATGGCGGCACCGATCATGTGCTGGCGAGCGGGCTGCTCGGCACGACGGTGACGTGGACCGATCTGGCCGGCGTGGCTGCGGCCATCCGTTCGGGTACCGGCCTGGTCATACTGGAAACCCCCGCCAACCCGACACTGGAACTGACCGATATTCGGGCTGTCGTTGACGCCGCGGGCGAGGTTCCCGTCCTGGTCGACAATACCTTCGCAACCCCGGTGTTGCAGCGGCCGCTGGAATCGGGCGCGACGCTCGTGCTGCACAGTGCGACCAAGTTCCTGGGCGGACACGGCGATGCCATGGGGGGGACGGTTTCCGGGTCCGAACAATGGATGGTGCGCCTGCGCCAGGTGCGCGCTCTCACGGGTGGTTTGCTTGCGCCCTTCAACGCCTATCTACTGCACCGCGGTCTGCGCACCCTTCCAGTGCGGGTGCGCGCCCAGCAGACTACAGCCCAGGAGGTGGCTCATCGGTTGGCGGGTAACCCGGCCCTGGTGCGGGTGCTCTACCCCGGTTTGCCCGAACAGGATCCCCAGGGGCTGATCGGGCGCCAGTGTTCTGGAGCCGGGTCCCTGCTCGCGCTGGATCTGGGCAGCTACGCCGCCGCCCTGCGATTCACCGAGTCCCTGCGGCTGATCACCCACGCAGTGTCCCTGGGCGGTGTCGACTCGTTGGTACAACATCCAGCATCGCTCACCCACCGGCCCGTCGCGGCCGAGGCGCGGCCGGCCGCCGGCATCGTACGTCTATCCATTGGTCTGGAGCACGTTGACGACCTCATGGATGACATCCTGACCGCCCTGTCACGCGCCCGGGTGCCGGTGGGCGCCGAGACCGCTGGCGGGTCGGCGCAGCCGCCGAACTAGCTACGGCCGAGCCGACGGCGCAACAGGTCGATGCGCATCTGAAGCTGCGTGACACTGGCCTGGGCGACGGCGGGGCCACCACAGAGCCGCCGCAGCTCGGCGTGGATCATGCCGTGGGGTTCATTGGCGAGTTTCGACCACATGCCCACGAGGCTGGACAACAGCGTGCGCTGCTCCTTGAGCGTTCGGTACAGCGGCGGGGGCTCCTGCGGAGCGATCTCACCGGTCACCGGATCCTTGCGCTTGTCCGTGGACCGCTTGGACTGCCGGGACTGACGCTGCCGCAGCAGCTCCGAGACCTGTTCGGGCTCCAGCAGCCCCGGAATACCGATGAAATCGAATTCTTCGTCGGTGCCAGGCTCTGCGAGCTCACCAAATTCGTCACCGTCAAACATGACCATGTCGAAAGTCGCCTGGGAGTCCAGGGCCTGCCAGGTGAAATCGTCGAGCCCGAGGTCGTCGGAGGCCTTGTCGTCTTTGTTCGCTGCGGCGACCATGGCATCTTCGGGGTTGTACATGCCGTCGTCGCCGTCGTCAAGGTTGCTGCGATCGAGGGCATGGTCACGTTCCAGTTCGAGCGCGTTGGCGAGGCCGAGCAGCCCGGGTACGTTGGGCAAAAATATGGATGCCGTTTCACCACGTCGGCGCGCGCGCACGAATCGACCGATCGCCTGAGCGAAGTAGAGCGGGGTGGCCGCGCTCGTCGCGTACACGCCGACAGCGAGGCGTGGCACATCCACGCCCTCGGACACCATGCGCACCGCGACCATCCAGCGGCGGGTGTTCTTGGAGAACTCGTCGATCCGGTCGCTGGCTTCTTTCTCGTCGGAGAGCACGACGGTAACCGGCTCACCACAGATGTCCTCCAGAATGACCGCGTAGGCGCGCGCGGTGCTCTGGTCGGTGGCAATGACGAGACCACCGGCGTCCGGTATGCCGTGCCTCACCTCGGTCAGGCGGTAATTCGCCGCGCGCAAGACGGAGGGGATCCACTGCCCGGTGGGCTCAAGCGCGGTACGCCAGGCCTGGCTCGTGATGTCCTTGGTGTTGCCCTCGCCGAGCTTGGCTTCCATCTCGTCGCCGGCCCTGGTGCGCCACTTCATATGTCCGGCGTAGACCATGAACATCACCGGGCGCACCACGCCGTCAGCGAGGGCGCGGCCGTACCCGTACGCGTAGTCGCTCTGGGACATACGGATGCCGTGTTTGTCGGGCAAATAGCTGACAAAAGGGATCGGGGACGTGTCGGAGCGGAACGGGGTACCGGTCAGCGACAGCCTGCGGGTAGCCGGGCCGAAGGCCTCGCGAATGGCGTCGCCCCAGCTCAGCGCGTCTCCCCCGTGGTGAATCTCATCGAGGATGACGAGAGTGCGGCTCGACTCGGTGAGTTGTTTGTGCAGGGCCGCTCGCGCGGCGACCTGTGCGTAGGTGACGACGACGCCGTGATAGTGACTACCGTAGTTCCGATCGGCGTTCTTGAACATGGGATCGAGACGGATGCCGGCGCGCGCCGCGGCATCCGCCCACTGGTTCTTGAGATGCTCGGTAGGAGCCACGACGGTGATGCGGTCGATGGTGCGGCGGGAACGTAGTTCGGCGGCTAGTCGCAGGGCGAAGGTGGTCTTGCCAGCGCCGGGGGTGGCCGCGGCCAGAAAGTCGCGAGGTTCGTGCACGAAGTACGCTTCAAGCGCCTCCGCCTGCCAGGCACGCAGCTTGCCAGCGGTACCCCAGGCCGCGCGGTCGGGGAAAGACGGCGACAGGTGTTCGGCTGCACTCGTTCCCTGCGCGGGACCGAAAACCGATGGAGTATTCACTTCGGACAAATCTATCAAAGCCCACCGACCTTCGCGTGCGCTGCCGGGTTCGACCAGCGCAGGGTGTTGAGACAGACTGGGGCGATGACGAAGCAACAACATCCATGGTCGCGCTACGTTGCCCTCGGTGACTCGTTCACCGAGGGCATCGGCGATCCTGAAGAGCAGAGCCCCGGCGGTCACCGGGGTTGGGCTGACCGAGTCGCCGAAATCTTAAGCGACGGCACCGAGGATTTTGCCTACGCCAACCTCGCCGTGCGGGGCAAACTCATTCGCCAGATCTCCGATGAACAGATTGAACCGGCGTTAGCGCTGCGCCCAGATCTGATTACGATCTCGGCCGGCGGCAACGATGTGATTCGACCTGGAACCGACCCGGATTTCATTGCGGCGCGTTGTGACGAAGCAGTCGCCCGCCTCAGCCGGGATGGTGCGACCATCGTCTTGTTCACTGGCGCGGATGTCGGCTTCTCCCCCGTATTTCGCAGCATTCGTGGCAAGGTGGCCATCTACAACGAGAATATTCGGGCCATCGCCACGAAGCACGACTGCATCGTGGCTGATATGTGGCAGCTGTCCGAGATTCAGGATCCGCGCATGTGGGCCCCGGACCGGCTACACCTGAACGCACTCGGGCACCACACGGTCGCGCGCATGGTGTTGGCAACACTCAATGTGAAGAATTCCCTCGGACCGAGTGAACCCGAGCCGATGCCCGGAACCAACTGGCGGCAGGCTCGCACGGAGGACCTGGCCTGGGCGCGAGCATACCTCGTGCCCTGGGTATTGCGCCGGGTGCGCCACCAGTCCTCGGGCGATCACGTGCTGCCCAAACGCCCCGACGCCGGACCCTTCACCCTTCCCCGGGTGTGAACCGGAGAAGGCCAAGCTAGGAGGTCACGCGTGCGCCGGCAGGCTAGCCGCGGGGGTCAGCCGCCGACGAGCTCGCCCGGGTGCCCCATGCGCCACGCCGGTCCGGGGTCGGTCAGGGTGTGCTGAAGCTCGAGCGGTACCGTCACGGTCGTAGCCTCTTCGGTACCGATTGTGAACGATACCTCGCCCACGTCGTCGCCTGAGCGGCCGAGCTGCACGTCGGCGGCTGTCGCGGCACCGATGATGAGTGAGTCTGACCAGACCAGAACGGATGCAGCCCGCTCGGCAACGATGTCGCTCGCGTCACCCCACTCGGTGGTGTACCTGCCGAACACGGCCCCCACCTCGGCCAGAACGACCTCGTGGAAGCCAGGCTGCACACTCTGGATCAGAGCGGATATCGCGGAGTTCAGTTCGGAATGCGTGTCGCCACCGAGCATCACGCCGACGAGGGTCACCGTGCTGGTGCCGACCGTGAAATCTGTCGAGAACAACAGGCAGGCACCGGCAATATCAGTGGTACCCGTCTTGATCCCATCAACGCCGTCACGGCCGAGCAGCTTGTTCGTGTTGGTGACGGTGCCGAAGGGAAGGACCGCCGACGGAAGGGCCACGATTTCAGAGAGTGCCGGGTGAGCGAGAACCAGTTTTCCGATCTCCACGAGGTCGGCCGGGCTACTCACGCTCTCAGCGGACAGACCACTGGTATCGGCAACGCTCGTCTGGGTCAGGGCATTGTCGGCCAGCCAGGCCTGCGCCGCCGCCAAGTAGGCGTCTTTGGAGCCATACGCCCACAACGCGAGCGAGGTTGCATAGTTGTTGGCCGACGGCAACAGTAAGGCCTCAAAAGCCTCTCGCTGGGTGAGCACCATTCCAGACACGACGGGCGCGACAGACCCGTTTTCGGCGATCACGTCGTAGTAGATATCCACGTCGGCATCGGTGAAGGTGATATCCGGTCCGGTCTCACCCGCGGCGAGCGGTTTCGCATCGAGGATGACCAGGGCCGTGACCATTTTGGTGATGCTCGCGATCGGTACACTGTTCTGCTCTCCGCTTGAGGCCAGAACACCGGGAAAACCCACCGCGCCGATCGCGCTCTCGCCGAAGGCTGGCCAGGCTGGTGTCGCGACCGGCTGCGTGAGCGCGGTGGGCTGCGTCAGGGTTGCGGCGCTCGCCGGCACGGCCGCGAGGTTGGTGGCACCGACATAGCCCACTCCACCCAGCACAACGAGCAGAACGCTGAAGACGGCGAGTCGCCGTCTGCGGAGGAGGACACGCCGGGAGGGAGACATCCGTTCAGCCTAACTTCTTCGCTGCCGGAACCCATCGCGACGGCCCCAAACGTTCACGACCGGATCCGCAGGGCGTGGAGTGCTACCGCGCTCGCGGAGGCGACGTTGAGGGAGTCAACGCCGTGCAACATCGGAATTGTCACGACCGTGTCCGCGGCAGCCAAAGCATGCTGGCTGAGGCCGTCACCCTCGGCGCCGAGGATGATGGCGAGTCGGTCCGGTGGCGCCTCGGCGAAAACATCCAGGGACACTGCGTTGTCGGCCAACGCCAGCGCTGCCAGCTGAAACCCGGCAGCATGCAGCAGCGGCGTGGCCACGCTCCATTCCGGCAGTCGAGTCCATGGCACCTGCAGAACGGTGCCCATGCTCACCCGCACGCTGCGCCGGTATAGCGGGTCGGCACAGCGCGGGGTAATGAGCACGGCGTCGGCGCCGAGGCCGGCCACAGAACGAAAGATGGCACCGACATTGGTGTGGTCAACAATGTCCTCAAGGATCACAATGCGGCGGGCATGCTCGAGCAGCGCTTCGACCGGTTCGAGCGCTGGACGGTGCATGGCGGCGAGGGCGCCGCGGTGCAGGTTGTAACCGGTGAGCTGTTCCAATACGGCAGCGTCACCGACGTAGACCGGAATGTCGGGCCAGTCGGCCAGCAAGCGTTCAGCGTCGGGCAGCCACTGTTCCTGAATGAGGAGTGACCTGGGCCGATGTCCCGCGTTGAGCGCGCGAGCGATCACCTTCGGCGATTCGGCGATGTAGAGGCCACCGGCCGGTTCCAGGACCCGCCGGAGAGCGACATCGGTCAGGCGCGAATAATCGGCGAGCCCCGTACTGGACAGGTCGGTAATGCGGGTGATCTGCACGAAGAAGTGCCTTTCGAAATGAAGGATTAGGTCCAAGCCTGACAGGTGGGTAGTCAAACAGGAAAACAGACGAGTTTAGAATCAAGGGACGGGCTTTTCTTGCTCGCCCCTGCCCGAAAGGAGCGCCGATGGCAGCCGACTCGGCTCTGCCCAGCGATTCGATCCTCGACGATGAGCTTCTGCCAGCCGAACCCCCCGAGGCGGAGGCCGCGCTGGCGACAGCGGTCGGCCTCGATTCCGAGCGGGCAGTGGATGCCGTTGCCACGTTGCTGCGCGGCAGACGTGCCGCCGTGCTCACCGGTGCCGGCCTCAGCACCGACTCCGGCATTCCGGACTATCGCGGCGAGGGTGCACCGACGCGCACCCCGATGACCTTCCAGACCTTTATCGCCGACGAACGGTCGCGCAAACGCTATTGGGCCGGCAGCCACCTGGGCTGGAGAGTATTTCACCAGGCCGAACCCAACCTCGGACACCGGTCACTCGTGCAGCTGGAAGGCTCCGGCGCCATCGCCGGAGTCATCACCCAGAACGTCGATGGACTGCATACTCGCGCGGGCTCTCGCTATGTCGTCGAACTGCATGGATCCCTGGACCGGGTCGTCTGCCTGGCCTGCGGTCAGGCGTTTGGGCGGGACAGCATCGCTGCCCGACTCGAAAAGGATAATCCCGTACTGCGCGACCCGGAGAGTATTCGCATCGCTCCCGACGGCGACGCCGACGTGGGAAATATCGATGACTTCTCGGTTCCGGCCTGCACGGTCTGCGGCGGCATGCTCAAGCCCAACGTCGTCTTCTTCGGCGAGCTGGTTCCGACGGAGACTTTTCTTGAGGCATCCGCGTTGATCCAGGGCGCTGACGCTCTCATCGTGGCGGGATCCTCGCTAGCCGTGAATTCCGGCATCCGTCTGGTCGAACAGGCGCGCCGTCGTAAGCTGCCGATCATCGTCATCAACCGCGGCGTGACCAAGGGCGATGGTCGGGCCCTGCATAAACTCGAAGCCGGCACGTCGGAGACACTCGCCGCGCTGGCTGAACGTTTGTTGGGCTGACTCGCGTGTCCACGGTCCAGCGCCCGAGCGCCTCATCGGGGGATTCAGCCACAACTGTGTTCTCCATCGTGCGTCATGGTCAGACCGACTGGAACCTGAAACATCGGATCCAGGGCCGCACGGATATTCCCCTCAACGCGACCGGCCGAGCCGAGGCTGCCGCCGCTGCAGAACGTCTGCGAAACAGGGGCTGGGATGCCATAGTGACGAGTCCGCTGCTCCGTGCGGTGGAGTCCGCGCGCATTATCGCCAAAGAGCTGGGTCTGACCGATCCGCAGGTTGTTCCGGCATTCACCGAACGTCACCATGGCGCCATCGAAGGACTCACCTTCACCGAACGTCAACATCAATTCCCCGAGGGCGTTGCCGTTCCGGGCTTGGAAACGAGGCGCGATGTCGTCGATCGCGTCCTGGCGGCGCTGGCGGCGTTGGCGTTGAACCGGGCCGACCAGAGCGTCCTGGTGCTCAGTCACGGCGGAATTATCGGTACTTTGTTGCGCCACGCCACCGCGGGTGAGCTGCCCCGACAGGGTGAATTCATTGCAAACGGTTCGGTGCACGATTTTCGATGGACGGACGATCAGCTTCTGCTCACCCACTTCGACGCGACGACGCGGTCGCCGGGTGACCGCGGAGGCACCGCCACATCCCCCGTCCTGTGAGGTATGTCGTCTGACCTCACCAGATCCGCGTCAATCGAGTGCGCTCAAGGCCTTAACCTCAATACCGTTCAGTTAAGCGGTTTGCCGGTATGATTGGGGTATGGCTCGTTCTGGTTGGGTAAAGCCGGTCTCTGACCGCCGGTTGTCGGATTTTGTGTCGGTGGGCCTGTTGACGCGGGTGTTCCCTGCGACCGTGGTTGATGAGGTGATTGCCGCGGCCGGGCGCACTGAGGTACGTCAGCGTGCGTTGCCGGCGCGGGTGATGGCGTATTTCTCGATTGGGATGGCGTTGTATTCGGAGGACTCCTACGAGGACGTATTCGCCCAGTTGACGGACGGGTTGTCGTGGTCATCGGGGTGGGCCGAGGAATGGTCATCCCCGTCGAAGTCGGGGATCTTCCAGGCTCGGGCCCGGTTGGGGTCTGAACCCGTGCGTGATCTTTTCAAACGTGTCGCGGTCCCTCTGGCTGGGCCAGAGACCCCGGGTTCATGGTTGGCGGGTCGTCGGTTGGTGGCGATCGATGGGACGGTTCTGGATCTGGCTGACAGCGCGGCCAATGCGGATTTCTTCGGCCGACCGCCGTCCAGCCGCGGTGAGAAGTCAGCGTTCCCGCAGGCCCGCGTCGTCGCGCTGGCGGAGTGTGGCACCCATGCAATCCTGGACGCGGAGGTCGGGCCGTGCACGACGTCGGAAATTGCACTGTCCAAGGAGCTCGTGAAGCGTGTGACGCCAGGCATATTGCTCCTGGCCGACCGTGGCTTCTACGGTTTCCACTTGTGGCAGCAAGCCGCCGCGACCGGCGCTGACCTCCTTTGGCGGGTGAAGACGAATCTTCGACCGCGCTACGTGGAGACTCTCGCCGATGGGTCGTGGCTGGCCCGCATTATTCCGACGTCGGGTGCGAACCGCACCACAACGGAACCCCTGATCGTGCGTGTCATTGACTACACGATCGACGATGGGCGCGAGAACCCCGAGAGCTACCGGCTCCTGAGCACGATCCTCGAACCCGGTGTCGCCAGCGCGGAGGACCTCGCCGCCGTCTACTCTGAACGGTGGGAGATTGAGAGCACGTGCGACGAACTCAAAACCCATCAACGCGGCCCCAAGGCCGTGCTGCGGTCCAAGTCGCCCGACCTGATTCTGCAGGAAATCTGGGGGCACCTCTGCTGCCACTACGCCATCCGAACCCTGATGGCTGACACCGCCGCCCACGCTGGCCGCGACCCAGACCGGGTCTCCTTCATCGCCGCACTACGCATCGCCCGCCGTTCGACGGCCCAGGGCGCCTTTTCCCCCTCAACACCCTGAACAAGCAGAAGCGACCTGGCGCTACGCTATCGGCAGGCTTCTGAAACGCCTCAACCCCGCCCGCCGAAAACGGTCAAACCCCCGCGTCATCAAACGCAAGATCTCCAAATGGCTCGCCAAACGAGAACACCACACCCGATGGCCACAACCTCAGCACGAAGGACGCATTACCATTAAAACGCTTAACTGAACGGTATTGCCCTTAGCCTCGATCCACCGGTCCGCCTTGATTGACCGGCTTCGCTGAATTCAGAACCCGGGTTTCGGTGGCGGGCAGAACGAAGCTGCCGGCCTTGCTGCCGGTGGTGCTCCAAGTATTCGTTCGCCGTGTGGCTGGTGGTTAGGCGGCGGCGGTTTGCGGCGGGCTGCTGGCCGCCGCGAACGCGGCTAGCCAGCCGGGTTCCCACGGCCAGTTGGCGGGGAGGGGCAGAGTGATTTTTCGCGCAGAGGTGGAGATGCTGGCGGGGATGCTGATGAGTTTGCGACGGATTGTGCCGCTGCGCGCTTTGCGCAGATCTGCGTCGGCCAGCGAACCAACGGCGCGCGAAAGGTTGAACGCGATCGTGGCCGGCACGATCTAGGCCGCGTTGGCCGTGAACAAAACTGACGGCAGGTGAGCCAGCGCGCTGTCCTTAAGGTCTGCGTTAAATTGCTCGATGATGGCATGCTGACGGCGGGTCGGGTCCGCGGTGACAGTGTCCGCGGTGCTCGTGGCGAAGAATGCATGAAACCGGTGCATGTCGAACAGGGTCGGCTGCCGTTCGGTGGCCTTGTGATTCAGTTCCGGGATCCGGCGAACGGCCAGGCGCCCCATGATGCGTTCGGCCTTCTTTCGCGAGCTGAACGCAGTGAACGGGACTTCCGCGACCTCGGCGGAGGATGTCCAGACGCCGGTGGCCTCCCACGTAGGCCTCGGCCACATCCTTGATGGGCTTGTACGTGTTGATCACCTTGCGGCACAACTCGTCTTTGAACTCTTGAGTGAATTTCCGGCGTGGTGCGGTCATGCGGTTCTCTACTTTCAGTGAACTCTCATTTTTAGAGGGCCCACTGTCCGAGATATCCGCAGCAGCCCATAAGCCAAAGCCGAGGGCGTTAGGGTTGAGTTTCGAGACCGTCCATAGCGGTCCACCAATAGGCACCAGTCATACGAGAGACCAGGCAGTGCAGAAGTGATCGAAGGACCGGCGACGAACACTCACAGCCGAACCGACCTTAAACCTCGGCAAGCCGGGGAACTCACCCCGCCGGGCGCGCGACAAGGGGCCCCCGTTGCTGTCTACGACACAGTCACGGACGGGTTGACTGGATGGCAGTTCCTGCGCACTTGGCGATGGTTGGCGTACATCGCCGCGGCCGTCGTCTTCGCTATCGCCTGCGTACTTCTCGCCAATTGGCAACTCGATGTCGGCCAGCAGAAGTCAGCCCGTAACACCATCATCACCGCGAACTTCTCAGCCTCCCCTATACCGATAGAGAAAGCCCTACCCAGTCTCAGATCTTACGATGCATACCAAAACTGGCAACGAATCACCATCACTGGGGTCTATCGCCCGGACGACGAGCTCATCGTTCGGAACCGCTCCAACAGCGGCAACAACGGCTTCGAAGTTCTCA
>JBBRBV010000070.1:0-11393 GCA_038205545.1 Actinomycetales bacterium
ACGGGTTCCAGCGGATCGGGCAATTCAAGTCATCCTCGACGGGGGCGTGGCGGGACAGGCGCCTCGGGCACACCGGCTGCTCCCAGGGAATGCGCCAACGGAGATCCGGCGAAACCCGGCATTAAGGCGATTCCGTGTGGAAATGGGCAATTCCTTCCGCTGGCGCGAAATCCCGTGGCCGCGACCCCCTGCGTCGGGTGCTCCCCCAACACCATTGTGCGCGTCTCCGACCTGCAGAACTTTCCCGCGTACGCCGCGCCCGCGGGCATGGAACCCAACGGCTGGGCGATCGTCGGGCTGGCCGCGAACTTCTGGGCCGGGGCATCCGCTCAAGTCAGCGAAGGACTACTCCTCGGCGAAGCGGCGCAGGTCATGTTCACGCCGGTTGGCTACCGCTGGAACTACGGCGATGGCAGCACCGCAGCAAGCGCCACCGGCGGAGCCAGCTGGGAAGACCTCGGCCTGGCCGAGTTCTCCACCACCGCCACCAGCCACGTTTACGCCGCGAAGGGCACCTTCACCGTCGTCCTCACCGTTGATTACCGTGCCGATTACAGCTTCGGCGACCAGGACTGGCGCCCCGTGGAAGGAATCGTCACCGTACCGTCGACGCCGTTCACCGTCGTCGCAGCGAACGAATCCACCGTGCTCGTGGCCGAGGACTGCCTCGCTAATCCCCGCGGCCCCGGCTGCTGACCGAACCCCGCCACGGCCACACCTCGCCCAGCAGCTGTGCTCGTGGAGATCGCCGTGACTCGCGGGGGCTGTCTCTAGCTCGCTGTGGCTGGCTGGGCTGGCCGGGGGCACGTTGGGGCGGAGCGAAATCTGAGGCTGGGCGCCACGAAGAAGGGGCGTCGGCTGGAGATCATCCACCCGTGCGTACACGTGGGCCATAGCGACAGCACCGCGCGCTGCGATTGGACAACTTCGGCCCCGTGGTCTTCGCGCCTGAAGCCAGCTTCACATCCAGCCCAGAGCCCGAAACTAAAGCCAACGCCAAAGCCGACGCCGACCCGCTCGCGCAGCGAGAAGCGGCGCGAACTGCCGGCTGGCCAGCGGCGTGGTCGCTACCGGAGTGGGTAGTCGCGGGCTGGGGAGCCCACGTAGAGCTGCTGCGGGCGGCCGATCTTGGTGGACGGATCCTCATTCATCTCACGCCAGTGCGCAATCCAGCCAGGCAGGCGACCCATCGCGAACAGCACGGTGAACATGCGCGTCGGAAAGCCCATCGCCTTGTAGATAACGCCGGTGTAGAAGTCGACATTGGGGTACAGGCGACGTTCCTTGAAGTAGTCGTCGTTGAGCGCCAGGAACTCAAGTTCCTGGGCGATGTCGAGCAGGTCGTCCTTGACGCCGAGGGCGGCGAGCACCTCGTGGGCGCTCTCCTTGACCAGGGTCGCGCGCGGGTCGTAATTCTTGTAGACCCGGTGGCCAAAGCCCATGAGCTTCACGCCCTGTTCTTTGTTCTTCACGCGTTCGACATACTTTTCGACGCCCTGACCGGATGCCTGAATCTCACCGAGCATCGACAGCACGGCTTCGTTGGCACCGCCATGCAGGGGGCCAAACAGTGCGTTAATGCCGGAGGAGACCGATGCGAACAGGTTGGCTTCGGTGGAGCCGACCAGACGCACGGTCGAGGTGGAGGCGTTCTGCTCGTGGTCTTCGTGCAGCATGAGCAGGCGTTCGAGCGCCTTGCTGACGACCGGGTTGACCTCGTAAGGCTCGGCCATATTGCCGAAGTTGAGCTTGAGAAAATTGTCAACAAAGCTCAGGGAGTTGTCGGGGTAGAGAAATGCCTGACCGACGCTCTTCTTGTGCGCGTAGGCGGCCATAACGGGCAGCTTGGCCAGCAGGCGAATGGTCGAAATCTCGACCTGCTCCGGGTCCTTCGGGTCGAGGGAATCCTGATAGAACGTCGAGAGGGCCGAGACGCCGGAAGCGAGCACGCTCATCGGGTGCGCCTTGTGCGGCAGAGAATCAAAGAATCGGCGCATGTCTTCGTGCAACAGCGTGTGGTGACGGATGCGATCGTCAAAGTTGGTCAGTTCGCTCGCGCTGGGGAGCTCACCATAAATCAGAAGCCAGGCTGTCTCGAGAAAGTTCGAGTTCTTGGCGATCTGTTCAATGGGATACCCGCGATAGCGCAGGATGCCGGCGTCACCGTCGATGTACGTGATCGCAGAGCGGGTTGCCGCCGTGTTCACGAAACCGTAGTCCAGGGTGGTGAGGCCCGTTTGCTTGGTCAGGGTGGAGATGTCAACGCTCGACACGCCGTCCACGCTGGTCAGGATGGGGAACTCTGCGCTCCCACCGGGAAAAGTGAGGGTGACCTTACTGGGGTCAGCGCTCATCGGTTCGCCGGATTTTGTCTGCTGCGCGACGTCGGTCACGGAGCCTCCTCGAGTATCACTGCCGGATGAAATGTCGCGACGCGTCACTGAGCCGGCCCGTGGTGAAACTGCTGTGGTCGACTCTGTCGCGTCTACAGCCTAATCGGCCCAGACGCCTACTGTTGCATCAGCTAAAACTTCGGGCGGTTCGTTGGTGATAGTCCACAGCGTTTCGCCCCATCCGAGCATGGCGTCAGGAACGCAGACGTGCAGCCGCAGCAGTGATGCGCTCGTCGGTCGCGGTGAGCGAGAAGCGCACGTGCTCCGGGTAGACATCGCCGTAGAACGGCCCGGGGCCGGCCAGAATGCCGAGGGCGGCCAGACGTTCAATAGATTCCCACGCGGGTCGTCCCTCGGTCGCCCACAGGTAGAGTCCTGCCTCGCTCCGATCGATGCGAAAGCCGGCCTGTTCCAGAGCCGGTCGCAGCATCTCGCGGCGGGCGCGGTAGCGCTCCTTCTGCACCGCGACGTGCTCGTCGTCTTCGAGGGCGGCGATCATGGCCGCTTGCAGCGGTGCCGGAACCATGAGCCCGGCGTGCTTGCGCACCGTCAGCACCCGTGCAAGCACGCCGCCGCAACCGGCAGCAAAGGCAGCCCGATACCCGGCCATATTCGACTGCTTGCTGAGGGAGTAAATCGCCACGATGTTTCGCCGGTTCCCCTCGATCACCCGAGGATCGAGGATGCTCGGGATCGGCTCGGTATTCCACGGGGCGTCCCAGCCGAGCTCGGCATAACATTCGTCGTTGACGATGACCGCGTTCAGTTCGCGAGCGCGTGCGACGGCGGCACGCAAATTGTCGACGGACAACACCCGGCCGTCCGGATTACCCGGGCTGTTCAGCCAGATCAGCTTGGTGGAGTCCGGCCACTCGGCCGGGTCGTCTGAGGGCATGGCGGTAGCACCGGCAATAGCGGCGCCGATCGCGTAGGTGGGGTAGGCGGCCCGCGGGTGCACGATCACGTCGCCCTCGCCGAGGCCGAGCATGAACGGCATAAGTGCGACGAGTTCTTTGGAGCCGATCGTGGGCAGCACGTTCTTGGGCTGCAGGTCGGTGACGCCGCGTCGCCGGGCATACCACGCAATGATTGCCTGCTGCAGGGCGGGCGTACCGACGGTCTGCGGGTACGCATGGGCATCCGTTGCCGCTCTCAGCGCCTGCTGCACCACGTCGGGCGTGGCATCGACCGGCGAACCGATCGACAGATCGACAATGCCGCCTGGGTGCTGCCGGGCTTGTGTAGCGAAAGGAACCATCTGGTCCCAGGGATATTCCGGGAGCGACTTCAGCACGAGAACCGCCTAGTGCACGACTTGCGGCGGCAGTGCCGAGATGACGGGGTGGTCTTTGGCGAGTACGCCGACTTTGGCGGCGCCGCCCGGGGAGCCGAGATCGTCGAAGAATTCGACGTTGGCTTTGTAGTAGTCGGCCCATTGTTCGGGCAGGTCGTCCTCGTAGTAGATGGCCTCGACCGGGCAGACCGGTTCGCAGGCTCCGCAGTCGACGCACTCGTCGGGGTGGATATAGAGGGAGCGTTCGCCCTCATAAATGCAGTCCACCGGGCATTCGTCGATGCAGGCACGATCTTTCACATCGACGCACGGAAGAGCGATCACATACGTCACAGGCTGGGGCTTCCCTTCGAGAGCGGACTCCTAATTCTACGCCACCTGCACCGCCCCAACCTGTGTGCCGTTATCGGCGGCGTGGAGGCAGTTTCGGCCAGGCCAGCACGAATGCCGCAATGAGCGCCGGAACAACGGTCCACAGGGTTCCGGTCAGACCGGCCGGCACGAGCACCGACCCCCCAGAACCGCGCAGGGACAGTACGAAAATGGTCACGAGCAACCCCGCCGCCGCCAGGCCGACCACCAATCGGTCCCCCACCACGAGTCGCAGCCCGAGCAGCAGGGCACCGATCCCGACCAACGCGATGGTCAGGCCAATGGGAAGGGCCACGCTGAACAGAGTCAGGGTGGCCTGATGCGCGATGGTTCCCAGCACACCAAAGAGGATGCCCAGTAGCAAGCCGCCGAGACCGGCAAGCGACCGATTCGCCAGTGGGAGCCGCGCGGGTCGGGAGTTCGGCGGCGCGAGACCTGGCGAGGCGGAGGCGGGCCGCGGCGAAACCACTTGCAGGAAGGTTTCGGTCTCGGTGATGACGTCTGTGGTGCCATCGGCAAGAGTGCGCGTGCGCCCCACCAGGCTCCAGAGCCCGGGAACGTGCTCGAGCGCGCGAAGTTTCTGATCAATGTGATCGCCCACATCGATCGCGATGAGGCGCTGACCTGGCGCCTGGCGCACCGTACGGGCCTGGAAGACGGGCAGACCGGCCTGGTGGGCGATGTGCGTCGCCGCCTCGCACAGAGCATCATCAACGGCGCCGACGACCAGGGCCGTGGCACGCAGGTCCTCCAGTGCCTCGCGGAGCGTCCGAGCCGGTTCGTGCAAGTCAAAACTATCGTCGTCACCGGATTTCTCCGGCAAGGAGGACCAACTGCGCACCCCCAGTTCAGTCAATGCGGCGGACGCGGCCGCGGCATCCGCTTCGCTCAGTGCGGCGGCGTAGAGCACGACAACCGTCGCTCCACCGGCGCACAACCGGGCAATCGCTCCGCCGGTCAGGGCAGATTCATCACCGGGACGGGCGTGCACGAACACGATTCGCTCACCGCTACCGGACAAGACCATGGGCTGTCGCACCGTTTCTGCACTGGAGGCGGTTGATGGCTGGGTAAATACTGTGTGCGAACCACATCATAACTAGACACGATCCCGACGGAGACACTAGAGTCGACAGCGGTTAGGTTAGCCTTACCAAATTTTTTACCCGACACTGACGAGGAAACCCGTGCTCGCAAACTACCTGATCGGCCTGCGCGAAGGCCTTGAGGCCGCGCTGATCGTGACGATTCTGATCGCCTACGTCGTAAAAATCAACCGGCGTGACGTGCTGCCCCGGATCTGGCTCGGGGTTGGCCTGGCCGTTCTACTCGCCCTCGGCATCGGCGCCCTACTCACGTACGGCACTTACGGACTGTCGTTCACGGCGCAGGAGACCATCGGCGGTGTTCTGTCGATCGTCGCCACCGGGCTGGTGACCTGGATGGTGTTCTGGATGCTGCGCACCGCGCGCGATCTCAAGGGCCATCTTCAGGGCAACATTGATAAGCACCTCGTCGGCGCCGGCCTCGGGCTCGTGCTCGTCGCGTTCCTCGCCGTGGGCCGCGAGGGTATCGAGACGGCCCTGTTTCTCTGGGCCGCCGTGCAGGCCACCGGCGCCACGACCATGCCGCTGCTCGGCGCAGCCCTCGGCCTCGCCACGGCGATCGGGCTGGGCTGGCTGATCTACGCCGGCATGCTCAAGATCAACCTGGCAAAGTTCTTCACCTACACCGGTGCCATTCTCATCGTCGTCGCCGCCGGAGTGCTCGCCTACGGCGTACACGACCTGCAAGAGGCCGGTATTCTTCCCGGCTTGAACGCCCTCGCCTTCAACGTGAGCGCTGCCGTGCCACCGGACAGCTGGTACGGCACCCTGCTCAAGGGCACGCTGAACTTCTCCCCCGCCACGTCCTGGCTGCAGATGTTTGCATGGCTGGCCTATGCCGTGCCCACCCTGACCCTCTTCATCGTGAAGAGTCGCCAGGGCCGCCCGGGTGCTCGCTCGGTTCAATCCGCACCCCCTGCGGCGGCGCCCCTGCCCGTCGCCGCGCACTAACTACTCGTTTCTCTGTACAAAGGATCTCCATGCCCCGTGTCTTTCGTGCTGCCAGCGTGTTCGCTATCGGTGTTCTTGGCGTCAGCCTGCTGAGCGGCTGCGTCGCCAATACTCCCGACGACGAGAGCGTGACACTGACCGTCGAGAGCAGCGCAGACGGGTGCGTCGTCTCGGCCGCCACGACCCCGGCCGGTGCCACGAGCTTCAGCATCACCAATACCGGCGACCAGGTCACCGAGTTCTACCTGCTCGGTGCGGACGGACTGCGAATCGTCGGCGAAGCCGAGAACATCGGCCCGGGACTCACCCGGGACCTGGTCGTGCAGCTCGCCGAGGGCAGCTACTTCACCGCGTGCAAGCCGGGGATGACCGGCGATGGCATCGGCAAAGCCCCCTTCACTGTTACGGCGTCCACTGCGGGCACGGTCGTCAACTCCGACCTCGAAGCCCAGGTGGATACCGCCAACACCAACTACGCCTCGTACGTCACCGATCAGATTGCCCAGCTCGTGACCGGAACCGATGCCTTCGCCACCGCCTATCTGGCCGGCGACGACGATGCGGCCCGCAGCCTCTACGCCGCCACCCGAATGCACTGGGAGCGAGTGGAAACCGTCGCCGAATCGTTTGGCGACCTCGACCCCAAACTCGACCTGCGCGAGGCGGACCTTGAAGAGGGCCAGGACTGGACCGGCTGGCACGCAATTGAGAAGGACCTCTGGCCCGCCAATGCCGTGCCCGACTTCGAGTCCTACAGCTCCAAGAAGCGTGCAGCCCTCACCGAGCAGCTCGTCACCGACACCGCGACGCTCGACCAGAACGTGCAAGACCTCACCTTCACTTTGTCACAGCAGACCAACGGTGCAATCGGACTGCTCGACGAGGTCGCTACCGGCAAGGTCACCGGCGAAGAGGAAGCCTGGTCACACACTGATCTCTGGGACTTCCAGGCCAACGTTGACGGGGCCCAGGTGCTCTATGCGGGGGTGCGCGACATTCTCGTGAAGCAAGACCCCGATCTGGCCGACAGCCTCGACACCGAGTTCGCGGCCCTGCAGACGTTGCTCGACGCCCAGCGCGTCGGCGACGGATTCACCCTCTACACCGACCTGGATCCCGCCGAGATTCGAGCCCTCGCCGACCAGGTCAACGCGCTCGGCGAGCCACTGAACCAGCTCACCGCCGCGCTCGTACTGTGACCCGCGCTCACACCCGCTCTGAGCAGACCGAATCTCCCGATCCGGCCAGGCCCGCACGCGGCCTGTCGCGGCGCGGCCTGCTCGGCCTCGCCGGGGCCAGCGTCGCCGGGATCGGATTGGGCGTTGCCGGGGACCGGGTGGCGTTGGCGGCTTCGGCGACGCCGGGGGCGGCATCCGCTTCAGCCAGCTACCCTTTTTACGGCAGCCATCAGGCCGGCATTGTCACGCCCGCACAGGATCGCCTGCACTTCGCCGCGTTCGATGTCTCGGCGGGTGTAACTCGGGCTGAGTTGATCGAGCTACTGCAGGATTGGACGGTCGCCGCCGCCGCGATGAGTGCCGGCCAGGATATCGGCGAGTACGGCGCGGTCAGCGGCCCCTATGACGCACCTCCCGAGGACACCGGCGAGGCACAGGGGCTTCCGACGGCCGCCCTCACGATTACGTTCGGTTTTGGTCCGACCCTGTTTGAAACGGTGGATGGCGTCGATCGCTTTGGTATTAATGGCCGTCGGCCAGCAGATCTGACGCGGCTTCCACATTTTCCCGGCGACGACCTCGATGCCGGCCGCAGCGACGGCGATCTCTGTATCCAGGCCTGCTCCAACGATCCCCAGGTGGCCGTGCACGCAATTCGCAACCTCTCGCGCATCGCGTTCGGGCGGGCTGCCCTGCGCTGGTCCCAGCTCGGTTTCGGACGCACCTCGTCAACGTCGACCGCCCAGGAGACCCCGCGCAACCTGTTCGGCTTTAAGGACGGCACGGCCAACATTAAAGCTGAGGAACCAGACATCGTCACCGATCAGGTCTGGGTACCGGCGTCCGACGGGCAGGCGTGGCTCGCCGGCGGCTCCTATCTGGTGGCGCGGCGCATCCGCATGACCATTGAAACCTGGGATCGCACGATTCTGAGGGAGCAGGAAGCCGTTTTCGGCCGTAACAAGGGTGCCGGCGCGCCGCTCTCCGGCGGCACCGAGTTCAGCGAGCCCGATTTCGCTCTGGCCGGCCGGGAAGACCAGCCGCTCATTGGCGCGGCGGCGCATGTGCGGCTCGCTCATCCAACTCAGAATCAGGGGGCCAAATTGATGCGCCGCGGCTACAACTTCGTTGACGGCAACGATGCCCTCGGCCGGCTTGAGGCCGGGTTATTCTTCATCAGTTTTCAGCGGTCACCGGCCCAGTACACGGCGGTGCAGCTGAACCTCGCCAAGCACGATGCCCTCAACGAGTACATTCGGCACGTGGGCAGTGCCCTGTTCGCCGTTCCCGCGGGCACCCCCGAAGGAAGCTACGTGGGAGCCGCCCTCTTCGCGTAGTCGCCCGCATCCGCGTGTCGCCGAGGTGTCAGTTTTGGCCCGTTTTTCGCGGGTGCAACCGCGTGAAAGTCACCGGTCAGCGGCGTGCACAGACAGAAAAATGCCCCCTCAATATAACGAGGGGGCATTTCGTGTGCTGCTGGCTAGTTCGCGTCCATCTTCTTCACGCGCGACACCTGGCGCGAGCGAGCGGATGCTGTGAGTTCCACCTTGCGAATCCGAACGGCGGCCGGCGTGACCTCAACGCACTCGTCTTCACGAGCGAATTCGAGGCACTGCTCGAGCGAGAGCTGCTTCGGCGGGGTCATCGACTCGAACGTGTCGGAAGAGGACTGACGCATGTTGGTCAGCTTCTTTTCCTTGGTGATGTTCACGTCCATGTCGTCGGCGCGCGAGTTCTCGCCGATAACCATGCCTTCGTAGACCTCAGAGGTCGGCTGCACGAAGAACGACATGCGCTCCTGCAGGTTGATGAGGGCGAACGGGGTGACAACACCCGAGCGGTCGGCCACAATCGAACCGTTGGTGCGGGTGCTGATGGTTCCGGCCCAGGGCTCGTAGCCGTGCAGGATCGCGTTGGCGATACCGGTACCGCGCGTGTCCGTAAGGAACTGTGTGCGGAAGCCGATCAGGCCGCGCGACGGAACGATGAACTCCATGCGAACCCAGCCGGTGCCGTGGTTCGCCATGTTCTCCATGCGACCCTTGCGGGCGGCGAGCAGCTGCGTGATGGCGCCGAGGTATTCTTCGGGCGCGTCAATGGTGAGGTGCTCGTAGGGCTCGTGAACCTTGCCGTCGATGCGCTTGACAACTACCTGCGGCTTGCCCACGGTGAGCTCGAAGCCCTCGCGACGCATCTGCTCGACGAGGATGGCGAGGGCCAGTTCTCCACGACCCTGCACCTCCCAGGCGTCCGGGCGTCCGATGTCGACAACGTTGAGCGAGACGTTTCCGATGAGCTCGCGGTCGAGGCGGTCTTTGACCATGCGCGCGGTGAGCTTGTGACCCTTGATCTTGCCCATGAGGGGCGAGGTGTTGGTGCCGATGGTCATCGAGATGGCGGGGTCGTCGACCGTGATGGTCGGCAACGGGCGCACATCGTCGGGGTCGCAGAGGGTCTCACCGATGGTGATGTTCTCGATGCCGGCCACGGCAACGATGTCGCCGGGGCCCGCGCTCTCGGTCGGGTAGCGGTCCAGCGCCTTGGTAATGAGCAGCTCGGTGAGCTTCACGTTGCTGACGGTGCCATCCTGCCGAGCCCAGGCCACGGTCTGGCCCTTCTTGATGGTGCCGTTGAAGATGCGCAGCAGTGCGAGCCGCCCGAGGAAGGGCGAGGCGTCGAGGTTGGTGACGTGCGCCTGCAGCGGGTGCTCGTCATCGTAGGTCGGTGCAGGGATGTGCTTGAGGATCGCGTCGAACAATGGCTCAAGGTCGTCATTGTCGGGCAGTGTGCCGTCGTCGGGCTTGTTCCAGCTCGCAGCGCCGTTACGGCCAGAGGCGTACACAACGGGCACGTCGAGCACGGCATCGAGATCGATGTCGGGGAAGTCGTCGACCATGTCACTTGCCAGGCCGATGAGCAGGTCCTGGCTTTCGGCCACGACCTCGTCGATACGAGCGTCGGGGCGGTCGGTCTTGTTGACCAGGAGGATAACGGGCAGCTTGGCTTCAAGCGCCTTACGGAGCACGAAACGGGTCTGCGGCAGCGGGCCTTCACTCGCGTCAACGAGCAGAACGACGCCGTCAACCATCGACAGTCCGCGCTCAACCTCGCCACCGAAGTCAGCGTGGCCCGGGGTGTCGATCACGTTGATGGTGATGGGGCCATCGGCGGCGTGAATGCCCTTGTACGACACCGCCGTGTTCTTGGCGAGAATCGTGATGCCCTTTTCGCGCTCGAGCTCGTTCGAGTCCATCGCACGCTCTTCCACGTGTGAGTGGTCCGCAAACGAGTCAGTCTGCTTGAGCATCGCGTCGACCAGCGTCGTTTTACCGTGGTCAACGTGAGCAACGATTGCAACATTTCGGAGGTTATTGCGTGTAGCAATCGCCATAAAAATAGATCCTTACGAAGAATGAGTGCCGCAGAGTCTCGCGCGCGACGAAGAATGGATACCTGGGGTCATAATGTGACCCAAAGTACTATCCTACCGTACGATTTCTCCTTGCCGCTGAACCCAGCGACGGGGCACGGCCCACCGGCCCTGCCCCGTCGGTAAAGGTACTGTTATACAGCCCCCGAGCTAGCTCTTCCAGCCCACGAGGGTCCAGTCCACAGTTTCGAACTGCTCGGCGCCGTAGTTGACCAGCCCGGTCTTTACCGCATAGACGTTGGGTAGCGGCGCGATCGGGATAATGGGCCGGAACGCCCACGGGGGTATTCGCTGATTCGGAGATGAGCTTGCGGTTGATGGCGTGGCCCGCACGCTGGGTAAATTGCGCTGCGGAAAGGTCACGGACAGGTCGGTGACCTCGAGTAGAGGGGGCCGGACAGCAGCGCGCCCTTCCGCGGAGCGGGAGTTGTGCTGAACCATTACCCGCTCGAACAATTCCTCACGAATCGTTGTCGCTCCGTGACCCCAGGAACGGCTCGACTCTAATATCGATCTGGGGTAGACAATCCGTTTCGCGGTGTCGAGCCTACTCGTCGATGCCGGAGGCCAGTAGTTCGCGCCTCAACTCCCGGCGGGCACGCTGTTCGGTCGGGTCGGGAAGCGGCACGGCAGCCAGCAGGCGCTGGGTGTACGGATCTTTGGGGTAGC
>JBBRBV010000071.1:0-11218 GCA_038205545.1 Actinomycetales bacterium
GCCGCTTTCCCAAACGCCGCGAGTGCGGCTTTCGACGCCGAGTAGGCGGCCATGTTCGCGGTCGGGCTTTCGCTCACGACGCCGCTGAGGGTCAGAAAAAACGGGTCGCGATGGGCCGCAGCGGATTCGACCAAAGCGGGATGAGCAGCCCGCAGCAGGCGCATCGGTGCCGTCGCGTTTACCGCCATCAGTGTGTCGATCGTTTCGTCCGTGACCTCGGCCAGGGCTCCGAAGGCGACCAGCCCCGCAGCATTGACAATGCCGTCCAGACGGCCATGAGCGGTCAGGGCCGCGCTCACAAGCTGTGCGGCGGTGTCTGGACCACGCAGGTCACCGGTGACCATCGCACCGGCGATGCCCAACCCGGAGATGCGTTCAGCACTCCGCCCATGCAGGGTGAGCGCGGCGCCTTCCCGGCTGAGAAGCTGGGCGATTTCACGACCGAGGCCGCCAGTGGCACCGACGACAAGAATGGATGAATCGGTGAGGGATGTCATGGATTCAGCGTAGACGGGATGCTGTGCGGTTGGGCAGGATTAGGCGTTCCACCCCCGAGCTGGGATAGCATCTTCGGCAGTGAGTAAAATTCACTCCACTCGTATTTCGTTTTACTCGAGATCCGATACGTGCTTGCGCCCGAGTTTCTCACCGGGCAATGTTCGGGCGCCCGGTGAGGAAGGCATTCCTGCGAGGGACTGCCTCGGTGGGGCGAGGGGTAGGGCCCTCGTCCCATCGCCGCCCCTGGCTAGCCCTGGGGCGCTGAATCATCCTCGGGACCATCCATGCGCAGCTTGTCGCACAGCATCGTCAGCTGCTTCAGTTCGGCCTCGCTGAGGCTGTCACCGATGCGCCCGGCAATTGATCCCATGTGGTCAATGGCAACGCGTCGAAACAGTGCGAAGCCAGCATCCGACAGCTCGATGATGGCACCGCGGCCGTCGGTTGGGTCGGTGTGCTTGTGCAGGTAACCGCGAGTGACGAGTCGGTCGACCAGCCGGCTCACGCTGGGCTGGGTCAGCAACACGTGCTGGTTGAGATCGCGCAGGCGGATGCGCCGATCCGGCTGCCGGGACAAGTTGAACAGAACATCGTATTCATTGAGCGAAATTTCTTTGGACGGAAAATTTGCCGCCAGACCGCGCATGATGGCGACCTGGGCCCGAAAGAGGGATTCCCACGCATTCACCGCCACCGTTCGATCCACCACCTGCGGCTCCCTGCCTCGTGTCCACGTCGTTCCCCAAGAATAGAGACTCGGGGAGGCTGGCGGGCGCCGCACGTGGTTGCGGGGGCGGCATCCGCCCGGAGGGCAAACAGTCAGGTGCCTGATGGGAAACTCGCAGGCGATTTTCTTGACGAAAGGTGGCGTCCGTTACCTATTCGTTATACAGTCGTAGTGCGTCAACCGTTTGCTGTGGCGGACGACGTGAAATGTGATTGCAGGACACTCTTGGTGCAAGGGAAGAGGGTCAGTCGTAGCCTCTGCGACTGGCCCTCAATCACGTTTCTGGGCTATCTGCAGGCCAGTGTGCCCTAGACCAGGTCGGGGCTCGGCGTGGTCGACTGGCGGATGGTGACGTCCGCGTGGCGGTCGAAGCGGTAGCCGATACCGCGCACGGTGCGCACGATGTCTTCGTAGCGACCGAGCTTGGAACGCAGGCGGCGCACGTGCACGTCGATGGTGCGCTCGTTTGGGGTGTCTTCCTCGTCGGCGGAGTGCCACAGCGACGAGATGATCTCGGCGCGGTCGATGGTGCGGCCTTCGCGCAGGACGAGGTACTGCAGCAGCTCGAACTCTTTGTAGGTGAGCGTGGCGGTCTCGTTGTCGAGAAGCACGCGCTTGCGGGAGATGTCCACGACGACGCCACTGCGGGCACGATCCAGCTCCTCGGGCTCGGTGCGGTGCTGGGCGAGAGCAGCCGGGTCCTGCAGGGCCAGGCGCACGACGTCCACGTCGCGTCCGCCGGCACCCTCGGGAGCGAGTGCGACTGCGGCGTACGTTTCGGACGACGGGGCGACGTCGGCGGCGAGGGCCTTGAGCGCCTCAACAATGCGATTCAGGCTCGTGCCGGCTGCGGCCGCCTTGGCCTCGTCGATGCCAACGTAGAGCACGAAGCCGCGGGCCTCGGTGCCGGCGGGCACGGCGCGAATGCGGGGGGCCGCTACCGATGCTGCCACGGCCAGGTTGGGGCGATTGACCGTTGTGGGGCGCGTGGCGTGAATGTGTGCGAGAGACATGATTGGTCCTTGACTGTTCGGTCGAAGGGAACCCTACGGAAGCGCGAGCGCGCGCTTTCCGCAATGGAGGCTCCAGATGGCCCGTGGGGCCGGAGGGCGAATGCTTCAAACCAGCATTCGGAGCGTTGGCCTGACGGTTCAGAAGTCAGTCAGGCCAGAAGCTGATGGGCGCGAAAAGTAAAATCGGCCCAGACGCGAAAGAAACGTCTCGGTTAGCGACACATTCGGCAACAGCCGATGGCGGAGATGCCGGCCATCATCATGGCGGCAGTCCCGGGGGCCTCGAGGGAGGTCAGGGGGCGTGCGCTGGTTGTCATAACTGTGAGTAAAGCCGAATGTGACGCCGTGTGTCAATTTGATGTCGGGAGAAGTCTTCGCATGACGTGCACCACGTTCGCCGGACCACGTCCATGTAGGCGATTCCATGAACTATTACGTCATTGAAAAATTCTCGACGGTAAAGCATCCATGAATCGAAGATCATTGATTTTTATTCGGCCTTGTGTGTTGTCGGTCGCAGGATCTGCATGCGCCGACCGGGGCCGTTCGAGCAGATCGGTGGACCAGCCCGTCTACACCAGCCCGTACAGGCGGTCGCCGGCGTCGCCGAGGCCGGGCACGATGTAGCCGAGCTCGTTGAGTTTCTCGTCGACGGAGCCCAGCACGATGGTGACTTCTCGGCCTTCCAAGGCTTTTTCAACCGCAGCGAGGCCTTCCGGTGCGGCGAGGATACAGATCGCCGTCACGTCGACCGCGCCGCGGTCGAACAGAAAGTTGATGGCGGCAATGAGCGACCCGCCGGTGGCGAGCATCGGGTCGAGCACAAAACATTGCCGATCCGACAGGTCATCGGGCAAACGCTCGGCGTAGGTCGTGGGCTGCAGCGTCTCTTCGTTGCGGGCCATGCCGAGAAAACCCACCTCGGCTGTGGGCAGCATTTTCATCATGCCCTCGAGCATTCCGAGGCCGGCCCGCAGGATCGGCACGACGAGCGGCTTCGGATCACTGATGCGCACGCCCTGAGCGGCTGACACGGGGGTCTGCACGGTGACAGCCTGCACCCGCACACCGCGCGTGCCCTCGTAGGCCAGGAGCGTCATGAGCTCTTCGACCAACGATCTAAACAGCGGTGACGGCGTGTCCTTATCGCGAAGCACGGTGAGCTTGTGAGTGATGAGCGGGTGGTCGGCAACGTGGACTCGCATAGGCTCAATTCTACTAGAGGCAATCCCGCCGGCTTGAGGTTACATATGCGCGTACGCGACCAGCACAGTGAGTGGATGTTGCTCGCCCTGACGGAAGCGCGCGCGGCGCTGGCTTCCGACGACGTTCCGGTCGGAGCCATCATCGTCGACGGTGCCGGCACGGTGATCGGCCGGGGCCGTAACGAGCGGGAACTGCACCAGGACCCGACTCTGCACGCCGAGGTCGTCGCTCTCCGGCAGGCGGCTGCGCATACGGGCGACTGGCACCTGACGGAGTGCACCCTGATCGTTACGCTCGAACCGTGCGTCATGTGCGCCGGCGCGATCCTCGCCGCACGTGTGCCAACGGTCGTCTTCGGCGCCTGGGACGATAAAGCCGGAGCGGCCGGATCGGTCTATGACGTGCTGCGCGACCGTCGCCTCAACCATCGGGTTGAGGTTTTCCCGGGCGTCGATGAAAACGAGTGCGGCGCGATCCTTCGGGACTTTTTCGAGGATCCCACCCGACGGTCAGGCCGCTGAGGCCTACTCCAGTCCCCTGATCACGAAGGTGTCGGTCGGTGGATTGGCGAGATTCGGGTCGAAGAAAATGTCGGGCTCAAGGTAGATCGTTCGGGCGAGCGGCACCGCGGCGCGAATGCGGGTTTCGACGGCGTTGATGTCGGCGGCGACATCGCTAAAGCGGTGATCGCCGGCGAAGGAGAGTTTGGCACCGACCAGAATCTCTTCCGGGCCGAGGTAGAGCGTCTTGAGGTGGATGATGCGCTTGGTCTCGGGGCCGTCGAGAATGGCCGCTTTGATCGCGTCGAGGTCCTTCGAGCTGGCGCCCTCGCCCACGAGCAGGCTCTTGGTTTCGATGCCGAGAACAATGGCCACGAGCACGAGCAGCGTTCCAATGAACAGGGTACCGATGGCATCCCACACGGGGTTGTCGGTGAGGATCGTCAGGCTGACGCCGGTGAAGGCGAAGGCCAGCCCGGTGAGTGCCGCGACGTCTTCGAGCAACACGACCGGAAGTTCGGGTGCCTTCGCGTGTCGAATGAACTGCACCCAGGTCTCCTGTCCGCGCGTGTGGTTCGACTCCCGAATCGCGGTGCGCAACGAAAATCCTTCAAGCACCATCGCGATGGCGAGAACGAGAATGGGTAACCAGGCATTCTCCAACGGATGCGGGTGGCTGAGTTTGTCGAACCCCTCGTAGAGCGAGAACACCCCGCCGATCGAGAACAGAATAATCGACACCACGAAGGCGTAGACATAGCGCTCACGCCCATAACCGAACGGATGCTCCAGGTCGGCCCGCTTCTTCGCCTTGCGGCCACCCAGCAGCAAGAGCAGCTGGTTGCCGGCATCGGCTACCGAGTGCACCCCCTCAGCGAGCATCGACGACGAGCCGGAGAAGCCCCACGCGACAAACTTTGTAACGGCGATACCCAGATTGGCAGCGAATGCTGCCACGATTGCTTTGTTCCCGCCGGATGCGCTCATGAAATCATCTTAGAACCGGTGCCAGCGGGTCGAGATTTCGCGCGGATGGACGTGACTGATCCGGCTGGTTTTTGGCGGCTCAATGGTGGGAAAAGTAGACTGGTCGGATGACTTCTTCTCAGAATGTGACTCTGCCCACGATCGCCTTCCTCGGCGCTGGTTCTATGGCCCGCGCTATTCTGGCCGGTCTGCTCAAGCCGGGCGTGACCGTGGACGGCGGGATTCGTGTCACGAACCGCACCCAGGCGAAGGCCGCGGAGCTCGCCGACACCGAGGGCGTAACGGCCTACGCCACCGAGGTTGATGCTGACGCCAACCTCAAGGCCATCGACGGCGCCCAGATCGTCATCATCGCCGTTAAGCCGTACATGGTGCCGGATCTACTGGCCGAAATCGGCACCTCCCTGGCCCCCGGAACGCTCGTCTTGAGTGTCGCGGCGGGTGTCACGATCGACACTTTCGAGTCGCTCTTGCCCGACACCGTGCACGTTATTCGCACCATGCCGAATACCCCGGCCGTCGTCGGCATGGCGGTCACCGGCGTCAGCGCGGGCACCCGGTCCAGCGAGGCCGACCTCGAGCTGACGAGCGCACTGTTCGCGACCGTTGGCGACGTGCTGGTCGTGCCGGAGAACAAGCTCGACGCCCTCGGCTCCATCTCTGGCTCCGGTCCCGCGTACGTGTTCTACCTGATCGAGCAACTCACCGAAACGGCCATCAGCAAGGGCTTCACCCCCGAAGAAGCGGCCGTCATGGTCAACGGAACCTTCCTCGGCGCGAGCGCGCTCCTGGCCGTGTCCGACAAGTTGCCCAGTGAGCTGCGGCGCCAGGTGACCAGCCCGGCCGGCACCACCGAGCGTGCCGTGTGGGAGCTCGAAAAGGGCGGGCTGAAAGAGCTCTTCGACACCGCAACGGATGCTGCCGTCGCGCGCGCGAAGGAACTCGCCGCCTCCTGACCCGCACACGCCTCCTGTCCCGCACACGCCTCCTGTCCCGCACAGAGGGCGACTGGTCAGACGCACCCAACAGACCCGCCTGAAGCCCCCTCGTCGCCTGTCCCGAAGCGATTCAAGAGCATCAGTGGGCGCTTTACAGCCCTTCAGCGATGGCGGCCGTCGCCTGCAGCCACGCGGCTCGGGTGCGGGGGGCCAGGGCATCAACGTTGAGCGGGCCGCCGCCGACCAGTGACGCGTCGTAGGGAACGTCAACGACGGTGCGGGTGAGCTGTTGGAAATGGTCGTGCAGGCGCTTGGACAGTTGTTCGTCGGCTGTTTTGGAGGGCGAGGCGAGCAGGGTGACCGCCTGGGCGACCTTCTCGGCGTGCCCCTTCTGCCGCAGGCCGTCGATCAATGAGGCGGCGCCGTAGCCGGTGTCTTCACGAATGGTCGACACGATCACGAGCTGGTCGGCGGTATCGACGGCCGCTTCCCAGTTGCTGGCCCGCATATTGTTGCCGGTGTCGATCACGAGAACCCGGTAGAAGCGGCTGAGGGTCGTGTGGAGTTTGCGAAAGGCGTCGTCGTCAATGCTCGCTGCGCCCGCCGGATCGAGGTCGGAGGCGAGGGCGTCAAACTGGGCGTCGCCTTGCGACCGCACGTAATTGTCGAGATCGCCCACGCGGGAGCGGGCATCGCCGAACCGGTCGAGGTCGCGCAACAGGTCTACGGCGGTGTTGGTGTGGCGGGCGGCCTGTGCGCGCACGCCGAGCGTACCCATGGTCTCGTTGTTGTCCCAGGCGAGGGTATAGCCGCCGCGATAGATGCCAAACGTGGCCGCGATGAGCAGCGTCGCGGTCGTCTTGTGCGCTCCGCCCTTGGGGTTGAGCACCACGATCGTGCGGGGGCCGTTCAAACTGCGCTGCACGGCCGTGACGGCGTTACGGTGCCGACGCTCGGTGGAACTCGGCGTGGGCGAAACGAGGCCGCCACTGAGGCGGCGCACGACGCCCTGCCAGCCCTGCTCGGCCGGTCCAGCGGGCGCCGGGGGGCGCGAGCTGAGAAAGTCGGCCAGATTCGGTACAGCGGGTACAGCGGGTACAGCGGGTGTAGCGGGTGCCAACAACGATTCGAACGGGGCGCTCGCCGGCGCGGCGACGGGCGGTTGGACCAGCGTGGCAAACGGTGTCGGTTCGTCGAAATGGGGCACGACCGCGAGCGGCAGAGTGCTCGCCGGTTTCGGGCGGCTGGCAACCACGACCGGCCCGGCCGACTCAACCCTGCCGTTGGGGTGCACGGTCAGTGGCCAGTCGCCCTGTTCATCACTGACCTGCAGCAGAATCGATTGCCGGCGACTACGCGCTGTCTCGACCACGAGGCCGATGATCTCCTCGCGCACTCCGGCTTCATCGGCACCGGTGACGCCGTGCCGGTAGCCATCAATGGTCACTTCGCCCGTCGTGTCGGTCTGAACAGTGGCGACAACGTCTGCCGGGGTATTGGCGAGAGCGGGCGCGTCGTGCAACATGGGAGAGCCTTTCCGTCCACGCACATGCCGCCAATGTGCAGCCACAGGTGAGCTGCGGCGAGAATGTCCGTAGTAGGAGAATAGCCGGTCGCGACCCCCGGGCTGGGGGAGCGCGGATCAGAGCGCCGCGAACCGCTCGATGTCGGCTTCAGCGCCCGAGACAATAATGAGGTCGTGGTTGGACACCACGGTGTCCGCGGTGGCGTAGGTGAACGGCTTCCCCGGGCCCTTTACCCCGACTATGGTCACGTTGAACTTGCGGCGCACGGCGGAATCGACGAGTTTGAGCCCGCGGATGGGCTTGGGCGGATACATCTTCACGAGGGCGAAGTCGTCGTCGAACTCGATGAAGTCGAGCATGCGGCCCGATACCAGGTGGGCCACTCGTTCGCCGGCTTCGGCCTCGGGGTAGATGACGTGGTTGGCGCCAATGCGTTCGAGAATCTTGCCGTGTGACTTGGAGATGGCTTTGGCCCAGATCTGCTGAATTTTCAGGTCCACGAGGTTTGCCACGATCAATACGCTGGCCTCCACCGATGAACCGACGGCACAGACGGCAACCGAGAAGTCCTGGGCACCGATCTGCTGCAGGGCTTCGAGCGAGCGGCCATCCGCTTGCACGGCATGGGTCACCCGCTCGGACCATTTGGATACGAGCGCCTCGCTGGTATCGACGACAAGAACCTCGCGGTTCAGTCGGTCGAGCTGGCCGGCGGTGGCCGCCCCGAACCGCCCCAGCCCGATGATGAGCACGGGGGCGTCGTGTTTGATGCGATCAACCAACGATGGGCCTCTCTTCCGGGCGTTTAAACAGTTGCCTGCTGTGGCTTGCGGCCAGTGCTGCCGCGAGAGTCACTGTACCAACCCGGCCCATGAACATCGTCGCCGCCATGACGTACACGCCCTCCGGCGGTAGATCTGCCGTGAGTCCCGTGGACAGCCCACAGGTGGCAAACGCGCTGATCACATCGAAGAGTACGACGTCGAACGGTTCTTTCGAGATGTGCAGAATGAGGATGCTCGCGACGGCCACCGTGGTCGCACCCCACAGCACCACACTGACCGCCAGGCGCAAAATATCGCTGGGAATTCTTCGGCCGAAGGCCTCCATCTCCTGCTTGCCCCGAGCTTCGGCAAAGGCAGCAAGAAAGAGGATGGCCAGGGTGGTGACCTTGATGCCGCCGGCGGTCGACGCCGAACCGCCACCAATGAACATGAGCATATCGCTGAGCAGCAGGCTGGACCCGTGCAGCTCACTGATATCGATCGTCGCGAAGCCACCCGACCGCGTCATCACCGACATGAACAATGATTGAAAGATCGTGTCGCCGGCATTCAACGACCCGAACGTTTTGGGATTGTCGAATTCGAGAATGATATAGAAAACCATGCCGATAATCAGCAGGGCAATTGTTGTGACGAGGGTGAGCTTGACGTGCACCGACCAGCGGCGGGGCTTACGCCAGCCACGTGCGAAGGAATAGATCACCGGAAACCCGAGGCTGCCCAGAAAGACACCGATCATCAGAGCGCTGAGAAACCAGTAGTCGTCGGCGAACGGTTCCAAGCCGCCGACATTCGGGTTGAATCCGGTATTGGTGAAAGCCATTGCGGCGTAGTAAAAACTATGCCAGATGGCTTCACCCAGGGCCACGCCCGCTTGCAGCATGCGAGGAAAGAGCAGTGCTGCAACCACAACTTCGATCACCAGTGCGCTGACGGCGACGGTGACCAGCAGGCTGCCGACCTCGCCCAGCCGCACGGTCTGACCCTCATTGACCGGGCCAGCGTGAATGCGCGACGGGTTGGTGTCACTCGCCGCCATGAGCTTGGCCCGCAGTCCTAGCCGACGGGAGATGACCAGCCCCATGAGCGACGCGAGTGTCAGCACGCCGATACCGCCGATGTTGACACCGACGAAGACGAGAATGTCGCCGAATGGCGACCAGTGAGTGGCCATATCGACGGTTGTGAGGCCGGTGACGCAGATGACCGACACCGCGGTAAACAGGGCGTCGTGCAGCGGGGTCATCGTGCGGTCGGCCGAAGCGACCGGCAGCGAAAATAGCAGGGTGAACACCATGATGAGGGCGGTGAACACAAGGATGGCGAACCGCGATGGCGATTGGTGGGCCAGCGCATCAACGCCGTCCCGAATGCGCACCAAAAAAGAGATCGGGCGCGGAAACAATGGTTTCGTTCCGGTTCTCGACAACACCTAGAACCCCCGATTGACCTGCGACCCGTGACAGTTTGACATGGTACTACCCAACCGTAATGACTACCCTGAGGATATGGCAGACATCTTTACCGTAGTAGCGGACTCGGCGCGACGGGATATCTTGCGCATTCTTTTGGAGCGCTACATCCCTGCCGGGGAGGTGCGCGGCGAGCTGAGCGTCTCCGACATCGTCGGCCAACTGGGACTGAGCCAGCCGACCGTCTCAAAGCACCTCAAGGTGCTGCGCGAAGCGGGCCTGGTTGCCGTGCGGGAAGAAGGGCAACACCGCTACTATCGGCTGGAATATTCACCGCTGGAAGAAATCGAGGATTGGTTGATTCCCTTCCTCAGCGTCGACTTCGACCAGGCCGCCAAGGACGCCGACCTTGAGGCCGAAATCGGCCTCCGCAACGAGCAGCGTGCGTTCGCGTCGGCCATTGGTAAGGCCTTCGCTGACGCCTCGCAAATGTCGCACGTGGTCAAAGATGCAACCTCGAAAAAGTGGCGGAGAAACGGCTGAAGCGCCCATTTCCGGCTCTCGCACGCTTCCCGATCGAGCAGCTGAGTAGTTGGAGTTGATTTTGTCCGATAGAATGGTGTTTTCGTGTCAGTCGCGGGCCCCGCGACTAAACCAATACTTGTGAGGTACGTGTGGGTTCTGTAATTAAGAAGCGACGGAAGCGTATGGCGAAGAAGAAGCACCGCAAGCTGCTTCGTAAGACTCGCCACCAGCGTCGTAATAAGAAGTAGAACAGCCCTCAGCTGTTCTTCGAGCAAAGCGCCAGCCCCTCGGGACTGGCGTTTTTTGCTGTCCGGCAGTCGGTGCCGTGAAGTCGGGCGAGGGCAAAAGTCACCGTAGGCTGGAACAATGGCCACTGCACACCTGACCCTGATCGGCAAACCCGGTTGCCACCTCTGCGACGATGCACGCGACCTCGTCGGCAGCGTCGTCGCCAAACTCGCCGACGACGCGTCAGCGCCCACGATCACATTTGCGGAGCGGTCCATCCTCGACGACGCCGAGCTGAACGCGCTGTATCTGGAGGACATCCCGGTGCTGCTCATCAACGGCAAGGTGCACAACTACTGGCGCATCGATCCCGTGCGGCTGCGCACCGCCCTACTGGAGGTCTCATGACCATTCGCCACATCGTCTGCTGGAAGCTCAGCGCCCTCACGCCGCGAAAGAAGGCCGATGCTGCCGCGGGTATCGTTACCGGCCTTGAGTCTCTGGTGGGTGTCGTTCCCGAGATCCGCTCACTGACGGTGGGACCGGATGTTGCCGGTAACGAAAACTGGGACGTCGCCCTCATCGCCGATTTCGACGATCTGGAGGCGCTCGACCGCTACCAGAAGCACCCCGAGCACAAAAGGGTCGGTGCGTTCATTCGCACCGTGGTCGCTGACCGCCTGGCCGTCGACCTCGAGGTCTAGCGTTCTTCGTTGGTCGAGCTTGTCGAGACGCGTCGTTGGTCGAGCTTGTCGAGACGCGTCGTTGGTCGAGCTTGTCGAGACGCGTCGTTGGTCGAGCTTGTCGAGACGCGTCGTTGGTCGAGCTTGTCGAGACGCGTCGTTGGTCGAGCTTGTCGAGACCATATGCTCT
>JBBRBV010000072.1:0-11163 GCA_038205545.1 Actinomycetales bacterium
GGCGCAGGTTCAGGCGAGGCAGACGGTTCAGGCGTTGCCGTTGATGTCGGTGACGCGGCCGTCGCCTCCGGAGTGGGGGTTGTGTCAGCGGTCGATGTCACCGTGGCGGAGGACCCTCCGGGTGCCTCGTTGGCGCTCGCCGCAACCGGTGCGGCGAACAGCACGAGCGCCGCTACTACGACCGCAGCCAGCCAGCCGTCGCGGACCCGCGGTACCCGGCACCCGGCGGCCCGATGCGGCGGAATTGCTCGCCCGAACTGCAGGGTGCGACGGTGGTTCTCGGGTGGCAACATTGCAGACCTGATCCATTCGGGTAATGGATGTTCGTGGCTCGGGCGGGCCAGCGTGGCGCAAGTATGGCACGGCGCCGCAGCGGCCACAACGGGGTAAATTCGTTGATTTCGGTCGTTACAAGATCATTACAAGGGCGTCACAACGTCGACCCGGCTTGGGGCCAGGCTCCCGGCCGCTGCGTCGCGCACCGCTCCCGACGCCACGAGGGCCACGACCCCCTCGATTTCGGGGGAGAGAAAGCGGTCGTGACCGGGGCCGGCGGCCACGGTGCGCACGAGATCGCGCACCGCTCCGGTGGCCACGGCAGGAGTGAGCGGCGCCCGCAGATCGAGCGACCGTGCCGCCGTCAAAATCTCGATCGCGAGCACCCGCCCGAGGCCGTCGAGCGAACGGCGCAGCTTGCGAGCGGCATGCCAACCCATCGACACATGGTCTTCCTGCATCGCCGAAGAGGGAATCGAATCAACGGATGCCGGCGCGGCCAGCCGTTTCAGCTCCGACACGATCCCGGCGGCGGCGTACTGCGCGATCATGAGCCCGGAGTCCACGCCTGCCTCGTGCGCGAGGAACGGAGGCAGGCCCTTGCTGCGGTTCGCGTCAAGGTGGCGGTCGGTGCGTCGTTCACTCATGCTCGCGACATCCGCCGAGGCAATGGCGAGAAAGTCGAGCACATAGCCGAGCGGGGCGCCGTGAAAGTTGCCGTTCGACAGAACGCGCCCGTCGACAGTGACGACCGGGTTGTCGACGGCGCTGGCCAGTTCGCGAGCGGCCACGAGGGCGGCATGGGCAGCGGTGTCGCGCGCGGCTCCGTGCACCTGCGGGGCGCACCTGAGCGAGTAGGCATCCTGCACCGACGTGTCTTCCGGGCCAGCGTGGCTGGCGAGCAGCTCGGAACCCTGCAGCAGCTGGCGCAGATGAGCGGCACTGTCGGCCTGGCCGAGCTGGGGCCGCAGCTGATGCAGATCGGCTGCGAAGACAGCATCCGTTCCAAGCAGGGCTTCCACGCTCATCGCCGCGGCGATATCGGCGGTGGTGAGCAGGCGGGCCAGGTCGTCAAGGGCAAGCACGAGCATTCCGAGCATGCCGTCGGTGCCGTTGATCAGGGCGAGGCCCTCTTTTTCAGCAAGCACGACCGGGGCGATACCGGCCGCAGTGAGGGCATCGCTGCCGCTGAGCTGCGCGCCGGTCTTGTCGCGTGCCTGGCCTTCGCCCATTACGACCAGGGCGCAGTGCGCGAGTGGGGCCAGGTCGCCCGAACAGCCCAGCGAGCCGTATTCATATACGACCGGCGTGATCTGCGCATTCAGCACGGCCGCATAGGTCTCGGCCGTAACGGGTTGCACGCCGGTGCGTGCGGTCATCAGGGTGCTCAGCCGCAACAGCATGAGAGAGCGTACGACTTCGCGTTCAACCTCGGGGCCACTCCCGGCAGCGTGCGAGCGCACGAGGCTCGCCTGCAGCTGGGCACGCCGATCGGGCGTGATGAAGGTCGTCGCGAGGGCGCCGAACCCGGTGGATATGCCGTAGTGCGGCTCGGTGTCGGCCGCGAGGGCATCGATGATCGTGCGGGTCGCGGCGACGTCTTCAAGGCTGGCCGGGTCGAGGGCGACGGGCGCATTGTGCCGCGCCACGGCAACCACGTCGGCAAACGAGAGCGCCGCGGCTCCCACAACGACCGTCCGCACAGCGGATGCTCCGCCCCGGTCAGGCTCGGAGGTGGAGGCGGTGGGACTCGTCGCAAAGCTCATACTTCGATTCGACACCCTTTCGGCCCGGCGAGCGCGCCGATACACTGACTCGTGTCCGGTATCCCGGACACGGGGTCGAGCCCGTCGGTTTCGTTGGTCGAGCCCGTCGAGACCACTGTCCCCGTTGGTCGAGCCCGTCGAGACCACTGTCCCCGTTGGTCGAGCCCGTCGAGACCACTGTCCCCGTTGGTCGAGCCCGTCGAGACCACAGTCCCCGTTGGTCGAGCCCGTCGAGACCACAAACCCGACGACGCCTCTCGACCACTCCACACAAGAATGTAGAGGTCCTCCATGGTCATACCGTCCAAGGTTCCGGCCGCCGAGGGGACCCTGCGGATCCTCTCGTATCTGGCGACGCAACGCGGGCCGGCTCGGGCCTCATCTCTCGCTCTGGCCCTCAACCTGCCTCGTTCGACCGTTTATCAGCTTCTCGATGCGCTCGTCGCCCAGGGGTTCGCTGTGCACCTGCCCGAGGAACACCGCTATGGTCTCGGCATTGCCGCCTTCGAGCTCAGCTCGGGGTTCAGCCGCCAAGAGCCGCTCTCCCGGCTCGGACGCCCACTGATCGCCCATCTGGTTGACCGGCTGGGCGAGAGCGCGCACCTCGTCGTGCTGCACGGGCGAGATGTCATCTACCTCGTCGAAGAACGCGCCGCGCATCGCCCGTCCCTGGTCTCCGAGGTGGGGGTACGGCTGCCCGCCCACCTCACGGCCAGTGGTCGAGCCCTGCTCGCAGCCCTGCCGGCCGCCCAACTGCGTGCGCTCTACCCAAATCAGGCGGCCCTCGAACAACGCGATGGCCGCGGTCCCCGTACTCGGCTCGAACTGCGAGCCGTGCTCGATCGGGTGCGAACGGATTCCTACGCCACCGAAAACGGCGAAATCACGCCCGGCATCGCCTCGGTCGCGCTCGCCGTTCGGGACCATTCCGGCTGGCCGGCCGCCGCCATCGCGGTGACCTTCGCCGCAGACCGGTTTCCGGGCGAAGACTGGGCAGTGCTCGCCGCCACCGTGGCCGCCACGGCTGCGGAACTGTCCCGTCGTATCGGGGGCCGGTCGCGCTGAGCCGTGCCGCGGGCAAAAATCAGCCCAGTTCGGCGTGCAGAAACCCCGCCACCCGAGCTCGCATGCCCGCATCCAGGATTCCGATCGAATGCAGCTCCCCGGGCACGACCACGAGCTCGTTGCGAATTCCCAGGCGGGTGAGCTGCGCCGCGAAATTGGTCGACTGGCTTACCGGAATGAACTCGCGTGAGGAGGTACCGATGAACTCCGGCGGGTCGCTGCGGTCGAGCCGGCTCGACGCTGAGGCGTCGACGGACTCCGCGCAGCGGTTGATGTTCTCGCAGCCGAGGTAATTCTGCGTGATCCGGGTGGGCTCTGTGCCACCGTTGACGAGTCCGGTGGCGCGCAGATCGACCGGGCCAGACAGCTCGGCCACGGCGGCGACGCGTGAGTCTGTGGTGAGTGCACCCTGGCCGCTCGTGCCGAGCAGGGCAACGAGGTTGTCGCCGGCGGATCCGCCGAACGCCCCGATTCGGTTCGGGTCGATGCCATACTTCGTGGCGTTGCCCGGTTCGCGCATCCACTCGACGGCGAGCTGCAAGTCATCGATCGAGGCCGGAATCCGGCGTGGCTGCCGAATCTGATTGGCTGGCTGACGGCGGGGGAATCGGTGAACAGACGTCGAGGGTGAGCCGCGCACCGTCCCGCTGGACGCCGTAGACGACATCGGTGGTAACGGTCACCGTGTCGGCGGGTATAAAGGTGCGAATGCCCACGATGTCATCGGTGGTCAGCTCGCTGCCCCTGGCTGCCTCATTGTTCGGCGCGACGTCATACAGGTCAACCCGAAAGCCCGCTAACTCGCCCGTGGCAACGATCGCCACCGCCGTCGCGATCAGCGCAATGCTTCCGCGGGTGAGCTGCAGCCGACGGTAACCGGCGCGGGCCGGCCGTCGAGCAGGTATCACTGGCATCCCCCGGATTGTCGCTGGTCGCTTCGAGACTAGGCGCATCCGCCGGGCAGATCGAATCGCCGCCGACGCTACAGGCTCTTAGCGAAGCAGACGCTGAACTCCTCGCCCACATATTGACCGAACAGCTCGATCCGCTCGTAGCCGCGACCGCGGTACAGCGCCAGCGCCGCATGCTGCAGTGGGCCGGTTTCCAACGTGAGAGATCGGATGCCGCGACTCGCGGCATCCGCTTCGATGCGGTCGAGCAGGCGGCCGGCGACGCCGCGCCCCCGAGCGTGGTCGTGCACAAATAATCGTTTCAGCTCGGCAGTACGTGTCGGGGCCGAGTTTTGGTTGATGGGACCCGCCGGCACCACGGCGGCCATGCCGCAGGCCGTGCCGTGGTCGTCGCGGGCCACATACACGTCGACGCCCGGGCGTTCGAGATCGTCGGTGCTGAGCAGAAAACTGTTCTCCTCCGGATAAAGGGAGTGCGCAAAGGCAGTGCCAGCGGCCAGCAGCGCCTCAACGTCGGTCTGCCGGGGCGTCTCAATACTGATCGAAATGGTCATATCACCAGAATAGAGCGAGGCATTGTGCTCCCATCCGTGACTTTTTCGATAATATCGGGTAGCGTGGACAAGTCGGCTCTTGACACCGCGCCGTGCGCGGATGGGTTTGTAAGTCAAGTTGGGCCGGTTCCCCAGTAATCCGCTGGTGAAAAATCACTGTATGTGAACGGCCCCGGCCATAGACTGCCCGGGTTCTCAGTTACGTCGCATGTGCGATGTTGTTCTGCCATGTACTGAACACAACCCAGAAATATCTGTATGCCTCAAGGCAATTCGCATAACTCCACCGTCGGTCGTGGCGGTAAGAACTTTGATCCCAAGTACGCGTCCAAAAAAGGATCGGGCCACGGCGGTTCCAACAACGCCGGCAGCAAGAGCCCCGGACACCGCGGCCACCGCGTTGACGAGGGTGCTCCCAAGAAGCAGCGCTGGAACGCCGACGAGCGCGCCGCGCGTGCCAATGAGCGTCCCTCGAGCGAGCGCCCGGCCTACGGCTCGCGTTCTGTTCGCCCCGAAAATGGCGGCCGCACCAACAGTGAACGCAACGAGCGCCCCGCCTACAACAATGACCGTCCCCGCACGGATCGTCCGTCCTACAACAACGATCGTCCGGCTCGCACCGAGCGTCCGTCGTATGGCGATCGCAACAGTGCTCCTCGCAGCGACCGTCCCTCCTATGGTGAGCGTGCGCCGCGCGGCGATCGTCCGGCCTACAACAATGACCGTCCGGCCCGCACCGATCGTCCGTCCTATGGCGACCGCGCCCCGCGCAGCTTCGACGACCGTGCCCCGCGTCGCTCCAACGACGACCGCCCGCCCCGTCGCGACTTCGGCAATGACCGCCCCACCCGCTCGGACGATGGCGACAGTAAGTTCTACCCGAAGCGCAGCGAATCCGGCGCCAAGCCGACCTTCGCCGGTGGCGATGACGTTGTACTCGAGCGTCTCGAAGCCGTCGCGACGACGGCATCCGATGTCGTCGGTGTGACCTTCGGTGACCTCGGCCTCGGCGAGAACATCGTGCGCGAGCTCGCCGCTCTCGGCGCTCCGTCGCCGTTCCCGATTCAGGCTGCGACCATCCCCGACGTGCTCTCCGGGCGCGACGTGCTCGGGCGCGGCAAGACCGGATCCGGCAAGACCATCGCCTTCGGTGCTCCGCTAGTGGAAAAGCTGATGGAGAACAACGGCGCCAAGGACCGCAAAATGGCGCGCAAGCCCCGCGCGCTCATCCTGGCGCCGACCCGTGAGCTCGCGCTGCAGATCGACCGCACCATTCAGCCCATCGCCCGCAGTGTCGGTCTCTTCACCACCCAGATCTACGGCGGCGTTCCCCAGTACCGTCAGGTCAGCGCCCTCCAGCGCGGCGTGGACATCATCATCGGTACCGCCGGCCGCATTGAAGACCTCATCGAACAGGGCCGTCTTGACCTGTCCGAAGTTGTCGTCACCGTGCTCGACGAGGCCGACTACATGTGCGACCTGGGTTTCCTTGAGCCGGTTCAGCGCATCCTGCGCCAGACCAAAAAGGGCGGCCAGAAGCTGCTCTTCTCCGCCACCCTCGACAAGGGTGTGGCCTCGCTGGTCAAGGAATTCTTGACCAACCCGGCCGTGCACGAGGTCGCCGGTGAAGACCAGGCTTCCTCCACGATCGATCACCGCGTACTCGTCATCGAGCACCGCGACAAGAGCCGCATCATCGAAGAGCTCGTCAACCGTCAGGGCAAGACGCTCATCTTCAGCCGCACCCGCGCCTACGCTGAGCAGCTCGCCGACCAGCTCGAAGACGCCGGAGTCAAGGCCACCAGCCTGCACGGCGACCTCAACCAGGCCCGTCGCACCCGCAACCTGCAGATGCTTACGAGCGGCCGGGTCAACGTTCTTGTCGCAACGGATGTCGCTGCTCGTGGCATTCACGTCGACGACATCGACCTGGTGATCCAGGCTGACGCGCCCGACGAGTACAAGACGTACCTGCACCGTTCCGGCCGCACCGGCCGCGCGGGCAAATCCGGAACGGTTGTGACGCTTATCCCCAAGCAGCGCCAGCGCCGCATGGGCGAACTGCTCGACCGTGCCGAGATCGACGCGAGTTACACCCCCGCCACCCCCGGTGGCGCGGCCGTGCGCGAACTCGCCAACATCTAGCATCCGCCTGATCTGAACAGGGGCACGCGCCATTCGGCGGGTGCCCCTGTTTTGCACGGCCGCGCGTTCAGCGGGTTGCTGAACCCCGTCAGGTCTGACAGAATTACTTTCCGAACGATCGGTAACTTATTAATCGTTTACGTGGACACCGTCGTCAGGAGAGAACATGGCTGAGGCCTACCTCGTTGGAGGAGCACGCACCCCCGTAGGCCGCTACGGTGGCGCACTGGCCACGGTTCGACCCGATGACCTCGCCGCCCTCGTGGTTGGCGAAGCGGTGCGCCGCGCTGGCGTCGACCCCGGACTCATCGAAGAGATTATCTTCGGCGCCGCGACTCAGGCTGGCGAGGACAACCGCAACGTCGCCCGCATGGCTGGGCTGCTCGCCGGGCTGCCCGACCACGTACCGGGCATCACCGTTAATCGCCTCTGCGCCTCTGGCATGTCGGCGATCACCATGGCCGCCCAGGCCATCTGCGCCGGCGATGCCGACCTGATGCTCGCTGGCGGTGTCGAATCCATGACCCGCGCCCCTTGGGTGCAGGCCAAACCCGAACGCCCCTGGGCCAAGCCCGGCGCCCAGTTCGACACCTCAATCGGCTGGCGGTTTGTGAACCCCAAGCTGGCCGCCCGCGACAAGGCCACCTTCTCCATGTCCGAGACGGCCGAAGAAGTCGCCCGACTCGACGGCATTACCCGCGGCGAAGCGGATGCCTTCGCCCTCCGCAGCCACCAGCGGGCCGCAGCCGCGATCGACGCCGGCCACTTCGTTGATGAGATCGTTGGAGTTCCCACCAAGAAGGGTGAGGTTCTCGTCGACGAGGGTCTGCGTCGCGACACCACGTTGGAGGGCCTCGCTGCCCTCCGCCCCATTGTCTCTGGCGGCTCCGTCGTTACAGCCGGCAACGCCAGCTCACTCAACGATGGCGCCTCGGCGATTCTCGTGGCGAGCGGTGAGGCTGTCAAACGTTATGGCCTCACACCACGCGCCCGCATCGTCGTCGGTGCCAGCGTGGGGCTGGCCCCCGAGATCATGGGCCTCGGCCCGGTCGCGGCCACCCAGCGGGCCCTCGAACGCAGCGGACTGAACATCAATGACCTCGGCGCGATTGAGCTCAACGAAGCCTTCGCCACGCAATCCATCGCGTGCATCCGCCGCCTCGGACTCGACGAAGAAATCGTCAACCGCGACGGCGGCGCGATCGCGCTCGGGCATCCGCTTGGCTCGAGCGGAGCTCGCCTCGTCGTTACCCTGCTCGCGCGGATGGAGCGCGAAAACGCCCAGCACGGGCTCGCCACCATGTGTGTCGGCGTCGGCCAGGGCTCGGCCCTCATTTTGGAGCGTGTCTGATGAGTGTTTCGGATCTTGAACTTGGTGATCGTGGAGAGTCGGGTGTTTTCTTGGATCGTCCCGATCGGGTCGGCGTGCGGTGTGTCAGCTTTTTGGAGCGTGTCTGATGAGTGTTTCGGATCTTGAACTTGGTGATCGTGGAGAGTTCGGCGTGCCCGATCGGGTCGGCGTGCTCGGCGGCGGGCGCATGGGCGCCGGCATCGCGCACGCGTTTTTACTCGCCGGAGCCCACGTAGCGCTCGTCGAACGCAACGACACCGAGGCGGCGGCCGCCCACGAGCGCGTGCTGCGCGCCGTTGACGCGAGCATCACCCGTGGTGCCACCAGCGAAACCCGCGCGGACCTTACGGCTCGTCTAATCGTCGGCGCCGATTTTGGCCTGTTCAGCGATCGAGAGCTCGTCGTCGAGGCGGTTCCCGAGGTGCGCGCACTCAAGGTCACAGCACTGCAGAGCGTTGAGGCGCACCTTCCCGACGATGCTGCCCTCGCGAGCAACACCTCATCCATCTCGATCGACGACCTCGCCGATGAGCTGGCGCGCCCGGCACGTTTTCTCGGCCTGCACTTTTTCAACCCGGTACCCGCCTCAAACCTGGTCGAACTTGTCACCGGCAGCGCTACCTCACCCGAATTGGTCTCGGATGCCCAGAGCTGGGTTTCCGCCCTCGGGAAGACGCCCATCACGGTCAGCGACAGCCCCGGCTTCGCATCGTCCCGCCTCGGCGTGGCGCTCGGCCTCGAGGCCATACGCATGCTCGACGAGGGAGTGGCCAGCGCCTCCGATATCGACGCCGCCATGGTGCTCGGCTACAAGCATCCGGTCGGGCCGCTGAAACTCACCGACCTGGTCGGACTCGACGTGCGTCTGGGCATCGCGGAATATCTGCACAAGCAGCTCGGTGCACGGTTTGAACCGCCGGCGTTGCTCCGCAGGCTCGTCGCAGAGGGAAAGCTTGGCCGCAAAACCGGCCAGGGCTTCTACCGCTGGGACGAGGCCTGATGTCCGCCCACACCGCTGTACCGCCCGCACAGAGCACGCACCATAAAGGAGACCCCATGACGACCATTCTGCCCAGCTACGTCCAGGGTGCCTGGTGGACCCCGACCGATTCATCCGCTGCCGTCGACGTCTGTGACGCCTCGACCGGTGAGGTGGTCACCAAAGTCAGCACGCAGGGACTCGACCTCGCCGCCGCGCTCAACTACGCGCGCACGGTCGGCCAGAAGTCGCTCGGCCAGCTCACCTTCCACCAGCGTGCCGTGCTGCTTAAGCAGATGGCGCTGCTACTGACCGAACGCAAACAGGAGCTGTACACGCTCTCCAGCCGCACTGGCGCCACCAAGGTCGACTCCTGGGTTGACATCGACGGCGGCATCGGCGTGCTGTTCACCTACTCCTCGAAGGGCCGCCGCGAACTGCCGAACGCTCAGGTCTTCGTCGACGGGCCGGTGGAGGCTTTGTCTAAAGATGGGTCCTTCATCGCCCGGCATATCTACTCGCGCCTGCCCGGCGTCGCCGTGCAGATCAACGCCTTCAACTTTCCAGTCTGGGGCGCCCTCGAGAAGTTCGCGCCCGCCTTCCTGGCCGGCGTACCCACTCTGGTGAAGCCCGCAACGCCCTCCGGTTACCTCGCCGAGGCCTTCGTACGCATCCTCGCCGACTCCGGCCTGCTCCCCGAGGGGTCATTGCAGCTTGTCTCGGGCAGCGTGCCGACCCTGTTTGACGACGTGCGCCTCGGCGACCTCGTCGCCTTCACCGGATCCGCCTCGACCGCCGAAAAGCTCCGCGCGAGCGACTCCGTGCAGACCGGCGGAGTGCGCTTCACCAACGAGACCGACTCGATCAACGCCTCGATACTCGGAACGGATGCGGCCAAGGGCACGCCCGAGTTCGATGCCTTCGTCAAGGGTGTCGTCGCTGAGATGACGGTTAAGGCCGGTCAAAAGTGCACCGCTATCCGCCGGGTCATCGTTCCCCGTGCCGCCATGGATGATGTCGTCGCTGCAGTGCAGTCCCGCATCGGCGAACGCGTCGTGCTCGGCGACCCGCGCGCCGAGGGCGTCACCATGGGGCCGCTGGCCTCGGCCGCCCAGCGCCTCGAGGTGCTCAAGCAGGTGGCGCGCCTTCAGGCCGCTGGCGGCGAGCTGGTCGTCGGCACAACGGATGCTCCCGCTGTGCGCCGCGTAGACGGCACGACCGCCGCTGCTCCCGATGGTGCCTTCGTCGAGCCGATGTTGTTGCGCTTCGACGACGCATCCGTCGCCGCCGTGCACGAGGTCGAAGCTTTCGGCCCGGTCTCCAGTGTGCTCGGCTACGACACCATCGACGAAGCCATCGCCCTCGTGCGCCGTGGCGGCGGGTCCCTCGTGACCAGCATCGCTACGCACGACCCGGCTGTTGCCGTCGCCCTGATGACCGGCATCTCCGCCTTCAACGGGCGCGTGCTCGTGCTCGACCGCGACGACGCCCGCACCTCAACCGGACACGGTTCGCCCGTGCCGCAGCTCGTGCACGGCGGCCCCGGTCGGGCCGGTGGCGGTGAAGAGCTCGGCGGCATCCGTGCCGTGCTGCACCACATGCAGCGCACCGCCATTCAGGGCTCGCCCGAGATGCTCACGGCGATCACCGGAATCTGGCACCAGGGCGCCTCGGCGCGAGCCGGCGATACGCACCCGTTTCGGAAGAGTCTTGCCGAACTCGTGATCGGTGACCAGATCGTTTCGGACTCGCGAACGGTAACCCTGGAGGACATCGAAACGTTCGCCCAGTTCACCGGTGACACGTTCTACGCTCACATGGACGAAGAGGCGGCCGCCGCCAACCCGTTCTTCCCTGGCCGGGTTGCGCACGGCTACCTGCTTGTTTCCTGGGCCGCCGGACTGTTCGTCGATCCAGCGCCCGGGCCCGTGCTTGCCAACTCCGGCCTCGAAAACCTGCGTTTCGTCACGCCGGTCTCGCCCGGCGACAGCATCCGCGTCGCGCTCACCGCGAAGCAGATCACGCCGCGCGAAACCGACGAATACGGCGAAGTGCGCTGGGATGCCGTGCTGACCAACCAGAACGAGGAACTCGTCGCGTCCTACGACGTGCTCAC
>JBBRBV010000073.1:0-11128 GCA_038205545.1 Actinomycetales bacterium
AGCATTCCCGATCTGGCGGACTTCATTAGTGCTATCGCTTAGGCAGCGAGAGCGAAGTCAGTGCGGTTTGATTTGGCACTTATTGTTTTGCAGAGATCGTTTACGAGATAACCCTGCATCCTCGACCCGCTTCTCATAATTACGCAAACAATGTCGAAACCGATCATCCCCATGCACAGTGCGAACCACAAGGTTCGTGCTGGGTTCGTGTCACACGCTGTTGAGTTACCAATCGGCACCTTTCGGTGCAGCCCCCCATCATACAACAGAAGCACGCAGCTGGCTAGTCTCCGAGGTGCCGCCGCGCTGACATGGCCCGGTCGGATTCACGCTTGTCAGTGCGTTCCCGCAACGTCTGGCGCTTGTCATACTCTTTCTTGCCCTTGGCCACGGCAATCTCCACTTTGGCCTTACCGTCAGCGAAGTAGATGCGCAACGGAACGAGCGTGTAGCCACCCTCTTTGGTCTTGTGGCTGATTTTAATAATTTCCTTCTTGTGCAGAAGGAGTTTGCGCTTGCGACGCGGGGGGTGGTTCGTCCACGAACCACCGGAATACTCCGGAATATGCACCGCATCCAGCCAGGCCTCTCCGGCCTCAATGAAGGCGTAACCATCGACCAGTGTCGCGCGCCCGGCACGCAGAGACTTAACTTCGGTACCACTCAAGACCATACCGGCCTCGTAGACGTCACTGATGAGGTAATCATGTCGGGCCTTGCGATTGGTCGCCACGACCTTTTCGCCACGTTCCTTGGGCATGCACCTCACCTCAATTCTCTTTTTCAAGCGGATGCCGAACATCGAGCGAAACGCTCGCTCAGCAGCCCACCAGTCTAGCGTCACCGTTCTGTCTGGCGGCAACGCGCAGGCTGGAGGCAACGCGCAGGCTGGCGGCAACGCGCAGTCTGGCGGCAGCGGGCTGCTCGGCCACGGTATCTGCTCTCGTTTAGACCTTGAGGTAGCGGGTGATCGCGAAATTCGCCGAGAAAGCGGCGAGCACCGCGCCCACCACGAGCAGAATTGGAACTACGACGAGCGCATCGTCCATGCCGATCAGGGCAAAGCCCGTGAGCCTCGAGCCGAGATAGCCCTGCACAAAGAAGTAGACGAGAGCGACGATCGCACCTCCGGCCAGCAATGAACCAAGCAGCGCCGCAAACACACCCTCGAGAATGAACGGCGTTTGAATGAACCGGTTGCTCGCACCCACCAGCCGCATAATGCCGAGTTCCCGGCGTCGGGAGAACGCCGACAAACGAATGGTCGTAGCGATGAGTAGCGCCGCAGCAATGAGCATCAACCCGGCAATACCGATCGCCGTGTAGCTCGCTACGTTCAGTACGGAGAAGATCTGATCGAGGTATTTTCGCTGGTCCGCGACATTCTCGACACCGGACACTCCCGACAAGCTCTCCACCAGCACCGCGGATTGCGACGGGTCTGTCAGGTTCACCCAGAACGTCTGATTGAGCTGGTCGGCCGTGACGTAGTCAGCGACCGGGTTGCCGGCGAACTGCTTCTTGAAATTCTCAAAGGCCTGCTCATGGGTTTCGAAGTAGTAGGTGTCGATGAACGGAGCGAGGGTCGGCGATTTCAGTTGCGCCTCCACCGAGTCGATCTGCTCCGGTGAGGCGTCGCCACCGGTGCAGGTTTCGCCCGGGGAGATGTCGGAGCACATGTAGATGCCCACCTGCGCTTTGTCGTACCAGAAGTTCTTCATCTGGCCGATCTGCATCTGCATGAGTACGGCCGCACCGACGAAGGTCAGCGAGATAAAGGTGACGAGCACGACGGAGACAACCATCGACGCGTTGCGCCGCAGACCGTTGGCGGCTTCGGAGAGCACCAGCCCGACCCTCATCGGGTTGGCCCCACGTTCTGCTCGCCCGTTTGGTCGGGTCTCTCCCCCGGCGCTCGCAGGCCGAGTTTCTCGGCGAGGGTGAGCTGTTCGGGGGCATCGTCGGCGGTCAGCGGCAGCACCGGGCGCGTCATCGGCGGTGTCTGCGTGGCCGAGGCGTCCTCTAATGTCGGCACGGCGTCGGGGGCCGGAGCCTCGGTATTCGGAGCGGTATCCGGCGCAGCAGCCGGCTCGGCAGATGGCTCGGCAGATGTTTCGGGAGATGGCTCGGCAGTCGGCGTGACCACCGGCTCAGTCCTCGCAACCGTCGGCGCGGCAGACGGAGTGGCAGTGGGCGGGGAAGTGGGCGGGGAAGCGGGCGGGGAAGCGGGCGTGGCCGCCGCGGCGGCCACGGCGGCGGCGGCCGCCTGGTGCAACGAGACGGAGGTTTCGGGAACCGGGGCTGAGGGGTGCGTCAGCGCTGGTTCGGGTGTTCCGGCGGGCGGGGCGTAGACCGACGCCGCGGGCGGGGAATCGCTGGCGGGCGCATCCGCTGTCAGGTCGGGAAGGATGGTGGGAATGGAGGCTGTGGCGTAGCCGCCCTGGCGCTCGTCGCGCACTATCTCTCCGTTGACGAGTTCGATCACGCGGCGCTGCATCTGGTCGACAATGCCGGCCTCGTGGGTGGCCATGATCACGGTGGTACCGCTCGCGTTGATGCTGGCCAGCAGGGACATGATCTCGGCGCTCGTCGTGGGGTCGAGGTTACCGGTGGGCTCGTCGGCCAGCAGAATCTGCGGCTTGTTCACGATGGCGCGGGCGATGGCCACGCGCTGCTGCTCACCTCCGGAGAGTTCGTGCGGCAAGCGCAGCGCCTTCTCGGCCAGGCCGACCATTTGGAGCGTGTCGGGCACGGCCTCCTGAATGAAGCCGCGGCTCTTGCCGATGACCTGCAAACTGAACGCGACGTTGTCGAAGACCGTCTTGTTCGGCAGCAGGCGAAAGTCCTGAAAGACCACGCCCATGTTGCGGCGAAAGTAGGGCACCTTGCGGTTGGAAATTGACCGCAGGTCTTGGCCGAGCACGTGGATGCTGCCGCTCGTCGGCTTCTCCTCCTTGAGCACGAGGCGCAGGCAGCTCGATTTGCCCGATCCAGAGGCGCCGACCAGAAAGACGAATTCTCCTCGCAGGATTTCGACGTCGATCGAGTTCAGTGCCGGCCGAATGGTGCCGGGATATTTCTTGGATATGTGATCAAAACGGATCATAGCTCTTAGAGCCTAGGCAACCGCAGCCGATTTCCCTACTGCGACATGCGTCGCGGGTGCCAAGCCCCAGCAAGCTTTAGCTCGGCGCATGGATCGGATGCACCGTGTTCATCTCGCGAAATATGGACTCGCGGCTCAAATGGGTATTCACCACATTCCCAAATCAAACAAAACCCACAGTTCTCACTCAGCTTAAGTGCCTACCGTTACCAAACAAAATGGGGGAGGTACCGTGCTTCAACGCAGCGTGGGGTTGGTTGTGGGCGCAGTCGTCGCTGTGGGCGCGACGCTGCTCTGGATCGCTGTCAGCGTAGACATACCCGCGTCCAGCCCTGCGGGGGGTGAGGAAATATTCGGCGTGTGGAGCTTGCTCTATTCCCTGGATGTGCCCACCCCCCACGTGATCGTGGCAGCCATCGCCCTGGCAGTGTTCTTCGCCGCGGGCATCAATCTGCTGGAGTGGCGCGTGACCAACCGTTCCCGCCGATCATCGAACGCCGTCAAAACCCCGCTGGCTCCCAAGATTGTGATGGCCGCGACACGCAAAGTCTTTGCTGGCCCGGTTTCGTTCACCGTTCTAATTCCCGCCCACAATGAGGAAGCGTCGCTACCGGCTACCCTGATCTCATTGCTGTCCCAGTCGCACCGGCCGGGGCGTGTCATCGTCGTCGCCGACAATTGCACCGACGCCACGGCATCCATCGCGTACAACTTCGGCCTTGAGGTTTACGAGACTCAGGGCAACACGCAGAAAAAGGCTGGTGCGCTCAATCAGGTGCTCTCGATCATCCTTCCCGATCAGGGAGACAACGACATCATCATGGTGCTCGATGCGGACACCAGCCTGGACGCTGGCTTTCTGGAGAGCGGAGTTGCTCGCTTCGAGAGCGACCGGGCGCTGATGGCAATCGGGGGGCTGTTCTACGGGGAACCCGGCGGGGGGCTCCTCGGCCAGATGCAGCGCAACGAATATGTTCGTTACTCTGCACAACTGAATCGTCGTCGCGGCAAGGTTTTCGTGCTCACCGGAACAGCGTCGATGTTCCGGTCCCGCGCACTGCGCGAGGTCGCTCGCCATCGCGGCGGGTTAGTTCCGGGCACAGTGGGTGACGTCTACGACACCCACGCTCTCACCGAGGACAACGAGCTCACTATTGCGCTGAAAACGCTGGGCGCACTCATCACGTCCCCGGCCTCGTGCACCGTGGTCACCGAGGTGATGCCCACCCTCCGCACCCTCTGGGTGCAACGTCTTCGCTGGCAACGCGGAGCCCTGGAGAACATCGGTGCCTACGGCATTACGTCACCGACCCTGCGGTATTGGGCCCAACAACTCGGGATCGGATACAGCGTCATCGCCCTGACCTCGTTCCTGTCCCTCATTCTGATCACCATTCTCGCCGTGGAGGTGTGGATCTGGTTTCCATTCTGGTTGAGCTTGGGCGTCGTCTTCACAATCGAACGGGTGGTGTCGGCGTGGAAGGGCGGTTGGACGGCGCGCCTGCTGGCCGCCACAGTGGTGCCGGAGCTGCTCTTCGATATGTTTCTCAACTTTGTCTACATCAAGGGGATCATCGACATCACCCGCGGGCGACAGGGATCGTGGGGTCCCGGTGCTGACGCCCAGCCTGCCCTCAACGACGGGGAGCTGCCCGATCAGATGAAGATGTTGGGTACACCCTGATGCTGTTGCCAACGGGGATGCTGTTTCCCGAGTCGGTGCTGCAGTCGCCGTTCATCTCCGTGCTCGCTGCCTTCGTAGCCGTGAACACGGTCATCTACGCGACCCTCGCGATCGCCAAGCTCCTACCATCTGTGCATCTGGGCGAACTGTTTTCCAGCCGTCGGCGCCGCTCCGAGACACGCAGCATCTTTCCGGGCTCGGTGCGCCCAGACGGCGCCCGAGAGCCCCGACGGGCCCACGTTGCCGTCGGTGCGCGACACGCACAATTGAACCAAACCCAGCGTGGGGAGCCTCGACCACATTCGCACCCTGTCTACAAAGAATAGTTCCGGCAGGAGCAGCGACCGCAACGAGTCAGTGCATCGATGTTTAGTCTTCGGGTGCCTTCTTGCGCCAACGGATGCCGGCCGAAATGAAACCGTCCAGGTCACCATCGAACACGTTGCTGGGGTTGTTCACCTCGTACTCGGTGCGCAGGTCCTTGACCATTTGGTACGGCGCGAGCACGTAGCTGCGCATCTGGTCGCCCCAGCTCGCGGTGATGTTACCGGCGAGTTCCTTCTTGGTCGCGGCCTCCTTCTCACGCTCGAGCAGCAACAGGCGCGACTGCAGCACGCGCATGGCGGCGGCACGGTTTTGGATCTGGCTTTTCTCGTTCTGGCAGCTCACCACAGTGCCGGTGGGCAGGTGGGTGATGCGCACGGCGGAGTCGGTGGTGTTGACCGATTGGCCGCCGGGGCCGCTCGAACGGAACACATCCACGCGAATGTCGCCGTCGGGCACCTCAATCGATTCGGTCTGCTCGATCAACGGCACGACCTCAACGGCAGCGAATGAGGTCTGGCGTTTTCCAGCAGAGTTGAACGGGCTCATGCGCACGAGGCGGTGGGTGCCTGCCTCGACGCTGAGCGTGCCAAAAGCGTAGGACGCGTCAACCTCAAAGGTTGCGCTCTTAATGCCTGCCTCTTCGGCGTAGCTGATGTCGAGCACGCTCGTGCGCCAATTGTGCTGTTCGGCGTAGCGCAGATACATGCGCAGGAGCATTTCGGCGAAGTCGGCGGCATCCACTCCCCCGGCGCCGGCGCGAATGGTGATGACGGCGTTGCGTTCATCGAATTCGCCATTGAGCAGCGTCTGTACCTCGAGATCGCCGAGCAGTTTCTGCAGGCTGGAGAGCTCGACCGCGGCTTCATCGGCCGATTCCTGATCTCCGTCGCCCTCGTTAGCCATACCTACGAGCACCTCGAGGTCATCGAGTCGCGTCGTAATACTCTCGATGCGCGCCAATTGCGATTGCCGGTGACTGAGGTTGCTCGTCACCTTCTGCGCGTGCTCGGTGTTATCCCACAGGTCGGGCATTCCGGCCTCACCGCTGAGGTCTGCAATGTCCGCGCGCAGGCGATCGATGTCGATCACCGAGCGGATGTCGCCAAAGGTGGTCCGCAGTGCGGCGATCTGTACTGTGAAATCCAAGTCAATCATGTTCTCTCCAGCCTACCCGGCTGGCGTAGCATCGACCCTGATGAGCAATACCCAGAGCCCCCTCAACCTGCGATCAATCGCACTAACGGCGTTTCTGCCCACTTTGCTGTTCTCCGTCGGTGAGGGCGCGATCATCCCGCTTATCCCGCTGGTGGCCAGCGATCTGGGTGCCACGCTCGCAATCGCTGGCGTCATCGCCGCCATGATCATGTTCGGCGAACTGGTCGGTGACATTCCGAGCGGCTGGGTCGTCTCCCGCATCGGTGAGCGCAACTCGATGATTTGGGCATCCGTCGTCACTATCGGGGCCGTGATCATCTGCCTCGTGGCACCCAACCCGCTCCTGCTCGGCATCGGCATCTTTCTGATCGGCATCGCCACGGCCGTGTTTGCCCTCGCCCGGCATGCCTTCATGACGAGCTACGTGCCATTGGTCTACCGGGCACGCGCGCTGTCGACGCTCGGCGGAGTGTTCCGGGCGGGCTGGTTTGTCGGACCGTTTCTTTCCGCCGCGCTCATCCACCTCACCGGCAGCACCCAGGCGGCATTCTGGGTCTTCATCGCATGCTGCGTGCTCACGGTCACGATGCTGCTGATCCTGCCCGATCCCACCCGCGATCTGGACCCGTCGCCTCCGCCGAGCGTCGGAGTCGCCGGGAGCGACGGGGCGGCCGAGGCGGCCAGGGCTGGAGAGTTCGCGAGCAGTGGGTCAGCGAATGATCTACCGGCGAAGGCTGGGCCGGCGAATACTGGGCTGGCGAATACTGGGCCGCCGGCATCCGCTGAACTCGGTTCTGGGCAGGGGCTGTTTCAGACCATTCGCACGCACCACGGAGTGCTCGCGCGGCTCGGCACCGGTGCCGCTCTCGTGGGCGCGCTGCGGGCCAGCCGCATTGTTATGCTGCCCCTCTGGGCGGTCAGCATCGGGGTCAGCGCTCCCGATACCGCCCTCATCATCGGTATCGCGGGCGGCATTGACTTCGTACTGTTCTACGTCAGCGGCCAGATCATGGACCGATTCGGTCGCATCTGGAGCGCAGTGCCCTCGATGATCGGTCTGGGACTCGGACACGTCGCGCTCGCGTTCACGCACGATCTGCCGAGCAACGTGGGCTGGTTTATCGGCGTGGCGATGTTTCTTTCTCTGGCCAACGGCATCGGCAGCGGCCTGCTCATGACGCTCGGTGCCGATCTCGCTCCGCAGGGGCATCCGGCGCCGTTCCTGGGCGCGTGGCGGTTCACAGCCGACTTCGGCAGCGCGGCCGCCCCGCTCGCCGTGGCTGGCATCACCGCGCTCGTCTCGCTGTCGATCGCGAGTGGCATTATGGGAGTGTTCGGTCTGTTCGGCGCCGTGGTGCTGCGCCGCTACATTCCCAGGTTCGCCCCGCACCGGCCCCGGAGCCTGCTCTAGCCGGTCGACTCCGTGCAGCGAGCTTCCCTGTATTGACCCCGAGACGAGCGGCGTGGCCGCCGACTCACCCATGAGCGCCGAGTGGAATGTTCACGCGGACCATAGTGTTAACTTCACTATGCCCCTCATCGGAGAATACGAACCAAGCACCGCCCAGTGGGTGCGCGATCAGGTCGACCTATACGAGAAGTCTGGCGGCACCGAGGGCACGACCCTGCGCGGTATGCCCGTCATCGTGCTGACGACGCTGGGAGTGAAGACCGGCAAGCTGCGCAAGGCGCCCCTCATGCGAGTCGAACACGACGGTCGGTACGCCGCCGTCGCCTCGCTCGGCGGCAGCCCGAAAAATCCGGTCTGGTATGCCAATGTCGTGGCGCATCCGGAGGTAGAGCTGCAGGATGGAACACAGAAGTGGGACATGCGCGCCCGCGAAGTGACCGGTGACGAAAAGGCCACCTGGTGGGAGCGCGCCGTGGCAGCCTTCCCCGACTACGCCGCGTACCAGGGCAAAACAGACCGCGAGATTCCTGTTTTCGTGCTCGAAGCACTCGCCTAGGAATGCCAAAGGCGATCACCCGCAAAGCATCCATCGACCGCATCGTTCTGCCCGGCCTCACCGACAACGACGGGTCCTTGTTGCGCTCGGGCGATTCCCGCGAGGCCGAGAGATTCACGGGTGTCAACCTCGACGGCCGTGACCTCACCGGCATTGGATTCGGGGAGTGCGAATTGTTCAGGGTTTCCCTGCACGAAACCAAGCTGCGCGGGGCATCCTTTTCGGAGTGTCTCGCCACGGACCTGCACGCGCCGGTATTCAGCGCGCCGCGCTCCAGTTGGCGCGACGTATGCATCGACCACGCCCGCCTCGGCTCGGTCGAAGCGTACGAGGCGACGCTGAGATCGGTGCACGTTGACGGCTCAAAGCTAGATTTCGTGAATCTGCGCAACGCCACCCTGACCGACGTGCGTATTAGCAACTGCGTCATCGATGAGCTTGACCTCGGCAGCGCAAACGTGCAGCGCCTGGAGCTGCAGAACTGCCGCATCGGCACGCTCGACGTTGGTGGAGCCAAGCTCAAAGACGTGGACCTTCGCGGCGGCGACTTCTCCGTCATCCATGGCTTGGAGGGACTGCGCGGGGCCACTATTGACGACGCCCAGCTGAGCCAGCTGGCGCCGCTGCTCGCCGCGCACCTCGGCGTGCGAGTCGCATAGCCCGTTCCGCGAGCGGATGCCACGAGCGGCACAGACCGCCGGCGTTTCGTCGCGCTTGGGGCATCCCGCCTAGGGAATCGCGGTCGCGGTCAGCTCCAAAACGGACTTCGGCCGGCTCCGCTGCGTGGCGATCGCTGCACCGGCCGCGACGCACACAACGATGATCGCAATCAGCTGGAGCACGGTGAACGATTCGCCGAGTACGAGCGCGCCGAAACCGGCCGCGATCACCGGGCCGAAGCTCGTGATAATCGCGTACGTGCGCGGGCTGATCCGACGCAAAATGTAGGTGTCGAGCGTGTAGGGAAAGGCCGACGAGACCACACCGACCAGCAGGAGCAGCCCGACAACACCCCAGGTGAAGACTGATAGGTCAAGGGTGAAGAGTGCGATCGGCACGACAATCACGAGGCTGACCAGACTCGCGATCGAAATGCCTTCGAGGCCGGCAAATTCGGTCGCCACCCGGCGGGTCAGCAGAATGTAGCAGAACCAGGAGGCTGCCGCCATGAGCGCGAGAACGATACCGAGCACGTTGAGCGTGCCGTCCGACCAGGTCAGCAGAAACACTCCGACGGCGGCGGCCGCAGCGCAAACGAAGTCCAGAAGGCGTCGGCTGGTGAGGAGGGCAAGAGCGAACGGTCCGAGAAATTCAATCGTCGCCGCGATGCCGAGGCCGAGCATGCCGACGGCCTCGTAGAAAGTGATATTCATGACGGCGAGTACAACGCCGAGGGCCAGCGGCGGCCAGATTCTGCTCCAGCTGAGGTTCTTCAGCTTGGGACGGGCCAGAGGCAGCACGACTATGACCATGACGATCTGCCGGGCCGCCACGACAATGGGCGAACCCACCACCGGAATGAGCAGTCCGGCGAGTGACGACCCGAAATTGATGCTGACTTCGGTGGCGATCTGAGCTCCCGCACCGCTCAGTTGGTCCCGCTTGGTGCGCACGCTGCTCCTGTCGGTGCTGTCAAGGCACGTACAGACAATACCGGTCGCGGCATCCGCTTTTAAATCGCGTCAGGAACCCTGTGCCTACAGTTGCAGCGGCACAAACTGATACTCACTCGTTAGATGCTCATGCTGGCAGGCGCCACAGTACAACACGCCGGACACCCGCATGGCGTCAACCCGCGAGCAACACTGAATCACTTTGGGGCCACAGCAGGGTGAAATCACCAGGAAACCGCCAGATTCGGCCGGGTCATGACCGCTCAATCCACGGTTGTGATGCACGCCCTCGCACGGCAGAAGAGTCTCGAAGTCGAGCTGCTCCACAATCTGTTCGTCCAGTAACGTGTTCATTTTTTTACAGCCGATCTCGGTGCTTCAGCCGCCATGCTGGGCCACATCACCCGGCGGCGACCAGCCCGAATGAACGACGATCCAAGATCGCCGGCACTGCCAACCGGGGCCGGGGCTGGCGCGGTGTCGACCGCGATATAAGGCGTGAAGCCCCCTACAAGGTAGGAGGCTTCCATGTCGACTACGTATCCGGTTACTTTACGCTTCTATTCTGTGAATACCAGTGTGACTTTGTTTGGGCGCACCCACCCTGTTCACACTCGTTCGTGCTCGGGTGCTCGGGTGCTCGGGTGCTCGGGTGCTCGGGTGCTCGGGTGCTCGGGTGCTCGGGTGCTGAAACAAACGTTTGCTCGTCTTTGTGCATCGTAGACAGATGTGATTCGACATCAGTCTATTATTGAGTTTCTCTCGCCTTTATGGTTGTTTTGGGCTATAATTGTGGGTGAAGGAGGCACCGCCGCCATGACCCTCACCGCCCCGCCCGCAGAGTCCGATTCGGAGCCGTCGTTTAGCCGGGTGGAGGTCATTGCTCAGGCCGGTGCATTGCTGGCTTCCGTTCTGGACGGGGTGCGGTTTGGTCACCTCGACGACGCGGAGGCCCTCGCGGTGTTCACGGCGTTGGAAGAGCTGGGGCGCAAGGTCGATAGCGCCAGACTACGAGCCACCACCGACATTGGGGTCCGTGCCGAAACCGACCTGGGCACCGGGTCCTTGGCCTATCGGAACGGATGCCGCACCCGGGTGGATTTCATCAGCCAGCTCGCTGGCATCAGCGCCCGCGAAGCCAAGCGTCGACTCAAGCTCGGCGAGACCGCCGTGGAACGCACCCCGCTCGGCCCGCCGGTGCCGGCCCGCTACCCGGTCATCGCCAACGGCCTCACCAGTGGCGAGCTCGGCATCGAATCGGCAGAGATCATCGCCA
>JBBRBV010000074.1:0-11116 GCA_038205545.1 Actinomycetales bacterium
CGGCAGCGCATCGCCGTGTGTCCAGTCGAGCCCACGGGTGGCGACGCCGGAATCGGCGAGGAAGGCGCTGAGGACCTGGCCGAGGGTGACAGGGGCTGGGACACGCGTAGGGGGGGTGTTGGTGGCGCCGGTGACGAGACCGAGGAGGAGGATCGGGCGGATCAGCATGGGTGGCTCCGGTTGGGGTTCCTCAATGACATTACGCGAAATCCTCGGATTTGCGGTCTGGCGCCGAGCCGCCGAGCCGCCGAGCCGCGGGCGTAAGCCCGCGGTTTGGCTCGCTCGCTCAATACTGGTACTCCCAGTCCCATGGCATCCCCGTCCCACCCAGGATCGCCCGCGCCAACTCGGGATAGATCCGCTCGGCGCGCACGTCATTCGAGAGCATCACGACGCAACGCTGCGTCCGCTCGAGGCAGATCACCATGTTGCCGGTCCAGTCGTTGTGCCCGCCCTTGAACCAGACCGGGCCAACGGTGTCCTGGAAGGTCACCAACCCGAGTCCGGCGGAGAGTTGGATCGTAGTGTTGGCCGGATTCGTGTCCGGAACGAGTGTCGGGAACTGATGTCGAGATGTGATCGGCAGTTGCGGCCGCATCATCTCGGTGCGCGAGGCGGGTGTCAGTCCCTCACCGCGCACGATGCCGGCCCACATCCGCGCCTGATCGGCAATGTCCGTGTCCATCGACCCGGCGGCGCTCACGTTCGAACGTTCGTCATGCGGTTCAGGCGTCCCGTCGAGACCAAATCCATCGGCGAGATTCGCGCGGAAGTCGGAACGCCACTGCATGCTGGTCCGGGGCATCCCGAAGCGATCGAAGACGCGTGTCTGCATCTCATACCCCACATCGAGGTGGAGCGCCTCTTCGAGAATCAGTTGCGCGATGTAGAGGCCTTCGCCGGAATAGCCGTAGCGGGTGCCGGGGTCATAGTGGAAACGGAGGGTGTTGTCGTCCTCGAGCCAACGGAAGTTGGCGAAGCCGGTGGAGTGGGTGAGCAGGATCCGCATCGTGAGTTGCTTCCAGCGATCATCGGCGGCGAGATCGTGGTAGTCGTCGTACTCCGGCAGCGGGCGAGGGAGGAGGTCCGCAACTGAGGCATCGAGGTCGAGCCGTCCCTCGTCGACGAGTTGCATCACCATGTACGTGAAGGCCGTCTTGGTGAGCGACGCACCGTACATGATCGTCTCGGTCGTGAGCGGATTGCCGGTCGAATCTCGGATGCCGTATGCCGCAACATGGATCACCGAACCGGAGTCGATGACAGCGACGGCCAATCCCTGCACGTGTTCGCGCTGCATCAGCGCGTGTGCCACGCTGTCGATCGTGGTGGCAGTCGGGAGTGTTCCATCCGGCGGCGCTGCCTTGCATCCAAGTGCGGCCAGGAGCGAAAGCGTGGCAGTAATGCGCTTCAAGGCCAAGCGGTGCTCCGGTTGGTTGGTGGGGGAGACTCGGATGTGGGAATTTGGGCGCCGGGCACTGTAGTGGCAACGAGTTCTGACCGCTGGGCGATCGGCCTCGTCGGCGTGGATCGTCTCGAACTGCCGGTCCCAATCCGTCATCGCCACCCTCGCCCCGGTGAACCCTCATACAACAATGACACCTGAGGGGCGAGAATCCCACGCGGGAGGTGGTCGCGCCTAGTGCAGGATCGCGCCCGTCTGGACCACTTCGAACGCCGACGCCGGCACGCCCACCAGTTGCGAACCGATCTGCGGATTCCAATCCCACACCGTGGGATCGGCCACCTTCTCGCCGCGCAGCATGCCGGCGGTGCCGCTGCCATCGGTCACCAACAGCCCGTAGGTCTTCGCGGCCTGAAGGAGAACGCGCGCCTCCCCGGTCACGCCCGATAGGTCGTAGCTCGCCTTGAGTCTGAGTCTGAGTCCCATCGGCGCGTTGTTCGGATGCGTGTAGACAAAGGTCCCGGCTAGCACTTCCTCGCAGAGTGCGGCGAAATGGAACGACGGTTGGCCGCACGCGAGTGGCAACTTGCGAAGGTAGACGGCGTCGGACTGCCAGTTGGTTGCTGGGCGGATATATCCCTGTTGCGTCAACGTGGCGGGAATGGAGAGGGCATGGCGGATCACGCCGCTCCGCATCTCGTCTGCGCGAGCAATCCCTGCGAATACCGAAAGTCCGGATGCCGATGACGAGGCGATCCGGTCGGGTCGGAGCGCGTTGGAACTGAGGTCGAAGATCGCGGCCGAGCCGACGGTCCAACTGCCATCGGCACTGGGGCCCGCGACACTCCAGAGTTCGTAGAGGGTGCAGTCGGCCACGTCGACCAGCACGAGGTGGTTGTCGTCCAGGACCAGTTGGCCCGGATTCTTGACATGGTACCGGGCATCAGCCGGCAAGGGCATCGGTCCCGGATCGCCACCGTTGGGGTCATGGTGGACTGCCACGAACGGTACCGGATCGCGTTCGCTGTCGATGATGTTGACGGGGAGGTTTGGTGCGAATCCCAGACGCCAGGTGAGCGCCAATCGGCTCATGAACGCATCTGACTCTGGGTGGACGGGTGCGGCAGAGATATCGGTGTTCCAGGCGTTGTTGGCCGGGAAGATCGCGCAGCTCCGGGCCGGAAGCGGGCCCAGTGGAGTTTCGGGGACGATCGGCGACTCGGCACCGCACGCAATGAACAATGCGACCCCTGCTAGCCATCGGGAACAAAACACAATGCGAGAGGCCACGTGGCGGTCCTGAGCACGGGGAGATCCGGAGCTGGGGCCCAATTGGACCTCAGTTTGACTATCGGTTGCGGGGGGGGTGTTCGGGAGGGCCACGCGGCTCTCTGCCATTAATCGCTTTTATGGTACATTGGGGGTGCATGGATCCCCAGCTGGATCGCCTTCGCGCCGCATTCGCGGGCCGTTATGAGATCGACCGCGAGGCCGGCGCCGGAGGCATGGCGACGGTCTACCTCGCGCGCGATCTGAAACATGACCGGCTGGTCGCCATCAAGGTTCTCCGGCCAGAGCTGGCCGCGGCACTGGGGCCCGACCGGTTCCCGCGCGAGATCAGTATCCTCGCCAAGCTCCAACATCCTCACATCCTGCCTCTCCACGACTCGGGTGAGCTCGACGGATTCCTCTACTACGTGATGCCGTTCGTGGAAGGCGAGTCGCTTCGAACCAAGCTTGACCGCGAGGGCGAGCTGCCGGTACCCGACGCGATCAAGATTCTCCGCGAAGTGGCCGATGCCCTCGCCTACGCTCACGCACTCGGCGTGATGCACCGCGACATCAAGCCCGACAATGTGATGCTCTCCGGCCGTCACGCGATGGTGATGGATTTCGGCGTGGCCAAGGCCGTGAGCACCGCAGGCGGTGATTCGCTCACCACGGTCGGCGTCGCGGTGGGCACACCGAGCTACATGTCACCCGAGCAGGCTACGGGGCAGGGCAATGTCGATCAACGCTCCGACATCTACGCGCTCGGCATCCTTGGCTACGAGATGCTGAGCGGCAACACACCGTTTTCCGGTCGCAGCGCCCAGGCGATCCTCTCGGCCCACGTGGTCGAGACGCCGACACACCTCACCCTGCGCCGTGCCAGTGTGCCGCAGCCGCTGGCCGATCTGCTGATGCGCTGCCTCGAAAAGGCCCCGGCTGATCGCTGGCAGAAGGCCGAGGAAGTCCTCGCGCAGCTTGAGGCGATCGGCACGCCGGGAAGCGGTGGAATCACCCCGACCCACACGCGGCCGATGTCGGGAACCACCGCGCGTCTGGCGGTGCCAGCACGGCGCCGATTGCTGTTCGGGTTGATCGCCGTTGCCGTGCTGCTCGGGGCGAGTGTCGGCGGCTGGAAGCTGCTCGGCGCCTCGGAGCGGATCGGCTTCGATCGGTTGGCGGTGATGCCGATCACCGATGTCTCGGGTGCCGACACCGATCTCGTCCGCGCAATGCACAACCAGTTGATCGTGGCGCTGGGCAAACTGCGGGGAGTGACTGTGGCACCGAGTTCAGCGGTCGAGGGATATCGATCCGCGCCCGCACCGGCGGCGGAGGTGGCAGAGGCGCTGCACGTCGGTGCACTGCTGGAAGCGAACGTCTTCCGGGCTGGCCAGCGGTTGCGAGTCACGGTTCAGCTTACCGATCCACGGACTGTCGAACAAATCTGGAGTGACAGCTACGATATCGATCTGAGCGGCGATCTCTTCGACGCCATCGATGGCGTCATCCCACGCATTGTCACCGGGGTCGGTGCCGCCGTCGGCGGCTCCCGTGCACCGAACTAGAGGACTCGAATCGTGAAGACACGCCTTTCCGTTGTCGTGGCTGCGACGCTGGCGCTCGCGGCGTGTGACCATGCAACCGACGCCACTCCGGCAGCGCGCACCTTGGTCCTGCCGGACTCACTCGGCAGGGCAGGCATGCCGGCCATTTCGCCAGATGGCACCCGACTGGCGTGGCACTCCGAGGTCGGCTCTCGCGCCGCGATCTTTGTAGGCGGGCTCGACGGGAGCAATCCCATTCGGCTCACCAACGGCGTCTGGGACGCATCGCCGCTCTGGTCACCGGATGGCCAGTTGATCGCCTACTACTCCGACGTTGGTGCGGACATCTGGGTGGTCCCGAGCACCGGGGGGACGGCCCGCCAGCTTACCTCCGGTCCCGCAACGGACGAACCCCAGCAGTGGCTCCCGGATGGCAGTGCGCTGCTTGTCACCCGGAAAGGAGTCGGCCCGACCCACACGGTGGTGGTGCCTCTCGATGGTGGCCCCGAACGGCCCCTGGTTCCCTCGATGGGGGGCGATCAGATCACCGCGCTCTCACCGAATGGCTCGCTGGCGGCCTTTGATCTTGTGCGAGGTGGCCTCGCAACGATCTGGGTACAGGCGCTCGATGGGTCGCCGGCACGGCAACTCACCACCGAGGGGTTCGAGGACGCGTGGAACTCCAGGAACATGTGGTCACCCGATGGCACCCGACTGGTCTACACCTCGCGGCGTACCGGTACGAGGGATCTCTGGACGGTCGACGTCACTACGGGCGCACAGCGTCAACTCACATCGGACCTGCAGGACGATGGTGACCACCATTGGTCGCCCGACGGACGCTGGATCGCGTTTCGCTCCAACCGGGGTGGTCAATGGGACATCTGGATCGTCGCCGACACCGGCGGCAAGTCCTGGCGGGTGACCAATGATCCCAATGACGAATCCGATCTGGGATGGTCGCCGGACGGGACCACCCTGAACTACACCTCCAGGGAGTGGTCTCAGGCAATCGAGGTGACGACCGCCGACAACGGTGCTTCCACGGAACTCGTGGCTTCGGTGCCCGGACAGCAGACGTACGCCGCCACGCTCTCACCCGACGGTGAGACGGTGCTCTTCCAGTCGAACCGGACCGGCTCGTCCGATCTCTGGAGCGTACCAATTTCGGGCGGGGAGCCCGCGCCGTTCGTCGCTGGCCCTGCGAACGAATACTCGCCCGGATTCTCGCCTGATGGCGGGATGGTGTTGTTCGGGTCGGATCGTGGTGGATCGCCTGATCTCTGGGTGATACCGGCAGCGGGCGGCCAGCCGACGCAGTTGACCAACTGGCCCTCAGAGGAAGGCTTTGCGGAGTGGTCGCCTGACGGTTCGAAGATCGTCTTCGCCAGCAACCACGAGAGCGCCTCGGGAAGCGGCTTGGATCTCTGGATTGTCTCGGCGTCCGGAGGCGACCCGCATCGGCTCACCGAGAAGGGGAATGTGCTGGGGTTCCTCCCGCGATGGTCACCCGACGGTCGAGTGATCTACTTTGTGGCGGCTACCCCGACCGGAACCCACGACCTTTTCCGAGTCGCGGCGAGCGGTGGGCCGCCAGTCGGGCTCGGCGCCAGTCCGGGGATAGGCGAGGGCGCCCTGTCGCCAGATGGGACGCAGTTCGCCTACAGCAATTTCGAACACGGCTACGCCTACGCTGAAGTGATTGCGACGGCGGGTGGCGAGCCGCGCCGACTTTCCCCCGCCTCCGAAGACGGCGCGTGGGACATCGACCTGCACTGGTCGCCTGACGGGAGGCGGCTGTTGTTCGACTTGAGCGATTACGCGGGGCTCTACTCCTCGGACCTCGCCGAGTTCACTTGGCCGGAGGGGGCGCTGCGGCAGATCACCCACACGCCGGAAGTCTTTGAGAGTGTTTCGGATCTTTCCGCTGATGGACGCCAGATCATCACGTTGAGGCAAACCATTCGCCAGCAGCTCCGGTCGGTGCGTGTTGCCGAGCTGCTCAAAGGGAAGTGATGCCATTCGATCGAGTCGGCCAGCAGCTGCCGGGTGCCCGCCCACATCCTTCTCCGGATTTCCCCATGCGAAAGATCGCGATGGCCCTTACCATTCTCACCGCCGCCGCAGGCTCCGCCTCGGCGCAGGTCTCACACCCCGACACCAGCGACCACTTCATCTGGCTCGAGGATGTGAGTGGCGACCGGGCGATGACATGGGTCAAGGCCGAGAACGCCAAGACCACCGGCGTTCTCGAGCGCGATCCACGGTTCGACGGCTTCTACCAGAGTGCACTCCAGATGGCGCAGGCGAGCGACCGCCTTCCCTTCGCCTCCTTCAACGCCGGTCGGCTCTTCAACTTCTGGCAGGACTCCACTCATGTGCGCGGCATCTGGCGGAGCACCACGCTCGAGAGTTACCGGAGCGCATCACCGGTGTGGACCACGGTGCTCGACCTCGATGCGCTGGCCAAGCGCGAGAACGCCAACTGGGTCTGGAAGGGCACCAACTGCAATCCGCCTGCCGAGACCAGATGCCTACTCTACTTGTCGGATGGCGGTGAGGACGCGGTCACCGTGCGCGAGTTCGACATCAGCACGCGGTCCTTCGTGGTGGGGGGATTCGAGCTCCCCAAGGGCAAGCAGCGCGTGGGGTGGATGGACCCTGATACGCTGCTGGTGGCGCGCGAATGGAATCCGGGTGAACTGACGGCGTCGGGCTACCCCTATATCGTCAAGCGGCTCGCCCGCGGACAACAGCTCGCCGATGCGGTAGAGATCTTCCGCGGCACTAAGGGCGATGTCTCGGTGGGTGCATTCACCCTCGATGATGCCTCCGGAAATCGCATGAGCGTGATCGTCCGCGGTGTCGATTTCTTCAACTCGGAGACCTACGTCATCAGGGCCCACGACGTTGCCCGCTTGAGCATGCCGGCGAAGGCCAGCATTGCCACCATGCTCGACGGGCAGGTGATCGTCCGGCTCTCGGAACCGTGGACTGTCGGCGACCGTACAATCGGTGCGGGTGGGTTGGCCTCCTTCGATGCCACCGCCGCGATGGCCACACCCGATGCGCTGCATCCTGTGGCGATCGTGGAACCGGGACCGCGAGAGTCGGTGGCAGGTGCAACAGCGACCCGCAGTCGCCTTCTCGTCGGGATGACCGACAATGTCCGAGGTCGCATCTATTCCTTTTCTCGTGCCGCCGATGGCAGTTGGGCGCGCTCGCGACTCCCGCTTCCTGACAACATGACCGCCGATCTCGGCAGCTCCGACTCCCACAGCGATCTCGCGTTGCTCGAGGTCACCGGCTTCCTCACACCGACCTCGAACTGGCTCGCCGACGCGGCAAGTGGCATGGTCTCCCTGCTCAAGACAGAGCCGAGCCGATTCGATGCGACGGGCAGGGTCGTGGAACAGTTCGAAGCAACCTCAGCGGACGGGACACGGGTCCCGTACTTCGTCGTACACTCAAGTGCCATGCCGCTCGACGGCTCGACGCCGACCATCCTCACGGCCTACGGCGGCTTCGAAGTGTCGCTCACGCCGTATTACGACGAGACGGCCGGCAAGCTCTGGATCGAACGCGGCGGCGCCTACGTGCTCGCCAACATTCGTGGCGGCGGTGAGTTCGGCCCGGCGTGGCACGAGGCCGGCCTCAAGACCAAGCGCCAGGTGATCTACGACGACTTCGCCGCGGTCGCACGCGACTTGATCGCCCGGAAGATCACCTCACCTCGCCGGCTCGGCATCGAGGGTGGCTCGAACGGCGGATTGTTGATGGGTGTCGAGATGAATCAGCATCCCGAGCTGTGGAACGCCGTGCAGATCGCGGTTCCGTTGCTCGACATGCTGCGCTACGAGCAGATCGCGGCCGGTGCGTCGTGGGTGGGCGAGTACGGCAGTGTGTCGATTCCGGCCGAACGCGACTTCCTGGCGAGCATTTCACCCTACCATAATCTGAGGCCCGGGGTGAAGTACCCCACGCCGTTCATCTGGACCACCACCAAGGACGACCGCGTTGGACCGCAGCATGCCCGCAAGCTCGCCGCCAAGATGGCGGAGCTGGGCATGCCGTATCTGTATTACGAAGTCATCGAAGGTGGTCACGGTGCTGGGGCGAATGCGATCCAGCGCGCGCACACCACCGCGCTCGGCTATACCTACTTCACTCGGCAGTTGATGGGCAACGAGACGATGGTGCCGTAGGATGGACTCGTTCGCTACCACCTCCCACGCAGTTGCTCCAACCAGTTGATGATCGTACTCTCTAGAAAGATCCGCGTGCCCGACCAGGAATGATCGGTCGTGGCATGCACGGTCGTGACGGCGGCGTTGCCGTTGGCGCGTGCCGTTGCGATCAACGGTGCCACATGCGGTGCCAGTCCGTCGTTGGCGGTCATCACCAGCAGCGGAATCGAGCCCAGCTTCGGCGCGGCACTCTCGAACGTCCAGCGCGCCGAGCCGGCGATCAGGTCGTCGGCCATGCTCTCGGCCGTGACGCCTGCGAGTGCCTCCATGCTCGTCGCGGTGAGCCCGATCAATTGCTTCCTGGGGATGGTGCCGAGCTTGCCCATATCGGCGGCGGAGACCAGGATGGCACCCTTCAGTTCGGGATGATGGCCCGCGGTGAGCACCGTCACCCAACCACCCATGCTGTGCCCGGCCAGCACAATCCGATCGGGGTTGATGTCGAGCGCGCGCACGGTCGCCGAGTCGTGGAGAAAGGCGAGTACTGCATCGGCGTCTTCGAGATTCTGACCGAAGCGGAACTGGCCGGGAGAGCCCCACGAGCCGCGGTAGTTGAAGGTGATGACGCTCCAACCGGCTCGCCGCATGGCCTGCGCGAGGTCGAGATTCTTCTCGTTGCCCGGGTAACCATGGAGCAACACCACGACCGGGTGTGGCCCCGGGCCCACTGGGAGGTAGGCCACACCGTTGATCTCGACGCCACCTGAGGGAATGTGCAGCACCTCCATCCGCGCGGGATGAAGCGAATCGACCGGCGGATCGGTGAACACCGCTGCCGGCACTTGCCCGGCCACCGGCATCGCGAGGAGGAGGAGGAGGAAGAATAGTGCGCAGCGGCAGCGGATCATTGTGGCCTCGATGTTGATGTATCCTCGGATGGTGCGCTGCCAGCAAGATTCACCTGACGCGTGTACTCCGCCTCGTCATAGTGACCCTTCGACTCGGCGATCAATCCGTCGGGCGCAATCGACCAATCCTCGTAGCCCACGATGCGGACGGCGTTCCCCGTGCCCCCTGGCCCGGTGTTGGTGCCGGTCCAGGTCCAGTTGAAACGGGGATGGTTGTCCCATCCGCCATCGAGTCCATGCGCACCACCATGTCAGGGAATGCTGTCATGAACGCCTTCGCCTTCTCGGTGATCGCGGCACGTCCGATTGCCGGAGCCCCCGCGTTGACGCCCAATGAGCCATTGTCCGTGTAGAAAGCCGCGAGTTGTAAGGGTTCCTGGCTGCTCCACGCGGCTGCATACCGGGTCCCCAAGTCGTCGAGCTGGCTCTCTGTCATCGGAGGGACTCCGGCGCTGCACGCGGTGAGGGAGGAGATGGTCGCGAAGCAAATCATAGAGGCACGTGGCATGGGCAACTCATCGAGACGTGACGGGCGTCGCTGGCGAAAGATGCACCGATTCGAATGTAGCGTGTATCGAGGGTCGGGGTTTGCTCCAGCGCTCGCCGGTAGAGCCGCGCATCCTCACCCACCCCTCCGCAGCGTGATCACCGTGATCTCTGGGGGCGTGCCGACCCGGAACGGAATGGCCCAGTAGTTGGTGCCAGGATTGATGTAGAGCGTGCTGCCCGACTCGTGGTGCAGCCCCATCGCGAGCCCGAGAAATGGCGACGCCAAGCTCCAGCCGAGACGTGGGATCGCAAGCTGACCATAGTGCGTGTGGCCACTCAGCGTGAGGTGCACCCCTCTCTCCGCGAGCATGGGCCAGAGCGCAGGATTGTGCGCGAGCACGACGGTGAACGCATCAGATGGTATTGCCGCGAGCGTACGCGGAATGTCGGGTGCGGGCCCACTGAGTGCACCTCTGCCTGCCGCAGCCGGATCGCCGGTACCGCCAAGCCAGATCGTGGCTCCGTTCCTGGTGACTGGTGATGCAGCATTGACCAGCACGCGCATCCCCACAGCCTCCATCCCGCGCCGCACCGGTTCCCATCCGGCATAGACATCGTGATTTCCGGCGATGGCGAAGACGCCGAACGGCGCTTGCAGATGCCCGAAGGCCTTGGCGAACACTGCGACGTCCTCGTGGAAGTCATCGACTTGATCGCCGGTGATCGCGATCAGGTCGCCGGCAAGTTGCTCGACCTCCCGGGCGATCCGGGTGAGGAACCGCCGTGAGGTCTGTGGGCCCACGTGCAGGTCGGAGAGCTGCACGATCCGGAACCCGTCGAAGCCCTCGGGGAGATCGGGAAAGGTGAGCGCAAACGACTTGACGATCAGGCGCCGTGAACCGACGTAGCCGACGATCACGAGTGCGAGCAGCAGAGCTGCGGTACCCACCATTGCCCATCGACCGATCGAGCCTGCCAGTCCGAACGGCCATCCCACCAGCACTCCGACGATCCCCGTCAGGCTCACCAGCGGCATCATCAGCAGCAGGTACCAGAATGGTCGGAATACCAGCACGCGCATCAGCGCCGACGGATAGCGGCGTCCGATCAACGCCCGCAGCAGTGGGGCGAGTGGGGCGAGCGCGAGCGCCAGGAATCCCACGAGCGTGCCGTCGCCGCCTGGCAACTGTCCGGCCAGCAGGAACCGAAGCGGGATCCACCAGGCGAGTGTCCAGGTGACGAAGAACGTCAGGATGGTGCGGATGGATGGCATCTAGGGAATCAAACGAACGATGAGTCCGCCCTCGCCCG
>JBBRBV010000075.1:0-11038 GCA_038205545.1 Actinomycetales bacterium
GATCTCATGGGCAGTGTGGGTTTACTCTACGTCGGCGCAGTCCTCTTCATAAATGGACTGATGCTTCTCGGTGCTATCCCGGGCAAATCGGCTGGAATTCTCAACTTCTTTGTCGGCGGAATGCAGGTTATCTTCCCCACGCTGATCATCCTCCAGGCTAATGGCGATCAGGCCGTCATCTATGGGGCGGCCGGGCTCTATCTCTTTGGCTTTACTTATTTATATGTCGGAATCCTGCAATTCACCGGCATCAGCGGCGAGGGTCTCGGTTGGTTTTCGTTGTTCGTTTCCGTGTGCGCTGCGGTCATCGGAGTGCTCAATTTCACAGACGTCGGCCAAGACCCCGTATTCGGTGTCATCTGGCTCATCTGGGCTGTGCTCTGGCTCCTATTCTTTCTCGTGCTCGGGCTCGGCAAAACTTCCCTAACGCGCACCACCGGCTGGTTCACGGTCTTCATCAGCCACATGACCGGAACAATTCCGGCATTCCTGCTTCTGCTCGGAAAATACGAAACCAATCTCGGATATGCCGCAATAGTGGCGGTTGCCGGAGCTGTCGCCCTGATCGTGGCCGTAAGGCTGGGCCGCCGACCTCTCCCGGATGCGGCGAGTCCGGAGGCAACTCGCCAATCACAAGTCGCCTAAGGAAGGAACGATGCCCATCTACGAGTATCTGTGCCCAAATTGTTCGACCTTTGAGGTCATCGGCCGCATGGGGACGGCCGCCGATTCCGTGGACTGTCCCCAGTGCCACAGCAATTCCCGACGCCGGATCACAGCCCCCAACCTTTCTCGAGTCGGGACAGCGGCTTTCCAGCTCATTGACTCGGCCAACCGCAGCGCGCACGAACCAACCGTCGTCCAGTCTCCGCGCCCCGGCGGGCGCGTCGGCGCGACGCAGTCAATAACATCTAATCCGCTCCATCGCAAACTGCCGCGGCTCTAGTTCGGCGCCTCGGCACGACCAGATATAGGAGATGTAATGCCAAAGAAACTCTTTTCACTGGATTCAAACAAGAAGTTCGAAGACCAGGAGAAAGTCGGGCACAATCGGTGGCATCCGGAGATTCCTCCGGTTGGCACCGTCAAACCGGGCGAGTCCTTCCGGGTCGACTGCCGCGAATGGTTCGATGGCGCTATTGTCAATGACGACTCTGCCGACGATATTCTAAATGCCCCGCTCCTGACCGTCCACAAGCTCAGTGGACCTTTCGCCATCGAAGGGGCCCAACCTGGCGACCTCCTCATTGTTGACATTCTCGACGTCGGTCCGATTCCGCAGGAGGATTCTGGTCCGCTGGCCGGTCAGGGATGGGGCTACACCGGAATTTTCGCCAAAAACAACGGTGGTGGCTTTTTGGTTGACCAGTTTCCGGACGCCTACAAGGCGATCTGGGACTTCACCGGCCAGACGGCCACGTCCCGGCACGTACCGGGCGTTTCGTTCACGGGTTTGATCCACCCGGGCCTGATGGGAACGGCCCCGTCGGCCGAGTTATTGGCCAAGTGGAATAAGCGTGAGGGGGATCTCATCGCCACGAATCCCACGCGCGTTCCGCCGTTGGCGCTGCCCCCAGAACCACAGTTCGCGGTTTTGGGTAGTCTGCCGGACTCTGACTTCGACCGTGTAGCCGGCGAGGCCGCCCGCACCGCACCGCCACGAGAGAATGGTGGAAACCAGGACATTAAGAACATGTCGAAGGGCACCCGGATTTTTTACCCCGTGTTCGTCGACGGCGCGAACCTGTCGTTGGGAGACCTGCACTTCTCACAGGGCGACGGCGAGATCACCTTCTGTGGAGCCATCGAGATGGGCGGATTTATCGATCTGAGGGTGGATCTGATCAAGGGTGGCATGGACACCTACGGTGTGAGCGAGAATGCAATCTTCATGCCGGGAAACGTGGATCCCCGCTATAGCGAGTGGATCGCGTTCTCCGGCACTTCGGTCACGCTGAGCGGCGAGCAGCACTATCTGGACTCCCACCTGTCGTACCAGAGGGCTTGTCTCCACGCCATCGACTACCTGGTCAAGTTCGGCTACAGCCCGGAACAGGCCTATCTCCTGCTGGGCGCCGCACCGATCGAAGGCCGGCTCTCTGGGGTGGTGGACATTCCCAATTCTTGTTCCACCGTTTACATCCCGACGGCGATCTTTGACTTCGATGTGCGTCCCTCTGCCGCTGGACCGTTCCAGATCCCGGCCGGAATTGGCGCACCGAAGGCCAACAACCGGTGAACTAGCGAAACACCTAGCAAGCAAGCGCCCTGTCCTCAGTGGATGGGGCGCTTTGCTGTGGAATCGCCCCTATCGCAAAACGATACTCAAGGTCAGATCTGAAATCGGCCTCGGCCCCAGCACTCGGAAAATCCCCGACGGGTACCGCAAAGTGGGAGAACATTTCGCAATATATTTTGTGACTCGCAACATAATTGAACTCATTTCGGTTGCTGCGCTCGTATTTTTCGCCTTTTAAGTTGCATATTTTGATAAATCGTTCGCACTTCGAGACCGGACTTGCTACATTTGGCCTACCGATTCCAGTGGCCAACAACGCATCAATGCTGTTCGTATTGGCCTTACAGGGTTCACAACGGAGTGAAAGAAGAAGGATCAGCATGAGAAATCAGAACCTGAAACGACAGCTGTGCGCGATCGCAATGGGTGGAGTAGCAACTCTGCTCCTGGCTGGCTGCGCAGGAGGCAACGACGCGGCACCGGCGGCGGATCGAGATCTTGGAACTCCGGTGGCAGGAGTCGTCCCCGAGGGCGTTTTTGACGGTGTCACGCTAACCTATGCGGCCTCTGGCGGCATTTTCCAGGACGGCCAACGAGACGCAGCCTGGGATCCTTTCGCGAAAATTTCGGGTGCTAATTTCTTGCAGGATGCATTCGACGCCGGCAAGCTCAAGGCCATGGTCGACAGCGGAAACGTGACGTGGGATATCACCAACGCAACGCAGTTCGACACAGCCCGTGGCTGCGGAACACTGTATGAAGAGTATGACTACTCTCAAGTGGACATTTCGAAGGTTCCAGAGGGCACCATCACAGACAAATGCATGGTGCCGAACATTCTTTATGGCCTTGTCGTTGCGTACAACACTGATGCGTTCGGAGACAATCCACCGACCAGCGCCGCTGATTTCTTCGATACCACGAAGTTCCCGGGCAAGCGCACGGTCAGCCAGTCTCCGTATGTTGATCCGCAGACCGTGGAGTTCGCCTTGGCTGCGGACGGTAAAGACGTAAACGACGTAACCGTCGCCGACATCGACGTTGCCTTCGACAAGTACCGCGCCCTCGGCGATGACGTCATCGGCTGGACCTCCGGCGCTCAAGCTCAGCAGCAGCTCGAATCGGGCGAGGCCGTTATGGGGTTGGTGTGGTCGGGCCGCGGATACGGCGCGGCTGCGGCCGGCGCCCCGGTCGCTCCAATGTGGGATGAGTGGATGATCATGGTCGATTCAACGGCTATCCCCAAGGGAGTAAAAGACCCGCAGGCGGCTTTCGCAGCCGTCAACTTCTACCTCGGTGCAGAACAGCAGGCCCGCATGACGGAGCTGACGTCTTATGGCCCGGTAAACGTCGACGCGAAGCCGAAGGTCGACGCGACCCTGGAGACATGGCTCACCACAGAACACCTCGAGACCGGGATCGCCCCGAACATTGACTTCTGGGTTGAGAACTACGACGCCCTGTCGGCGGCATGGGCCAGCTGGGTTACCGGTAGCTAACCGGCATGGTCGACATAGCTTCCATCCGCGACCGGGCTCCTCGCTCTGCTGATGGCGCTGGCACGAGTAAGCAGATTCGAGAGCCAAAGAATTGGCGCCCGTTTCTACTCCTCATACCAGCCTTCGTGATCGTCTCGTTCTTCTTTCTTGCGCCGCTCATTGATGTCTTCATTCGAAGCATCACCGATCCAATGCTAGGTATCCAGAACTACGTGTGGTTGTTCACCACCCCGACCAATATGGTGGTTGCGCTCCGCACGTTCGGAACGTCCTTCCTCGTTACGATCGTCTGTTTGCTCATCGCTTACCCGTATGCGTATCTGATGACGATTGTCAGCGATCGCACTCGCAATATGCTGCAGCTGTTCATCATGCTGCCGCTCTGGACGAGTATTCTGGTGCGCACCTTGGCCTGGTTGGTGCTCTTACAGGACACCGGCCCGATCAACGGGCTCCTCGAGGCGGTGTTCGGGATCGGCCCGCTGCCGTTGATTCGAAGTACATTTGGTGTCGCTCTCGGCATGTCCCAGGTGCTGCTGCCGTTCATGGTCCTTCCGATTTACTCCGCGCTGGCCAAAATCGATAAGCGACTGCTTCCCGCTGCGGCCAACCTGGGAGCCAGGCCCGTCACGGCCTTCTTCACGGTGTACCTGCCGCTTTCACGTCCGGGTATATTTGCGGGTTCGGTCACAGTTTTCATTCTGGGACTGGGCTTCTACATCATCCCTGCATTGCTGGGTTCGTCAAAGGAAATCATGATGTCTGCCCTTATGTACCAGCAAATCAGTGGTTTCCTCATGTGGGGGCACGGCACAGCCCTCGGTATATTCATGCTCGCAACGACCATCGTGGTGCTGGCGCTCGTGGGCCGTCTGGCTAAGGGTACGAGCCTGTTCGCGGGGCGGGTCAAATGACGCTGAAGCGCGCACTGGGCGCCCTGGCTGTTCTCATCGTTCTCTGGTTGCTCCTTCCCACCCTGGTCATCATTCCTATGTCGTTCAACTCGGCAGCGTCGTTCAATTTTCCGCCGCAGGGATTCTCTCTGCAGTGGTACGAGAACTTCTTCACCGACCCATCCTGGTTGCGCGCCTTGGGCTCGTCGCTGCAGGTAGCGCTGGTCACCATGGTTGTCGCAACATCACTGGGAATCATGGCGGCCATCGGACTGTCCAAGGTCAAATTCCGCGGAAAGGCGTTGTTGGAGAGCTACTTTCTCACTCCGCTTATCGTTCCCGGAATTGTTATCGCTATTGGGCTCTACTCGCTCTTTCTGCGATTCAATCTGCTCGGCACGCTTCCCGGGTTCGTGCTGGCGCACACGGTCGTTGCGCTGCCACTGGTCATCATCAACGTGACGGCCTCATTACAAGGTGTAGACCCACGGCTGGAACAGGCGTCAGCGACGCTGGGGGCTGGACGGCTCCGCACTTTCTTCAGCATCACCCTCCCGCTGATAATGCCCGGGGTGACGGCAGGAGCCTTGTTTGCTTTCGTCACCTCCTTCGACGAAATCATTCTGTCGCTCTTCATCCAGAGTCCGCAGTTGCAGACGCTGCCAGTGAAGATCTATAACAGCGTGACGCAGGCGAGCGACCCAACCGTCGCTGCTGTTGCTGTCATCGCGATGTTTACATCTGTGCTGGTAATGCTCACCGCACAATTTGCTACCCGCAAGAGAAAGCGAGTTTCGGCATGAGACCGGAAAGTACCACTTCCGCACTGGATCACAACGAACAAGAGCTCCGGCAATTGCACCTCAATACCGAGGTCATCAACGTGATCAACGACGCGGGGATCAGTCTCCGCGATGTGACGAAACGCTATGGCAACAAGGCCGTTGTTGACGCCATCAATCTCGTTATCGAGCCGGGCGAATTCATGACTTTCCTCGGCCCGTCCGGATCCGGCAAGACGACAACCCTCAATATGATTGCCGGATTCGTCTCGGCCACCGAGGGTCTACTCCACATCTACGGCAAGCCCGTTGCCAAACTTCCCGCACACAAACGAGACATCGGCATGGTGTTTCAGAACTATGCCCTGTTCCCGCATAAGACCGTCGCTGAAAACATCGCCTACCCGTTGGACCGACGCAAGATCGCCAAGGCAGAACAGAAGACGATGATCGCGGGCGCGCTCGACATGGTGCGCATGGGAGACTTCGGCGACCGCTACCCGGCCGAGCTTTCGGGCGGTCAACAACAGCGCGTGGCCCTCGCGCGCGCGCTCGTCTACAAGCCACGCGTTCTGCTCATGGATGAGCCGCTCGGCGCACTCGACAAAAAGTTGCGCGAATGGCTTCAAAAAGAGATAAAGCGAATCCACCGCGAGGTGGGATCAACATTTGTCTATGTGACCCACGATCAGGAAGAGGCCCTGTCGCTTTCTGACCGGATCGCGGTCTTCAATAATGGTCGAATCGAGCAGGTCGGCACTCCGGCCGAACTGTATCAAAGACCAGAGACTCTCTTTGTGGGACGCTTTCTCGGTGAATCCACGGTGTTGTCTGGATCGATGATCGATACCGCTGGCGCTACCACCACCCTGGATGTTTCCGGACATGCAATCCGTGTTCCCGGCCAGAAGAATTCAACTTCCCTGGCGATACTCATTCGTCCAGAGAACATCACGCTCGATGAGGAAGGCACCGTTCCAGAATCCTCAGACGTAAACACTCTGCCGGTAACAGTGCTGGATGCAAACTATCTTGGTTCGGCTTGGCGTTGTGAGGTGCAACTGCCTGATGGCAGCACTGGCACTGTTCGTGAAGCGCACTCCACCGGGGTACGCGAGCCGGGTACTCGAGCCTTAATGAGGTGGAACGTTGATTCCGGTGTACTCCTCGAGGACACCGGCGACGAAGGTGTGTCACTCACGTAGTCGTTCATGAAGAACGCGAACGATGTGGATGCTGCCAGGCCCCGAGTGGGACCTGGCAGCATTATTGCGCCAGGGAGGCCGACACCAGGCGAGCTTCTCGCAAGCCACTCTCGATGGCACCGTCGATGAATCCGCCCCACAGGTCGGCGGTGTCGCAGCCGGCAAAGTGGAGCACGCCCTGCGCCTCCTGTAGCTCTCGGAGGTCGCGAGTCAGCTGGCCTGGGCGATGCGTCATCCACGTGTTCTGCGACAGTGGATCCTTCATCCAGTCATGTGCAGCGACCTCGATCACGTCCAGGTCATCACGCCATACGCGCAGGGCCGCTTGAACCTGCTCAATACTATTCGTGTCAATTGCCCGGTGGTCCGCGCCGAATCCGACCAGAATGGAGTGGTCGTTCTCGATGAACTCGGTCTTGAGCACGGAGATTGCATGGTGCTGCGACGCGTATGCAAAGAAGCGGGGCAGGCGACCGCGCACTTTTATCCACACTTTGAATCCCTGCGATGCTACGCGCTCAAGGTTGGAGCGCTGCCACACCGCGGGAAGGGAGGGTGTCACCCTGATCGTGTCGATCGCATTAATGGGAAGGGTCATGATCACGCGCTGGGCCCGTAGCTTTTGACCGCCGGAGAGAGTGACGACGGCCCCGTCTTCGTCGTGCTCAATCGCGGTCACTATCGAGTTCAGCCGTATCTCACCGTGTACATCGGCAGCGATAGCAGAGGTGAAGGAGGACATTCCACCCACTACACGGTACGTCGCAGAGGCCTCGTGCATGAGGGGCCAATGGCCACCAGCTGCACTCGCCCAGCGCAGTGCACTGGAGAGTCCGACCTCGTTCAACGGTGCATTTACGTGCCCTACCCACACGGATTCGTTCGCAGCGCGGGCCTCATCGTCCAGTATTATCTCGTCTAATCGTTGCTGTAGGGACTGGTCGTCTTGTCCGGTGATTCCGCCAACGGTCGGCTGTACGGCGCGCGGAATCGCAGTGAGCGCATCCGCAACGATTTGCCGTTGTCCGTCGTGAATGAGAGCCATAAAGTCCTCGAGCGTGCCCCGTCGCAGTTCGCCGCCAGCACCGAGCCAGTATGCTTCTTCAGCGATCGGGCTGCGCACGATGTTTCGACCATACCGGGTCATCTCCGCCCACACGTGAGGCTGCACCCAGTGAACCCAGGTGCCACCGAGTTCGAGGTCATGTCCGAGAACATGCTCGGTCCGCGTTCGACCACCAACTCGGTCGCGCGCCTCCAGCACGATGACTTTATGACCAGCACCGCCAAGTTCTCGAGCGGCCACAAGTCCGGCAAATCCGGCGCCGATGACTATTACGTCTGTTGCTTCCACTTGCCACCCTCCCCTGTCCTGAGGTACTTAGTCGATGGCCAGAATCGCTCTGGCTGCTCGATAACCCGACACGACCGCTCCATTGAGGGATTGTTGAAGGCCGGTGTGCTCGCCAGCGATTGCGACGAGCCCTGCCGCTGAGTCGAATGCGGAGGTATCTTCCGGCCTCCATTCCAGGGAGGGCGCCGAGTAGGACCCCCGCGTCCACTCGTCGTTTGTCCAGTCGGTGAGCAGCACGTCCCCGTCGATGACCAGTTCAGGGCGCATCCTCTTCAGCTCGGTAACCCAGCGTTTCGATCCGTTCTCCGTCTCGAGCGCCGCCAGAGTGCGAGATCCGCCGGCGAAGCAGGACAGTGCCGGAACACGATGCTCGCCATCGACCGACAGAGAACGCCAGGACCACCACGCGTAGTCAGCGTTCTGCAGCGCAGTGTCGTCGTCCACGGCCGATAGGGGAACGCCAAGCTTGGCTGCCGTGCCCATCGAGCGGTGGTCAAGCGCCGCACTCTGCAAAACAGGGAGCGAAAACCCAAGATTGAGCCCGCGCAGAATGGGGAGCGGTACCGCCAGTACCGCCGCATCGCCATCGATCGCGCTGCCGTCGCGAAGGGCCACTTGAACGCCCGAGCTCGACTGGTCAATCCCCGCGATCGGGGACTCCAGCCTGATGGCCGGTCCGAGTAAGCGGGCGAGCTCGATGGAGAGCGATTGGTTGCCCCGGAGGAATCGACCGCCATCTTCCACATAGCCTCCGGCGGCTGAGGACTCGTGCATTAGCGCCGCTTCGGCGCTAATGAATTCAGGATCACCGGACAGCGACGTTGACATTCTCCGATATGCCGGGTGGCTGTGAAAATCTGAGCCAATCGTCGCCTGGAATACGGCGTCCACCGAGATTTGACCCAAGCCATCTGCGAGCATCTGCTTGAGCGTGCCGACAAGACGATCACCCACTGCGTCTAGCTCGTTCAGGCTCAAGTGCGAACCACGGACCGTTCGTCGTGCGTACCGCACATTGTGCGTGAGTATCGGAACCTCAAGTTCTGCCGACAAACGACGAATGGCGAACTCTGTTGGGAAGACATACTCGCCACCGCGCTCAGTGATCTGACCGTTGCCGAGTGCCTGCGACCAGGTGCGCCCACCGACGCGATTACGAGCCTCCAGCACCACCGGGTCATGACCTCGTTGGCGAAGATTCCATGCGGCGGTGAGTCCCGCGAGACCAGCGCCAACGACAATGACCTTCATGATTTCCTATCAGTTCGAGGCACGAGGCGCAGCGTCTGAACTGAGCGACGGCAAACCTCATCGACAATGCTGTTTGCAACAACACGGCAGTGATTATGAAAGATCGTATCCAGTAATAGAGAAATTTGATACAAATTCCCAACAATCAAGGTAGTTGAGGACGAAATTGCATATTCCTGTGGCAGGATGCCAGAGACCTGAATTTGAGACGGGGTGACAATGTCGGGCAGCTTCGGATCTTCGATTGATGAGGATCATGTCATCGACCACCTGCGCCGTGATGGGCGGGCGTCGTACTCATCTATTGCAGATGAGCTGGGACTCACCAGGAATCATGTTTCTGAAATCGTCAAATCAGTCGTTGACAGTGGACAGCTGCGATTTACGGCGAGCGTTAATCCGCGCATGTTTGGGTTTCAGGTTGAGGGTCACCTCCACGTCGTACTCTGCGGTGACGCCACTGCGCTCTACGAAGAAATGGTCAGGTCATCGCTGACGACCTATGTGTCGACAACGACCGGAGACGCGGGGCTATGCGTTTTAGTGCGCTGTCGCTTCGAAACGGAACTGGTCGAGTTACTTGCGGCAATCCGTGAACATGGCGAGGTGCTCTCTATCCGGGTACACCGTTATCAAAGCATCGTCCATAACATTTACGCACCCACGTTGCAGGCGGAGGAGCAGTCCTCCCTCGACGAGACGGACATGCGTCTGATAGAGACGCTCGAACGAGACGGGCGTGCGCCTGTGCGCGTACTGGCCGAGGCCCTTCATCTGCCGGAAAGCTCCGTGCGTCACCGGATGACGAGGCTGATCGATGGTGAAATCATTCGTGTGGTTGCAGTGCCGAGGAGGGATTTTGGCCGCGCCTATACGTTTGCACTCGGCGTGGGGATACGACACAGGGGTGGTTCTCGTGCGGGGGTGGAAGCGCTCAGCAGGCTGGATGCGGAATTCATTGCCACGACGACGGGTGATTTTGGCATCATCGCTACGGCGGTTTTCAATACTCTGCGGGAGGCCAATGATTTTACGGAGGGGCTTCGCTGCGAGCCGTGGGTCGTCGGTCTTTCCACGTGGATCCACTTACAGATCCTCAAAGAGGATTACAGCGTTGCCGAGTATCGAGATACCCGACAACGCTAAACGCACCCGTCGCTGACCCTCTCCAGCCGCCGCCGTGCAGCGTCCCCTACACCTGAGCGCGTACAGTCGGTGCACCCGGAACATTCTTGCGGCGCGTAGCGTTGCACCGAGAGTGCCAGCTCGGGCTGGCACCACGCGACCTCGAAGGAGAACCATGAACACTGAACGAGCAATTCTGGCCGGTGGCTGTTTCTGGGGAGCCCAGCAACTGCTGCGCAGGCGCCCAGGGATCCTCTCCAGCCGGGTCGGGTACTCGGGCGGCGATACCCCGAACGCCACCTACCGTCATCACGGCGACCACGCCGAAGCCGTTGAAATCGACTTCGACCCCACCGTGATCAGCTACCGCGAGGTGTTGGAGTTCTTCTTTCAGATTCACGACCCGTCGACCAAGAACCGGCAGGGCAACGATGTTGGCCGCAGCTACCGCTCCGCCATCTACTACACGTCGGACGCCCAGAAGCAGGTGGCAGAAGACACGATAGCGGATGTCGAAGCGTCCGGCCTCTGGCCGGGCCCGGTTGTGACCGAGGTTGAGCCGGCCGGTGACTTCTGGGAGGCCGAAGAAGACCACCAGGACTACCTTGAGAAGTCCCCAAACGGGTACACCTGCCACTTCGTGCGCCCCGGCTGGCGCTTGCCCAGCCGAGCGGATGCATCCGCTCGCTA
>JBBRBV010000076.1:0-10843 GCA_038205545.1 Actinomycetales bacterium
GTGTTGTTCCCTTGCAGACACGGGTCTCCTCGATCGCTCGAACGGCTTGAGAAACGTCTAGCGGATCTTCATAGTACAGTGTACGCTCATAGTACAGCGTACGACGTACAGCGTACGACGTACAGCGTACGACGTACAGCGTACGACGTACGGTGTACAACGTACGGTGTACGAGCCAGCGAGAGTCGCAGCCCGGAGGTGAGGAGGCGGCTGTGGGAATCGAAAAGCGATCGAATGGTGGAGCACGCCTGGTGCCGGGGGCGAGTCAGGCCGGGGCGGCGACGATGCGGGCCGCCGTACAGCACCGCTACGGCCCGCCCTCAGTGCTTGAGTCGTCCGAGGTCGGGCTACCGCTGCCCGGTCGAGGCGATGTGCTCGTCCAGGTGGGCGCGGCCTCGGTGCATCCTGGCGACTACTTTGTCATGACCGGTGAGCCGTACGTGGTGCGCCTGGCGTTCGGGCTCCGCCGGCCGCGCCACGGCATCCCTGGCAGGGACCTCGCTGGCGTGGTGGCAGCGGTCGGGAAGGATGTCACCGCTCTCCGCCCCGGCGACAAGGTGTTCGGCTGGAGCACCGCTGGAACGCTCGCGGAGTACGCCTGCGTCCCGGCGGACAACCTCGTGGCCGTGCCTGCCAACCTGTCGGTCGTGGACGCGGCAGCGGTGCCCACGTCGGCCCTGGCGGCGTTGCAGGCATTGCGCAAGATCGCGAACGTTCAACCGGGCCAGACGGTGCTGGTCACGGGCGCGTCGGGCGGCGTGGGCTCCTTCGCCGTCCAGATCGCCAAGGCGTTCGGCGCCGAGGTGACGGGTGTGTGCAGCACCCGCAACGTCGACTTGGTCCGGTCGCTCGGTGCCGACCACGTCGTTGACTACACGAGGACCGACTTCACCCGCACCGAGAAGCGCTACGACATCATCCTCGACAACGTGGAAGCCCAGCCCCTGGCGGCTGTCCGACGAGCACTGATGCCCACCGGCACCCTCATTCCCAACAGCGGACGCGGCGGCCGCTGGCTCGGCCCCCTCGGTCGGATCGTCAAAGCGCGCGTGCTGTCCGGGTTCACCCGTCAGCAGCTGAGGCCCTTCGTGTCGGTCGAGAAGCGTCAGGACCTGCTCACCCTGGCCGACCTGCTCACGACCGGGCAGGTCACGCCCGTCATCGACCGCACCTACCCCCTCGATGAAGCAGCCGACGCCCTCCGCTACGTCGCGGCCGGCCACACCCGAGGGAAGGTCGTGATCACCGTCTGACGACCGGACCGACGAGAACGACCCCACCCGTGCGTATGCACGCCCAAACCTGCCGCCACTCCGGCGGACGGACCGCTCCTCTCGAAAGAAGAACCGATGACCATCCAAACGAAAACCCCGAACCTGCTCGGCAACCCGCCGATCCCCGTGCAGGCCAAGCTCGCCGCCGCCTGGACCAGCCTCATGTTCCTCGTCATCTACATCGACTACTTCCACCTCTACCAGCCCGGCGAAATCGACGAAATCCGGGGTGGCGTCATCTTCGAGTTCGACATCAGCGGGACATTGATGTCCATCTTCTTCGCGATCATCGCGATCCCCGCCCTGATGGTGATGCTCTCCATGACGTTGCCCGCCCGTGTGAACCGCGCCACGAACCTCGTCGTTGCATCGCTGTACATCCCCGTCATGGTGTTCAACGCGGCAGGGGCGTCCTGGGACTGGGCCTTCTACTACGGCCTCACCATCGGAGTCGAGGTGCTGATCCTGGCCTTCATCCTGCGCTCCGCCGGGACATGGCCTCGAACCCCCGCCATCCCAGCCGGTCCCGCGACGACCGACCTTCGACAGGACCTTCGACAGGACCTTCGACAGTAGGTATCCGTGTAAAGTCCTACGGCGTGAAGCCCGCCGCTGCGGACACCGGGAGAACGTGACCATAAACGCACCATAAACCCCAAAATCTGACCAGATTCAGGCCGTATCTCGCCGTACAGCGCGTACACTAAGTCCCATGAGAACCGCGGAATCCCGCGGAAGTCTGCCCCACGTGCAGGTGCACACGACCACCCCGACGCCTATCAGTTGTTCTTGGTTCGAGTCCAGGTGCCCCAGCTTGAGAAAACCCCCGGTAAAACGGGGGTTTTTATTGGCATAGTCGCGCTTCTGGGTACAACTGAAACGCCTCCCGACCCATCGCGGCGCGCCTCCCCGTCATGCAGGCCTGCTGTGATTTGCTCAGCGCATGAACGGTAACCGAGCCCGTGCCGCGGTCGACGCGTTCGGTGCATCGATCACACTGAACCAAGCGCTGTCCGCAGTAGGAATTCTCGTCGCTGCCGGCCTGATCGCGTTCGTGCTGCGCATGATTATCATGCGCAGCTCCCGTAGGCAGCAGAGCAGCCATGTCTCGACGTGGTACACGCTGTCGCGGCTGGTCACCTACACCGTCCTGGTGGTCGGCTTCTTCCTGGCGATCTCGGTGCTCGGGGTATCGCTGAGTAACTTCGCAGTGCTGGGCGGCGCCGTTGGGGTTGGTCTCGGTTTCGGGCTGAAAACACTGTTCAGCAACTTCATCTCGGGGATTGTGTTGTTGCTCGATAAGTCGCTGAAGATCGGTGATTTTGTCGAACTCGAATCCGGCGTCAACGGCGAAGTGCGCGACATTAAGATCCGGTCGACAACGATTGTCACCAACGACAACATAGATATCCTGGTTCCGAACTCCGAATTTGTCGGCGGTCGTGTGGTGAACTGGACCCACCGCGACGTGCGGCGCCGCCTCCGCGTGCCATTCGGGGTCGCGTACGGCATCGAGAAGAACGTGGTGAAGGAGGCGGCTCTCGAAGCGGCGGCGGCCGTGCCATTCACTCTCCACCTCGACGGACCCCAACGCCCACAAGTCTGGCTCATCGAATTTGGGCCGAGCTCGCTGAACTTTGAACTCGTCGTCTGGCTCAACCCCGAAGCAACCAAGAAGCCTGTGGCCGTGACCGCCGCCTATAACTGGGCGCTGCACTCCGCTCTGGAGGCGCGCGGTATCGAAATTCCGTTTCCGCAGCGCGATCTGCACGTCAGGTCGCTATTCGGGCTCAGCGACGATGATGCGCGCAGCGCACTGGGATTGGCTGAAGTGCCCACGCGAGCTCATGCGGGAACGCGTAGCCCGCAGCCCCTGGCAGGGGCACAGGACAACGACGCCGTTGACGACGTGAACGCAGACACCAGTCCCGACTCTGTGCCCGACGTTCGCTGAGGGAAGCTTCCGGCGGTATACACCCCGTTAGGGGTTTCACGTGGCTTGGTTGGGTCGCAGGAAACGCGGCGAACCGGTCTGCGGTTTAGCGTCCCGCATCGTCGTACTAGGCCAGCTGTTCTGTATGGCAGTACACTGTGTCTTTAATGTTAGGTCTGCGTGGACGCTAGCCCGCGCTTTTCTCAACGAGAAGAAAGAAGAACTCGGTGGACGATTCTCACGACACTTCCGAATGGCTCCTGGTCGGTGAGCGCATTCGCGCCGCTCGCACTACCGCTGGCCTGAGTATTCGAGAGCTTGGCCGACGTATTGACGTATCGGCTAGTCATGTCTCTCAGGTTGAACGGGGTCTGGCATCCTTCAGTGTCCGTGCCCTCTACAACGTGGTCAGTGTTCTTCACATTTCTATGGACGGCCTGTTCGAAGAGGTTGTTGATTCCACCGGCGCTATTCCCGTTCAGGATGAGGTTCTCGCCACGGAGCGCGGCACGTCCCTCGACGAGGCTGGAATAGTTCTGCGCGGTAGCGGTCGACCTTCCATCTCTCTGAAAGAGGGCCCACGCTGGGAGCGCCTGACGGCGAAGACTGAAGACGGGGCGGAATTCCTTGAAGTGGTCTACGCCCCGGCCCCCGGAGCACAGCCGCCATCGGAGTTCATCCGCCATGGGGGTCGGGAGTACGGCGTCATTATCGCGGGCGTCCTGAACGCCCAGGTACGGTTTGGCGAGGCGCAGATGCATCCAGGTGACTCGATTGCCTTCGACTCCAGCATCCCGCACCGCTTCTGGAACAGCTCTGACACCGAGGTCAGGGCTATCTGGTTCGTTCTGGACGAACGCAACGACCACGGTTCAACTAATCCCGGCGACAGTGCCATGGGCCGAACCCACGACGACACCTAGGTCATTGTTCTGTCTCAATAGACAAAAGTGCTTGCATTCACCTAAAAGTGCCTCTAGTGTGAACTCTAGGTTTACAGTTGTAAGTCTCTCGAACAACCAATGGAGGTTGGCAGCATGCTCGATTTGACTGGCAAAGTGATTCTCGTCACTGGTGGAGGTTCCGGAATCGGAGCGGGTATTGCACGCGTGGTTGCCGAACATGGCGCGCAGGTCGTCATCACGGATATCCGTCTAGAGGCCGCGGAGAGCATCGCGGCAGACATCACATCCGTGGGGGGACTCGCCCTAGGCGTACAGCATGACGTTACGAGCGGCGACTCCAGCCGCGGTGTCGTAGCGGATGCGACGAAGCAATTCGGCCAGGTCGATGGACTAGTGAACAACGCCGGCATCTCCAACCGGGTGCCCTTCAACGAGATGAACGAGGACGAGTGGAATCGTGTTATCAACGTGAATCTCAATGGGGTTTTCCACACCACCCGCGCCGTCGTAGACCAGATGATCGAGCGCCGTTCCGGTCGCATCGTTTCCAACGCGTCATTCGTGGGACTCCGCGGAATTCCGCTGTTCAGCCACTACTGCGCGAGCAAGTTTGGCGTCATGGGTCTCACTCAGTCACTCGCCGTTGAACTCGCTCAGTATGACATTACGGTGAACGCCGTGCTGCCGGGCGTCGTTCGCACACCACTGTGGGAGCCGATGCTCGACAAGGCCGCGGCCGCCGAAGGTATCACCCGGGATGAGGCGTGGGCCGGCGCGATCGCGCCGATTCCGCTGGGTCGACCCCAGGAACCGGAGGATGTCGGCGAAGCCGTGGCGTTCCTTCTTTCCGACAAGGCACGGAATATCACCGGCGCCTCCATGAACGTCACCGGCGGGCAGCTGCTCCACTAGGCCCTGCACCGACCGGTCTCACCCGCGGCAAAGGAGCCAGCGCAATGAGTACAGATCCAGACGCTCAAACGACTCGAAAAATAGTCATTGAGGCACACGACGTCGTCAAGCGATTCGGTGGCGCCGTCGCGGTCGACCAGGTCAGCATCGCCGTCGGCGCGGGGGAGATCCACGCCGTCGTCGGAGAGAACGGGGCCGGCAAATCGACACTGATGCGCATCCTCGCCGGCATCCTGACACCGGACAGTGGCGGGGTCAGCGTAAATGGAAAACTCCTGGAACCCGGAGCGAAGGCCTCACTGGAGGCCGGAATCGCCCTGGTGCATCAGGAACTCAGCCTCATCCCCGAGATGACGGTCGCCGAGAACATCCTGCTCGGGGTGACGCCGACGAAATTCGGTGTGATCGACTCGGCCCGCCAGCGGAAGATCGCCGGCGACGCGCTCGACCAGATCGGCGTCTCCGTTGACCTGAACGAGCGCGTGTCGCGGCTCTCGATGGCACTGCGCCAGTTTGTCGAGATTGCCCGCGCGGTCGCCCGAAACCCACGGGTTCTCATTCTCGATGAACCCACAGCGACGCTGACTCCGGCGGAGACCGACTATCTGCTCAGCATGCTGCAGCGGCTGGCCGCCAGGGGCCTGGCGATCATCTACATCTCCCACCGGATTCCCGAGGTGTTCCGAATCTGCGAGCGGGCCACGATCCTCCGCGACGGCCAAATCGTCGAGGTCATGACCATCGCCGAGACCACTCCGAACGCCGTCATCGACAAGATGGTCGGCCGAGAGCTCAAGCTCGATCTGCAGACCCGCCGGGTGGCGGATCCGGGGGCCGTCGTGCTCTCGGCGCGCGGCATTCGAGCGGCACGGGTCAACGGCATCGACCTCGACGTTCGCGCCGGTGAAATCGTCGGCATCGGCGGACTCGTCGGTGCGGGCCGCAGCGAGCTCGTGCGAGCGATCATCGGAGTGGACCCCCGCACGGCCGGCACCGCGACCATCACCGTCGACGGCGAAACCAAGAACATCAACGGGTACGGGAACGCGGTCCGCAGCGGTATCGCATTCATCCCGGAGGAGCGCCGAACCGAGGGGCTCGCGCTCGATATGACCGTGGCTGAAAACATCACATTGCCCAACCGGGCGGCTCTGTCCACCGGAGGGTTTCTGCAACGAGGAAAGATCGCCGAGTTCGCCACGCGGCTCGCGAACACCGTCGGACTCCGGCCGCCCGAGGTAGACCGAGCGGCCGGCGAGTACAGCGGCGGTAACCAGCAGAAGGTCGTCATCGCCAAGTGGCTGGGACGGGAACCGAAACTCATTGTGCTCGACGAGCCCACCCGCGGAGTGGACGTCGGAGCCAAGTCGGAAATCCACCGCTTGTTGCGGGAGCTCGCCGACCAGGGCACTGCGGTGCTCGTTGTCAGCTCCGACCTGCCCGAGTTGCTCGAACTGTCCGACGTCATCCATGTCGTCAGAGATGGCCGAATTATGGGAACACTATCGCCCGATGAGGCAAACGAACGGTCGGTCATGGCGCTGGCTGCAGGAGAAAGGGTGGCAAGTTCCTCATGACTCATACCGAGATAATCAAGACACCAACGCCGGCGAGCATCGCAGGAGGGTCAGGGAACAGCGCCTCGAAAACGGTCGCCTGGGTCGCCAGCCGCGGTATTTTCATCTTCACCGCGGTACTGCTGGTCTTCTCCGCAATCTTCGTGAACGGGTTCGCCAGCTCGGTGAACATCATCGACGTTTTCCACCGCGCGTCCGCGATCGGTATCGTCGCCATCGGCATGACATTCGTGGTGATCAGCGCGAACTATATCGACCTGTCGGTTGTGGCGCAGATCGCAACCTCCGGTGTGATCCTGATGGCGCTGAGCCCGACCTACGGCGTTCTCGGAGCGATGGCCATCGCCCTGTTCTTCGCCCTGCTGTACGGCCTGGTCAACGGCATCTCCGTGGGATTCCTCAAGGCGAATGCCGTGGTGGTCACCCTCGGAACGACCGGGATCGGGGCCGGTATCCTGAGTCTTGTCACCGGCGGCACGATCTACTATGGGCCGACCGGCGGACCGATTGATGCATTTGGAGATGCCAGGGTGGGCCCTTTTCCACTCAGCGCATTCGTGCTCATCATCGTCGCCATCGTCGCGAGTATCGTGCTCTCGCGCACCAAGTTCGGCTTTATGATCCGTTCGTACGGTTCCAACAAGCAAGCCACGAGACTTGCCGGAGTGAACAGCGGCGGAGTCGTCGTTGGCGCCTTCGTGCTGACCGCTCTGGCCGCGATGATCGCCGGGTTCGTGCTGGCCGCCTACTCCAACACCGCGGTGTCGACCATGAGTGAAGGTTACGACTTTCGGGCACTGGCGGCCGTAATCATCGGTGGCAACAGCCTCTTCGGCGGGCGCGGAAGTATTTTCCGCACCTTCATCGGCGTCATCTTCATCAGTGTGCTGTCGAATATTTTAGTTCTCTCCGGGTTCTCCTTCGCCTGGCAACAGTTGGTCACCGGTGCGGTCATCGTCTTTGCCGTTGCCCTGGACGCCCTGGCCCGAAAGGCGGAAAAGCGATGAGTACGATCAAGCTTCAGGAAACGCAGACGGGTACCTGGAACCGCGTCAAGAGCACGGTGGCGCGTCGCACCGAGGGCCGGGCAGTCGTTCTGCTCATCCTCGTGATCGTCGTCATCGCCATGCAGCAGCCCATCGTCTTCAATGCGTACGGTGTCAGCCTCGCCCGGGTCGCCCTCGTCGGCCTCGTCGCGCTGGGCCTGACCCTTGTGGTGCTGCAGGGTGAACTCGACCTGAGCGTGGGCAGCACGCTAGCCCTGACCGGCGTGGTCGTGGCGACCATCCCGGACCTGGGGCTCGGCATCATTGTCGGCCTCATAACCGGTCTGGTGATTGGGGCGCTCAACGCCTTCCTCATCGTGATCGTGGGGGTGAACTCGTTCATCGCAACTCTGGGCACGCTCTTCGCCCTTCGCGGACTTGCATTCGTGCTCAGCGACGGCCGGCCGGTGCGAGTGACCGACATCGACTCGGCGCTCACCTTCGGCCGGGAACTGCTCGGACCGCTCACCCCACGCGTACTCATCTTCATCCTGCTGTTCATCGCGCTGCAATTCTTCACCTCCCGGATGCGTGCCGGCCGTGAGTTCTATGCCGTCGGTGGCAACCGCCAGGCGGCGATCGATGCCGGGATCCCGGTGAAGCTGCGACTGTTCACCGCGTTCATGCTCTGCGGCTTCGTGGCAGCGCTCGCCGGCGTTATCAACACGCTCGAGCTCACCGCCGCCGATCCGACCGCCGGATCGAGCGTGCTGCTGGCGAGCTTCGCCGCCGTCATCATCGGCGGCAACCTACTCAACGGCGGCCGCGGCTCGCTCGTTGGAACAATGATCGGCGCCTTCGCGCTTGGCCTCATGCAGGTCGGGCTGACCTTCGCGGGAACACCCCGTGAAGTGCAGGACGTGCTCATCGGCATCATCCTGCTCGTGGCTATCACGACAGAACCCAACAATCTTCGTGCTCTCTCCGGTCGCGTCCAGAGGCTGACCCGAGGAAAAGCGAACGCTTCAGCGTAACGCGGCACTGAGCCACCATCCGGTGGCGCACTGAGAAACAAACCAGAAAGAGGCATCTAATGCGAAATTCTCGCGTAGCACTCGTGAGTGTATTGGCCGTGGCAGGGCTGGCCCTGAGCGGTTGTTCGGCTAGTAACGGATCGGATGCGGGCGGCGACGCCGGCACCGACGGTGGCTACAACGTCTATGCTCTTCTTCCCCAGGGCAACGACCAGCCGTACGGCACCAACTACCTCAAGGCAATGAACGCAGCAGCCGCCGACATGGGTGTCAACCTCACCATCACGAACGCGGAGTACGATTCGGCAAAGCAGGCGAACGAATGCTCGGTGGCTATCGCGTCCAAGCCGGATGGAATCATCCTGTGGCCGGCCGCGGTTGACACCATCCGTCCGTGCCTCGAGGCGGCCAAGGCCGCCGGAATCCCGGTGAACGCGTCGAACTCGGATGTCTTGCCCGAGGACAAGTCCCTGGTTGGCACCTACACCGGTCCCTCGAACGACGGCGTCGGCCGGGCAGCGGCCAAGCTCATCGGCGACGTGCTCGGCGACGGGGGCGGCAACATCATCATCGTGCAGGGACTCTCCGGAAATTCCACGGCCATCGACCGTGAGGCCGGCTTCCGGGACGAGCTCGCCGCAAGCTACCCAAACGTCACGGTCATCGGCCAGCAGCCGGGCGACTGGGCCAAGGACGTAGCACTGACCGTGACGTCGGAAATGCTCACCAGCCTTGGCGAAGAGAACATCGACGCAATCTACGCCGTAGATGACACCATGGCCGCCGGCGCGATCGAGGCCATGGAAAACCGCGGCATCGACCCGACCACCATCCCGGTCGTCGGAACGGGCAACACGGAACTGGGCCAGCCCAACGTTCTCTCGGGCAAGCAGTATGCGACCCTGTTCCAGTCCCCGGTGTGGGACGGCGAGAACGCCGTCACGTACATCGTTGACGCGATCGACGGAAAGACACTGGAGCCGAACTACTTCATGCCTATCCCCGAGATCACGAAGGACAACGCAGCGGAATATCCCGCTGAGTGGTAGTCCACGCAGAAAAGCCCCGGGCGGGCGCAGTAACGCGCTCACCCGGGGGTTCGCATAACGACCACTCAATCAGGAGAAGCAGATGACCATGTCTTTCGACCTCGCGGCACCGGAAACCGCACTAGATTTCGATACCAGGATGATTCCTGCCCCCGGCCACATGTCGGTGGATTACGAAAAGCGCGTCGACTTTGACCGCTTACGCGGTTACCGTCTGGGCCGCGCAATGCGTGCCCTCGAGGCGAGCGAGTGTGGCGCCTTCCTGCTCTTCGATTTTTACAACATTCGTTACACGACCCAGACGTGGATTGGTGGAGCCCTGGGCGACAAGATGTCGCGTTATGCGCTCCTCGGCCGCGACGGCAAACCGCACCTGTGGGACTTTGGCTCGGCAGCAAAACACCATCGGATGTTTTCGCCGTGGCTGGAACAAGACCATTGCCACGCCGGCATGCTCGGACTCCGCGGCGCGATCGCGCCGGAGGCGGGTTTGATGCGTGACGCCGTGAAGGCGATCAAGGGACTGCTCACCGATGCGGGAGTCGCCAACCAACCCGTCGGCGTCGATATCGTGGAGCCGGCCTTCCTGTTCGAGATGCAGGCGCAGGGACTTATGGTCGTCGACATTCAACAGTCGATGCTGGATGCCCGCTCGATCAAGTCCGTGGACGAGATCATGCTGCTCAGCCAGGCGGCCGCGATGGTCGACGGCGTCTACCAAGACATCTCCGAAGCATTGCGTCCGGGAATCCGCGAGAACGAGATTGTGGCGCTCGCGAGCAAACGACTCTACGAGATGGGTTCAGATCAGGTCGAGGCCATCAACGCGGTCTCGGGCGAACGCTGCAACCCACACCCGCACAACTTCTCGGACCGCCTGATTCGACCCGGCGACCAAGCGTTCTTCGACATCATCCACTCGTTCAACGGTTATCGCACCTGCTACTACCGCACCTTCTCGGTCGGCAGCTCAACTCCGAGCCAGCACGACGCCTATACGAAGGCCCGAGAGTGGATGGATGCCGCCATCAACAAGGTCGCCGATGGTGTGGGCACCGACGAGGTCGCGCTGCTCTGGCCCAAAGCGACCGATCTGGGCTTCGCCAATGAGATGGAAGCCTTTGGGCTGCAGTTCGGTCATGGGCTGGGCCTCGGGCTGCATGAGCGCCCCAT
>JBBRBV010000077.1:0-10789 GCA_038205545.1 Actinomycetales bacterium
AGCGGATGCTCCAGCCCCGAATTAATCAGCACCGATCCCGAGTGAAACCCGGCTTGTAGCCAGTTTTGCCGCACGCTCACGTCGTAGCCGCGGCTGTGCAGCAGCTCCTGGCGGGTGCGCACGAAGAATCCGTGGCGGAAGATGATGCGGCGGGTGGTGATCGTGTAGCGCTTGGTGAGCCAGACGGCGAGCGGTAGCAGCCAGCCGAGAACGGCCAGCGCGATGGCCCCGGCCAGCACTGCCGGGTTCTGCCAGGGCTCGGGCATGTTGCCGTAGAAATAGCCGGTGGCGCCGGCCAGGGCGAACAGGAGCAGGGTCGGCCAGATCAGCACCCGGGCGTGGGGGCGCAGGCGGGCGACGACCTTCTCGGGCTGGCTCTCGCGGGCGTAGCCGGAGGGTTCGGTCTCGCTGGTCTCGGGCTCGGACTTGTTCTGTTTCATTACCTCTATTAATACCTCAGGTGGGTGACATCACCGGCGGCGACAGTCCGTTCTTCGCCATCGGCGTCGTTGACGACGTTGAGTCGGCCGTCGGCGTCGATGCTCGTAGCGGTGCCCACCAGGTCGGTGCCGCCGGGCAATTCCACCCGCACCGCGCTGCCGAGGGTGCCGCACAGCCCGGAAACGGCGGCGTGCAGGCCGCTCTTCGTGGCGTCGCCGTTGTCGGCGAGGAATTCCCGGTAGAGAGTGACGAGCTCGTGCAGGTAGGCAGCGAGCACGGTGTCGGGGTCGGGCGCGGTGCGGGTAACCAACAGGAGCGAGGTGGAGGTGAGGGTGGGCAGGTCGTGTTCGTCGAGGGAGAGGTTGAGACCGGCGCCGATGATGATGCCGGAGGCATCGGGCAGTAGCTCACAGAGAATGCCGCTCACCTTGTAGCCGTCGATGAGCACATCGTTGGGCCATTTGAGGGTGACGTCGTGGCGGGGATCCTCGGCCTCTTTCGCCCCTTCGACCGGCTGCATGCTGGCCTCCACCACTGTGCGCACGGCCCGGGTCATGGCGGCGCCGGCCAGCAGGGGCAACCAGCCGAGACTGTTCGGCGGGAGCGGGCGAGCGGCTGCGGTGCTCGGGCGCACGAGCACGCTGATGGCCAGGGCTTTGCCGGTCGGAGCCAGCCAGACGCGGCCGAGCCGGCCACGCCCTTGGGTCTGGTTGTCGGTGACGACCACCGAGAGGTCGGGCCAGGCTTCGGCATCCGCTGTGGCGTGCTCGGTGAGCACATCGTTGGTGGAGGCGGCCTCAGAACGGTACTCGAACCGGCTCACCTCGGTGCGGCTGAGCGAAAACTCCATGGTGGCAACCCTTTCGTGTGCATAACTCCTGCAATTCTGTCGAAGTTGGCTTGAAAACACGCATTTGAAGCCTTTTCTCACAGATTGCAGGAGTTATGCGCCAGAGGGAAGTGACATGAGGGCCGGAGCCGGGTGAGGGCGGGGGACCGGGTGAGGGGCGGAGCCGGGTGAGGGCGGGGGCCGGGTGAGGGCGGGGCGGGTGAGGGCGGGCGAACGGAGTGGGCAGGCGGAAACGTGCAGGGTTCGGAGAGAAAGTTGTGGAACATCGTCAACGGGGCTCTCCCGGGGCGTGCCGGTAGAGTGAAACGGTGACTGATAAGACGCCCGCCGCGGCACCCGACCTGTATACGACGGCGGGAAAACTCGCCGACCTCAAGCTTCGCTATCACGAAGCCGTGACCGCCAGCGGGGCGACCGCCATCGAGAAGCAGCACGCCAAGGGCAAGATGACCGCCCGCGAGCGCGTCGACCTGCTGCTCGACCAGGGGTCCTTCGTGGAACTCGACGAGTTCGTGCGGCACCGCACCGTGGCGTTCGGCATGGAGAAGAAGCGACCCTACGGCGACGCCGTCGTCACCGGTACCGGTACCATCCACGGCCGCCAGGTAGCCGTGTACTCGCAGGACTTCACCATCTTCGGCGGTTCTCTCGGCGAGGTGGCTGGCGAGAAGATCATCAAGGTCATGGACCTCGCCCTGAAGACCGGCGTGCCCATCATCGGCATTCTCGACTCCGGCGGAGCGCGCATTCAGGAGGGCGTCGTGGCCCTCGGCAAGTATGGGGAGATCTTTCGCCGCAACACCGCCGCGTCGGGCGTTATCCCGCAGATCTCGATCATCTGCGGCCCGGCCGCCGGTGGCGCGGTCTACTCCCCCGCCCTCACCGACTTCGTCATCATGGTCGACAAGACCAGCCAGATGTTCGTCACCGGCCCCGATGTGATCAAGACCGTCACCGGCGAAGACGTCGGTATGGAAGAACTCGGCGGCGCCCTCACCCACAACAAGGTCTCGGGGGTCTCGCACTACCTCGCGAGCGACGAGCCCGACGCGCTCGACTATGCCCGCACCCTGCTGAGCTACCTGCCCGACAACAACCTCGCCGAGCTGCCCGTATTCGACAACGAGGTGGAGCTGGAGACAACGGATGCCGACCAGCGGCTGAACACGATCATCCCCGATTCGCCCAACCAGCCCTATGACGTGAAAACGGTCATCGAGCACATCGTCGACCACGGCGACTTTCTCGAGACGCAGCCGCTCTACGCACCAAACATCGTCGTCGGGTTTGCCCGGGTCGAAGGCCGCTCGATCGGTATCGTCGCCAACCAGCCCAACGCCATGGCCGGCACGCTCAACATTGAGGCCGGCGAGAAAGCGTCGCGCTTCGTGCGTTTCTGTGACGCGTTCTCCATCCCCATTCTCACGCTCGTCGACGTGCCCGGTTTTCTGCCCGGCACCGATCAGGAGTGGACCGGCATCATTCGTCGTGGAGCCAAGCTGCTCTACGCCTACGCCGAGGCCACCGTGCCGCTCGTTACCGTCATTCTGCGCAAGGCCTACGGCGGCGCCTACATCGTGATGGGATCCAAGCAGCTCGGTGCCGACACCAACCTGGCCTGGCCGACGGCCGAGATCGCCGTCATGGGCGGCCAGGGCGCCGTGAACATTCTTTACCGCGCCGAGATCAAGGCGGCCGAGCTGGCCGGCGAAGACGTCGCCGCTGTGCGCACCCGCCTCGCCAACGAATACACCTACAACGTGGCGAGCCCCTTCCTGGCCGCGGAACGTGGCGAGCTCGACGGCATCATCGAGCCAGCCACCACCCGGGTCTCGGTCGTCAAGGCGTTGCGGGCCCTGCGCACCAAACGGGCGACCCTGCCCGCCAAAAAGCACGGAAACATCCCCCTCTAATGCCCAAGACCTCAGAGTTTGACCCGGCCGAGCTGGTTTTCGTGACCGCGCGGGTAAGCGACGCCGAGGTGTCGGCGGTGACCGCCGTCATCCGAGGTCTGTTGCGGGAGGAATCCGACGAGCGTCGGGCGGCTCCCGAGCTTGGGCAGAGTGCCTGGCAGCAGAACCAGCGCGCTATCCGTCGTCCGGTGCATCCCGGTGCCGGCCGCTGGCGCGGCTTCGCCGGCTAACCCTCCTCCTCCCTCCTCCTCTTCCTCCTCTTCCTCCTCATTGCACGGGGCCCGGGCCCCGAACGCAGGGCCTGGGGGCGAACCGGTACGGGGCGGGGTACCAGCGGGTGGGTCTGTCCTCCTAAATGCCGACTGTGCGGGCTGTGAGAGTAGTACAGACTAAACATGCTCGGTGATGCTCCTTGAGTTTCACCACCAATCATTCGCTGACTAGGGTAAGCGAGCGAATGAGTGGGGGGCGAGAACGGATGACATTCGGGTTGTCGTCCTTTCTCACATAGTCGTTAGGGGATCAGCTTCGGCTGATCCCCTTTCGCGTTCGTGCCCACAGCGGCGGCCGGTGCACCCTGCTGCCGAGGAATCTCCATCCACAGATCAACTTCTTCTTCGCCGGCGGAGTCCGGTCCCAGCGCGCTTACGGCCGGGTCGGAGGTGCGCAGGCCCACCACGGTCACCGCGATCGTGGCGCTGTCGGCCGATGTACGGGCAATAATCTTGTCGGCGTTCGTGCGACCAATGGCCTGAGCGAGGGTGTTGAGCACGATCTCCAAGTCACCGCCGCTGAGGTCGTCGATGCCGCCTTCGTCGAGCAGGGTGACGCTCGCGGCGCGGCGGCGGGCCGCCATGACCTGCTCGCGCACCGCTTGGTTGAGCAGGCGCCTCCCCCGAATCTCATCCCGGATGGCCGCTTCGAGTAGCCGGCACTCCTGGCGGTCCGCCTCACTGAGGTCGCCGTTGCTGTCGGCTATTCGTCGCAGCATGGGCATGGCCAGGCGCATGGTCTGGGTCAGTCTCACCTGGCGCTCGTACAGGTGCGCCTCCTGGGCGGCATGCCATCCGCTCGCCTCACGCTCGGCCCGCGCATACTGGCGGGCATCCCGGCTGGCCTTCACGAGCGCCCGCGACAGCAGCCCAGCGGCTACCACCCACACCACGCTGCCGATGACACCCATGTGCCCCAGTTCGCCGAGGCCGGTCCAGACCACGCTGCCGAGGAGCCCCCCGCGTCCCACTTCGCTGATGCCTGCCCAGACCACACTGTGCACGACCAGCGCGCCAACGCCCAGCAGAGCCAGTTGCGTGCGCTTGCGGGTGGCCGTGATCGTCATCAGGGTGCCGATTGCAGCCACGTACCAGGTGGCGTAGCCCAGGTTGCTTGCGGAGCCGTCGAGCTGGCTGCCCACGATCAGCGGAATCGCGATCGAGACGGCCACGTTGAACAGTGCCAGTGGCAGCGACATGCGCACGGCGCTTCGCGGCCATAGGCTCGCAATGGTCGCCACGATGTACAACCCCATGGCCACCAGAATCGGCACCGAAGAAGCCGGTTGATTGATCGAATACAGGCCAAGCACCACGTGATAGCCCGAGAAGAACGCCGCAACGACGAGGATCAGGCTACGGGAGACGACCACAACGCCGGTCATTATCGACCACCCGCGTCGCCCGCGGACAGCGAATCTTCGGAATCGACGGTCCACTCTGCGCCCGAGTCGAAGTTCGGATCATCGGACCGCGGCCAAACCAGCGTGATGGTCGTGCCGTGACCTGGACTCGTGCGCACCGTCGCGACGCCACCGGCGGTGGCGACCCGGTCCTGGATTGAGACCCGCAAGCCCAGCCGGGCGCTGGAAACGGTGGCCACCTCAAAACCGCGCCCGGTATCGCTGATTTCGATGGTGCAGCCGCTCTGGTCGTTTCCACCGATGGTAAGACGACGCGATTGGGCGGGGCCGGCGTGCTGCACGCTGTTGGTGATGGCCTGCACGCTGGCCGAGTAGAGCGCTTCTGCGACGTGCTCCGGAATGCTGAGGCCTTCGACGCACAAGTCGGTGACGGTGAAGACTCCGGTTGTGGTCGCAGCCGTACGGATGCGCGCCGCCAACTCGCTGACGTCGACCCGGGAATCGTCAAGGTTGCGTTCCCCGTTGGCTTCCTGCAAGCGGATGATGGCGTTGCGAGCCATCATCGCCGCCAACTCGGCGCTCTTGGCGTTGTGCACCCCCGCCGCTGAGAGCAGGGTTGCCAGCACGCTGTCGTGCACGATGGAGTCCACCTCGACCCGTTCCACTTCGGTGGCGTGGTGACGCACCGCCACGGAATACTGAGCGAGCGCATTGGACTGAGCGGTGTCGACTGCGGCCGTCGCCTCGCGCAGCACGTAGATAATGATGAGCACGACGCCGCCGAGCAGCATGGCGTAGGAGGCGTCGAGCACGGCCAGAAGGGCTGTGGCGTCACCCCCGGAGGGCGTCACCCGCAAGAACCCGAACACGACCGGGGTGACCACGGTGTAGGCGCCAGCCCAGACCAGCGGCAGAGCGATGGCCGCGCACGAGGTGGCCACGGTACAGAGATACCAGATCCACGGCTTGCCGTCGAGCACGGCGGTCGGATCGGCCATGAGCATCGGCCAAACGAGAAGGGCGGCGAGGTAGAGACCGCTCACAACGACGGCGGCGGTGCGAATACCGCGCCGAATAAGTGTGCTGAACACGAAGACCACAATCGAGAGGCCGAGCAGGCCAGCGACGAGAATGGCGGCCTCGGTTTTGCGGCCGGGCAGCTGCTCGAGCATAGCCGGCAGGCTCTGCACAGCGAAGATCACCGCGACTCCGCCCACGGAACGGGACAGCACGATCTCGATTTGCGCCTGGCTGATCGGGCTGCGCGGCTGCCCGGCGCGGCCGAACAGACTGCCATCGGCCTCGAACCCGTGTGCACCGACAGCCGTGAACGGCTGGGTGGTCGTTGATACCAGCGCGCCCGAGGTGTGGTCGCCTGCGCGGGCGGCCCGTTTAGACACCGCGGTCAGCCTCGGTGGCGTCGAGTCCGGGCAGGATTCCGTCTTCGACGGCACGACGCAGCAGGTCGACCTTGGTGGGCGCTGGCCGGCCGACCTCCACGTATTTCACGCGGATACGGTCGAGGTATTCGCGCGCGGTGGAGTGCGCGATGCCGAGCTGCATGGCGACCATCTTCAGCGGTAGGCCCGAGGCGTAGAGGTGCAGAACGTCGCGTTCGCGACGCCCCAGCTGCGCCTTGGCGAAGTCCCGGTCGGCGTCGATGGCGGTGGCCCATTCGAGGTTGTTGAGCACGTCCCCGCGGGCGACCGAGGCAACGGCGGCCATGACCGTGGTGGTCGGCGATGATTTGGGGATGACCCCGGCCGCTCCGGCAGCGAGAGCTTCTCGCACCGACGCGACCCGGTCGGCGATGCTGTGCACGAGCACGGCGGAGCCGGTGGCCTGCACGAGGTGCACGTTGTCGGTCACGAGCGACCCGTCGCCGAGCGACAGGTCAAGCACGATGACGTCGCACGTGCGACCGGCCAGGCCGTCAACGAGGGCCTGCGCGGTCGCTGCCGCGAAGATCACCTCGTAGCCGGCGTTCTCGCAGGCGGCCTGCAGGCCCAGACGCACCGACTCGTGATCGTCGACGATTCCGACGCGAACGGGGGTCTCAGTGCAGGCTTCGGCGGCGGCCTCGGCGGGAGTGGATGGTGTGGGATCAGTTGCTGCGTAGCTCACGGTTAGGCTGCCTTCGGATTGTCTAGTGTCCACGATAGCTATTTGCCGAGCAATGCGACGGCTTCGACATGGTGGGTATTGGGGAACAGGTCGAAGGCGCGCAGGCTGCGCAGCTGGTATCCCTGCTTCTGGAACAACGCGACGTCGCGGGCGAGAGCGACGGGATCGCAGGCCACGTAGACGATTTGCTGCGGCGCGAGAGCCACGAGCTGGTCGACGACGGCCTTACCGGCCCCCGAGCGTGGCGGGTCGAGTACCACGGTGGCGGCGGCGAGGCGGGCGCGTTCGGCGGCATCCGCTTCGCGCAGCAATTGCTGCAAAAAACGGTCGACGCGGGCGGCTGCGGCGCTAGCTCCCGCCCATTCCTTGAGGTTGCGGGCGGCGAAGGCCACCGCTTCGGGGTCGCTTTCCACCGAGGTGATGCGGGTCGACTGGCCGAACTTGTCGCCGACGGCCGCCGCGAGCAGGCCGACGCCGCCGTAGAGGTCCAGGTTGGAGGCGCGTGGGTCGAATAAGTCGACATCGATGATGTTTTGCGCCGCGTGATACAGGGTCTCGGCGGCCAGGGAGTGCACCTGCCAGAATCCGCTCCGGTCCAGCTCGAACTCACGGTCGGCAACGATCTCGTGAATCAGGCCGTGCGGCACCCGCTTGGGCTTGCCATGGGCGTCTTTGGCCGAGACGAGCACCTGCACATCGCCCTTGCTCGGCGCAACGAGGTCGACCGAGGCGGCGTTGTGAAACAGGGTATCGAGCGGGGCGCGCAGTTCGAGCTCATGCTCGGCGAGCGGCAGGTCATCGACGGCAATCACCCGGTGGCTGCGCGCAGCGTACGGGCCGATGGTGCCGTCGTCTGCGACGTGCAGGCTCACCCGGGTGCGCCATCCGGTGCCGTCCATCGCGTCGCCGGGGCTGGCTTTCGCGCTGACCGCGACCGGCTCAACCACAGCGGATGTCTCTACTCCGGCCATGCGCTGGAGCGCGTCCGCGAGCACCTGGCGTTTGAGTTCGCGCTGAAAGCTCAGGTCAATGTGGCCGAATTCGGCGCCGCCGGCACGGTCTTCAGGCGCACGATCGATGGAGGCCGCGCCCCAGATGTGCGGCTGGCGTTCGGGGGCGGCATCGAGAACGGCGACCGTCTCGGCGCGCCAGAAGCTTTTGTGGTTGGCCTCGGTGAGGCGGGCGCGCACCCGTTCGCCGGGCAGGGTGTCGCTGACAAAAATGACGCGGCCCTCGTGGCGGGCGATGAAGATTCCGCCGTGGGCGACGTTGGTGATGTCCAGCTCAAGCTCGTCGCCGACATTCGACGTGGTTGTCGGGGTGCCGGGCTCGGGCTGGGGACTCGTTTTACTCATCTCATGATGATCCCACACCACTTCGCCGGTCATTGGCTGATCGACACCTGCGCCACATCGGCGCAGTGCGCCTGCTTGAATGGATGCATACCTCCCGTTTCAGCCTGTGAAAGGTTTGCATGCGCCTCTATCTGGCTTCCACGTCTCCGGCCCGCCTCGCCCTATTGCGCTCGGCCGGCATCGAACCGGTGCTGATCAACCCGCAGGTCGACGAAGCGCGCGTCGTCGTGGAGACCGAAAAAGCCTCGGGTGACGCGCTGGAGCCGCGAGTCCTCGTGGAACTGCTGGCGCGTGCGAAAGCGGAGGCGGCCGCATCCGCTGGGTCGGACGAACCGCTCAACGGTCTGGTGCTGGGCGGAGATTCGGTATTCGTGCTCGACGATGTCATCTACGGCAAGCCGCACACTGCCGAGGCCGCCCGCGAGCGCTGGGAACGCCAGCGCGGTCGCACCGGAACGCTGTACTCGGGCCACTGGCTGATCGAGGTCGCTCAGGACGTACCCGTGCGGGCAGTCGGCGCGGTGGCGGTCGCCGAAGTGAGCTTTGCCGATGACCTCGACGACGCCGAGCTCGACGCCTATATCGCCACCGGTGAACCCCTGTTTGTGGCGGGAGCGTTCACGATCGACAGCCTGGGCGCTCCCTTCATTTCGAGCATTGTGGGTGATCCATCCACCGTGGTGGGGTTGTCGCTGCCCACGCTCCGGCGGCTCGTGCGTAACCTCGGACACGAATGGCCGACCCTCTGGAACCGCCGCGGAGCGCTCTAGTTGTAGGCATCCGCAAGAATCTGGCCGGTCTTTTTGTGGGAGAGAACCAAAAGGGATGCGGCCGCGGGCAATAGGCTAAGGGACTGTGTCAGTCATAACGAAGGTCCTCATCGCCAACCGAGGCGAGATCGCCGTGCGGGTTATTCGTGCTGCGAAAGACAGTGGAATTCTCTCCGTCGCCGTCTACGCCGACCAGGATCGCGATGCCCTGCACGCCCGTCTCGCCGACGAGGCGTACGGTCTCGACGGCACCAGTGGCGCCGAAACGTACCTGGTCATCGACAAGATTCTGTCTATCGCAAGGCGAAGCGGCGCGGACGCTGTGCACCCCGGTTACGGTTTTCTCGCTGAGAACGCCGACTTTGCCCGTGCTGTGATCGGCGCCGGGCTCATCTGGATCGGCCCCTCGCCCGACGCCATTGAGCAACTCGGCGACAAGGTCTCGGCCCGCCACATCGCCGAAATGGTCGACGCACCGATGGCGCCCGGCACCCTGAACCCCTGCACCGACGCGGCCGAGGTGCTCGCCTTCGTCGACGTGCACGGCCTGCCCGTGGCCATCAAAGCCGCCTTCGGTGGCGGCGGACGCGGCCTCAAAGTAGCTCGCACGCGCGACGAGGTTGCCGAAATGTTCGACTCCGCCACCCGAGAGGCCATCACCGCCTTCGGTCGCGGCGAATGCTTCGTGGAGAAATACCTGGACTCCCCTCGCCACGTCGAGACCCAGTGCCTCGCCGACATGTACGGCAACGTCGTCGTCGTGTCGACCCGCGACTGCTCATTGCAGCGTCGACACCAGAAGCTGATAGAAGAGGCCCCCGCACCGTTCCTCACACAGGCACAGACGACCGAGATGTACCGGGCGTCCAAAGCCATTCTCAAAGCGGTCGGATATCTCGGCGCCGGAACCTGCGAGTTCCTCATCGGCCAGGACGGAACTGTCTCCTTTCTTGAGGTCAACACCCGCCTGCAGGTCGAGCACACCGTCTCCGAAGAGGTCACCGGCCTCGACCTGGTGCGCGAACAGTTCCGCCTCGCCGAGGGTGGCGAGCTGACCTATGGCGACCCCGTCGCATCCGCTCACTCCTTCGAATTTCGCATTAACGGAGAGGATGCCGGCCGCGGCTTTCTTCCCGCTCCCGGCCCGGTGCACGTCTTTAAGCCCGCGGGCGGCCCCGGCGTGCGCGTGGACACCGGCGTGCAGTCGGGCGACGTGATCAGCGGATCGTTCGACTCGCTCATCGCCAAGCTCATTGTCACCGGCGCCACCCGCGAAGAGGCGCTGGAGCGCTCTCGCCGCGCCCTCGACGAGTTCGAAGTTGCCGGGCTGCCGACGGTGCTGCCCTTTCACCGCAAGGTGGTGCGCGACCCCGCCTTCGCACCGACCGATGGGAAACCCTTCTCGGTCTTCACCCGCTGGATCGAGACCGAGTTCGAGAACGACATCGAACCGTGGACCGGAAGCATGGAAGACACCCTCGGCCCGCAGAAACGCCACAGCATCGTCGTGGAGGTGGAGGGACGTCGCATCGAAGTAACCCTGCCCACCCGGCTGCTGCCCGGCGGGGCGAGCGCCCGCTCGGTCGGCCCCGCGCCCAAGCGTCGCGGCGGCCTGCACTCTGTTGACACCGCCACCGGAGACGCCGTCAAGGCGCCCATGCAGGCGACCATCGTCAAGCTGCTCGTCGCGGACGGCGACA
>JBBRBV010000078.1:0-10781 GCA_038205545.1 Actinomycetales bacterium
AAGCCGCACTCGCGGCGTTTGGGAAAGCGGCGGGGCGTGAAATGCGGCGAGACGGCATCCGCGTTCTGGATGCTCGACCCGGACACACCGAAACCGGACTAGCCACCCGCCCCATTCAGGGATCGGCACCACGGCTGCCCGCCGGGTATCCCCCAGCGGATGTCGCGCGCCGCCTTCGCTACCTAACAGTCAGCGCCTGCACAACAAAAACCCCGCCTGACAAGCTTCAGGGCTTGTGAGACGGGGTTTATCTGTGCGCCCGAAGGGATTCGAACCCCCAACCTTCTGATCCGTAGTCAGATGCTCTATCCGTTGAGCTACGAGCGCATGTGAATCTCGCGAACTTTAACGCCCGGAGACAACTTGAAAACTATACCAGCTATCCGGGGTCCTCCGCGCCGCGGCCCGGTTCTATTGCGCCGTCGACGGCAAAATCCGCCCCTGTTGCCGTTTCGGCGCGAGTGGTTAACTGACCATGTGAACGAGACGCAGGGCGTGTAAGTTGATCTGATTCACGCCATTGACCACGACACCATCACCGGCAACGAAGACGGCGTGAAACACTGCGCGTCGAACCGGCTCTACAGCCTGCAGCACATCGGCTGTTCGATTCCGCCCATTCGATTCCGCCGGCCGCCGATACCGGCCCCAGTTATCTCGACGAGGGATCCGGCGGCCCACAGAACGACTTCACCAACCGCAACACGACCTTCATGAGCTGGAACCTGATGCATCTCGCCTCGATCCTGAAGAAGAACGGCGGCTTCTCGGCATTTGGCAACCTGCGCCAGGACTGGGATCGCGGCGAACGTTTCGGCTTTGAACCGCACCCCCCAATATCGGTAGCCCCGCAGTGAACGCCGACCAGTGTGGCAACGGTTTCTGCCGGATCTGTAACCCTTAGCATGGGGTCATGGTCATCGCCCGCTCCCGTCGTGCAACAGGCCGCGGCAGCTATCTCACAATCGCCCTCTTCTTCGTGGCATATCTGGTCGGTGCCGTGTACTGGCCTCGGCCGCTCTGGCTGGTCGGGCTTTATCTGGTCACCAGCCTGATTTGTTTCGTCCTGTACCGGACTGACAAGCGCCGCGCGAGGTTCGGTGGTTGGCGAATATCGGAACGCACCCTGCTGTTCTGGGGCATCATCGGCGGTTGGCCGGGCGCGATAGTGGCGCAGCAGGTACTGCGCCACAAAACCCAGAAGAAAAGCTTTCGCGAAGCGTTCTGGGCGACAGTCGTCGTGAACGTCGCGCTCTTTGTGCTGCTGAGCACCCCGACATTTGACCGGCTGGTCGACCAGGCGATCACCGATTTCAGTATTCGGTAACTTTAGTATTCGTTCACTTCAGGCCCCGTCGCCGCATCATGTTTGGCCTTCAGAATAGCCAGGTTGATGAGAACGAATGCTTCCAGCCGTTCTCCACGGTGTTCGGCGTAGTCGGGCTCGCGCTGATCGACGGCCAGCTCGATGAGTTTCGAGGACACGGCCGAGCTGACTTCTTCGCTCGCTGAACGTTGAGCACTCGCCACGATTCGCACGACCTGATCGTCGTCATCAGCCACGGCATCGAGGGCGAGCGTCAATTGCTCGTGCACTCGAAATCTCAGGGCGAATTGTTTAAGGTCGTGTCGTTGGTCGTCGGTAAGACTCCGCCGCCGCTTCATCGCTGCCAATTCTTGGCTCATTCGACTGACCCGCCGGGCATACTCCTCATTCTGCCGAGCCAACCGATTCAGCTCGGTGCGCGCGTTGTCGGCATACCGCTCGGGGTCATAGTCGAAGTGTTCTCGCAGCGCTCCGACGATGATGTCGTTCTTTACAGCCATTCGCACGGCTGACAACGCAATGAGCAGACCCTCATCGACCATGCGCTCGAGGTCGGGCAGCTCAGCGTTCACGTCGGGTTCGCTGACGTATGCGGGAGCATCAGCACGACGCCGGGACCGATTCCAAATGATTGCACCACCACTTCCTCGTGCAGGTGACTCTTATTTTATCGGTGCGCATGAACACTACTGCGCGCGGAGCAGGGCGAGAAATTCATCGGCCATGCCCAGCTGTTCGTAAAGCTTCTGGCGTCGCGCGACGGTGTCAGTGATGAAGGCATCCAGCTGCTGCCTCGTTGCGGAGCTGTCGGCATCCGCTCTGGTGCCTTGCCGCGTGTCGATGACGGCGAGCAGAGTCGTCATCTCGTCGAGGGTGAAACCGAGGGGTTTCATGCGGCGAATCAGCATCAGCCGGCTGACGTCATCGGGCGAATAGAGCCGAAAACCCCCCTCGGTGCGAGCGGATGCTTTCAGTAGGCCGATCTCGTCATAGTGACGAATCGTCCGCAGCGACAGGCCGGTTTTGTCCGCGAGTTCGCCGATGTGCATCGTGACTGCTGACCCTGTCATTGGCGCGCCTGACATCACGGGAAGACCTCTTTCTCTCGGCAGTCACCAGCAACCCTTACGTTCGGGTAGTGTTGCGGGAGTCGGCTGACAGCTATCTGTGAGCCCACCCTCCCACCATTGTCCTCGATGACCGGTGGAGGTGCGCAGCATGGCGCCCACCTATCTCTTCTGTTTCCATTTCGGCCGCACATTCGGCCCAGCTCCTGGAGGCCTCATGGCCATTGCTCACAAGTCCACCACGACCAACCGCTACAAAGCAGAACCATCCGTACTCACCGCTCTGCGTACCCCCCGCCTGCTCACCCGCGAAGTGCTCGCCGGGCTCGTGGTGGCCATGGCGCTCATTCCCGAAGCGATCGCCTTCTCGATCATTGCCGGCGTCGACCCTCGCGTCGGCCTCTTCTCGTCGTTCGTCATGGCCGTCACCATTGCATTCGTCGGCGGCCGCCCAGCTATGATCACCGCAGCGACGGGAGCCGTCGCCCTCGTGATTGCTCCGGTCGCCCGCGATTACGGCATGGAATACTTCATTGCCACGGTCATTCTCGCCGGGATATTCCAAATTCTGCTGAGCCTCATCGGCGTCGCCAAACTCATGCGCTTCATCCCGCGCAGCGTCATGGTCGGCTTCGTCAACGCCCTCGCCATTCTCATCTTCACCTCTCAGCTGCCCCAGCTGCTCGGGGTGCCATTCCTGGTCTACCCGCTGGTCGCTGGCGGGCTCATCATCATGGTCGTCATGCCGCGCATCACCAAGGTGATCCCCGCGCCGCTCGTGGCGATCATTGTTATCACCATTGTCACCGTACTCATGGCGATCCAAGTACCCACGATCGGCGACCAGGGCGAGCTGCCGAGGAGCCTGCCCGAACTGTTCCTGCCGAACATTCCCCTGAGTTGGGAAACGTTTACGATCATCGCCCCCTTCGCCCTCGGCATGGCCCTGGTGGGCATTCTCGAGTCACTCATGACGGCCAAGTTCGTCGACGAGATCACCGACACCCACTCCAACAAAACCCGCGAAACCTGGGGTCAGGGCGTCGCTAACGTCATGTCCGGCCTGTTCGGCGGAATGGGGGGCTGCGCCATGATTGGCCAGACCATGATCAACGTCAGGGCCTCCGGAGCCCGCACCCGTATTTCCACGTTCCTCGCCGGCATTTTCCTCCTCGTTCTGGTGCTCGGCCTCGGCGATGTGCTCGCCGTGGTTCCCATGGCCGCTCTGGTCGCGGTGATGATCATCGTGGCCTATCTCACCTTCGACTGGCACAGCATCCGCTTCTCCACCCTCAAGCGGATGCCGAAGAGCGAGACCACCGTCATGGTCGCCACGGTTGCCGTCATCGTGCTCACGCACAACCTCGCCATCGGCGTCGTCGTCGGCGTGATCGTGGCGATGGTTGCATTCGCGCGTCGGGTCGCGCACCTCGCCCGTGTGGAACGCACCGTCGAACTCGATTTGCCCGTGCCGACCGCGTATTACACGGTGACCGGGGCCCTATTCTTTGCCTCGAGCAGCGACCTCCTGACCCAGTTCGAGTACGCCGATGACCCCGACCGCATCGTCATCGACCTGTCGGCATCGCACATCTGGGATGCCTCCACCGTGGCTACCCTGGACGCCATCACTTACAAGTACGAGCGGCACAACAAGTACGTCGTTATCGAGGGCCTCAACGAGGCCAGCCACGAGTTGCACACCCGTCTCGCCGGCAATCTCGGCGGTGGACACTAGAGTCGGCTGGCCGGGCGACAGCTTCGCGTCTGTTGCCCGGCACCGACTCAGGCGCTCGGCGTCCGCACGCGCTCAGGTTCGGGTTCACCCGCGGACGGCATGGGGTGCAGGCGTTCGAGCGAGGCGCCCTCCACATCGACGTTGGGCAGAATGCGGTCGAGCCACTTCGGCAGCCACCAGGCCGCGTTGCCCAGCAGGTGCATCACTGCCGGGATGATGAGCAATCGCACCACGAACGCGTCGAGCAGCACACCGACCGCAAGTCCGAAGCCGATCGACTGGATCATCACCGAGTTCGAGAAGATGAACCCGGAGAAGACCGAGGCCATGATGAGTGCGGCGGCGATGACCACAGTGCGCCCGGCGTGAAAGCCGCGCTGCACGGCCAGACGTGCCGGGGCACCGTGCACGTAGGATTCGCGCATGCCGCTGACCAGGAACAGCTGGTAGTCCATTGCCAAACCGAACAGAACACCGACAACGAGAATAGGCAAGAAGCTCAGAATCGGTCCAGGATCGTGGATGCCGAACACTGGTCCGAGCCAGCCCCATTGAAAGACCGCCGTGATCGCTCCAAAGGACGCGAACAGCGACAGTACGAAACCGAGAGTCGCGGTGATCGGCACGAGAATCGACCGGAACACGAAGATCAAAATGATCAACGAGAGCCCGACAACAACCAGCAGGTAGAGCGGGAGCGCGGCGGCGAGCTTTTCGCTCACATCGATATTTCCGGAGGCATTACCAGCCACACCGAGAGACGCGACACCCTCGATGTCGAGTCCGCGCAGGTCCCGCACCAGCTGCTCGGTCGATTCGCTCGTGGGCCCTTCGCCGGGAATGACCTGGAAGGCCAGCAACAAGTCATCGTCGGACGCTCCAATGGGTGCGACGGCGGCAACGTCGTTCTCCGTTTGGAGCGCGGTTCCGATGCGCACCTGTTCAGCCCGGAGGTCAGCATCGGCAATGGCGGCATCGAGGTCCGCGACCACGAGCAACGGGCCGTTCACGCCGGCACCGAACTTGTCAGCAGTGATTGTGTACGCCTGGTAGGCGCTGGAGTCCAGCGGTTCCGATGAGCCTGCGGGAAGCCCGAGGCGCATCGAGAGGGCGGGAATGGCCACCGTCAGCAGCACGACGATGCCCAGGACCACGGTCACGACGGCCCGCACGGTATTCATCGGCTTGGAAGGCACCCGGGCGTGGGCGTGCGTGCTGCCGACGCGCGCGCGGGCCCGCTTCGTGAGGATCTTCGTACCGACCAGGCTCAGCATTGCCGGAGTCAGGGTGATCGCAATGAGAATCGCGACGAAGACACAGACGGCGCCAACCGTTCCCATGAGCCCGAGGAAGGGCACACCGGTGAGGTTGAGAGCGAGCAGGGCGATGAGCACGGTGGTGCCGGCGAACACGACCGCATTGCCCGATGTGCCATTGGCCAGTCCGATGGACTCCTGCAGTTCCAGGCCACTGCGCAGCTGGGTTCGATGCCGGTTGAGAATGAACAGTGAGTAGTCGATCCCAACGGCGAGACCGAGCATTACGCCCAAAACCGGGGTAACGGAGAGCATCTCGACGGTACCCGACAGTGCGAGTGAAGCGAGCACGCCGACGCCCACGCCGATCAGCGCGTTCAGCAAGGGGAGCCCCGCACCAATCAGGGTACCGAGCATGACCCAAAGCACGACCGCCGCGACAATCACACCGCCAATCTCGCCCGGGCCGAAAATCTCCGGAATGCTGGAGGCAATATCGTTGGATACCTCCGCCCGGACACCATCAATCCCCACGTCGGTCATCAATGCGATGACGGCGTCTTTCGACTCGACCGGAACCAGGTTGAGAGACGTGTCGAACTGCACGCTCGCGACGGCTGTCGTGTCATCGGTCGACACTTGGCGGATGCCGGAGGCCAAATCGAGCAGAGCGGCTCCCTGTTCGAGCGTGGCGCTCTGCGCCTCAAGTTCGGTGCGGCTCGCATCAAGCGTCGCTTGTTGCTTCGCAATCTCCGCTCGCCCCGCATCGATCTGCGCCTGCTGCTCATCGAGCATCGGCAAAGCTGCGGCAAGCTGCCCTGCCGACTCGGCCTGGGTGCGACTGGCGTCGAGCTGAGCCTGACCGGCATCAGACTCGGCCGTGGCCGCGTCGATCTGCGCCTGCCCCGCCTCGAGCTGGGCGGTTCCATCGGTGATCCTCAGTCGGCCGTCGACGATCTGCTGGGCCTGATCATCGATCTGGGCCTGTGTGTCGAAGGGGTTCGTCGCCGCTTTTACATCGTCGAGGGCAACACTGCGCGTCAGCAGGTCACCGATTGCGGTCTTTTGCTCCTCGGTGAACACCGAGTCGTTGGTCGTGGTGAAGATGACGGTGCCCCGCCCACCGCTGGCCGCCGGAAACTTCTCGGCCAGCTCGTCGCTGACCTTCTGCGTGGCGGTACCCGGAATGCTGACGGCCGAGGTGAGCGTTCCCCCGAAGAGGGCGAAGGCACCGGCAGCGAGGCCGAGAATGACCACCCACGCGACGATGACGAGCCATGCCCGGCGTGCGGAGAACCTACCGAGTCGGTAGAGAAGGGATGCCATATTTTTCAGGTTCTTTCTTGGTGGTCGGGAGTTGCGTAACCGGTGCAGAGACTGGAGATGAGGCGGTCGAGCAGTCCGTCCCACACTGTTCGTGACGTTTCGTCGAGCGACCCGCCGGTTTGGGCCAGCCAATGGCCGGACACCACGGCGATGCCGTTCATCACGCAACTGACGAGGATCGCCACTTCGAATTCGTCGATCGCGCTCGTGCGTTCCGCGATCTCGATCGAAAGTTGCTCAGTGGTGCGGGTGAAGACGTCGCCGATGCCGTGCTGGGAGCGACCCGTCTCACTCTCCGAGGCCAGCACGCCGGCGAGGTAGGCGACCACCGGGGGCAAATCGATCTGCCGAAGTGCCGTGGTGATCTCAGCGAACAGGGCTGGACGACTACCGTCTGATGCCGGAGTGGATGCCGTCGCCGCACGGAACTCGTCGACCGTGGTGGTGAGCAGTCGGGTGCAGGTCGTCATGATGACGTCTTCGAGCGATGCGAAGTGGTTGAACACCGTGCGACGCGAGACGTCGGCGCGATCAGCCAATTCGTCGACGCTGAACTGCGGTTTCCCCCGCTCGCGGATCAGAGAATCAGCGGCATCGAGAATCGCCTGACGGTATCGTGCTTTGAGCTCGGCGCGTCGATCAGGGACGCTGTTGACGGAAGACACATGCTTACACTAAGTGCAATGACGCACAGGGTGCAAGGTGACGCCGTGCCCATTCTCGAACGTGGAGCTACCGCTCAGACTGGGCGATGCCCGCCGCCCACCGGTGGCGGTTTTCGTAGGTCACCACAATCATGTGCGGCACCGTAAGCGCCGCCAACCCGATGAAAACCACCCGCAGAATCTGCTCGCTCAGCGCGCCAGCGGCGCCAGGCCCGAGCAGCACCGCTCCCACCACGAGCAGGGGCACCACGGTGTAAACCACCACCATCAGGGCAGGCAGTCGTCCGCCGCCACGTTCAGCCCGGAAGCCCGCTTTCAGGTGCCGAAAACTGTGCAGCGCGCAGAAGTAGAGCAGGAAAAAGACCAGCGGCTCTGTTGCGAGGGCGAGTAGTGTCGCGAGCACGATTTCGACACTTTCGTGCGCCCGATGCCGCAGAGCGACCAGCGCTGCCAGAAGCAGGCCGGCCAGGGCGACAGGGCCGAGCCAGCCCTGCACGCTGGCCACGCCGGCACCGCCCTCACCCGCCAGTATGACGTAGGCTGTGCTCACCTCTGCAGGATGCGACAGAGCCGGCACACTGAGCAGGCCGAATCCGGTGATAAACCGCAGCCAGAGCGCCCGGTCGGCGTTCCAATCGGACCCAAAGTGCAGGGCGGACACGAGCAGGAACACGACCAGGCTCGCCACCGGTAGCACCAGCCAGAGCACGACGACGACGACGACGACGAGGATGTAAACCGCGTTGAACCCGGCGAAGCCCAGCGGGGTATGCCAGAGGCCGACACGGCGTGCAATCAGCGGATCGAGGGCGCCATGAGGCAGGCCGAGAACGCCGACGAGAACACCCAGAAGCACGACCTGAACCGTAGGCGAGGGCGGTGGCAGGCCCAGCCAGAGCAGGGCCAGGGCGACCAGGGCCAGGCTGGAGAACACCAGCGTCTCGACGGGTACGCGCTGGCGCCGCGGCGTGACACGCGCGAACCCGGCACGGGCCGGAGCGGCCCGGCCGGTCATTGCGGCACGATAGTGCTCGGCGTCGCGGGGTCGGCCGTAGCGGTCGGCGCCGGGCTGAACACGGTGGGCGCGACCAGTTGAGAGATGAACGGGCTCCACGGCAAGCTGGAGATGATGCGCCCATAGTCTGCGGGCCGGGCTCCGTCGCTGAGAAAACGTACCAGTCCAGCCGGGGGAACACCGTGGGCGAGCGCGAGGAAATACTCGGCGGTGCGTTCCGGGTGAGCCCGAACCGCCTGCAGAAAAATGCGATCAAAGGTGCGACGCACCCGGGGTTCTACCGGGTGTCCCACCGCCTCCCGACCGGCGAGTAGACGCTCCGTACACAGCTCGGCCCAGCGCTGAATGCGCAGGAACCCGTAGCCAGAGGCGGCTCGCAGCGCCCCGCCGGCGTTGCCGGCCGGCACCACGCCGGGGATCGACGGTGCCTGCTGGCGGCCCAGTCCCATCGCCAGCACGCCGCCCTCGGTGCGCACCCGACGGGCATCGCCCAAGTCGAGTCCGGTGAGCACGTCGTCCAGCTCATTGTTCAGGCGCACCCGGCTGATCGGCGCAATCCCGAAGCGGGTCCATTCCACGATCGCGCGGTTCGGGCCGAGTGGTAGGACATATACAAAGCGCAAGCCCTCGCTGTCGGCGGCGAGAGACCCCATCAACGTCACCTCGCGATGGTCGAACGGTAGCGAATAGTCACGTTCAAGTTCGAGGCCCACAAAGCTCTGGTACAGCATGGCCTCGCTGGCCCGCGGCCGAGTGTCAATCACCTGACGGGCCAGTACGGTACCCACACTGGTCTCGACCCGAACACCGTCCGGGAGCGCGGTGACCGTCCCCACATCCACTCCGAGGCAGAGTTCGACCCGCGGTGCCTCGGCGATGTCGGCCTGCGCGCTCGCGTAAAAATCGCTGCCCCGAATGTACTGGTAGGCCAGCCCGGGCACCCGGTGCCGAACGGTGAGGCCCGCGGCATCTGAAAAAGTCCAGGTATTCCAGCGTCGCGAGACCAGGTGCGCCAAATCATGCTGTTCCGGTCGCCAAAAACACCAGCTGCGATCGTCCTGGTAGATCGATCGCGCTTCCAACACCACGACGCGTGGGCCGGATCGTTCTCGGGCCAGCCTGGCTGCCAGCGTGAGCCCGGCCAATCCCGCGCCCAAAACGACGAGGGGAACGTCCGCGGTGGGCGACATGGGTGCTCCTTCTCGCGCAACGGGTGCGAGGCGCAGTGAGAAAATATGTGATCTCACCCTACTGGTGCCGTGGGGTGAGTTCTCGGCACCCACAGGCCATCTGACCGGGTCAATGTTCCAGACGGCAGCTGCCGAGATGATGCCTTCGTGGACTGCACACGCTCCCGCGCTGTTGCGTTCCGTGGCCCCGGTGTCTGGGGCTTATCCACAGCTTTTTCCTAGGAACCCTCCCGGCCATTTCGCTGTACCATTACAGCGTGTTCGGGTTCTGAAATTCACACGGCAACCTGACTCGATTTTGGTTCGATTCCCGTTATTTAGCGATCCTTGCAAACAGTAAGAGGACATCTTGATACCTGACTCTCTAACCCAGCTCCAATACGACACGATCTACAACGTGTTCTCCCTCGTGATCGCCTCGCAGTTGTTCACCTCTATCTTTCTCGTCATCTGCCTTCCGCGGGTACTGCCGCGGTACCGTCAGGCGCTGACCGTCGCGGCCGTTGTCACGGGTATCGCGGCGTACCACTATTTCCGCATCTTCGACTCCTTCACCGAGGCATTCGTCACTGAGGCCGTCGGCGGCCGCGGCGACTATGTCCAGGTCGCTGGAGCATCCTTTAACGAGGGCTACCGCTACGTGGACTGGCTGCTCACTGTGCCGCTACTTCTGCTTGAACTCGTCGCCGTTCTGGCGCTGGCCCGCAAGGTGCAAAGCAGCCTGCTGACCCGATTGATTCCCGCCGCGGCCCTCATGATCGCCCTCGGCTACCCCGGCGAGATAGCGTCGGACAACCTCACCCGCGGTATCTGGGGTGCACTCTCCTCGATCCCGTTCGCGTACATTCTCTATGTGCTCTTCGTCGAGCTGACCCGGTCGCTGGAACGGCAGCCCGCCTCGGTTCGCAAAACCATCAGCCTGCTGCGCTTGCTGCTGCTGGCCACGTGGGGCGTCTACCCGATCGCCTATCTGCTTCCGGGACTCGGCATTGACGGATCCAACGCCTGGGTCGGTCTGCAGATCGGCTACTCCGTGGCCGACATTCTCGCCAAGTGCCTCTATGGGCTGATCATCTACCGCATCGCGCGCCTGAAGTCCTTCGCGGATGACCCGACCTTCGCCGATACCGAACTGTCACTGGAAGACGCGAAGAGCCTCAAGCGTTCCCCCGTCGTGAAGTAATTCGCACGGCGCCG
>JBBRBV010000079.1:0-10382 GCA_038205545.1 Actinomycetales bacterium
GGCGTCCACCATCGACCACGTGCTGCCGCGCTCGCGCGGTGGCCGCGATACCTGGGACAACCTGGCGGCCTGCTGCCTGCGCTGCAATAACCTCAAGAGCGACCACACTCCCGCCGAAATGGGCTGGGAGTTGCGCTTCACACCGCGGATGCCGCAGGGCACGACCTGGATCGTACGCGGTGTTGAACGCCCCGAACAGGAATGGGATGCCTACCTGGCACCGGCCGCCTGAGTGCCCGCTCTCTGCCGTCCCTCGAGCCTGTATTCGTCGGTCGAGCCCGTCGTCGTTGGTCGAGCCCGTCGTCGTTGGTCGAGCTTGTCGTCGTTGGTCGAGCTTGTGTTCGTTGGTCGAGCTTGTGTTCGTTGGTCGAGCCCGTATTCGTCGGTCGTGCCTGTGTTCGTTGGTCGAGCTTGTCGAGACCACCGTCGGGTCTCGACCAGCTCGACCAGCGATGAATCTAATTGGTTGAACCCACCTCGCGTCGACTTCACCGAACTCCTGCGGCTAAACTTGCCCAGCCAGCCTCTGTAGCTCAACGGAAGAGCAGTTCCGTCCTAAGGAAACGGTTGGGGGTTCGAATCCCTCCAGGGGCACAATATAAAAATGATCGAGCGCTGGGGCCGTGGGCGGCCCTCACCGAGGCTCGGGTCGGCGCCATGCTGGACGCGCTCGAGCAGTAATGACGGCGAGTCGGCATGCCTTCGCTGCGAATTCCAATGTGATTCCAGCTCGGGCGGCGAGATGGTACTCTGTCACTGACAGTTTTACCGACACTACTGTCAGTAAGGTATATCGTGTTCGTGGCATGGCGTGACCTCGGCTTCGCCCGGGGTCGGTTCGCACTAATCGCTTCCGTGGTGCTGCTCATCACCCTTTTGGTGGGCTTCCTCGGCGGCCTCACCCAGGGGCTCGCAAACGCAAACATTTCGGCGGTGACCCCGTTCGAGGCAGATCGGGTCGTGCTCGCCGAACCGGCGGAAGGCAAAACGCTCAGCTTCACCGATTCCCGGGTGAGTGAGCAGGCCGCCACGGAGTGGGCCGCGGCATCCGGTGTGGAGGCCGTCGAGCCGCTCGGAATCGTGGTGAGCCGAGTGACGGCCGCGAACGACCAAGAACAGACCGCGTCACTGTTCGGCGTCGACAGTTCGTTCACGAGCATCTCGCCCGACCAGGAGATTCCCACCGAGCCGGGCACCGTCATCCTGTCGGAGCGTTCGCAGGAGGCGCTCAAGGTGCAGGTTGGCGACCAAATCAACGTCTTCGGAGACTCGTTCACCGTGGCCGGCGTCTCACGTGACGCCCAGTACAGCCACACCGGGGTAATCTGGATGCCCCTGACTGACTGGCAAAGCACCGTCGCCAAGCAGACCGCCAGCCCAGCTCCGTTCGCAACCGCGCTCATCGTGCAGGGGGTGCCTACCGACGCTGCCGCCCTCGACGCCCAGGCCAAGACGGTGTCAAACCCGGTGCTGTTGTCGCTGATGGCAATTGAAAGCTTCAAGAGCGAGATCGGGTCGCTAGCTATGATGCTCGGCCTACTCCTTGGCATCTCGGCCCTGGTCATCGGCGCCTTCTTTACCGTCTGGACCATCCAGCGAAGCAAGGAGATCGCTGTTCTTAAGGCGCTCGGCGCTTCGACCAGCAGTCTGGTGCGGGATGCGCTCGGCCAGGCATTTGTGGTGCTGGTCATCGGCGTAGGGCTCGGAATCGGGCTGACCATCGCGGCCGGTGCCGCGCTGCCCGCGGCCGTGCCTTTCGTCATCAGCCCCCTCACCACCCTTGTGCCGGGAATTGCCATGGTCGTGCTGGGTTTGATCGGCGCGGCCTTCGCGCTTGGCAGTGTCCTTAAGGCCGACCCGCTCACCGCCCTCAACGCTTCAAATAGTTAGGAGAAGCTCATGATTGAACTTCGCGACGTTACCCTCACGTACCCCGACGGCGACGGGATCGTTACCGCCATCAACGGTGCGAGCCTCACCGTGCAGCCGGGAGCGATCACCGCCATTACAGGCCCCAGCGGGTCGGGCAAATCCAGCTTGCTGGCAGCGGCCTCGACTCTGATCTCCCCGCAAGGCGGTTCGGTGCTGATCGATGGGGTCGTCGCCTCAGGACACTCGCGCAGCGAAACCGCGCTCCTGCGGCGCGAAAAGATCGGCATCGTCTTTCAGCAGCCGAACCTGATCGCCTCGCTGACCGCGCTGGAGCAGCTCGAGCTGATGGGCCATCTCGGCTCGACGTCAACCGCTCGATCGCGCTCAGAAACCCGAGTGAAAGCCACCGAGCTGCTCGCAGCCGTTGGCCTCGACGGCAAGGCGCACAAGCGTCCAAACGTGCTCTCCGGTGGTGAACGCCAGCGGGTGAATATCGCCCGTGCCTTCATGAATGATCCCGCGGTGTTCGTCGTTGACGAACCGACCAGCTCTCTCGATCAGGAACGCGGCAGCGCCATCATTGAGCTGATCATTGCGTTGACCCGCTCGCGCAACGTGGCCACCCTCCTGGTCACCCACGACCGCACGCACCTGCCGTTAATGGACGCCGTGCTGACCATGGTCGACGGAAACCTCAGTGTGCACCGCGAGGCAGCTGCCGATGATGAAGAGTGGATGCTGGTCGATTCGTAGAACGCATGCCGCCCGGCTGGTCTGCGGCTAGCTAGCGGGCCTATCGCTCAATGATGAACGAACCAGCCGGCTGCACGGCGGCATGGATGAGGGTGATGCTGGTGCGGGTGACGGTGTCCACATCTGAGCCGGATTCGATCGCTCCCATCGCTGCCTCGAGCACTCCGCCGAGCAGTCGCGCCGTGATCATAAGCTCGGGAACCTCCAGCTGCTGCAGTCCCGCCATGAAGGGTGCGATCTGTTCGTGGTGCAGTTCGGCCAAGCGGGTGCGGCATTCGTCGGGAAGTTGTGCGGCGCTCAGGGCCGCCGCCGGCCGATGCGCACCGACAGAGGCTTGACGCAGGGTCTCGCGTACGTAGGCATCCATCACGTCAAGAGGTGCGGTCAGGCCCTCGAGCGCTACCCGGAGTTGTTGGTTCGACCGTGGGAACGAATCCTCGATGATGGCGGCGAGAATGCCCGACCCCGAGGTGAAGTATTGATAGACGCTGGGCCGGGCCAATCCGGCCGCCGCGCCAACGGCTGCGGGCGTGACAGCAGAGACGCCACCAGTGACGAGCAGCTCGGTTGCGGCGTGCAGAAGGGCCTCGCGTTGACGCTGGCGGTGCTCTGCGACGGTGGGTGCGGAGATCTTTGGCACGGCTGCGACCGTCCTTTCGCTGGCTTTCTCTCGGCACCATTCTAACGAGCCGAATTCCACAACCGTAGGATGCTGACGGTTATGTCAGCAGTTTCATGTATTGAAGGGTCCAGTGGGCCTCCCAGCAGAGGTGCGGACCCTGGTGTGCAGGCTGAACCCGAAGCGCTGATCGGCGGTGCCGACGCACACCGCCGGGTGGTCGGCGAGCGCCAGGGCGTCAGGCCGGTTCGTCTTCGTGCGGTTCGAAACGTGAGGCATCGCCCGTGTGGCCGGCGGCCACTCCGCCGGGGTGGTGAGGAATGGTGCCGTCCGTGCCGAGGCCATCCGGCTCCGGGGCATCGACGGGGATCTCCACGTCCGGCCCTTCGAAGGAATTCTCGTCGGGGTTGTCGGGCATGTTGTTACTGGGGGAAGTCATCCGGAGTCACCTCTGTTTGTTGGGCTTGAATGCATTGAGGTTAGACCGTTCGGTTGGTCTCGGGAAGGGCGAGCCCACAGCGAGCTGTTCACCTTGAACTTTCTAATGCCGGTGGCGGTAGTCGTTGCCCGTGAAGGCAGCATCCGTCAGCTCGCCAAGCTATTGGATCCCCTTACTGGTATCAGCCGACGCAGTCCACGTTGGTCAGGCCTTCGGCCGCGCCGGTTGCCGTGTTGTTGCACTCGACGACGTTGGCGCGCTCCGGGGTGAGCGAGTAGCCGTAGCCGGGGCCGTTGAGGGCGGCGGTGTTGTTTCGGAAGACGTTGTCGGTGCCCCAGCCATCGAGAATCTCGTGGGTCTGAAACCCGTCCATCGGGGAGTTCACCCCAGAATTCGATTCGATGAGCCAGCCGTTGCCTTTGACGTCGACCCAGGAGTCCGGGTCGCCGATGAGCTTCGATCCGTCGAAGGTGTTGCCTCGCACAACACCACCCGTTGTGCCCTCCTTAATGTCGATGCTCTCCGAGGTGGTGTCGAAAATGGTGTTGTCCTGAACGACATTGCGGTCGCTGTTGTCAGGCGCGCAACCGGTAATGTCGCACCAGTTGCTCTCTGCCGTGCCGATATAGATCCCCTCACCGAATTTTGGCCTGCGGAGGCCCGTGTCGAAGATGCGATTGCCGATTACGAGATTGTCGGTGCTGAAGTTGCGCAGATGCACGGCCTCATCGCCAATCTTGGCCACGGTGAGGCCGCGAATGACGGAACCGACGGTTGTGTCAGCCATGACCCCTTTTTGTCCATTCGTTACTTGAAAGCCGTCGAGATTCCAGAACCGGGCGCCATCGAGGTGAAAAACGTAGCCCTTCGACGTGCCTCCGCCGTCGAGGATGCTCTCAGGTGTTCCGCACAGGTAGATCGGGGCGGTGGCGGTGCCCGACACCGTAGCGACGAAGTTGCCGCTGTAGGTGCCATCGGCCAGGCCGATGACGTCCCCCGGCTGCGCCTGGGTGAGCGCAGCTGTCAGCTCCTGTGCGTTGGAAACCGGAACGGTCACCCGGGGGCATTGTGCTGCCGATGGCCGAATCCCAGACGCGCGTGGCGTTGGCGAGGGCGAGGCCGCACGAGTGGATGGCGAGGGGGTGGATGACGCGAGTGGGGAATCGACGGCGGGTACCGGCTGGGTATTGCGCGACAGCGCGAGCGTGACGTACATGGTGCCAGCAATTCCTGCCGCGATCGTGCCAACAAGGAGCCCCCCTGCGAGCATGGCCAAGAGGAGGGCCCGTACGGGATTGTTTGTGATGAAATTCTTCAACGGGTGAGCTCTAATTCTGCTGCTTCTGAAGGAGGAGGCGTCACAACGCCCTTGCTGAGGCTGGACAGGGGCGCAAGATTCGCGTAAGGGTGCACGATTCCGTCCCGCTTGCGGCTCAGACCTGTAATGGCCGTGATGAATACCAGAAGGGCGAGCGAGAGCCAGAGCACGGTCAGTGGTTGAAAGATATTGCGCAAAACCACGTCGAGTGGTTTCGTGCTCTTCCAGCCGGTACTCACATTGTCCGTCACGATCGCACTCTCCGTGCGGGCGACATCGATTGCTGTCGGTCCGACTCCGGTCACGGTGTTGCGGGTGATCGTGGAGACCGTACTGGCGCCAATCACCGTGATCGCGTGACTGTCGACCTCGTCGATTGTGTTGCGGTCGATGAATCCGCCCGCATCGCGGAAGTAGATTCCGATATGTGTCGACGCCACCCGGTTGCCGGTAACCGTCGCGTTGCGCACCGCGTCGCGCAGGGCGATTCCCTGCTGTTCGGAGCGCTCAACCACGTTGTCGGAGAGCACAACACCGTCGGTACCATTGCGCACCACTATCCCCATCACATTATCTGAGGCCGTATTACGATCGATGACGAAGTCCTTTCCCCCGACGATGTCGACACCGTACCTGGCATTAAAGGTGAGAGTGGAATTCGAGATGCGGTTATCACCGTAGGCACCGATGGTATTACCCGTAGCGCTCGGTCCCTCGGCCAAGGGGCGCCCATCAACAGAGATGCCGTTGCGTCCGTTGCGTGTGGACGTGAGGCCGTCGAAGATGATTCCGGTGGACGCACGCGAAATAGCGAACCCGTCGACGTTGTTGCCGGTGGCACTCGAATTGCTGATTCTGCTGTCGGTGACGTTCCGGTGAAAAACGATTCCGCTCACGAGGCTGTTCTCCGCCACGGCGTTTCGTACGTCGACACCTTCCGCGCCGGAGACGAACAGACCGAAGGCGTTGTTCGAGAAGGTAACCTCGTTCACGATCGCCGACGAGTAACTGTAGCCACGCAAGCTTGGTTCCAGGGAGAGGGTCGCTAATGGGTCATCCGCTGGAATCAAAACGCTGCCGTAGACGACGTCATTTTCAGGGTCGGGCGTGACACCACTCTCAGCACTCGATGCGCCATCGGGCGAAGCTGCGATGTCGCTGCCGGCATTCGACTGCACCGCAGAAGCGTCGTCAGGGAGAATGTTGCCGGTGAGGGAGACGCCGCCGGTGATTCCCGACCAGAAGCCGAGGTGATCGAAGGTGACGTTGGAAAAATTCGCCTGACCGCCGATGACCCGCACGTAGGACCGACCATCGGTAGTGTCGCTGTCGACCAGCTCTGTTGTCGGGTCCCAGCTCGTTACCTCGATCGGTTGTTCGGCAGTGCCGCCGGCAGACAGCGAGCCGCCGACGGTGGCAATCGAGACGAAGACCTCGGGAGTGCTAACCAGGCGGAGCACCAACCCCGTGTCGCTGCTGAGGTTAAGAGTTGCACCGGATTCCACGACGATATTCTCCAGCAGCAGGTAAGACCCGTCGGGCTGCTCAACGAGGGTTCGGGGTGACAATTCCAGCAGGTCGTCGAACGAATAGGCCGCGGAGCGTTCGGTGAGAACCAGGGTGTAGGTCTTGCCGGTCAAGATGCGATACGGCGTGCCATTGCCCGCACCGGTCCACACAGCGGCATTGGAGATGGTGCGGATGTCGATCAGCCGACGTTCTTCGGCCGCAACGAGCGCAGCCTCGGCGACCGGGTCGCCGGGGTATTCGCCAGCGGTAATCCCCGGCAAATTGTTGGAGTTACCTGCCGCATACGCGGGAACGCCGCTCGCCATGGCCCCGCCAGTGGCGAAGGTAAATGCGGTCGTTGCCGCAGCAAGGCGCATGATTAGGCTGAGCTTCATGCCGCCACCGCCGGGGCTGGGTTCGCAGCGGTTTCACTAATGAGCGTGCGGGCAGTCTGCCCGTCGCCGCCGATGGTGTCGGCATGGCGGGTGAGCCACCCCTGTTTGTTCATGGTGAAGAAGGCGTAGACCTTGATCGGCAAGGCGATGAAGATTACGGTAAGCGCCACAAGCGGCAGCAGGAGAATCTCGCCCGGGTGCCGCATCAGGTGCGAGAACCCGCGCACCCCGCGGCCGAGCAGAAGCCAGCCGACCGTGGCTATGATGCCGATCCCGGTAAGTTCCAGCCGGCTGAACAGCAGGTAGCCGATGGTCAGGCCCATGGTGACGGGGGTGAGCAGAATCTGGAGTACCGTGATCTTGGTCACAAAGGGCACGTGCCAGAGCCAGCCCTTGAAGATAGCCGTGAGGTAGCACCGGTACGAGTTGCGGCTCCAGCGCACCCGCTGCTTCACGAAGGCGCGAAAGCTCGACGGGAACATCGATAAAGCTTTAGCGGATGACTGGTGCACCGTACGGTATCCAGACGCGAGCACGAGCCAGGTGAGACGGCCGTCATCTCCGGAGATGCAGCGACGGCCGAGAAAGAACTCGTTTTCCAGGTTGTCGAGCACGGGCATCACCGCGGCACGGCGATATACGGCCGTGCGCCCGGAGATGCAGGGCACGGCGCCGGCACGACCCATGGCCGGTACGTAGTTGTAGTAGCGCAGGTTTACCAGCCAATCGGCGATTCGGCGCCAGATGCTTGATTCTCGCTGGTAAACGTTCTGCTGGGTACTGACCCCGCCAACCAGGGGGTCGGCGAAGGGTTTCTGTGCGTTCTCGAGCAGCCCGGGCGTCCATGAGGTGTCCGAATCAACAAGGAGAAGAATGTCGCCGGTCGCCATTCTCATGCCGACGCCGAGCGCTGAGCGCTTTCCAGCATGGTGGAACAACACCGGGCGCACACGTGCATCGTCCAGAGCTTCGATGCGGTGGTACGCGTCAATGTCTGCGACGTCGAGAACAATGATAATCTCCGTCGGTTCCTGCTCGCGCCAGGTGTGCAAACAACGCATCAGAATGTCTGGATCTTCGTGGAACGACGGCACGATGACCGAGGTGGACGACCGAAAGTCGCTCTCGATCGCACGAGCGCGGTTGGAGAGCACTACGCGGTAGATCCAGAGCGCCCAGACAATTGCACCGGCGATGGCGAGAGGAAAATAGGGTGTTGCTGCGGCGAAGAATTCGCCGACTGTGGCCCAGCTGAATTGAATGGATGAGGGGTCGACAATATGAACAATGGTGGCTGCCATGGACAGGGGGCTTCCTGGTTTCAGCGCTGCGGGTAAGCAGGTCGGCTGCGCCCCGGCAAGGGGAACGACCTGAGCGACCGAGACCGGAAGGGGACCAGTGCCGAATTCGGGTAAGGCAGTGGATGCCGGTCTCACGGCTGGTAGACCAAACGCTATCTAAGGACATGAAAATACGTCAAGAACCTAAACAGGGGCCAGGCGGCGTTCATATCGAGCCGCCGGTTGATGATCGATGACCCGATGTGGGCCGGGACGGCGAAGCAACGACGGCGGTGTCGGCCGACGGGATCGTCATCGGCAGTTTTCGCTTGACGAAGCTCACAATGTGCATGACAATTTCCACCAGTTCGCCTATTGCTGGAGGAGATTCATGCGTCACCCAAGGGACCGTCCACCCATCGTTCATCCCCGAGCCAGACAGATCGGGGGATGACGGTGAATCGGCAAGACGATGGGCCGGATGCCGCTCACCGCCGCCCCGAGGGCATGACCGATGTCGTAGTTGCAGCGCTAGGCAAGCTCTCCGAAGCGCTGGAGACCATCGAGCACGCTCGAGGCTTGCTCTATGGGTTTCACCGGCTGACCGGAAAAGGGGACTTGGCGCTGGGCGAGGCGGTGGAGTTGCTGCGCACGGCGGGCCACGTTGACATTGCCGAGGAGATCGACCGCACCCTGGTGGGACGCAACGTGATCGAGGGGCGCTGGACCTTTCAAATCGTTGAGGACTACGACGACAACTACTACAGCGAATTCAAATCAGCAGAAGCACGAGCGCGAGAGCTGCTCGCGGGAGGCCGCAGACATCTTTTCGAGGCGGAGATGAAAGAAGACCGGCGTACTCCCGGGCTGCGCCACCACGAAGCCACACCCGATGCGCCGCAAGAAGAACACCCATCGCCCCCGGGTCCGAACTCGTTCGTATAACTTTTTCGTTTCGACAGAGGCAGAAGCCGAGCATGCTGACCATTCTGCTTCGAGAACATCATCCGCTCGTGGCCCCGCCGCGCAGCGGGCACGCGACTAGTTTTCGGTCGTCGTGTTGCGCTTTCGGGCCCGTCCGATGAAGGTGAGATATGCACACGACACGAGTGAGCTCATGAGTGAGAGCCGACGCCGGGAGATTGGTGATAGCGACGAACCGGTCGAAGACGAACTCGCAGAATCCTTCGACAGCACGATAGAGGAAGGTGCCGAGCGGCTGCACCGAACCTGGCGCGTCACCCTCATTACCGGTTTTTTCGGCGGTATCGAAGTCGGTCTCGGCATCCTGGCCTACCTCGCGGTGTTGTATCAGACCGATGATCACCTGTTGGCGGGGCTCGCTTTCAGCGTCGGCCTCATCGCGCTGTTTCTCGCGCACAGCGAGCTGTTCACCGAGAACTTTCTGATGCCCGTCGCGGCCGTCGTTGCCCGTGAGGGCAGCCTCGGTCAGCTCGCCAAGCTCTGGGGCGGCACCCTCGTGATGAATCTGGCCGGCGGCTGGATCTTCATGTGGCTGGTCGTGCAGGCCTTTCCGCAGTGGCATGAGACGCTCGCCGAGTCGGCGCTGCATTTCACGGATGCCCCGTTCGGTCTTCAAAGCATTGTGCTTGCCGTTCTGGGCGGCAGCACCATCACCCTGATGACGCGCATGCAGCAGGGCACCGACTCCGAGATGGCGAAAATTGTCGCCGCCGTTATCGGCGGCTTTCTGCTCGCCGGACTGCAGCTGTTCCACTCCATTTTGGACTCGCTGATCATCTTCGGGGCCATCCAGTCCGGGGCATCGATCACCTACCTGCAGTGGCTGGGCTGGTTCGGCTACACCCTGCTCTTCAATATTGTCGGCGGGATTGTGCTGGTGACCGCTCTCAGATTGCTGCGCACCAAGGAACTGCTCGAGAAAAAAGTGGATGAGAACGTGGAGTAGCATGCCCTCCCTCATCCAGCAGCGCATGGCGATAGATCGCCAGCGCACCTTCGCACGGATTTACCTTGTTCTCGGGGCGTTCTTTCTGGTCGCCGGCCCGGTGCAGCTGATCGTTTCGAAAACGTCGTCGCCGTCTGGCTGGTTCACCCTCGCGATCGGTGCCATGTGGCTGATCCTGGGCCTGGTGCAACGCGGCAAATCTAACAAGTCCCGGCAAGAATTCGAGGCAGAGCACGGTGAGCACGCGGGACAGCAGTAGGCGCACGT
>JBBRBV010000080.1:0-10365 GCA_038205545.1 Actinomycetales bacterium
CCGGCGGGGCGAGCGCCCGCTCGGTCGGCCCCGCGCCCAAGCGTCGCGGCGGCCTGCACTCTGTTGACACCGCCACCGGAGACGCCGTCAAGGCGCCCATGCAGGCGACCATCGTCAAGCTGCTCGTCGCGGACGGCGACAGGGTCGTCAAGGGCGACCTGTTGCTGGTGCTGGAGGCCATGAAGATGGAGCAACCGCTCGTCGCCCACCGCGACGGAACCGTCGGCATCGTGGCTGCGATCGTCGGCGAAACCGTCTCCTCCGGCTGCATCCTGCTCACCGTCTCCGACGCTGCCGCCTAGCCTTACCCTGACTACTTCGGCCGCCTAGTTTTCGCGAGATAGCCTCCCCAAGTAGATCCCCAGACTCAGCGCACGCTATCTGTGTGAGTAGCCGCGGGGGCCGGGTTATCCGCGGCCCACCCCGAAAACGAAAGCGGGGCTAGAGCACCACGTGCATCGCGCGGGCGGCATCCGTTATGGAACCGGTGAGCGAGGGGTAGACGGGGAAGGTACGCGCGACCTCATCGACCGTGAGCCGGTGTTCGACCGCGAGCGCGAGCGGAAAGATGAGCTCGCTCGCCTTCGGTGCCACGATGACGCCGCCGATGACCGTGCCACTGCCGGTGCGAGCAAACAGCTTGACGAAGCCGTCCTTGATTCCCATCATTTTCGCCCGCGGGTTCTGCGACAGCGGCAGCTTGTAGATGTCGCCCTGGGCGAGTCCGTCTTCGATCTGCTTCTGGGTGTAGCCGACGGTCGCGATCTCGGGCTGGGTGAAGATGTTGGCGGCCACGTTGCGAATCTCGATCGGGTTGACGGTGTCTCCCATGGCGTGGAACACCGCGGTGCGCCCCATCATGGACGCCACGGATGCCAGCGGAATCTCGGTCGTGCAATCCCCGGCCGCGTAGATATTGGGAATCGAGGTGCGGGCAACGCGGTTGACCTGGATGTGTCCGGAGTCGGTGATCTGCACGCCGGCCTGTTCCAGGCCAATGTTGGTCGTGTTCGGAATGGAGCCGACGGCGATGAGGCAGTGGCTGCCCTCGACCGTGCGTCCGTCTTCGAGAGTGGCGACAACGCCGGTCTCGGTGCGCTCGACCGAGGCGGCGCGCGACTTGGACAGCACGACCATTCCGTTGCGCTTGAAGACGTTCTCAATCACGTTGGCGGCATCGGCGTCTTCACCGGGCAGAACCTGGTCGCGGCTGGAGATGAGCGTGACCTTCGCGCCGAGGGCGCGGTAGGCGGAGGCGAACTCAGCACCGGTCACGCCCGAGCCGACCACAATGAGGTGTTCGGGAATCGCCTTGAGGTTGTAGAGCTGCGTCCAGGCCAGAATGCGCTCACCGTCGGGCAGCGCGGAGGAAAGCACTCGCGGGCTGGCTCCCACGGAGACGACGAGGGTGTCGGCCTCGATGCGGTCAAAGTCGGTGGCCGTTTCGGCACCGGAGGTGGCCACGATAATGGCGGTGGTGCCGTCGAGGCGTCCGTGGCCCTGCACGTAGCGCACGCCGGCCCGAATGAGTGTGGCCTTCATATCTTCGGACTGCTGGCGCGCGAGTGCGAGTAGCCGTTTGTTCACGGCGGCCAGGTTGATAGCCACCTCGGGGCGCAGGGGCTTGCCGGTGTCGCCGCGCACGAAGAACTGCACACCGAGATCGGTGGCCTCGCCGATCGAGTTCGAGGCCTCAGCCGTGGCGATCAGAGATTTGGAGGGAACAACATCCGTGATCACGGCGGAACCGCCAACACCGACGCTTTCGATGAGGGTGACATCGGCACCCTGTTGTGCTGCGGCGATGGCCGCTTCGTATCCGCCCGGCCCACCGCCCAAGACTGCGATGCGCTGTTTGCGTTCAAACTCATAGGCCATGTAGTCCATTCTCTCAACCCAGGCAGCCCCCGCAAAACCGCGAGAGCGCCCATGCGGCCCGCTTTCCGACCCGAAAAGGGTCGAAAAGCACTGAAGCATCCGTTCGGCGCGCCGACGAGCAGATTCCGCGCAGAATCTCCGCGCCCTCGACGGGGGTTCTAGAGTAGTGAAATGTTCACGAACGAGATCAACCCGTTAGACCTGCCCGAGACAGATCCGTTTGAGGCAGCACAGTCCGCCGCAGCGGAAATCGCCGGCATCACGGGAGTGCCCCGGCACGACATCGCTCTCACGCTCGGCAGTGGCTGGGCCAAGGCCGCCGATCTGATCGGCGAGACCACCCACACCGTCGCCGCCGCGGACATCACCGGGTTCACCGCCCCGGCGCTGGTCGGCCATGCCGGCACGATTCGCTCCATTTTGCTGCCCGGCGGCAAGCGTGCGCTCGTGATCGGAGCCCGGACGCACTACTACGAGGGCCACGGCGTGCGCCGGGTGGTGCACAGTGTGCGCACGGCGGCGGCCGCCGGAGCGACGACGATGATTCTGACCAACGGGGCGGGCGGCATCCGCGAGTCGTGGAAGCCGGGAACCCCGGTGTTGATCAGCGACCACATCAACCTGACCTTTGATTCCCCGATCGAGGGTGCGAACTTCGTCGACCTGACCGACCTGTACTCCACGCGCCTGCGCACCCTGGCGCGCGGCATCGATCCTTCCCTCGACGAGGGCGTGTACTGCCAGTTTCGCGGGCCGCACTACGAAACGCCGGCCGAGGTGCAGATGGCCAAGGCGATCGGCGGCCACATCGTGGGCATGTCCACCGCACTCGAGGCCATCGCGGCCCGGCAGGTGGGAATGGAGGTGCTGGGCCTTTCGCTGATCACCAACCTCGCCGCGGGCATTTCGCAGACCCCGCTCAGCCACGGGGAAGTCATCGAGGCCGGCGAGCTGGCCGAACCCGTGATCAGCGCCCTTCTGGCACGGATCGTGGCCGCACTGTGACCGGCGAGGAGCGTGACGTGAGCGACGAACAGCCGATCGAGCGTACCGGCGGGCGCCATTCCGGCCCGCCAGCGGATGCTATCCCGCCCGTCACCCCGGCCGATGCGGCCGACGAGATCCAGACTCCAACCCGCGCTCTGCCGATCGTGCAGGACGACGCCGACGCCGACGCCGACGCCGACGCCGACGCCGGCGAGCCGACCGTTGCCGTTCCGACCATCGAGCAGAACGGCGAGGATGACGCTTTCGAGCCGACCGTTGCCATTTCCACGATCAGCGCCGATGGTGCCGAGGGCGACGACGCAAACGACCTCGCGACCGTGCCGGTCGTGCCGGTCGTGCCGGTCGTGCCGGAGATTCCGGGTACCTCGGTCGACCGCACCGCAGCGCTGTTGCAGGCAGCCCGGGCCTGGCTCAACCAGGATCCCGACCCGGAGACGCAGGCGCAGCTGCGCGCGCTCATCAATGCCGTCGACGACGGTGACACCGTGGCCCTGTCCAACCTGCACTCTCGGTTCGATACCCGGCTCGCCTTCGGCACGGCCGGCCTGCGTGGCGAGATCTCCGCCGGACCGAACCGCATGAACCGGGTGCTCGTCTGCCAGGCCGCGGCCGGCCTCGCCACCTACCTCAGGCGGCGTGCCGCGGTCGGGGTGACACCGTCGGTGGTCATCGGCTACGACGGGCGCAAGAACTCCCACGTCTTCGCGACCGACACTGCGGCAATTATGGCGGGTGCGGGGGTGCGCGCCATCCTCTTGCCCCGTTTGCTGCCAACGCCCGTGCTGGCCTTCGCGGTGCGGCACCTCGACGCGAGCTGCGGCGTGATGGTGACCGCCTCGCACAACCCGCCCAACGACAACGGTTACAAGGTGTACCTGGGCGGCGCCAACAACGGCGCACAGATCGTCTCCCCCGACGACAAGAAAATCTCGGAGGAGATTCTGCGCGTCGCCGCCGACGAACACGTGCCACACCTGCCGCGCGGCAGCTACGAAACCGCCGAGGAAGACGTTGTACTCGCGTACATCGCGGCGACCGCCGGCATCGCGCACCGACCGCGCGCGCAGGTGAATGCGGTCTACACCGCCATGCACGGCGTCGGCTGGGACACCACTCGCCGCGTGCTGGAGAAAGCCGGATTTGACCTGCCGACCCTCGTCGATGCGCAGATTGCACCGGACGCCGCCTTCCCCACCGTGGCATTTCCCAACCCGGAAGAGCCCGGGGCCATGGATCTCTCCTACGAGACCGCTCGCGAGGTGAGCGCCGAACTCATCATCGCCAACGATCCGGATGCCGACCGTCTCGCGGTGGCCATTCCTGACCTGTCCAGCGCGAGTGGCTACCGCCGGCTGAGCGGCAACGAGGTGGGCGCGATTCTCGGCTGGCGGGCAGCCGCACTGGCCGCCTCCCCCGATCCCGATGTTTCCCCCACCGAGAACACCGGTGCCCTGGCCTGCTCCATCGTGTCGTCGCCGGCTTTGCACGCGATAGCGGATGCCTACGGCCTGCGTTTTGTAGAAACCCTCACCGGCTTCAAGTGGGTGTCCCGGGTGCCGAACCTGGTGTACGGATTCGAAGAGGCGCTGGGCTACCTGGTCAACCCGCAAACCGTTCGCGACAAGGACGGCATCTCGGCCGCTGTCGCGCTGCTCTCACTGGTGAGCGACCTCAAGTCGGAAGGGACGACCCTGGCCAGCTATCTGGACCGGTTCGCCGAGAAGTTCGGCCACTTCGCATCGGGCCAGATCTCGGTGCGCGTCAGCGACGTGTCAACGATTGCCCGGGTTATGACCCGCCTGCGGGAGTCCCCGCCGACGCACGTCGGTCGCATTCGGGTCGACGAGATCGATGACTTTCGCTGGGGCTTGAATGACTTGCCGCCGAGTGACGTGTTGCGCATCCGATTGACCGATGGATCACGCGTCATGGTACGTCCGAGCGGCACGGAGCCGAAGCTCAAGGTCTATCTCGATACCCGCAGCACGGTGGGCACCCTGGTGGAGCGTCGCGCGGCCGCGCATGCTGCCCTCGACGAACTCGACCGAGGAATGCGCGCGCTGATCGAGTAGGGTCCGGCGTCCCCGGGCCCGGGGCTGCGGCATCCGCGGGCCCACCTTACGAACCTGGGCCCAGTTTATAAACTGGGCCCAGGTTCGGGGCCCGGGCCCCGAACGGTTAGGGAGAACCTAGGGCGATCTCGAGCTTGGCCACGAGTTCGTCGACGTCGAAGTAGTTGTTGATGACGATGACGTCGGCGTTGGTCTTGCCGATGGTGTCCACGAGCTCCGACGACGTCAGAATGACCTGGGCGTCGGCCGCGGCAGAGCGCACGCCGTCAACATCCGTGGCTTGCACGCTCGCATCGATATCGAGGCGTTCGAGGGCGCGCTCGGCGTTGACCTTGAGGATGGCCGAGGTACCGAGGCCCACGCCGCACATCACGACGATCTTCATGAGGAGAACACGCTCTGGACGAACTCGGCCGTGGTCGCGCCGGCCAGGGCCGAAATCACCTCGGGATCGTTGAACACGTTGGCGAGTTCGGCGACAAACTGCAGATGGTCGTCGGTGCCGGTCACGGCCAGGCCCACGATTACGCTGACCGGGTCGTTGTGCGGGTGACCGAAAGCGACCGGCTCGTCGAGGGTCACGACGCAGAGTCCGTCGGTGAGAACATCCACTCCCGGGCGCGCATGCGCGAGCGCGAGGCCGGGTGCGATCACGATGTAGGCACCGAATTCGCGGATCACCGCGATCATCCGCTCGGTATAAGCGGATGTGGCGGCGCCGGAACGCACGAGGGCGTCACCGGCCGCTGTGATGGCGGCCGGCCAGTCATCAACGTGCGCGCCGATGGTGATGGCGTCAAGCGGAAGTTGCGGGAGCGGCATGGTTACTTTCCGTTGTGCGGGATTGTGCCGGGTGAACCGGCGCTGGTTCTAGGAGACTCGGCGTGCCAGCCCGGCCCGCCGAGCCGTAGCTTCGGTCAGGCGTCGGCGAAGCCAGCTTCGATGGCTTCGACGAGTTCTTCCCGGTCTTCCAACGGTAGGAATGCGGCGTGGGCCGCATTGAGTTGGAAGGTCTCAATGTCGCCGAGGTCGTACCCGAAGGCATCCGACAGCAGAGCAAGCTCCTGGGTCAGGGTTGTGTCGCTCATCAGACGGTTGTCGGTGTTGACGGTGACCTTGAAACCGAGCTGGTAGAGCAGGTCGAAGGGGTGATCGAAGAGCTCCTCACCCCAGGCGGCGACCGCTCCGGTTTGCAGGTTCGATGACGGGCTCAGTTCGAGCGTGATCTCGCGGTCGCGCACCCACTGGGCCACCGGGCCGAGCGTTACGAAGGTGTTGTCGTCATCCTGGCGTTCGATGGTGACGTCTTCGGCGAGGCGCACACCGTGGCCGAGGCGCAGCGCGCGGCCGTCGAACAGGGCGCTGCGGATGCTGTCGAGGCCGTCGGCCTCACCGGCGTGCACGGTGACCGGCATAAACTCACGGGCCAGCAGGTCGAAGGCGGCGCGGTGGTTAGCGGGCGAAAAACCGGCCTCGGCGCCGGCGATGTCGAAGCCGACGACGCCGTCGAACCGGTAGCGCACGGCGAGTTCGGCGATTTCAAGGCTGCGGTGCGCGTGGCGCATGGCGGTAATGAGCTGGCCAATGCGGATGCTGCGGCCCGACTGCTCGACATTCTCAATGCCGGCCTCGATGCCGTCCTGCACGGCTTCGACAACCTCGTTGAGGGTGAGGCCGCGGGTCAGGTGCTGCTCGGGAGCCCAGCGGATCTCGCCGTAGATAACGCCGTCGGCGGCTAAATCTTCAACGAATTCGCGGGCGACACGGCTGAGGCCCTCACGGGTCTGCATGACGGCGGTCGTGACGTCGAAGGTCTTGAGGTATTCCACGAGCGAGCCGGCATTGGACTGGTCGGAGAACCATTCGCCGAGCGCATCGGCATCCGTCGTGGGAAGCACGAATCCGATGGAGTCGGCCAGTTCAATGATGGACTGCGGGCGCAGGCCGCCGTCCAGGTGGTCGTGCAGCGACACCTTGGGCAGGGTGTTGATGCTCGTGCCGCCGCCGGGCATGAGGAATTCCTCGATCAAAGTCATACGCACAAGCTCCTCGGTACGGGGCGGGTGTGAACTACAACCGCGGTCCCAGCCTATCGGAGCCGCTCTGCACGGACCATGGGAAACGTGCACCTTCGCGTCGCCGTGCTCGACCCCCGCCTACACCTGCCTGCACCGTCCCCGCTCCGGCCCGTACCGTCTCTGCACGGGGCCCGGGCCCGGAACGCGGGCCCATGATATAACCTGGGCCCGCGTTCGGGGCCCGGGCCCCGAACGCATCCACCGGGGCGCGAACGCGGCGGCGACCGCCCAGCACTTACTCTGAACTGTGCCTACCAAAATCATTCTTGACTGCGACCCCGGCCACGACGACGCGATCGCATTGCTGCTCGCCCACGGCAATCCGACCATTGAGCTCGTCGCCGTGACCACGGTGATGGGCAATCAGACCCTCGAGAAGGTCACCCATAACGCGTTATCCGTTGCCCGCGTGGCCGGCATCACCGGGGTTCCGTTTGCGGCGGGCTGCCCGCGGCCCCTGGTGCGGCAGATCGAGACGGCACCGTCGATTCACGGAGAGTCCGGCCTCGATGGCCCGGTGCTGCCCGAACCGACGCTTGAGCTCGACCAACGGCACGCCGTTGACCTCATCATCGATACGATCATGGCTCACGAACCGGGCGAAATCACACTCGTACCCACCGGAGCACTGACCAACATCGCCCTCGCCGCCCGCAAGGAGCCGCGCATCGTCGACCGGGTCAAGCAGGTCGTGCTCATGGGAGGCGGTTACCACGTGGGCAACTGGTCGGCCACAGCGGAATTCAATATCGTCATCGACCCCGAAGCCGCGCACATTGTCTTCAATGAGAAGTGGCCGCTGACCATGATCGGGCTCGACCTGACCCACCAGGCCCTCGCCACCCCCGACATCGTTGCGCGTATCGCGGCCATCGATACGGCGCCAGCCCGGTTCGTCGGCGAGCTGCTCGCATTCTTCGCCCATACTTATCAGGATGCGCAGGGTTTCGACTATCCACCGGTGCACGACCCGTGCGCGGTCGCCTTCGTGATCGACCCGAGCGTAATCACCGTGCGCAAGGCCCCCCTCGACGTGGAATTGGCCGGCACACTCACCCTCGGCATGACCGTGGCCGACTTTCGCGCTCCGGCCCCAGTGGACTGCACCACGCAGGTGGCCGTCGACCTGGACAACGAGAAGTTCTGGGCGCTCATTGTCGACGCCCTCGAACGCATCGGCGACCCCGACCAGGCATAATTTCTCCGCGGTTTGACGTCACGGCCCGCTCGGGGCCAAGATTCCGGGGGCGGGCCCGGGGCGGGGGCGGTTCCGGGGCCGGGGCGGTTCCGGTGCCGGGGCGGTGCCGGGGCGGTTCCGGTGCCGGTGCCGGTGCCGGTGGGCACGGTCGTGCCCGCAACCGTGACTGGGCAGCTGAGTGGCGTGCTCAGGCCAATAGCGGGCCAGATGCTCGGCGCCCTGGCGCTGCGCCAGTATGTTGGGGGCTTGAGCGGCGGGCATCCGCTAGTCCATCCGTCTTGCGCGGGAGGTACGCCAGTGCGCGGGAGTTGCGGTCTGGCCAGAATTCCCGCGCACCGCGCCGCGCGGGAGGTACGCCAGTGCGCTCGAGTTGCGCCTCCCGCGCACTGGCGCAGCTCCCGCGCGACGTGAAATTGCGGCCGCAGCCAACCGTGAATCTGCCGGGGGCCACAGAACACCGCGTGACTTGCGCCGGCCGAACGGGTTGGATGGAGCACCACGACAAACCGGGAGTCTCATGCCGAAAACCACGCGCGCCAGCAGCACGACCACTCCCTCCCGCGCGAGGCCCACCCCGTCCACGCGCACCAACACGAAACTCCCCGACATTCAGATTCCCAACCTGCACGGCAAGCTCGCCGTGGTGACCGGCGCCAACAGCGGCCTCGGGTTTGGCCTCACCGGGCGTCTCGCACGGGCGGGCGCCGACGTCATTCTCGCCGTGCGAAACGAGAAGAAGGGCGCCGAGTCCGTAGCGCGCATTCGCGAGCAGGCCCCGGAGGTAGACCTCAGCATCCGTCACCTCGATCTGGCCTCGCTTTCCAGCGTGGCCGGTCTTGGTGAGGAGCTTGTTCGCGAAGGGCGCCCGATCGACATTCTTCTCAACAACGCCGGCATCATGATGCCACCGGTGCGTGACGAGACCGAAGACGGGTTCGAGCTGCAGTTCGGCACCAACCACCTCGGCCATTTCGCTCTTACCGCCCATCTGCTGCCGCTGCTGCACGCCGCGGGAACTAGCCGGGTTGTGAGTCTCTCCAGCCTCGCCGCGCGCACTGGACGTCTCGACTTCGACGATCTGCAGAGCCTTCGCTATCGCACAACCCGCGCCTACGGGCTCTCCAAACTGGCCACTCTCATGTTCGCGCGCGAACTCAACCGGCGCAGCGTCGTCGGCGGCTGGGGCGTGCGCAGCGTGGCAGCGCATCCGGGCGCGACCGTGACCAACCTGCAGATCACCGGCCCCACGCACAACGGCGCGTCGGCGCGGGTCTTTCTTGCCGCGAACAAGGCCTCCCACCGCATCGGCTGGATCTGGCAGCAAATCGACCAGGGCATTCTGCCGGCGCTCTACGCGGCGACGAGCCCCGCGGCGGCCGGCGGCGGATACTACGGCCCCGGCGGATTCGGCGAACTCACCGGCGCACCGGCTCCCGCCAAGCTGCCCCCGCGATCGCTCGACGAAGCGGATGCCCGCCGCCTCTGGTCGGTCTCCGAGGAGCTTGCGGGCGTGAGCTATCCGGTCGTCTAGCACGGCCCGACGCTGAGTCTCCCGACGGCGTCCTGCGCCTCAGCCCGACGGCGTCCCTTTCCCGCAACCCGATGCCTCGGCTCCGCGTAAACCAGCCACGCAAAAGCTCGCGCTAGCCGCGCAGATCAGCCCGGGCGCAGCGCTCCGCGGCGAAAACGCTCGCGCAGCGATCCGCAGCTCAACACCGCACCGCACCGCACCGCAACAGTCCCGCAGAAGCACGCGTTGGCCCGAACCTCGGCGCAGGCGCAGGGCTCTGCAGCTCAACACCGCACCGAGCCGCACCGAGTCGCATCGCACGAGTCGCAGCGAGCCGCAGCGAGCCGCAGCGAGCCGCACCGAGCCGCATCGCATCGCATCGCATCGCATCGCATCGCATCGCATCGCATCGCATTGCATTGCACGAGTCGCACGAGTCGCACGAGTCGCACCGCATCGCATCGCATCGCATCGCATCGAACCGGGCAGTTCAGCTGTCGATAACCTTCACGAGCACCCGCGCCAACCGCTTACGAATGATGTGGTCGTTGGCCTCGACGCGGTGCATCGTGACGTGACGCATCCGCTCGATGACGGTCATGCTGCCCTGCGCGATGAACG
>JBBRBV010000081.1:0-10349 GCA_038205545.1 Actinomycetales bacterium
TCGACGGGCCGTGGGCCCCTGAATTCTCCCGCCTGCTCGGGCGAAACGTGGCTCTGGCGCAGGTCGACGAACCGGGAGGCGTCGTCTACGGCGGTGCCATCACCATCATCACGACGAGTTCGCTGCGACGGCTCGCCGAGCAGTCGGGCCTGGCCCTTGACCCGCGTCGGTTTCGGGCAACGTTCACGATCGACACCGGCGACGCCGCGGCCTACGTGGAAGATTCCTGGGCCGGCCGCGAACTCGACCTGGGGAGCGCCCGGGTGCTCGTGGGTGCGGGTATCCCGCGCTGCGCCGTGATTGACAGTGACCCCGACACCGGCACTCGCGGCACGAACCTGCTGAAGACCCTTGCCAGCGCTCGACTGAGCGAGGGTGACATTCCCTTTGGCGTTTACGCCCAGGCCATTCGCCCGGGGGTCGTCAACCGCGCCGACCCGGTGATGTTGCTCGACTAGTTGGGCCCAACCTGTGTCACTCTGGTGGCATGGATCTTGCGGTGTCGCCGACGCTCACCATTCCCGAGCGCGAACTGGGCTGGCGATTCTCGCGTTCGTCGGGCCCGGGCGGCCAGCACGTCAACACCTCCGATAGCCGGGTCGAGCTGTTTTGGAACGTCGCCGACTCGACGGTGCTCTCCGACGACGAGCGGATGCTGCTGCTTGGCCGGCTCGCGCATCGCCTCGTTTTAGGGGTGGTCACTGTCGCGGCCTCCGAGCAGCGTTCCCAGCTGCGCAACCGGGAGATCGCTCTGCGGAAGCTCGCCGACCTCGTGACACAGGGCCTGGCCCCGGAACCGGCCCAGCGCCGCCGCACCAAACCCACGCGGGGTTCGGCACGGCGGCACCTGGCCGCGAAACAACAGCGCTCCGACACGAAACGCAATCGGCAGCGGCCGTCAGCCGAATAATCAGCCGGATAGGCGTGCGCCGATGCCGCTACTGCGGTAGCAGCATCTGCCGAAAGTACGCGGCGAGGTCGTCGGTCGCGGTCAGCGGCAGGACGTGGGCTACGTACTGGTCGGGACGAACCACCACAACGGCGCCATCCCGGCTGATACCGCGCTGCTCAAAGATGTCGTCTGCGGGATCGGCGGCGTACACCTTCTCGTAGTCGATCAACCCGAACGGGCCGGTTCGTGGCAGGAAGGCCTCGTCGACCCGGCCGAGGTCCACCTCGGTGTGCGCCTCCTGGTAGATCACCTTCACGTCAAAGACGCTGTCGATGTCTGAGCCGACCGCGGTGTGCGCGAGGAGCGGCGACTCGGGGGAGGTGCGCATCCACTCTGCCCACTCGGTCAGTGCGGAACTGTTCGCGCCGGCATAGGCATACACACGCCAGCGGCCGTCGGCGCGGTGGTGATGGCCGAGCTGAACGGGGTTGGCGTCGGCAACGCGCACGACCGGAGAGGACTTGAAGCGCTTGCCGATGGGGAACCCGGTGGCGAGCGACTGGTGGGTCGCCTCGCCGATCAACATCGACGCCGGGTACTGGGTCATGAAGCCGGCCGGAAACTCGGCCGTCTGGGTGTAGAAATCCTCCAGCGGCACCTTCAGGTCTTCCGGCTTTGCAGCCATGAGGGTCGACCACTCCTTGTCGAAATCGATGAGGTTTTTGGCGATGACCTGACGCTCGGCAGAATACGTGCTGAGCAGGCTCTCGGGGCTGCGCCCGTCGAGCACGTAGCCGAGCTTCCAGCCAATGTTGAAACCGTCTTGCATTGAGACGTTCATGCCCTGGCCGGCCTTGGCGCTGTGTGTGTGGCAGGCGTCACCGGTGATGAAGACCCGCGGCGAACGGATGCCGACCTCTTCGGGCAGCACATCGTCGAACCGGTCGGTGAGCCGATGGGCAACCTCGTACACGCTGTGCCAGGCGACATCCTTCACGTCGAGCGTGTAGGGGTGCAGAATCTCGTTCGCCTTCACGATGATCTCGTCGATCGTCGTCGTCGTGCGCACGGCGCCGTTGTCGTCGGCGGCCACTTCGCCGAGGTCGACGTACATGCGAAACAGGTAGCCGCCCTCACGCGGAATGTGCAGGATGTTACCACCGGTGCTCGACTGGATGGCGCACTTGGTGCGAATGTCGGGAAAATCGGTGACGGCGAGCACGTCCATGACGCCCCAGGCGTGGAGGGCCGCGTCGCCGGCGAGCGTGCAGCCGATGGAGTTGCGCACGGCGCTGCGAGCTCCGTCGGCTCCAACCACATACTTGGCGTGCACAATGCGCTGCTGGCCGACCAATTCTCCGCTGGTGTGGGCGAGGGTGACGGTTACGGGATACTCGCCCTCGTTGGTGTTGGTTAGGCTGACCAGCTCAAAGCCGAAGTCCGGTGTCATTCGCGTGGGCGAATTTTCCATGACCTCGGCGAAATAGTCCAGCACGCGCGCCTGGTTCACGATGAGGTGCGGAAACTCGCTGATGCCGGTGGGGTCATCGATGGCGCGGGCGGTGCGGATGATGTTGGCCGGGTTCGTGGGGTCGGGTTTCCAGAACGCCATCTCCGTGATGCGGTACGCCTCGGCGATAATGCGCTCCGCGAAACCGAACGCCTGAAAGGTTTCGACGCTGCGGGCCTGAATGCCGTCGGCCTGTCCGATGGCGAGGCGCTCGCCGCGGCGTTCTACGATCCGGGTCGTGACGCCGGGAAACTGTGACAGCTGGGCGGCGGTGATCATGCCGGCCGGTCCCGTTCCCACGATGAGAACGTCGACGTTGTCGGGCAGTTCGTCGGGGCGATCGATGCCGACCCCGGCCGCATCCTGCCTGCGGGGATCGGTGGACACATATCCGTGGTGGTGAAACTGCACGGCTTCCTCACTTCTCTGTGTGGTTGGGCTTTTGGTGTGGTTGGGCTTCTCGTGTGGTCGGGACGAATCACACGATACTGTCGCGGCCTGTTCGATAATAGAACGCGGTGTTCTATTATCGTTTTGTGAATCATATATGGTCAACGCGTCAGATGTCACCCGAGTGCCGCATCTTTTCCCGTTGCCAAGGCGCGGGTATCGTGCTGCCAATGGCCACCGACACCGCGTTGCTGGCGGCGCCCACTTTCCGAACGGCCTTCATTTCAAGAGCCCCGAGGCCGCCGACGAGGCGGGGCAGCCCTGCAGAGCTGAGGTGAAGCGATAGGCTCAATCGACGGAACCCCACTTGAAGATCAAGTGGCACCATCGCTCGCCTTGGCCAAGGAGGTCCAATCAATGAGAAGAAAACTGCTTTCTGCCGCTGTCTGCGGTTCAGCTCTACTGCTCGCCATCACCGGTTGCAGCACCGCTACCGACACGGGAACGACCGCCGACGGCGGCCTGACCGGAACGGGGTCCGGAGCGGATTGCGTCATCGATTCGGCCATTCCGATCGGCGCATCCTTCAGCCTGACCGGTGCCGCAGCCCAGTACGGCGCCAGCCAGAAGAACGCACTGGAACTCGCAGTCGACGACCTGAACAAGGTTGGCGGGGTCACCTACGAACTCACCGTCGAAGACGACGCGACCGACCCGAAACAGGCCATCCAGGTCTTTGACACCCTCATCGCCTCCGGTGCCAGCATCATCGTCGGCCCGACTCTCTCCAACACAGCCAAGCAGACCAACCCGATCGCGCAGGACGCCCAGGTGCCCGTGCTCGGTGTATCGAATACGGCAGCCGGAATCACCGAAATCGGCGATTACATCTTCCGTGATTCCCTCACCGAAGATGCCGTCATCCCGCAGACCGTCAAGGCTGCCGTCGATACGCTCGGCATCAAGAAGGTCGTTGTCATGTACAGCAACGATGACGCTTTCACGGAGTCGGGATACCAGGCCTTCTCCGCGGCGCTCCAAGACCAGAATGTTGAAGTGGCCGACACCCTCACCTTCTCCAAGTCGGACACCGACTTTCGTGCGCTCCTGAACAAGGCCAAGCAGTCCGATGCCGACGCCATCGTGGTGTCCGGCCTCATCGATGCGGCCGTGCCGCTCGTCAGCCAGGCTCGGGAAATCGGTATTGACACGCCGATCATCGGTGGAAATGGCTTCAACTCGCCTGCGCTGCTCACGGGTGCCGGCCAGGCAGCCGAGGGCGTTATCGTCGGGGCCGCATGGAACTCGGCGTCCGACAACGAACAGAACGTGAAGTTCATTGCGGACTACACGGCCGCGTATGACGGTGCGCCCGACCAGTTCTCGGCGCAGGCATACGCCGGCATGCAGATCATCGATCAGGCCGTTCGTGCCCAGTGCTCGGGCGAGCGTGAGGACATCAAGGCGGGCCTCGGCGACATCACCGACGTGCCGACGGTCCTGGGCGACGTGAGTCTGAATGAAAACCGGGACGCCGTGCACGACGCGCTCGTTCAGATCGTCGCAGACGGTCAATTCACCATCCTGAAGTAACGTCACCGCACAACTAATAACACCCAGGCCGTGTGCCGCCCGCGGGCGGTACACGGCCGAAAACAGGGAATACACCAATGCAACTCTTTCTGGACGGGATCTTTCTCGGTTCCATCTACGCGCTGTTCGCCATCGGTTTCACCCTGGTCTTCGGCATTCTTGACCGGCTGAACCTGGCCCACGCCGCCGTCTTCACGGCCGGCGCCCTGGTCGGGATCGAGATCGTGACCCGGCTGGGCGTGCCGATCTGGTTGCTGATTCCCATGGTGCTGGTTCTCGGTGCGGTGCTGGGCATTTTGATCGAGCGCATTGCGTTTAGGCCGCTCGCCGGACGGCACGATGCCCACTTCGCGGGATTGATCTCGTCGATCGCCTTCGGGGCGATCGTTTTGTCGGTGTTGCAGGCAATGTACGGTGCCGACACTCGGCGATTCCCCGCTGACATATTTCCACGAACGAGGGTGGAAATTCTCGGCGCCACCGTCTCGCTCCTGCAGGTGGTCATTCTCATTGTCAGCGTCTCGCTGATGATCGTGCTCACCTGGCTGGTAGCCAAATCCAAGCTCGGCCGCGGTATGCGCACGATCGCCGAAAACCCCCACGCCGCCGCGGTGCTGGGCTTGAACGTCGGCCGAATCAGCAGCACGACCTTCGCCCTCTCGTCGGCGCTGGGCGCGGTGGCCGGCGTGCTCTTCACCCTCAACGTCAACGCCGCCTCGCTCGGAATTGGTCATGCTGTGGAGCTGAAAGCCCTGGCCGTGATCGTCGTGGGAGGGATGGGCTCTCTGCCCGGAGCGCTGATTGGCGGACTCATCCTCGGCGTTGCCGAGGTTCTGGCCGTGAACTACATCGGAAGCTCGTGGCGGGACATGGTGGCGTTCGGACTCCTGTTCTTGATCCTGATCCTTCGGCCTCAGGGACTCTTCGGCGCTCGCAAGACGCGGGAGGTCTGAGCGTGCTCACGGAATACAGTTCACTCATCACCCTGATCGCGTTGACGGCGATCCTGGCCTTCAGCTTTTACGCGGTGTTGATTGCCGGTCAGCTGAGCCTGGCCCAGGTAGGGCTGGCTTCCCTGGCCGCCTTCACCTCGTCACTCGTCGTGCCGGCTGAACCCCTGTTCGGCTTCATTCCGCCGCTCTTGATCGGCATCGTCTTTGGCATGTGTGTCGGTATTATCGCGGCTTTCATTCTGGGGCTGCCGGTCATCCGCTTGCGCGGGGTCTTTCTTGCCATTGCCACCCTCGCCTTCGGCGAAATGGTGCGAATTTTTCTGATCAACCAATCCTGGACAAACGGTGCGCAGGGGATGAGCTTTGCCAAGCTCGTCGGCATTGAGATCGCCTGGATCGCCCTTGCGGTCGTGGCTTTCTGGTTCTGGCGGCTCTCCGGCTCCCGTATGGGGCGCGCTTTCGCGGCAATCCGCGAAGACGAACTGGCCGCCACCACCATGGGCATCGACGTTCCCCGATACCGCATGGCGTCCTTCGTCATTGCGGGTGCGGTCGCCGGTCTCTACGGCGTGCTGCTGGCCTACTTCTCTCGGTTCGCCGATCCCAATGAATTTTCCTTCACCGCCGCCGTCGATGGGCTGGTCACGGCCGTCGTGGGCGGGGTTACGTTCTTCGTCGGCCCGGTGCTGGGCTCCATATTCCTCTCCGTACTCCCCGAGGTACAGCGCGTGGTCGGCATCGACGCCGGCTGGATCCGCCCGACAATCTCCGGTGTGCTGCTCCTGGTCGTGATCCTCTTCCTGCCGGGAGGGTTGTCCGGACTCATCCCGAGGAGGAGATCCGCCAAACGCCTCATCGTCGATCCGAGTGAGCGGCCCGATCTGCCAGCCTTGCCCGCACCCGGCACCGAACTCGTGCGTCTGCAGGGGCTCGGCAAGTCCTACGGCGGGGTGCACGCAGTACGCTCGGTCGACCTCACCGTGGCAGCGGGAGAGGTGCTCGGCCTGATTGGTCCCAACGGCGCCGGTAAGACCACCCTGGTGAATATGGTGACCGCGCTGACCACCCCCAGCACCGGTCGCGGCACGGTGCTGGGTATACCGCTCAACGACAGCACCAGGGCGCACCGCCTGGCTCAGGCCGGCGTTGCTCGCACCTTCCAACAGATCAAGCTCTTCAACCGTCTCTCTGCTCTGGAGAACGTTCTGGTCGGCGGGTACCGCATCACGCACGATACGCTGCTGCGACGCCTCGTCTTTCTGCCCTCTGCCCGTCGGTTTGAACGTGAAGCCGTGGCGATGGCCTCCGCTCAATTGATCCGCGTGGGATTGGGCGACAAGGCGGCTAATGCTGCCGGGGACCTGTCGTACGGCGACCAGCGGCGGCTGGAGATCGCCCGCGCGCTGGCGTCGCATCCGTCCATGCTGGTGCTGGATGAGCCGGCGGCCGGTATGAACCACGTCGAGGCCGGACGGTTGTCCGAGCTGATTCGATCGCTCGCCGCGGACGGAATCGCCGTGCTGGTCATCGAGCACAATGTGCGGATGATGCTCGCCACGTGCGACCGAATCATGGTGCTGAACTTCGGTGAGGTGATCGCTTCGGGCACGCCTGCAGATATTGCCCGCGACCCGAAGGTTCTGGAGGCCTACCTCGGCTCCAGCGGATCCGACGCGGACGCCGACGCGGCAGCCGCGTTGGCCGCCGAAGACCTCGCCGAGGCTACCGCACGATCTGTTGGTGAACACGAACGAGGCGTCAGTGCCTCCGGCGACGGAGCGAATGAGAGCGACGACACACAGCCGGAGGGCGACCGATGAGTGATCCGATTCTGAGCGTTGAAGGACTGCAGGTCAACTACGGTCGCGTCGAGGCCGTGCGCAACGTCTCTTTCGAGGTGGCGGCGGGTTCCCTGGTCACCCTGGTCGGAGCCAATGGCGCGGGTAAGACATCTGTTTTGAACGCCGTCTCTGGCCTGCTGCGTGCGCGCTCGGGTGTCATTCGGTTCAAGGGCGAGGACATCACCAAGTGGCCAGCGCACCGTCTCGTCAAGGCCGGGCTCGTGCAGGTTCCGGAGGGTCGCGAGATACTCGGCACCCTGACGGTGGCCGAGAACCTGAGTCTCGGCGGCTGGCACCGCGGCAGCACCCTGCACAAGAATGTGTCCAGTGTGTATGAGCGGTTTCCGGTGCTGTTCGAACGTCGCAAGCTTCAGGCCGGCGCCCTCTCCGGCGGAGAGCAGCAAATGCTCTCGATCGCTCGCGCGCTGATCGCCGAGCCGGAGATCCTGCTGCTCGACGAACCATCGATGGGGCTCGCACCCCTCATCGTGGATGAAGTCTTCGCGGTGATCGATCAGATTCGGCAGACCGGCACCACGGTGGTGCTCGTTGAGCAGAACGCCCGGCGAGCCCTCGCCGCGGCGGACTACGGCTACGTCCTGGAGACCGGCGAAGTCAGCCACTCCGGACCGGCACACGAATTGCTCTCCGACGAGAAGGTCATCGAGGCCTACCTCGGTCTGGACTAGCCGCGACCAAAAGCACACAAGTGGATGCCGCAGCCCCGGCCTTCCCGTGTCGCCGACTGCATAAGGTTACGTACATATCTAAGAATCGAACAAAGGAATGCAATGGCAACCGGCGAGACGCAAATCGACAACGGCATCTTTCGGGCGACCAAGTGGACGATTGAACCCGGAGATGCCATTCCCCTGCACGTTCATGAATATGAATATGTGGTCGTGCCTCTCGTGAGTGAGACCATGCACGTGGTCAACGCCGACGGTTCAGAAATCGTCGCTGAAATTCGTATCGGTCAGAGCTACACGCGCCCCTCCGGCGCCGAGCACACCGTCGAGAATCGTGGCAGCCGCACCATTGAATTCGTCGAGGTCGAAAAGCTCGTCTAGCGCTCGCTTATAGGCTCTGATATTCAATTTGATCTTGAAGCGCCAAAACATCATCCTGAAATGCGAGGTATAGGTTCGCTATGGTGGCCGTACTGCTGATCGGTGTGCCGAGCAACTCCTCGCACTTGCGGAGTCGATACCGAACCGTATTGGCATGAACATACAGATGCCGCGCACTTCGTCCCACATCCTGATCCAGCGCTAAATAGACAATCAGCGTTTCAATCAGGTCGCTATCGAGATTGAGGTTCGCGACAAACTTGCGCAATTTGTCTTCCAGCTGAGGCGCCTCACGTCGCGCGAGAAGCCAACTTGCGAGGTCAACTTCATCCAAGCGCACCACGGTGCGCTGCGCTCCCGGATGACGGCCAGCTTGGGTGGTGCGGCGCCTGGCGATCTCAAGGGCGGTCTCGGCCTCGCGAAACGCCATGGGCGTGCTGGCCAGCTCACCGAATGGTTCCGAGGTGCCGACGACGAGTTCGGAGCCCGCGAGGGTGAGCCAGTCTGCGAGAACGGTCGAGTCGGCCACCAGAGCATGAATGCTCGCCATCGTTCGTGACCCACCGCCATTCTCATCGAGAAGTAGCCCCAGCCCGACCAACGCCGCTTCCTGCAGCAGTCCCTCGATCAGGTGCTTGGGAGCAGATTCACCGGACGGAGTGGAAATAGCGACAGCACGCAGCTGCTCGTAGGCGGTGAATCGGAACGGATTCATGCGATTCCAGTAGCGATGCTCGCGAGAGGGCGAGATGCCGTCTTGAAGAGCCACCAACAACTGCGCATTTTCGTACAGCACGCGGGAAAGCCCGATCTGGGTGATTCCGTTGATGGCGCCCAAGAGCCGCTGGGTGGTCTGCAGCAGCACATCACCAAGATCATCCAGCATGGTGGAGTTTTGACTGGCCAGCACGAGCCGGTAGGTCTTACCGCGGAGGATCAGCGACTTTCCCATTGCGTTCCAGCGGCCGACGGTGAACCGCTCCTGCGTGCCTCCGGATCGTTGCATCTCGGTCCACATGAGGCGGATGGGGCCCTCACCGGCCGACGCGACGACACGTCCGGAGTCCTCGTAGAGTACGGCCGAGCCGCGGCAGGACGCGGCGAGTTTGGCGATGAGAGCGTCAATGGGCTGATCGGCCGACATGCTCTGGAGGAGTTCGTTCATGAACCAGGCCGCGCGTTTGAGCAGGTAGGCATCGGCGGATAGTTTGGACTGGTTGACGAAGTTCTCGATGGCGTAGAACGGAACTTCCAGAGCCACCGTGTAGAGCGGAAAATTTTCGTCGCGAGCGGCGGCGACCAGGGCCGCCGGCACCTCGTCGAAGTGCACTCCGACCCCGAAAAACACCGCGGTTGTCCGCGCTTCACGCAGGTCTCGAACCAGGGACAGCGCGAGCGATTCATCTCGCTCGTGGCCAATGAAGAGAAGACCGGTGGTGAGCATGACCGAACCCGGCTGCACCCAACGCCCGGGGTCACCCAGTTCACTCGTTCGGGCGCCCAGAACAGCGCTGTGCGGATCTCAGAAACCACGGGGCTGAGCCCGAGTGCTTCCTCACTGACGACTTCACCGAGTGTTAGTGACAAAGAAACTCCTAACGTCGTGCATTCAAGCGTGGTGATTAGTGGCCTTTGAGGTAAAAAATGATCCGGAGTGGGCGGTGCGTTGGAGTTTATCCAATTAATGAGCAGCGGCCTTGCACAGTCTCCAGTGACAGGGTCTCAGGCCGTACGCATACTTGACCACAACCTGAAACAGTCCGGAGGACAATCTATGTCGCAAGTTCGAGTCGCCGTTGATGTCGGTGGAACCTTTACCGACGTGTGTATTTTTGACGAGGAATCGCACAAAATCCGGGTAACGAAAGTGCCATCGACGCCGCAAGACCCGCTCGTGGCCGTTATGAACGGTGTGGCTCGCGCCAACATCAACCTTGCCGATGTCACCCTCTTTTCTCACGGAACGACGGTGGCCACCAACGCGTTGATTACCCGCAACTTTCCGCCAGCGGCAATGGTCACGACTCGGGGTTTTCGAGACGTCATTGAAATTCGCGACGGCACCAAAGACGACCTGTGGGACGCCTATAAAGATGTCCC
>JBBRBV010000082.1:0-10305 GCA_038205545.1 Actinomycetales bacterium
ACCCGGGCCCAGCTTATAAACTGGGCCCAGGGATCTAAGGTGTGCCGCGAGGGAATTCCTGCTCATAGTCGCGGGGCAGGGCGCATCCACTGCCCGTTTAGGCGCGCGGAACGTCGTGTTGCATCAGGAATTCATAGAACAATCGGGGCGAGTAGGCCGTATCCCAGTCCCATCGGTCAAAGCTCGCGGCGTGCGGTCGCAGGAGATTCTCCCGATCCTTCTCCGAAATGACCACATCGACCGTTGTGCGGTTGCCGAGTATGGCTGCTCGGGTGTATTTGAGCTTGCCGTCGAACTCGCCGATCTTGCGCACGCCGCGCCAGTAGAAATCGACCCAAAACTCTCGGCCCTGCACCACGAAGCGCACTTGCAGTTCGGGTATCTCGAAGCCCAACTCGTGCATGCGCACCCGGCTGAGCGACTCGCCGGGGTTAGCAGACAGCGCATTGGCAAAGTCGATGGCCCGACGTACCTTGGCGCCGCCGGTTTGTGGATGCACCATCGCGAGTTCTGCATAAAGGTCTTCCCTGGTGAGCGCTGGCGCACCGACGATACCCCGCCGATGTTCCTCCTGCGCGCGCTCCTGCTCGACTCGGAGGGCGTGGTCCATCATGGTGACGCCGACGAGAAAGCTTGAGGTAGCCGCGACATCGATAAGTGTGCGCCTGAGAGTGGTGGCGACACCTCCGCTGAGGGCAACGGGTTCGGGCTCGACCACGCTTCGGTGACTCGTGGTGAATTTAGCGCTGCTACCGCCGGCGGTGTCATTGTTGATTGCGTGCACGACCTTGGGCCACGGTCCGATGATGGGCAGGTTGTGGAGCGCCGCCGCGGAATGGTGTGAAAGAAGAAGGGGCTGCCCGGCCGCGAGCACGGTGGCACGAACGAACAGTCGATATTGGCCGTCATGCTCGGATCGGCGCCACGTGTCACCTAAGGCGTAGATTCCGCGGCGGATGCGCACCAGCTCACCGTTCGCGAGCAAAGCGCGAACGGCGCGAGTGGTGAGGCCCGACGCCCACAAGGACTCGGCGAGAATAAGTCCCTCGTTGCGGGCGGAAAGAACATCCGGAATCTCGAGCATGGCCAATTGTCACCAGGCCCGGAACTGGTTCGTCGTGACCTGGACTGATTTGTGGAAATCGGGCCGAAGCATCCGCTGTGGAGGACGGGCGGTGGCAGCAGCCCCGATCTACGCGTGCACGGGCAAGGCCGGGCCCACCTTGTGAACGCGGGCCAAGTTTATAAACTGGGCCCGCGTTCCGGGCCCGGGCCCCGTGCACGGGGCGGGGCGGGGCGGGGCGGGGCGGGAACGGGGCGGGGCGGGAACGGGCGGGGGGCGGGTCAGGACTTCGCGGCCTGCTTGGCCTGCTTGATTTGGGCACGGAGACGGGATACCTCGTAGAGGGTGACGCCGGCGGCGATTCCGGCGTTGAGGGACTCGGTCGCCGCACTGATCGGAATCGAGACGATCGCGTCGCAGGTCTCGGCGACGAGGCGGGACAGGCCCTTGCCCTCGCTGCCGACGACGATCACGATCGGGCGCTCAGCGAAACCGATCCCGAGGTCGGGCAACGACACGTCGCCGTCGCCGTCAAGCCCGAGCACAAACACGCCCTGGGTCTTCAAAGCCTTGAGCGTCTGGGTGAGGTTGGGCGCCATGGCGACGGGCGTGCGAGCCGCGGCGCCGGCGCTAGTCTTCCAGGCCGAGGCCGTCACGCCGACCGATCGACGCTGCGGCACGATGATTCCGTGGCCGCCGAACGCAGCCGTCGAGCGGATGATTGCACCCAGGTTGCGCGGGTCGGTGATGCCGTCCAGCGCCACGAACAACGGCTTGTGGCCACGGCTGATGGTGAGCTCGAGCAGCTCCATCGGGTGCGCGTACTCGTAGGCAGGAACCTTGAGAGCGAGGCCCTGGTGCACGGCGTCGCGACCGGCCAGGCGGTCCAGTTCGGGGCGCATGACCTCGAGAATGGGAATGTTGCGGCTCGTTGCCATGAGCAGCACCTCTTTGACGCGCTCATCCATTTCGATGCGCGCGGCAATGTAGAGGGTCAGTGCGGGGATCTTGGCGCGCAGCGCCTCCAGCACCGAGTTGCGACCGGTGACAATTTCGTGCTCGTCAATCTGCTTGGCCCGACGCGTCGAAGATCCGCCGCCTCCGGTGTTGCCGGTCCCTCGCTGCGGGGCGCCCTGGGATGCGCCGCGAGCACCACCGCGGGGGGCGCCGCCGCGAGGCGCGCCACCACGGCTGCTCGAGGCATCCGGTGCGGGGCGCGAGTTGAAGCCGCCGGCCGCGGTGAACCGGTCAGCGGCCGCCTTGCGCTTGCCCGCGGGGTGGTACGGACGGTCTTCGGCCTTGGGGGTGGGTTTTTTGCCCTCGAGCGCCTGGCGGCCCTGGCCACCGGAGCCGACCTGGGCTCCGCGGCTTCCCTTGCGCACCGCTCCGGTGCGCGATTTGCGGTCTAAGTTCTTCATTAGTCAAAGCTCCAATGGGCACCCGACGGGGTGTCTTCGATGGTGATTCCGGCGGCGACGAGTTCGTCCCGGATTCGGTCTGCGGCCGCATAGTCGCGGTTTTCCCTGGCGAGGGTGCGATCGCCGAGCAGTCGCTCGACCAACGCGCTCAGGGCCACCATGGCCGGTTGGTCCGTCGCCACGGCCCAGCCGGGCGACACAGGGTTGAGTCCCAGCACTTCGCTCATGGCGAGTACTTCACTGCGAGCGGATGCTGCAGCGTGCAGGTCTTCGGCATCCAGCGCGGCGTTACCGGCGCGCACGGTGTCGTGGAGCACACCAAGCGCCTGCGGAACGGCGAGGTCATCGTCCATCGCCACGGCGAACTCCTTGGGCACGACCTCGACGCCGCTTCCGGCGAACCGGGTGTCGGCCAGCCGACGATCGGCGCGATCCAGAAAACTTTCGACGCGTTCCAGGGCCGCTTCGGCCTCGGCCAGCGAACCGTCATTGTAGTCAATGGTCGAGCGGTAATGAGCGGCGCCAAGAAAATAGCGCACGACAATGGCGCGGGCCTGGTCGAGCAGCTCGGCGGCGAAGACCGAGTTGCCGAGCGACTTGGACATCTTCTGCCCGTTCACGTTGACCAGGCCGTTGTGTACCCAGTAATTCGCGAAGTCACTGCCGGCCGCGTTCGACTGGGCCAGCTCGTTCTCGTGGTGCGGAAACCGCAGGTCGAGTCCGCCGCCATGAATGTCGAAGTGGTCGCCGAGGTAGCGGGCAGCCATGGCCGAGCACTCGATGTGCCAGCCCGGACGGCCCTCACCCCACGGTGAGGCCCAGGCTGCGGAGTCGGGCTCGCCTGCCTTGTGGCCCTTCCAGAGGGCGAAGTCCCGCACGTCGCGTTTGCCGCGCGGGGAGGCATCCACTGCCGCTTCCATATTGCCGGGCAGCTGGTGGGTGAGGGCGCCGTAGGCGGGCCAGCTCGCGCTGTCGAAATAGACGTCGCCGGATTCATCGGGGGCGGCGTAGGCGTGGCCGCGCTCAATCAGCGTGGCAATGATGGTCTGCATCTCGGTGATGCTCGCGGTCGCACGGGGCTCGTAGGTGGGGGCGAGGATTCCGAGTCGTTGGTAGCCGGCGGTGAACTCGAGTTCGTAGCGGTAGGCCAGGGCCCACCACTGCTCGCTTGAGCCCTGGGCGTTGATCAGAATCTTGTCGTCGATGTCGGTGACGTTGCGCACGAAGGTGACGTTCATGCCGCGGTAGCTGAGCCAGCGACGCAACTGGTCGTAGACCAGGGCGCTGCGCAGGTGCCCGATGTGCGGGCTGGACTGCACGGTGGGCCCACACACGTAGATCGAGACCCGGCCCACGTTCAGGGGCACAAAGTCACGCAAGGCCTGGGCCTTCGAATCGTACAGTTGCATGGTCACGCCTCCAAGTTTAGGTCAGGGGCTGGATAGAGCAGCGCGGTGGCGGTGGCCGCGATGCCCTCGCCGCGGCCGGTGAAGCCGAGCGCGTCGGTCGTGGTCGCGGCAATGTTGACCGGCGCCGACAGGATGGTGCCGAGTTGCGTTTCGGCTTCGGCTCGCCGGGGGGTGAACCGGGGGCGATTGCCGATGATCTGCACCGAGACATTGCCCACGAGGTAGCCGGCCGCGTGCACCAGGCGCACGGTTTCGGCAAGGAAGACCTGCCCGTGCGCGCCGGTGAACCTGGGGTCCGCCGTGCCGAAGATGGTGCCGATATCGCCCAAACCGGCGGCGCCGAGCAGGGCGTCGCAGATGGCGTGCGCGGCGACATCGCCGTCGCTGTGGCCACTCAGGCCGCGCTCCCCCGGCCAGTGCAGGCCGGCCAGCCAGAGTTCGGTCATGTCGTTGTCGTCGGCAAAGGCGTGCACGTCGAGGCCGGTGCCGATGCGCGGAAGGGGCAGAGGGTGCCGGGTTGCGGATTCCGCCTTCAGGATCAGGTCGGCGCGCTCCAGATCTTCGGGGGTCGTGATTTTGAAAGCGAGCGGATGCCCCCCAATGACGGTCACCGGGTGCCCGGCGTCGGCGACGAGCGCGGCGTCGTCGGTGAGCGCTTCGAATCGGCCGTTCTGCACGGCCCAGGCGCGGGCAGCGGTGAGCATGGTGCGAGGAAACCCCTGCGGGGTCTGCACGGCCGAGAGCTCAGAACGGTCGACGGTGCCCAGGATGGCGCCGGAGGCGGCGACGCGTTTGATGGTGTCGACCACGGGCAGCCCGGGAATAATGCCATGACCGGTGGAGCGCACGGCGGCGACGACCTCGTCGCACAGGGCAGCGGGAGTGAGGGCGCGAGCGGCATCATGAACGAGAACGATCTCGATGGTCGGTTGCAGTGCGCTCATGCCCTGGTCGACCGAGTCCTGGCGGGTGCGCCCTCCGGCGATGACGGTGAGCGACGCGGCGGGGTGCTCGTGACCGGCGCTGGCGCGAGCGGCGATGGCGCGGGCATCCGCTACCCGGTCGCCAGGGGCAACCACAATAATCTGCACCGATTCGTGCATGCCCAGAATGGAATCCAGGGCGTGCTCGAGCAGTGTTCGCATCTGCAGCAGAACGAATGCCTTGGCTTCGGCGTGGCCGAGGCGGGTTCCGCTGCCGGCCGCGACGACGATGACGGCGACCGTGGGCGTGGGCGTGGGTGCCGGCGTCGGGGCTGCGGGGGCGCTGAAACTGGCCGGGGAAACGGGGTCGGGTCGGGCGACCGGGAGGGGTGCGGCCGGCCGCGAGAGGGGAACAGTCATATCTGGAGGATATCTATCTGGGGGTCGGGCTGAAATGCACGGTGCAAACAAACATGCAAAAGGCGGCACCTTGCGGCGCCGCCTCTTACGAAGCACATGTGGTGTCGTTTAGGAAGCGAGAACCTCGTCGAGAACGGTGGATGCCTTTTCTTCGTCGGTCTTTTCGGCCAGGGCCAACTCGCTGATGAGAATCTGGCGAGCCTTGGCCAGCATGCGCTTTTCACCGGCGGACAAGCCACGATCCTGGTCGCGGCGCCACAGGTCGCGCACGACCTCGGACACCTTGATCACATCACCGCTGGCCAGTTTTTCGAGATTGGCTTTGTAGCGACGAGACCAGTTGGTGGGCTCTTCCGTGAACGGTGCGCGCAGCACATCGAAAACCTGGTCGAGGCCTTCCCTGCCGATCACATCGCGCACGCCAACGAGGTCGACGTTCTCGGCCGGAACCTCAATCGTCAGATCGCCCTGGGTGACATTCAGCTTGAGGTACAGCTTTTCCTCACCCTTGACGATGCGGGTTTTCACCTCGGTGATCTTCGCAGCGCCGTGGTGGGGATATACAACGGTTTCGCCGACCTCAAACAGCATGGATGTGATCCCTTCAGCAACGTACAGAATACCACAGCTCAGAGGTGCTAGAGTTCGCGCGCTCCCGCGAGGCGCGCCCCCCGGCGAATGCTGCCGACACACGCCGCTAAGCTAGTGACAAAGCGAATTCTGCAGCGCCGACATCTGTCGAGCACTGCTTCAGTAGTGGAGGTCTTGTGAGAGCGCGCATCGCGGCATCCGTTGTATTGGCGGCTGGCATTCTGTTGGGCACGAGCGCGTGCGGGTTTTTCGCACCGCAGGCCACCCTGATTCAGTACAACGCCAGCGACGGCGTGAGCGGGGATGTGGGCGAGATACACATTCGCAACGCCCTGCTGCTCTCGGACGACGGCGAACTGGCCAATCTGGTCGTCTCCGTGGTGAACCCGACAGACACCCTGCAGAGCGTGCTCGTGCAGTACGAGTCGAGCAACGGAAAGGTGTCCCAGAGCGTTCCGGTCGAGGCGAACACGACCGTGACCTTCGGCACCGAAGGCGCACCCTCGGTTGTTCTGGAGAACATGGACAGCCAGCCCGGTGCCCTCTTCCCGGTGTTCTTCCAGTACGGCGAAGAGACCGGCATCGAGCTGCTGCTGCCCGTACTGAACGGCCTGCAGGGCGAGTATTCCACCCTGCTGCCCACGCGCGCGCCGACCGAGGCCCCCACCGAGACGCCTGCCGAGACGCCGACTCCCACGCCGACACCCGAGCCCTCCGCGTAACCCACACCGGGTACAGTTCAGGCCGCCATCCTTTCGGGGACGGCGGCCTGAACTGTATCCGCTGTACGGCGGCTACGCTTCGAAGCGGTAGCCGAGGCCGCGCACGGTGACGAGCATGACCGGATCCGACGGTGCCGCCTCAATCCGTGAGCGGATGCGTTTGATATGCACGTCGAGCGTTTTGGTGTCGCCGAAGTAGTCGGCACCCCAGACCCGGTCGATGAGCTGGCCACGGGTAAGTACCCGTCCGGCGTTCCGCAGCAGGAATTCGAGCAGTTCGAACTCCTTTAGCGGCATGTTCACGAGCTCGCCGGAGACCGTCACGGCGTGCCGCTCCACGTCCATGCGCACCGTTCCGGCTGTGAGCATGGTGTCCACGTCGGTCTCGCTCTGGTCTTCGCGCCGACGCAATACCGCCCGAATGCGGGCGACCAGTTCGCGCGTTGAATACGGCTTCGTGACGTAGTCGTCGGCGCCGAGTTCCAGCCCAACGACGATATCGATCTCGGAGTCCTTGGCGGTGAGCATGATGATGGGCACGGTGGACCGGGTGCGTACCTCCCGGCACACCTCAGTGCCGGGAATGCCGGGCAGCATGAGGTCGAGCAGAATGAGATCGGCGCCGTTCTGGTCGAACTCGCTGATCGCGGTCGGGCCGTCTTCGGCCACGGTGACCTCATAGCCCTCACGTTCCAGCAGAAAGCTCAACGGCTCACTCAGTGCGCTCTCGTCTTCAACCAAGAGGATGCGTGTCATAGTGTGTCTCCTGCGGCCGTACGGGCGGCCGATCGCGGTTTGGTCGGGCGGGGTTCAACGATGGGCTGCGCCGCTTCGGGGAGGCGGATGGTAAAAGTGGATCCGCTGCCGGGCTGCGACCAGACCCGAATGTCGCCGCCGTGGTTTTGCACGACGTGCTTGACAATGGACAGGCCGAGGCCGGTGCCTCCGGTGTGCCGGGACCGGGCCTGGTCGACTCGGAAGAAGCGTTCAAACACCCGGTCGATGTCGGCTTCCGCAATGCCTACCCCCTGGTCAGTCACCGTGATCTCCACGATGCCCTTCTGCAGGCGCACCCCGACGCCGACCCGGGACCCCTCAGCGGAGTAGTTCACCGCGTTCGCGACGAGGTTGTGCACGGCGACGGTGAGCAGGGCTTCGTCGCCGAAGACACGGGCGCCGGACTTCTTGCCGACGACGATCGTGATGCGCTCGGCCTCGGCGACGACCCGACTCTGGTCGACCGCGGCGGCCACGATCTCGTCGACGCTGAGATTCTCCGGTTCCGCGAGGGCGTCCTGCGCCTGCAGGCGGGACAGTTCGATGATCTCCTGGGTGAGGCGGCCGAGTCGTGCCGACTCCGTCGTTAACCGGTTGGCGAAGCGGCGAACCTGCTGCGGCTCATCCGCGGCCTTGTCGAGCGCCTCCGCGAGGAGACCGACGGAGGCGATGGGAGTTTTCAGCTCGTGGCTGATGTTAGCCACGAAGTCGCGGCGCACTTCGTCGAGACGGAAGGCTTCCGTGCGGTCTTCGGCCAGCAGCAGCACGTAGCGGGTGCCCAGCCTGGCCAGGCGCACCCGAAACCGCATGCTGGCGTCACCAAACGGGCCGCGGGAGAGCACCAGATCTTCGGAGATCGGCTCGCCGGTCTGGCGCACCCGACGGGCCAGGTCCACCAGCTCGGGGTGCACGAGTTGCTGGTTCCAGACCAGGCCCAGGGTGAGGGCGCCGGGGCTGGTCTTGATAACGTTGTTCGACGGGTCAAGCACGACGCCGGCGGTTTCGAGGGCGTCCAGCACCTGGTCGATACCGTCGGGCACAGCCGGGTTGACGACGTCGGAGGCACGGCGCCCGTGGCGCTCGGCAACGTGCAACAGGGTGACGAATCCGGCACCGACGCCGAGCCCGAGTGCCAGCGACAGTAGTACCAGCCACGTCGATTCCATCTGTACAGGTTACTGACAGTCGTCGACCGCGGTTCGCAGCAGACCTGCGCCGCGCCCTGTACTTTAGGAAGTGTTCAAGTGAGCGGCACCTGCCGTTAACCTGAATTCGACACCCTAAACCCGTGGCCAAGGCTGGCCACACAGATCGTGCGTGTTTGCGCGGCAAGGAAGGATCCCCCATGCGCGATGTATTTCAACAGGAACTGGCCGAGGTTCAACGGCGACTCGTCGACATTGCACGCCTCGTCGCGATCTCGATGGACAAGGCCACTCGCGCCTTCAATGAGAGTGACGTGAGCCTCGCCGAGGAAGCCATCTCCGAAGACGACAAGATCGATGAGCTGACCGTCGAACTCGATGAACTCGCCATCACCATCCTCGCCCGCCAACAGCCGGTGGCCCGTGACCTGCGCATTGTGGTCAGCGCCCTGCGCATCAGCGCCTCGCTCGAGCGGATGGGCGACCTCGCCACCCACATCGCCCAGCTGGCCCGCTACCGTTTTCCCGACAAGGTCATACCCAAGGGACTGCGCGGCACGTTCGCTGAGATGGGCGCGCTCGACGTGGGAATCGCGAATATGCTCACCGAGCTTCTGACCAATCAGGACATGCAGCTGGCCGAGACGATCCGCAATGAAGACGACAAAGTCGACGCACTGCACCTGAGCGTGTTTGAGGCGGTGCTCGGGGAAACCTGGAAGGGCCTCGCGGCCGACACCGTCGACGCGACCCTGGCCAGCCGGTACCACGAGCGTTTTGCCGATCACGCGGTCTCGATCGCGAAGAAGGTGCAGTACCTGGGCACCGGAGCCTGGCACCAGGACGACAACGACTGATTTTCTGCACCGAAAAGGCCCCGGAGCATGCGCTCGCGGGGCCTTTTTCGTGGAGTCACCACGCTGACACTCGCGTAACTCCTGCAATATGACGCCGCGCAGTTTTTCAGCCGCGGAATTGCAGGGCACTTCTCGCGGCGTCGAAGAATTTGCCGGAGTTATGCGCGTGGGGATTCAGTCAGCAGGTGCCGCTACTTCTTGTTGCCCTGGGCGGCGACGGCGGCCGCGCCTGCCGCTGCGGCCTCGGGGTCGAGGTACTGGGCGGGACCGATCGGCATGAGATCGTCGCCGAGCTGGTAGACGAGCGGGATTCCGGTGGGAATGTTCAGCTCGGCGATGTCCGCGTCGCTGATGCCATCGAGGTGCTTGACCAGGGCGCGCAGCGAGTTGCCGTGCGCCGTAACGAGGACGGTCTTGTTGGCGCGCAGGTCGGGTGCGATGTCGGACTGCCAGTAGGGCAGCATCCGCTCTACGACGTCTTTGAGGCACTCGGTGCGGGGCAGGTCAGGCCCGAGGTCGGCGTAGCGCGGATCGTGCGCCTGCGAGAACTCAGAGTCGTCGTCGAGCACGGGCGGCGGGGTGTCGTAGGAACGGCGCCAGAGCATGAACTGTTCCTGGCCGAATTTGGCCTGAGTGGCGGCCTTGTCAAGGCCCTGCAACCCGCCGTAGTGACGTTCGTTGAGGCGCCAGGAACGCTTCACCGGGATCCACATGCGGTCAGCTTCCTCCAGTGCGAGGTTCGCCGTTTGGATGGCCCGGGAGAGCAGGCTAGTGTGCAGCACGTCGGGCAGCAGGCCGGCATCCTTGAGGAGCACGCCGGCGCGCGCGGCTTCGGTGGCGCCCTGGTCGCTCAGGCGAACGTCCACCCAGCCGGTGAACAGATTCTGCTGGTTCCACGTGCTTTGGCCGTGGCGGAGAAGGACGAGTGTGTAGGGGGCAGACATATGCCCACTCTAGCGAGCGTGGCCTGCAGCCTGTGC
>JBBRBV010000083.1:0-10072 GCA_038205545.1 Actinomycetales bacterium
CTTTCCGGGGCGTTTTTTTTTTTTTTTTCGTTCCCCCGGGGCCCCCCCCCCCGGGGCCGCCACCGGGGGGTGTTGTTGTCGGCGAGGGGTTGGGTGGTCGGGGGGGGCCCCCCCCGCGACCCGTTGGTCGAGCTTGTCGAGACCGGGACTGTGGTCTCGACGGGCTCGACCGGCGACACGTTGGTCGAGCTTGTCGAGACCAGGACTGTGGTCTCGACGGGCTCGACCAGCGACTACGGGCTCGACCAGCGAGTACGACCTCGACAGACGGAAGCATCGAGACCATATTGGCCAGGAGCTACGCGGCTTCCAGGCTCTGCGAGTCGAGAATCGTGTAGCTGTAGCCCTGCTCGGCGAGAAAACGCTGACGATTCTGGGCGAAGTCCTGGTCGACCGTGTCGCGGGCGACGAGGGTGTAGAAATTCGCTGACAGACCCGACTCCTTGGGGCGCAGCAGCCGACCGAGGCGCTGAGCCTCTTCCTGGCGCGAGCCGAACGACCCAGAAACCTGGATAGCCACGGTCGCCTCGGGCAGGTCAACCGAGAAGTTGGCGACCTTCGACACGACAAGTACCTTCACCTCGCCCACTCGAAACGCCTGGTACAGCCGTTCGCGTTCATCGATGGGGGTGGCGCCGGTGAGCTGCGGAGCCTTCAGAACCTCGGCGAGTTCCTCGATCTGGTCCAGATACTGGCCAATGACGAGGATGCGTTCGCCCTCGTGTTTCGCAATCAGCGACTGCACCACGCCGAGCTTGGCCGGCGCGGTTGCGGCCAGGCGGTAGCGCTCGTCATCCGCTGCGGCGGCGTAGCTGAGCCGCTCGGACTGCGGCAGGTCAATGCGCACCTCGTAGCAGTTGGCGGGGGAAATGAAGCCCTGGGCCTCAATCTCCTTCCACGGGGCGTCGAATCGCTTCGGGCCGATCAGGCTGAACACGTCGCCCTCGCGACCGTCCTCGCGCACCAGGGTGGCCGTGAGGCCGAGGCGGCGACGGGCCTGCAGCTCAGCAGTGAGCTTGAACACGGGCGCGGGCAGCAGGTGCACCTCGTCGTAGATCACCAGGCCCCAGTCCATGGCATCGAGCAGCTCGAGGTGGGCGTACTCGCCCTTGCGCTTTGCGGTGAGAATTTGGTACGTCGCGATGGTGACCGGCTTGACCTCTTTCACCTGGCCGGAGTACTCGCCGATCTCCTCCGGAGTCAGCGTGGTGCGCTTGAGCAGCTCGTCACGCCACTGGCGGGCTGAGACGGTGTTGGTGACCAGAATGAGCGTGTTGGTCTTCGCGGTGGCCATGGCACCCGCACCGACGAGGGTCTTGCCCGCGCCGCAGGGCAGCACCACCACGCCGCTGCCGCCGTCGAAGAAGCTCGCGACGGCTTTGTTCTGGTAATCACGCAGCGCCCAGCCGTCTTCCTTGAGGGCGATGTCGTGTGGGGTACCGGGCGTGTACCCGGCGAGGTCTTCGGCCGGCCAGCCGAGCTTGACCAGCTCCTGCTTGAGCTGGCCGCGCGCCCACGCCTCCACCAGGTACGATTCCGGCGACGGATGCCCGATCAACAGTGGTGCGATGCGCTTCGCCCCGGCAATTTCGGTGAGCACAGCCTGATCACTGCTGTGCAGCACCAGAGCGCCCTCGGAGTCGCGTTCGATGACGAGCCGACCATAGCGGCCGACCGTCTCGGTAATGTCCACGCTGACCGTCTGCGGTATGGCGAATTTGGAGTACTTCGTCAGCGTCGCGAGCATGTCGGACGCGTCATGGCCGGCCGCACGGGCATTCCACAGGCCGAGCCGCGTAATGCGGTAGGTGTGGATGTGTTCGGGGGCGCGTTCGAGTTCGGCGAAGACGGCGAGGTCGTGGCGAGCATCCTCGGCCAGAGGGTGGGCGACTTCGAGCAACACCGTGCGGTCACTTTGAACAATAAGGGGGCCATCAGACATAGCGCCCAATCCTACGCCCGTCGGGAGTGTGCGCCCGCATCGAGTGCGCCCGCATCGAGTGCGCCCGTCGGGAGCGTGCGCCCGCATCGAGTGCGCCCGTCGGGAGCGACCCCCACGCCGATGGACGTTCCAGCGGGCGGGCACACCCGCCTCAGGGCACCGGCGTGATGCTGCGGATGCTCTTGAGCGGCAGAGTACGCTCAATATCGGCGCGGCGGTCGCGGGCACGAAAACGTCCATTGCTCACGCTGGCCGGTTCGAGCAGGTAGTCCACCACGGCGCCGCCGGGCATCGCGATACTGACCAAAACGGTCTGCTTGGCCTTGATGGCGGTGTCGAGCTGGCGGGCGAGCCAGGCATCCGCTACTGAAACGCCGCTGTCGGCACCGAGTCGCAGCTTGTTGACCAGGTTCTGAGCGGTGTCGACCGTGGGAGCGATCGTGACGCGGGCGAGCTCGTGTCGGCGCAGGTGCACGATCTCGCCGAGGGTGTTTTCGGCGGCGACCGGATAGCGGGCGTCGCTGAGCGCCCAGAACAGGGCGTCACCGGTGAAGCGGCTGAGCAGGTGCTCGCCGTCGCCAGCGCGCACGAGGCCGAATGCGGCGAGAGTCTGGTCGACGGCGATGGTGCCGAGCAGGGCGGCGTCAGAGGAGGAGACGTAGCTGAGATAGACGGTGGGGTCGCCGCTCGGTGCGACCGGTGCATGAGATTCCCCGACGCTGCCGACCCGCACCCGACCGTACCGCGCCGCCGATTCAGTGATCAGGTAATCCACCGGCTGCGGAATTCCGGTGAGCGAGATCGACGCGAGAAAAGCGAGCAGCGTCGCGGCGTTCTCGCCCGCCGCCAGGGCGCGATTGACGGATGCCGCGGTGATGCGATAACTCGACGCCAGCTCCCGGCTCTCCACGTCGGCCATACCGCGCAGGCGGGAGTCGATCGACGGTGACAGAGGACCGGGCGCGACGATCGAGAGATCGTGCTGCAGGTACACGGCGCCGACTTCGGCCGGCAGCGCGGTCGCCAGGGTATCGGCGGCCGCCCCGGAGTCGCCGTGCAGCACGCTGGCGCCAGCCGTGCCGGTGGTGTCGTGGGCGGTGATGCCGAGCAGCTCGGCGTCGCGGGCGAACTCGGTGAGCTGGGCCAGCATCCACTCAGCGCCGGCCGGGTAGAGCCAGGCGATGAACGCGCTGAGGCCGTCGCCCCACAACACGCCGACCTCTCTCGGCAGGCTGTCGGCCACAATCGGTGGAAGCGCCGTCTGCCAGGCCGAGGCCAGGGCGGCCCAGCGCGAGGTCGTGCCCTCGAGCAGCCAGGCTTCGCCGGCCTCGGTTTCCATCCAGTAACCGTCGGAACGGGCGAGCAGGCTGGCGCGAGAGGCCAGGTCGAGAATGGGGGCAACCAGATCGAGCTCGACCGACATCACAAGGGACAGACGCTTGGTGTCGGGAAGGCCGAGTCCGCCCCGACTGAGTTGCCGCGCGGGTTCCCGGCTCAGCTCGTTGACCAGCTCGGCGATCGACGAGACGGCCGAAAAGGCGTGTTCAGCGGCGAGCCGATCGATGAAGGCGATCTCGGTGTCGGGCACGGTGGCCAGGGCGGCGGGGGGAAGCGCGACGGCGAGGTCCGCGGTATCCGGCAGGTCCTGGGCCGGCCAGCGTGCCAGGTGGGCCGAGACGGCGTCGTAGGGAACGCAGCATCCGTCGGTGTGATCGGCGAGCAGCAGTGTGTGCAGGGTGTCGATGCGGCGGGCCACGTCGTCGCCGCTGACGGCGGCGGTACCCAACTCGCCGAGACGAACGGTGACTGCGTTCAGGGTGGGCACGACCCTCTCGCTCTGCAGCTGCCCGGCTACGGCCAGAACGGCCAGCGTGGGGCGATCCAGATGGCTGAGGGCCTGTTGCACACTGGCCGGATCAAGCAAGGCCTCGGCCAGATCGAAGAAATCATGGATGCCGCTCGCCGACACGCCGCGCACCCCGATAACGCGCCGCAGCTCGGTATCGGGCAGGGCGCGAAGTCTCGATGCGAGGCCGAGCATTACTCGCGGTCTCGCCGAGCTTGGCGGCTGCGGCGCACTCCCACAGAGATCATCAGGGCGATGATGAGCACGAACCCCAGGGGTAGGCCGTAGAGCGGCAGAATGAAGATCGGCGGCCAGATGCCACGGCTGAACCCGTCATTCTCGCCCACGCCCAGCGCCGTCGCAATGATGACGGCGATAAACGCGAGAATCGACAATCCCACCACGCTCGCCACCATGTAGGCGAGAACGCGTTCAAGCCGGCTGACGGGTTGTGGAGTTTGATTGGTCACAGCCTAAGGATACGGGCACGCCGGAGCCGCGACCGAATATGCTGGGTGAACACCCCGCGCGCTTCTGTGCGCCCAAAACTCAGTGAGGTTCAGATGCCCACCGGCAAGGTCAAATTCTACGACGAGGAAAAAGGCTTTGGCTTCATCACATCTGATGACGGCAAAGAGGTTTTCCTCCACGCTTCCGCCCTGCCCTCCGGCGTAACCATCAAGGCCGGCGCCAAGCTTGAATTCGGTATCGCCGATGGCAAGCGTGGCGCCCAGGCGTTGTCGGTGCGCGTGGTTGAGGCCCCGCCGAGCCTGAGCAAGATCAACCGCAAACCGGCCGACGATATGGCCATCATTGTGGAAGATCTCGTGAAACTGCTCGACGGTATCGGCACCAACCTCAAGCGCGGACGCTACCCCGAGAGCAGCCACAGCAAGAAGATCGCGGCGATGCTGCGCAAGGTTGCCGAGGAGCTGGATGTCTGAGGTGACCGACACGCCGTCGATTGCGCCGACCGACGCCACCCTGCTCGCGGCGCTGGATTTGGCCCGCACGGCGCTGCTGGAGATCACAACCGAGGACACCATTGGCGAGGTCATTGGACACGTCGATGAGGGTGACCTCGTGGTCTCGCTGCTCTTCGACTGCCTGATGACCGGCTACCCGGGCTGGCGCTGGACCGTCAGCCTCGCCCGGGTCGACGAGAAGTCCGAGCCGAAGGTTCTCGAAACCGAGCTCACTCCCGGCGACGACGCTCTACTCGCTCCCCAGTGGGTGCCGTGGTCGGACCGCCTCGTCGAAGACGAGCGTGAAGCGGATGACGACGAGGCCGATAGCGACGATGACGACGATTCCGACGACGATGACGACGATTCCGACGAGGATGACGACGAGTCAGACGACGACGCGGAGTCGTTGGACGACGAGGCGGAGGGCTCGCTCGACGCCCTCAACGGCATCGATTTCGACGAGGCGCTAGCGGCGGCGGAACTGAACCCAAGCGAGACCGCCGAGGCCCAGGCCGACACCGATCACGGTGCACCACAGCCACCAACCCGGTCCCGACGCGCTCGCCGCGCCTGAGTCGGAGCCCTGTGGCGCCGTCCACGTCGAGATCAGGGCGGCGCCGAGGGCGACCAGCCAGAGCAGGGTGCCCACGAACAGTGACTTGCGGGCATCCGTTCTCGCGGGCAGCGGGTCAGGACGTCGTTCGCTGTCTTTCAACCAGAGACGCATGACCCGCTCCTTCTACTTAGTTTCCGAGGTGGCCGACGACGTGCTCGATCGACGCCACGAGCCTTTTCACGTCCTCCGGGTCGATCGCGGTGAAGGTCCCGACGCGCAGCTGGTTGCGGCCGAGCTTGCGGTACGGCTCGGTGTCGAGGATGCCGTTGGCACGCAGGGTCTTGCTGATTGCGGAAGCGTCAATGGCGTCATCGAAGTCGATCGTCACGACGACCTGCGAACGGTGCGTCGGATCGGCGACAAATGGAGTCGCGTAGTCGACGCGGGCCGCCCAGTCATACAGAACGGATGACGACGCCTGCGTTCGCGCCGATGCCCATGTCAGCCCGCCGCTGTGGTTGATCCAGTCGATTTGGCTCTCCATCAGCAGCAGCGTGCTCAGGGCCGGCGTGTTGAGTGTCTGGTTCAGTCGTGAGTTGTCGACGGCGTTCTTGAGGCTGAGGAATTCCGGAATGTACCGGCCGCTCGCGGCGATACGTTCGACCCGCTCGAGAGCGGCCGGGGAGAACAGCGCGATCCACAGGCCACCATCGGAGGCGAGGTTCTTCTGCGGGGCGAAGTAGTAGACATCCGCTTGGCTCGCGTCGAAGTCGATGCCCGCCGCCGCGCTCGTCGCGTCGATCACGGTGAGGGCGCCGGCGTCACCGTCAACCCGGGTCACCGGGGCCATGACGCCGGTTGAGGTTTCGTTGTGCGGCCAGGCGTAGACGTCGATGCCGTCTGTGACAACGAACTCGCTGCGCGAACCGGTGTCAGCCTTGATCACGTCGGGAGCTTCGAGCCACGGGGCAGCGGCGGCCTTGGCGAACTTGCCACCGAACTCGCCGAACACCAGGTTCTGGGCGCGGTGCTCAATGAGGGAGAAGGCGGCGGCGTCCCAGAAGGCGGTCGAACCGCCGTTTCCGAGCACAACCTCGTAACCGTCGGGGATGCGAAACAGTTCGCCGAGGCCGGCGCGCACGCGACCAACGAGTTCTTTCACGGGGGGCTGACGGTGCGAGGTGCCGAGCACTCCAGTGCCGAATCCGAGCAGGTGGTCGAGCTGTTCGCGCCTAATTTTCGATGGGCCGCAGCCGAATCGTCCGTCGAGGGGGAGCAGATCGGTGGGTATTAGTATGTCGGCCATACGGCGATTCTAGTTGCCTCACCACGGACGGGTAGGCTTGTGACGCTGTGCGGGCCATTGCCGAGGCCGCCGATGAAGCACCTTTCAGTCATCTGATGAACGGTGCTCGCACGAGCCGAATGAAGGGCTGCGGATGAGCGATCTGATCGACACCACCGAAATGTATCTCCGCACGATCCTTGACCTGGAGGAAGAGCAGATCGTGCCGTTGCGGGCGCGCATCTCCGAGCGTCTCGGTCATTCCGGCCCGACCGTTTCCCAGACTGTCGCGCGCATGGAGCGCGACGGCCTGGTCATTGTGTCGGGAGATCGGCATTTGGAGCTGACTGCAACCGGCCGCAGTAAAGCCGTGCACGTGATGCGCAAGCACCGCCTGGCCGAACGCCTGCTCAGCGACGTGATCGGACTCGAGTGGGAGTTCGTGCACGACGAAGCCTGCCGGTGGGAACACGTAATGAGCGAGCAGGTCGAGCGCAAGATTCTGGAGATGCTCGGGCACCCGACCGAATCTCCCTACGGCAACCCGATCCCGGGCCTGGATGAGTTCGGCGATTCACCGGCGGTGGCGTTCATGGCCGGCGTCACCAACGTGCTCTCGGTGGTGGCAAGTTCGCCCGCGCCGGTGACCGCGGTCATCCGTCGTCTCGGTGAACCGGTGCAGTTCGACCCCGAGCTGCTGCTGCAACTCAAACAGAGTGGAGTCATGCCGGGTGCAACCGGCGTGTTCTCGGCCGCCGGATCATACGTTCTCGTGCAGGTCGAGGGTTTTGGCGCCGGCCTGGAGCTGCCGAATGAGGTCGCCAGCCACGTCTTTGTCACCACGCCGGCCGGATACGTTCCGCTCGTTCACTGACATTGCGCCGGATTCACGCCTCGATGAACCGAGCCAACTGTCTCGACCTTTTCGGTTCACCGTTACCAATCCGTTAGAAATGTTGCGTTTCAGAGTGACTTTTGCACGAGCTTCTTGTAGCCTCGGGGATGTCCCACAGGCCAGAAACGGCCGAAGGACTCGAGTCAAGACGCCTGCTTGCCCCGTCTCTTGACCTACGAACACACCCGCGATCAGCGAAGTGACGGGACAACAACCTAGTGTTGTCGAGGCGCCGGAGGTTAACACTTTGGCTGCATTAGGACCCGGAAGATTCCAGCATGGGCTGAATCGAACCTCCAATTCTTTGGAAAAAGTGGATTCAACGGCGCACTCCCACCGTTCCCAGCCGCGCGCATCCCCGAAGAAGCGCCGCGGCGGCATCGCCAACATCGTCGTTATGACCCTCGCTACCGGCCTGGTCGCCACCATGGCCCTCCCGGCGTATGCCTTCGCTCCCGGTTCGCAGGATGCGTCCTTCAGGGCCAGCGAATCCACGGAGATGTCCAAAGCGCAGGCGCAGGCCGTTGAAGTGGATGCGCAGGCTGTCACCGTGAGCGTCGCTCGCGAAGGATTCACCGCGACCACGCCCGAAGAACTTGCTGCTGCCGCTGCCGCCAAGGCCGCCGCGGAGGCTGCCGCCGTTGCTGCGGCTGCTGCGGAAACCCGCCGCGTCGAGGTTGCTGCTCAGATGACGTCGTACGCCGAGAGCTACTCCGGCCCCAGTGCCGCCGACTACTTGGCCACCCCGGCCTACCCGAATTTTGATCTCGGAGCCGTTTTCGATGTGGCCTCGCAGTATCAGGGTGTGCCGTATGTCTTTGGCGGCGCCACCCCGGCCGGCTTCGACTGCTCCGGTTTGATCATGTACGTTTACGCGCAGTTCGGCATCAGCCTGCCGCACTCCTCCGTGGGTCAGGGAGCGGCCGGAACCACGATCGCGATCGAGGATGCCGTGCCCGGCGACCTCGTGATCATGGACGGCCACGACGGCATCTACGCCGGCAACGGAAACATCCTGCACGCGCCGTACACCGGGCAGAACGTGCGGATTCAGCCGATCTGGACCAGCGACTACAAAATCGTGCGGATCGGCATCTAAGTCGCACCTTCGGTGAACACTAGGTAACAGCTCGCCCAAATGGCGCATACAGGTTCACCTGTTGCGCCATTTGTGGGTTAACCTAGTGCCCTGATGTAGTTGTAGGTCCTGAGGAGAGCCCATGCATGAGCGACGCACTATCCACACCATGGATGTGCGCGGTCGCGAGTGCTTTCGGCATAGTTGTCAGAGCGAGAAGAGCTGCGTGAGCAGCCAGAAGGCGTTGTCATGGTGACGGCGCCTTTTTTTGTACTCTCTTTCGCTTCGTCATGCTCCTGTTCTGTACGCATCGGATGTAGTTCGAATGGCTGGAAGCCGTCCAGCCTCCTTCGAAAGGAAGCGCATGCGCACACTGGTACTCAATGCGGGCTATGAGCCCCTCGCCGTTGTCTCGTTCAAACGAGCACTCATTCTGGTTATGAACCAGAAGGCGACGATCGTGCAGTCCGATCGAAACCACCCCGTTTTCGCGGCCTCGGGCTCGTGGGATCGACCGAGCGTCATCCTGCTCACGCGGTACGTACGCATTCCCATGTCGAGACTTGTGCCGGTCAGTCGCCGAGGAGTCTTGCGCCGTGACGATCACCGCTGCTGTTACTGCGGCAAGTCCGCGGCCACGATCGACCATGTGCTGCCGCGCTCGCGGGGCGGCCGCGACACCTGGGATAACCTTGCCGCCTGCTGCCTGCGCTGCAATAACCTCAAGAGTGACCACACACCGGCCGAAATGGGGTGGGAACTGCGCTTCACCCCGCGGATGCCGCAGGGCACGACCTGGGTCGTGCGCGGTGTTGAGCGGCCGCTGGAGGACTGGGACGCCTATCTGGCACCCGCCGCCTAGGCTTTTGGTAATGCGAATCAATATCACGAGCGTGCTCGTCGACGACCAGGAGAAGGCGCTGCGCTTCTACACCGACGTGCTGGGCTTCGTGAAAAAGCATGACGTGCCCATGGGCGGCGAGGACCGCTGGCTGACCGTCGTGTCTCCGGAGAACCCGGAGGGCACCGAACTGTTGCTGGAACCCAGCAGTCACCGCGCCGCGAAGCCGTTCAAGGACGCCCTGGTCGCCGACGGCATCCCGTTCACCCAATTCGCTGTCGACGACGTTCCGGCGGAGTATGAGCGACTTCACGGCCTCGGCGTGCGCTTCACGCAGGAGCCGACGGTCATGGGGCCGGTGACCACGGCTATTCTCGACGACACCTGTGGCAACCTGATCCAGATCGTGCATATGGCGAGCTAGCCGGCACCGGCACTGCTTTCGGTGGCGCCGCCGCGCTTCGATCGAGCGGCCGGACCGGCGCGACCGGCTAAACTTGCCGAGCCAGCCTCTGTAGCTCAACGGAAGAGCAGTTCCGTCCTAAGGAAACGGTTGGGGGTTCGAATCCCTCCAGGGGCACCACGCATTAGGGCCCTGCATCCCTTGTAAACACTGGGCTGTAGGGTTTGCGTCATCCTCAGGAATGGCCGTTTGCCCACA
>JBBRBV010000084.1:0-10012 GCA_038205545.1 Actinomycetales bacterium
CGCCTACTACAGGTCGTCTATCGAGTTGTCGCGCCGTGTGACCTGCTCGTTATTGACCGGATCGGCGATCGTGCGGGTTGTGCTCACGCTGTTACGGCGACGCGTCATCAGCACGAGGCCGAGAACCACCACGAGCGCGCCGGCCGCGAGCAGAATATAGCCCACGAGCTGCAGGTCGACACCGGTCACGGTGAGGTCGACGGCCCACACCAGAATGGCGCCGACGACCAGCAGAAAGATTCCTAGTCCGATACTCATGATTTCCTGCTTTCCGTTGGTGGTGCCACTGGGGAACATCTTAGGCAGTTCGGCGAGAAAGGTAAGGTTTGACTATACGCAATTCAGGTGTTCGTTGACCGGTTCGGAGCCGCATGTCTCGTATTATCACACTCGCTGTCATTCCCGGAGACGGGATTGGGCCGGAAGTTGTCACTGAGGCCGTGAAGGTGCTCGGCGCTGCCACCGCGCGAGACGACGTCACGATTGAGACGAGCCTGTTTGAGCTGGGCGCCGCGCGGTTTCTGGCAACCGGGGATGTGCTCACCGATGCCGACTTGGCGTCGATCCAGCAGCACGATGCCATTCTGCTCGGTGCGGTCGGTGGCGTTCCCGGCGATCCGCGCCTGAAAGACGCGAACATCGAGCGAGGGCTGCTGCTCGGGCTGCGCTTCGCACTCGACCACTACGTGAACCGACGTCCCTTCAAGATCTACCCGGGGGTAACAAGCCCGCTCGCCGCTCCCGGCGTGGTCGACTTCGTCGTCGTGCGGGAGGGCACCGAGGGGCCCTACGTCGGCAATGGCGGCGCCATCCGTCGCGGCACGCCGCATGAGGTAGCCAACGAGGTCTCTGTGAACACCGCTTTCGGGGTGGAACGCGTCGTGCGGTATGCCTTCGAGGTGGCTCAGGGACGCGAGCGCAAACTCTTGACCCTCGTGCACAAGACCAACGTGCTCGTCTTCGCCGGCAGCCTGTGGCAGCGCATTGTGAACGAGGTTGCCGCTGAATACCCCGAGGTCGCCGTTGATTACCTGCACGTCGATGCCGCAACCATTTTCTTCGTCACGAATCCGAGTAGATTCGATGTCTTGGTCACCGATAACCTCTTTGGCGATATTCTCACCGACCTGGCAGCGGCAATCAGCGGCGGCATCGGCCTGGCGGCCTCCGGCAATATCAACCCCACGGGTCGCTTTCCCAGCATGTTCGAGCCGGTGCACGGCTCGGCGCCCGATATCGCTGGCCAGCAACTGGCCGACCCGACTGCGGCCATCCTTTCGGTAGCGCTGCTGCTCGACCACCTCGGGCTCACGGATGCCGCGGCCCGCGTCAACGAGGCAGTGGCCGACGACCTGCTGCGACGCACCGAAAACACCCCCTCCCGACGCAGCACCGCTGAGGTGGGAGACGCCATCGTGACCCTTTTGACAGACAAGGTACTCAAATGAGCAAGACCGACTCCACCACAACCTACCCGCTGAGCTTCGCGCTCACGCCGTCGACCGACGCGCGCGCCGAGGCCGAACGCGAGGAAATTCTCGCTGACCCGGGCTTCGGCAAACACTTCACCGACCACATGGTCACGATCGACTGGTCGATCGACGCCGGCTGGCACGACGCCCGCGTCACCCCCTACGGTCCACTCATGCTCGACCCCGCCTCGTCGGTGCTGCACTATGGCCAGGAGATCTTTGAGGGACTCAAGGCCTACCGGCACGCCGACAATTCGATCTGGACCTTTCGGCCTGAGAAGAATGCGCAGCGGCTCCAGCGCTCGGCACACCGCCTCGCTCTACCCCAGCTTGCGGTAGAGGATTTTATCGAGTCGGTCAAGCAGATGATCGCCATCGACGGCGACTGGGTGCCGTCCGCTCCCGAAACCAGCCTCTACCTTCGTCCATTCATGATTGCCAACGAGAGTTTTCTCGGTGTGCGGGCCGCTCATAAGGTGAGCTTCTACGTGATCGCGAGCCCGGCTGGTGCCTACTTCGCCGACGGTGTGGCACCCGTAAAGATCTGGCTGTCCACGGAGTACTCGCGCGCCGGCCGCGGTGGCACCGGCGCTGCCAAGTGCGGTGGCAACTACGCCGCCTCACTGCTGCCCCAGATGGAGGCCTACGAAAACGGCTGTGCCCAGGTGCTCTTTCTCGATGGTGAAACCGGCAGCCACATCGATGAACTGGGCGGCATGAACGTGTTCTTCGTGCACGGCACCGACACGCTCGTCACGCCCCGCCTGACCGGATCCATTCTCGAGGGCGTCACCCGCGACAGCATCATGCAACTCGCCCGCGACCGCGGCATGACCGTCGAGGAGCGCGACGTGACGCTGGGGGAGTGGCGTGAGGGCGTCGCATCCGGTGCCATCACCGAGGTGTTCGCCTGCGGAACCGCCGCCGTGGTCACCCCGATCGGCCAGCTCAAGGGCAAAGACTTCACGATTGGTGACGCGGATGCCCCGGCTGGCGAGATCACCCTGTCGCTGCGCCAGGAGCTCACCGACATTCAGTATGGACGCGTGCCGGACCGTCACGGCTGGCTCACCCGCCTCGACTGACGTAAACTGAACCTTTTGGCCCCGTTTCGGCGAGGTCGCAACAGGTGGGAACGAGATACGTGAAGATCGCACGATACAGCTACCAGGGTGCCATTGCGTTTGGCATCGTTGACGACGAGGAACTCGTTGTACTCACGAGTGACCCGATGTTCGCCGGATTCGGCACGACCGGCGACCGGGTGGCTCTGGCGGATGTGAAACTGCTCGCGCCCGTTATCCCGCGCTCCAAGGTCGTCGCCGTGCTCACTCCGGGAGCCGAGCCGGAGTTCGTGTTGAAGCCAAACACTGCGGTCGTTGGCCCGGGTGACGCCATCGTGCTGCCGGCCGTCTCAGAGCGCGTCGAGGTCGATGGTCAGCTCGCGATCATCATCGGCAAGATCGCCAAGAACGTCTCGGTAGCGGATGCCGCGAGCCGCGTTTTCGGCTATACCGTCGCGACGGTCGCCACCGCGGCCGACCTTGCCGAGCGCTCGACAACCCGCGCTGGCGCCTTCGACACCTTCCTGCCGCTGGGACCGATCATCGAGACCGACTTCGATGATGCTGCGACACCGTTGCGCGGACTCATTAACGACGAGGAATTTCAGGCGGTGGATCTCGACGAGCACGAGGCGACTACTGAAGAGACCGTGGCGGCGCTCGTGGCCTTTGCTTCAAGTGCGTTCACGTTGCTTCCCGGCGACGTGATTCTGGCTGGGCCCATGGACACGGCCGCGACCGTCGTCGACGGTGACACTGTCACGATGTCCATTGCCGGCATCGGAACGCTCGTGAACCCGGTGGTTCGCCCCGCCTGATGACCGTAGCCCCGCCCGCCCGCGGCGCTGCGTTGAAATGCTCTGCTTTGCGTTCGGGGCCCGGGCCCGGAACGCGGGCCCAGGATAGAACCTGGGCCCAGGGTCACAAGGTGGGCCCGAGCGTGACCAGATCCGGTGGGCTCAGCTGGAGGCGCCTGGGAACCAGGCGCTGACCTGGTTCGACGCCGTGTTCAGCAGGGCGATGGCCTCATCGCGGTTGACCCGGGCCACCAGCATTGCACTCATCGACAGAGACGCCAGGGTGCGTACTCGCTCGTCGAGCCGGGCGGTCGGGGTATCCGCGGCCGATGATGACGACGCCGAGATAAGTGCGAACCTGAGGGCGTCGGAGAGCTCGATGCGGTAGCCCTCGACGACCGCGCGGGTCGGATCGTCGTGGGCGGCGAGTCCCGCTGCGCAATTGACGAGCAGGCATCCGGTGCGAGGCGAGTCGTCGGCCAACGTGGCCGTCGATTGAATCAGGCCGTCAAAGTAGGCGATCAGGGCCGAGGCATCCTTAGCGCCCGTGCGCAGCACCGCGAGCCGAGGCCGGATGACCGTCTCGAGGTAATGGGTGACCGCAGCGTCGAAGAGACCGCGTTTGCTCCCGAAGGCGTGGTACAGGCTGGAGCGGCCGAGGCCCGTAACAGCTTCCAGATCGGCCAGCGACGATGCGTCGTAGCCCTTATCCCAGAACAGGTCCCGTGCAGCTTGCACGACGACACTGTTGTCGAAGGTCTGTAGCCGCCCCATGTCGCTCCTGGTTCTTCCGTGCTCGTCCGATGATTTTGTGTACCGCTTGGTCCACTATATAGTAAACCGATCGTTCTAAAACTAGCAGAGGAGCCCACCATGGCCTCATCCACCATCAGTACCCAGATCCAGCTGGTAAACCGCCCCATCGGCTGGCCGACGGAGGCGGACTTTCGCACCGTAACCGTCGAGCTGCCCGAGCTTGAGGCCGGCCAGGTTCGCGTCGCCAACGAATTCATTTCCGTCGACCCGTACATGCGCGGCCGAATGAACGATGCCAAGAGCTATGTGCCGCCGTTCGTTCTCGGCGAGACCATGGGTGGCGGCGCCGTGGGCCGGGTCGTCGCATCCGCTAATGACGCATTTGCGGTGGGCGACGTCGTCACACACCCGTACGGCTGGCGCGACCTGGTTCAGGAAGACGCCGCCGGATTCCGCGTCGTTCCCGAACTTCCCAATGTGCCGCTCTCCGCCTACCTCGGTGTGCTCGGCATGACCGCCCTCACCGCTTACGTCGGCCTGCTTGAGGTCGCCAAGCTCAAGGAAGGCGACACCGTGTTCGTCTCGGGGGCGGCCGGTGCCGTCGGCAGCATGGTCGGTCAGATCGCCCGGCTCAAGGGCGCCAAGCGCGTGATCGGCTCCGCCGGATCAGCCGAAAAGGTGGCGCTGCTCACCAGCAAGTATGGCTTCGACGCCGCGTTCAACTACAAGGACGGCTCCATCAAGGACCAGCTCGCTGCCGCTGCCCCCGACGGCATCGACGTCTACTTCGACAACGTGGGGGGCGAGCACCTGGAAGCGGCTTTGGCCACGTTCAACGACGGCGGGCGTGCCGCCATCTGCGGGGCGATCTCCCTGTATAACAGCACGGAGGCCCCCGCTGGGCCGAATAATATGTCCAACATCGTCACCCGCGGCCTGACTCTCACCGGCTTTACCGTCGGCAACTTCTCGGGTCACCTCCCGGCATTCTCCGCCGAAATGGCCGACTGGCTCGCTTCCGGCAAGATCGTCTTCGATGAGACCGTCGTCGACGGCGTCGAGAACACCGTTGACGCGTTCCTCGGCCTTATGCGCGGCGAGAACACCGGCAAGATGGTCGTTCGCACGAGCGACCTCGTCCCGGCACTCTAAACCGCACCATGTCACACCCTTCCACGCCCGACATTACGAATATTGGAGACACCATGACCCACGTACTCTTCGTCGTCAGCGCCGCTGACCACTGGACCCTCAACGACGGCAGCCTGCACCCCACCGGGTATTGGGCCGAGGAACTTGCCGAACCGCACCGCCTGTTCACCGAGGCTGGCTACCAGATCAGCATCGCCACACCGGGCGGCGTGGCTCCGACAATCGACGCCGTCAGTCTGGCTGCTGAGGCCGCCGGGGGAGAGGACCGCGTGGCACAGATCATCGACTACATCGGAACCATCTCCGGTCAGCTCGATGAACCGCTCAGTATTGACGACATCGCCGTTGCCGACTACGATGTGGTCTTCTACCCGGGAGGACACGGCCCGATGGAAGACCTCGCGCTCGACGCTGTTTCCGGGAGCATCCTCACCGAAGCGCTCGATACCGACCGTATCGTCGGGGTGCTGTGCCACGCGCCCGCTGCTCTGCTCGCGGCCAAGCGCGACGATGGCAGCTGGCCGTTCACCGGTTACACGATGACCGGTTTCACCGACGCCGAGGAGAAGCTCGGCGGGCTGGCACCCAAGGCCCCGTGGCTCGTGCAGAGCCGACTGGTCGAACTGGGCGCCGACTTCATCGCTGGCGAATCGTTCGCTTCGCACGTGGAGATCGACCGCACGCTCTACACCGGCCAGAACCCGGCATCCTCGGCCGCCGTCGCTGAGGCGATCATCGGCGCCATTACCGATAAGAAGTAGCCGCGGTCGTTATCGGGTCGGGCCAGGTGGCGGCAGACGGTTTCGGCTAGTCGCGGCTCAGGGCCGCGAGAACCAGCGCCACGTCATCTTCATCATTGAACAGATGAAAGGCGACGCGGGCGCGGCCGGCCCGACCCGAGGCGGTGAGGCCCGCTGCCGTGAGGCGCGCGAGGTCGCGTCCGTCGGTATCCGGCCAGCTGATGATTGCCTGATCGAGGCGCGGCAGGTCGAGGCCGTCGCAGAGAGCATCGCCGAGGCCCACATTGTGGGCGCGCACCTCGGCCAGGTCGAGGCTGCGGAACAGGTTGATCGCGGGTTCAGCACCGACCCAGGCCGGCCAGGCCGGTGACACGTCAAAGCGGCGGGCGTTGGGCGCAAGAGCCATCGCCGGACCGTAACAGGATGCCCACAGGTCGTCTCCCGCATACCATCCGGCGTTCACGGGATGCAATTGTGCCGCGAAGGCTGTGGAGACCGTGAAGAAGGCCACGCCGCGCGGGGCGCCGAGCCACTTGTAGCTGTGGCAGATGGTCGCGTCGAACAGGGCGGCGTCAACGGGCATCCACCCGGTGGCCTGGGTGGTGTCACACAGGGTGAGGGCGCCCGTTTTGTCAGCAGCGGCCCGGATGGCGACGCTATCGGCCAGCGCTCCGGTGGCGGACTGCACGAGGGAGAACGCCACGAGCCAGGTATTCGCGGTCACGCTGTCGGCGAGGTCGGCCAGCTCCACCTGTCGCACGGTCACCCCGCGGTAGGCCTGGGATAGAAAGGGAAACACCATCGAGCTGAAGTCGCCCATGGGCAGCACGACTTCGGCGCCGTCCGGAATGCTCGCGGCGACCATGCCAGCCATCACCGAGGTTTGCGAGCCAATCGCTACCCGGTCGGGTGTGACGCCCACCAGGTCGGCGTAGCTCGCACGCACACGCTCAACCACCTCGCCGTAGCGGGAGGCACAGGCTTCGCCGCGGGCCCAGGCCTCGGTGTCGGCTCGCATTGCGTTGATCGTGTCGATGGTCGGCAGTCCAAGCGTGCACGCGGCCAGGTAACCGCGACCGGCGGTGTAGCGGGTGCGGGCGTCGGCGAGGGTCACCGGGCTGGTCGTGGTACTCGTGGTCGCGCTGGTACGTGTTGCTGCGGAGCTCATAGTTCCAGTGTGTCCGCAAGCCATTCATTCAACAATGGCCAGTATTCGATGCAATGCATAACTCACAATTATGATTAGAGAATGATTCACCTGCCGGGTCCGATCCCTGACCTCGACGCCCACGCCCTGCGAGTCGTTCGGGCGGTACACGAGACCGGCTCCATTACGGCCGCGGCCGTTGCACTCGGCTACAGCCAACCGGCCGTTAGCCAGCAGCTCAAACGGCTCGAACAGCATCTCGGGCTTGCCGTGGTCGAGCGGGTTGGGCGCGGAGTGCACCTCACCGAGGCCGGGCTCGTGCTTGCCCGGCACGCGGTGACGGTGGCCACCGCGCTCGATGCGGCGGCGGGGGAGATTGCCGAGCTGCAGGGGTTGCGCGCCGGGCTGGTGCGACTCGTGGCGTTTCCATCGGCATCCGCTACCCTCGTGCCGAGCCTGTTGGCGCACATGAAAGCGCGTCATTCCCAGATCAGCGTTACCTATCTTGAGGCAGAACCGCCCGAAGCCGTCGCCGCGGTGCGCGAGAACCGCGCCGACCTGGCGATCACGTTCAGCTATCCGGGGGATCGGGTCGATCCGCACCGGAAGAGCGCGCAGGGACTGCGGGTGGCGACCCTGCGCCGAGACGAGATGATGCTCGTGCTGCCGGTCGGGCATCCGCTTACCGGCGCCGCTGACTCTGTAGACGCTGACTCTATAGACGCTGGGCCCATCGACCTGGGCGACCTCGCCGACGAGAACTGGGTGGCCGGCTGCCCACGCTGCCGGGGCCACCTGCTCGACCTCTGCGATCGCCAAGGATTCGCTCCGCGCATCAGCTACGAGACCGACAACGTTGCCGCCGTGTTCGGCCTGGTCGAGGCGGGCATCGGCGTCGCGCTCTTGCCGGCCTTGGCGATCGAGTCAGCCGGAGCTCGATCCGGCGTGCTGATTCGCGCTACGACCGGACATGACCGGCGAACCCTGCATGCCGTCACCGCCGCCGGTGCCGAACGGGTACCCGCGCTGGCCGCAACGTTGCGCGCACTGGTCGCCCTCTCGGCGCACCAGTAGAGGGCGCGTATCGAAGCGCGCCCATCTCGATGCGCTCGCCTAGACAGTGCCTGGGCCCACCTTATGAACGCGGGCCCAGTTTAGATGCTGGGCCCGCGTTCCGGGCCCGGGCCCCGAACACAAGTCGGCAGGGCTGGCGCAACTAGACTTATGGGTAATGTCTGACACCACTGCGCACCCGTTCTCTACCGCCACCGGATCCGACGTTCGCGTGCGGTTCTGCCCCTCGCCAACCGGAACACCCCACGTGGGCCTCGTGCGCACCGCCATGTTCAACTGGGCCTATGCCAGGCACACCGGCGGCACGATGATCTTCCGCATCGAAGACACCGACGCCGCCCGTGATAGCGAAGAGAGCTTTGTGCAGCTCGTCGAGGCGATGCGCTGGCTGGGGCTGGACTGGGATGAGGGCGTGGATGTCGGCGGTCCCCAGATGCCGTACCGTCAGTCGGAGCGCTCTGACATCTACCGCGATGTCATCGAGCAGCTCAAGACGAGCGGCCACATCTACGAAAGCTTCGTCACCGGCGAAGAGATCGAGGCCCGCAATGTGAGCCTCGGCCGTGACCCGAAAATGGGCTACGACAACTTTGAACGTGACCTCACCGAGGAGCAGAAGTCGGCCTACCGTGCCGAGGGCCGTTCTCCGGCGCTGCGCCTGCGCGTGCCCGACACGGAACTCTCCTTCGACGACCTCGTGCGCGGCGAAATCACCTTTCCGGCCGGCTCGTTCAGCGACTTTGTGGTTGTGCGCCCCAACGGGCATCCGCTCTACCCCTTCGTCAACCCGGTCGACGACGCGCTCATGGGCGTGACCCATGTGCTGCGCGGCGAAGACCTGCTCTCGTCGACCCCGCGTCAGATTGCGCTGTACCACGCGCTCATCGACATCGGCGTGACCACCTTCGTGCCCCGCTTCGGCCACCTGCCCTACGTCATGGGCGACAAGAACAAGAAGCTCTCTAAGCGTGACGCCGAAGCGAACCTGTTTCTGCACCGCGACCGCGGCTTCATTCGCGAAGGCCTGCTCAACTACCTCGCCCTGCTCGGCTGGTCGCTCTCGCATGATCGCGACGTGTTCTCGATCGACGAGTTCATCGCCGCGTTCGATGTCGTAAACGTCAACCCGAACCCGGCCCGGTTCGACCTGAAGAAGGCCGAATCGATCAACGGCGACCACATTCGCCAGCTCGACGCTGCCGACTTCGCCGACCGCCTGGTGCCCTATTTGGTGACGGCCGGCGTGCTCGGTGAGACCCCGAGTGACACTGAGCTGGCGCTGCTCGCGCAGGGCGCACCGCTCATCCAGGAGCGCATCGCCCTGCTCGGTGAAGCCCCCGCCCTGCTCGGGTTTTTGTTCGTGAGCGGCGCCGATCTGATTCTCGAAGCGGATGCTCTCGCTTCACTCCCGCAAAACGCCGCCGACATTCTCGGCGCGTCTCGCACCGCGCTTGAGAGTATTCCTTCAGCGGAATGGACCACAGACCGGGTGCACACGCTTCTGGCCGAAACCCTTATTGAGGGCCTTGGGCTCAAGCCGCGCGTCGCCTTCGGACCGCTGCGCGTGGCGCTGTCGGGCCGCAAGATCTCGCCGCCGTTGTTCGAATCCATGGAAATTCTCGGACAGGTCGAGACCCTGGGGCGCCTCGATCGGGCGCTGGCGCTCACAGCCGCGTAGGAGCCGCCCCTCGACTGGTGGGACTCGCCAAGGGAGAACCTCGGATTGGCCTCTCTGGCCCGAGTGGGCTAGGCTACTACTCGGCCCGATCTTCGGATTAGGCATTGGGGTATGGTGTAATTGGCAACACGG
>JBBRBV010000085.1:0-9902 GCA_038205545.1 Actinomycetales bacterium
GCGATTCACGCACCAACACGTCTTCGGCTCTGTGCGTTGCTTCGCGCCACCGGCGCCGCGCAATTCAGCACCCTCGCCCGCATGCTGGATCTCAGCGAAGCGACACTGTCGAAAACCATTCACAATCTCGCCGACATGGGCTACGTCTACACGGTGAAGCAAGCGTCAACCGCGCGAACGGATGCGCGCCGCACGACTGCCGTCGCCCTCACTCAGCAGGGACGAGGAGCAATCGATGGCCACCTCATGGCGCTCCGCGAACTCGCACAGCTGTCCCCACCCGACAGCACGAGCTAATGAGTCGAGTGAGTGAGTCCTCTTCCATCCGTCTTTCCTGCGTTAATCGTCAGTCTGCCGTCGCTACAGCTGGCTCGTTAAGATCAGCTGCGTGATCTCGGGCATATCGGCGTGCACGACGAATGCGAACGATTTGTAGAGGCAGCAGAGCAGCCAATATCACGACGAAGAAAACAATGATCAGGATCGAGAAGGTATCGGCAATTCCGGTGCGGAGCACGTTGATCTGCTGGAGGACAAGACCGGCGTACAGGAGCACGATGTAGGCCAGCTGGAATGACAGCGTCACCGAGATCACCGCTGCGTACCGCGCCGCGGCTATTAGGTCTCGACCATCGAGATCGGCTGGTTTGTTCCGAAGGACGACCCTGACAACTCGGCGGAGACGGGAAGGGTCCCTATCAGTAACGTCGACAAGTCGGCGGTTCCACCCGAGGGTGGAGAACACGCACACAGCGGCGGAGAAAATGAATGCGAATGACAGCGCAAAGAGAAGCATTTGGGGAACACTGAGCACGTTGGGAGCAACTGTACTCACGATCACCACACCAATCGCACCCAAGACGAGCACGCCCAAAAAGGTAATCGCTGTGGCCACGATCCTTTTTGTGATCGCGGCCTTCTCGATTGCCACCCAGGCTGATACAGCACGCGGATGAGCGCGGTCATATCGGTAGACCGCTGGGCCAAGGAGAAAAGCCGCGACGGTGAGGACCACGCCGCCACCAATGAAGGCAACAGGAATGAGCGAACCGGCCGACGTCAGCACCGCAAAGATGACCGTGACGATCGCTGCGAGAAGCTCTAGGGCAAGGACGACCAGAACAATTCGGCGGTAGTAGCGTCGGGAGTCCTGTGAACCGGTAACGTCCCAATATGCCCGGAACGACCCCAGCGCGAGCGGACCATAGACGAACACAACCAGTGCCAATGATGCAATGAAGATCCAAACCGAGTCTGTTTCTTTCGTCTCAACGACGAGAAGAATCACTCCTGCCATCAACAATCCCGTCGAGACAACGATGGACAAGATGAACGCCAGAACGCGCATGAGCCGCCTTTCGGATCACCGTTGAACGTCACTCATCTTGGCACGAACTAGCTACGGGAAGCTCATCAATGCAAAGACCATGAAGCGATGAGGTCGATCGCCGTGGTGAACGCTGCCAGGTGGGGACGATTCAAGAAGGCGTGCTGGGTTTCGGGTAGAACATGACGCTCAACGTCACCATCCGCGGAGACGAGCTCAACTGCGAACTGGTCACCAGAAGCGCGCATGATGTCCCGGTCGGCATTGACCATCAAGACGGGGGGAACCCGTTGAAAGCGGAAACGAAACCCGATTCGTTTCAGCGGGACCACCAATAGAACCGTCTGGGCCGTAATAGCGAGTGTTGCGGAACCGCTGAGAACGAGAACCATCTGGGGTGTCCAAGAGTTCAACTGCTGGAGCTAAAGAGAGCAGTGAGCGAGCTCTCGACGCAGCAAGCTCTCAACATGGCCAACCGGATACTCGAAGCGGATGACTCCCTGCTTGATGACCAGTCACGAGCAGTGTTCGTCGAGGTCTTCAGCGGGGGCGGGCTGGTGGATGGAAAGTACGTGCCGCTCCGGCATGGGAGGCTTGAAGAGGCGATGCGGCTGCCCAAGCAGAGACCAGCTACACAGACCGCCGAACTCGGCACCGCCTGAAAAGACCGCTGAGGTATTGCTAGGGCCCGTGGAGTGAAGACTTTTTACTCCCAGGGCTGGGTGGCTTCTGGGAATCCGGCCCGTCACACGTACGGCGGGAGGGGTTCATGTTGTCGAACATGAGGGCTCCGGGGGATTAATGAAGACGGTACCGGCGATCATGAGTACGGTGCTCGCGCTGGCGATCAAACAAGGAACGACAGCGAAATCGCGGGCGGGGTCAAAGGAAGCCGACCGCTCGAACGGGTGCCCCATCACCGCCCAATCTCAGGGGGAAAAAGCCAATCCGGCATGTTGTGGGAAGTGATTCCAACCCGCAGATGTTTTCGACGATCAGTCCATCGCCGCCGCCGAGCACGACCTCGTGCACAGGGAAGTCGCCAGCCGACTCTTCCGTGAGGTCAGGGCTCAGCGTGTCGACAGCGAGAATGTGCATGCCGCGTGCAACGAGCTCGCGAGCTGCCGCAGCATCCATCGCCGGATGCCTCGTCGCTCGTACGTCGCCAAACCACCTTGCCCAGCCAGTGTCGATCACGACAATCGGCGGCAGACGCGGGGGAAGGGGCGCGCCAGCGTTCAGCGCCTCCCAGCCGTAGATCTCGTTCTCAGCCAGGCCGGACACCCGAATCACCAGTGCATCATCGACCAGTTCGTCCAATGCCACGTCGGTCATCGTCCGTCCGCCCGCCTCCGTGTGCGAAGGCGCGTCGATGTGTGTACCGGTGTGTGAGCCGAAGCGCAGGGAACTCACGGCCACACCGTCTCGATCGAGTTCAAGCGCTGGGTGAATGTGTACGGTCGGATCGCCGGGGTACACCGCCATCCCGTCGGTGATCGGCTGACTCAAATCGAGCAGCATCATGAGGTAACTTCGGTGGTGACGGCGTGCGGCGTTCCCGCATTTGCGAGATGTTGACTCGGCTGGAACGGGGTTTTGGCGCGCCGAGGCAACGAGACGGCGAGGTACACGACAAAGGTGAGGATGAACGCGGGAATGGTCGCTCCAAACGGGAGTGGCCACACGTACGCCCACACGTACGCGGAGGCTGCGCCGATCCCCCACGCCGCGATAGCGAACCAGTTGATCCCGGCAATGAACCAATACCGCCCGCCCCGATTTTTGAGAATATCGGCGTCATAGCTGCGACGCGCGACGATGTAATAGTCAACGATCATGATTGCAAAGATCGGTGCAAAGAGTGCGCCGATCGTCACAAGGAACGTCGTGAACTGCGCGAGAAGACCGAAGAACGTCGATCCGATGATCGCGATGAGTCCGAGGATGATCGCGGTCGACAGGAATTTCACCCGACGGCCCGGGAGGGAGTTCACGACACTCGTGACCATGCCGTAGACGACCATTGTGTTGGTAGCCATGACGGAGAGGAAGATCGCCACTGCGAGGACCGCGCCGAACGGCTCGATGATCGTCACCGGGTCGAATGCGATCGCGTCGCCGCCGCTGAGGACTACGTAGCCGATCGCGGTTGCACCCAGCGACATCGAGATCACGGTAGACAGGGTGTAGCCGATGCCGGAGCCAATCACGCTGGCCCGGGTCGATGAGGCGAAACGATTGAAGTCGGCGGAGAGCACCGTCCAAGAGATCGCAGTGGCGACCACGGCATCGAACGCCAAGCCAGGCGTGTAGAAGGGTTCGGTTGGAGGGGCGATCGCGGCGAAATCCGCTGGCGCGTACGTCGTAAACACGACGAAGAAGATGTACGCGGCGATCGCGAGGATGACCACAGCGAACCACGGCTCCACGCGAGCAACGCCTGCGTGGCCGAAGACCGCAAGAATCACTACGATCGTTTGACAGAGCACGGCAAAGACTACGGGGCTCGAGAACCCCGTCACAGACGCGACAATGTAGTTGAGCGCGATGCCAGCGAGCATCGCCTGCACCCAGCTCCAACCCATCAGGATCACAACGTTCGCAGCGACAGGTAGCAGGCTTCCGCGCGTTCCGAACGGGCCGCGGGTGATGGCCATCGTAGGCAATCCGGTACGCGCGCCAATCGCGCCGATCGTGACCAGCACGGCTGCTCCGACGATCGTGCCCCCCACAATGACCCCAATAACGAGACCGAAAGACAGATCGGGTACGAAGAGTGTGCCAGTGAGTAGGGTCGTCACCACCAGGTTGGCGGCCAGCCAGATCATGAGAATCCGGCCGAGAGAGTAGGTTCCGCGAACGGGACCGGAGTCATCCGATTCCTGGCCCAGGCGGCCTTCGAGACGGGTGTAGAGCGACATCATCGGGCTCCTTGTGGGTTGGTGAATTAGGGCTGGGGTGAGAGGTGTTCATGGATCGCGACGAGCCCGCTCGCCTCGGAACGAAAGACGATGGTCTCCCGCTCCCGATAGGCCTCGGGCCCGTCGGGGGTGCTAACGGAGGTACTGACGGAGTGGGTGAAGACCGCGCCACCGGGCATTGGTTGTACATGCTGTGCGCTTGACTCACAGGACGTCACCCGCCAGCCGCTCGCGACCCACTCCTGCCACTTCTGTTCGTAGGCCGCGCGACCATCGAACCGCTCGGGCTCAGTGTGGAAGACAAAGGTCGCCTCCGGCGCGAACAATGAAAAGTAGCGCTCGGCGTCGGTTGCGGCGAAGGCACTGACGATTGCTGATGCTGCAGCGAGTACGTCTTTGGTGCTCGGGGTGGTCGGGATCACTGTGCCTCCATTGGTGTGTCGAGTTAGCGGGGCGCCATGGCGCTGAGGAGTTCGTAGATGACATGACTCGCCGCCACGGCAGTTAGCTGGGCGTGGTCGTATGCAGGAGCGACTTCGACCACGTCGGCGCCAACGATTCGGAGGTCGGCCAGTGCGCGCAGCATCCGGAGTAGCTCTCGGCTCGTCAGCCCGCCTGCTTCTGGTGTGCCCGTGCCCGGTGCGTGCGCCGGATCCAACACGTCAATGTCGATTGAGATGTATAGCGGCGCGTCCCCAATCCGCGTGCGGATGCGGGCGATTGCCGCGTCGACGCCGTGCTCGTCAACGAACTCGCTTGAGACAATAGCGAAGCCAAGCCGCGAGTCGTCTTCGAGGTCGTCCTTCGAATACAGCGGTCCACGAATGCCGACGTGCATGCTGGCCTCAAGGTCGATGAGGCCCTCCTCCGACGCGCGGCGAAACGGGGTGCCGTGGGTGATGGGTGCACCGAAGTAGGTGTCCCACGTGTCCAGGTGGGCGTCGAAGTGCAACACCGCGACCGGCCCGTGCTTCGCGTGCGCGACGCGCAAGAGGGGCAGGGCGATCGTGTGGTCACCACCGATGACGACGAGCCGATCGGCGTGCTCTCCCAGAAGACGGGCACCCTCTTCGATCTCAGCAACAGCCTCGGTAATGTCGAACGGATTAGCGACCAGGTCGCCAGCATCGGCCACTTGCTGAGCTCCGAACGGGAACACATCCTGGGCAGGGTTATACGGGCGCAATAACCGCGAAGCCTCGCGCACGTGAGCGGGGCCAAACCGTGCCCCCGGTCGATAGCTGACCCCGCTGTCAAAGGGGACGCCCACAACGGCAATATCGGCGTGCTCGACCTCATCGAGCCGCGGAAGACGCGCGAAGGTGGCAATGCCAGCGAATCGCGGCACGACGCTCGCGTCCACCGGCCCGCGCGGCGATGGTGACGGCGGCGACGACGGCTGAGACCCAGTCTCATCTGAGGGTTGCATATTTGACAACTTCCTGTATCTTGTAGACAACGTTCGGCAACACTACGCCCGTGCAGTTCGTTCGTCAAGCACTACTTCCGAGGTCAACAGAGGGGGAACTTTGCGCGCAATCCATCCCGCGGCCGATTCCGCGGCAACGCCCATCGGCGCAAAACTGCGCTCGGCGCGGAACGCTCAGGGCATGTCGCTTGCCCAGGTTGCTCAGACGACAGGCCTGAGCAAGGGCTTTCTCAGTCGTGTCGAGCGAGACGAGACATCGCCGAGTGTTGCAACGCTTGTGCGGCTGTGCCAAGTGCTCTCGCTTCCCGTCGGGGCGCTCTTCACCGAGCCCGACGTTCAACACATCACGTTTGCAGATGCGCCACGAATAAACCTGGGCGGTGTGCACACCGTGGAACGGCTGATGTCCCCCCGCGCGGAGCAGCGAGTGCAGTTGCTCCGATCAGAGCTCGAACCAAACGCGCACGGGGGCTCGGATCTTTACACGATCAACTGCGAGGTTGAGATGCTCCACGTCGTCACCGGTACCCTGAGCGTGCGCTTCATCGACCGTAGCGTGGCTGTGAATGCTGGCGACACCCTGACCTTTCCGGGCCACGAGCCCCACACCTGGCATGTCGTGGGCGGCCGAGCAGCGGTGGTCTTGTGGGTACTCGCTCCCGCGCCGTGGAGCGGCTCTGCCTGATCTGATCAAGAACTTCGAGGTAGCCTGCGGCCCGAGATAGTTTCTCGCTCGATCAAACTAAATCGGCGGAGTCCCGATATCTTTTGAACGGGAACTAGCCAGAAAAATGGAAGGGACGAACGTCGGTCGGGCCTGTCCGGTGTCACTTGCTCGTTCTCGCTGGCTGCTCTTTAATAATGCAGCAGCCGGCCCCGCTGATGATCCGATTCTCACCGGTGCAGGTAACTCTAATTAGCCTTCACGAGCGTCAACAGCCTCAACGTGGTCTCCTTCGAGGATCGCTGCTCGAACTTCGGCTTCCACATCGATCGACTCGTTGTCGAAATCATCGGTGCCGCCAAATTCCGTCGCGTCATGAGCCATCGTCTGCCCCAACCAGTCGTCAAAGGACAACCCGTACTTCTCCGAACGGTATCGTACGCGGTAGACGCGAGTGACGTCACCCAGGGCACGACTCAGCATGTCGTAGCTCAATCCAGCAGACATGACGCCGCCGAGTACTGGCACCATTTGCGCCAAACGCTTGTGCGTTTCTGGTGGTCGCCGTCCCCGACGGTAGACCGCGATAACCTAAGAAATTTGTTTACCTGCTGGGCGCCAGGCAAGTTAGAATATGACTTACAAAACATATTTATCTCATGGTGGAAACAATGGCGAACGCATCAACACTCGTGCGTGCAGCACGAAAGAGCCAGCAGCTAACCCAAGTGCAGCTGGCCGATCGGGCACGCATAGATCAGGCCAGCGTCTCCCGCTCTGAGCAGGGACGCGACGCGGCATTCGACACGATCGACCGATTGCTCGCTGGGGCCGGACATCGCCTGTATTCGGCGCCCACTCGTCGAGACGATGCGGCGACAGTGGCCGCGGAGATCCGTAAGCGATTACGCACCGGAGATAAGGACCGAGCGTTGCGGGCGCTCATTCAGCTCAATGACAACCTCGTGGCTGAGCGAGGGCTCGTTCGAGGCGTGCTGGGACTCGCGGAACCCGAATCAACCACAGACCCGGTGTGGGACGCCGCCGTCGCCGCGCTCGTCGCATGGCGTCTCGGCGAGGAGAATTTGCCTTCACCGGAGTGGGTGAACGCCCAAAATCGCTTTCTGCACAGTCCACGAACTCTCGAAATAGATCCAGCGGATCCTATTCCGCCCGACTCGGAAGTGCCTCCCGTGTTTGCCAAGCGTGGCGTTCTTGTCTGGCGTGACACGTTTGCGAGCGTCTGAGCTAGGTAACAGCAGTTTGGCAACCGCATTGAGCCGTGAGGACATAGTCCGCGGGCTATCTGAACTGATCGCGCAGCTGCGTGCGGCTGGCGAGGTAGCGGGTATCCGCTTGGTTGGCGGAGCCGCGTTGGCGCTGCGCTACTTCGATCGCGGCACCACTCAGGACCTCGATGTTCTTCACGTTCGTCCCGGTAGCGATGAAGCAGTCGCGGCTGCAGCAGCTCGAGTCGCTCAACGACACGACTGGGATACGGGCTGGTTGAACTTTGCTGTTACCCGCGCCGACGCCTTGCCGACCCTCGGACGCCACGTGGAATGGGAGACGCTCTTCGACGAAGACGGCATCGTCATTCAAGTCGCCTCACAGGAGTCCCTACTTGTGATGAAACTACGATCTAATCGTCCTGGTCGCGACACGCGTGACATTCGCCTTCTACTGGCGCTGTGCAGAGTGGCCACCCTCCAACAGGCCGAAGAGTTGTACGAGGAGTTTTACCCCGGCGATAGCCTCACAACGCGAGCGATCGACATGGTGACTGCGATTCTCGCGGACGGTCCGCTGGAACCGCCTGCAAGCTTGACACCCATCATTTTCTGATCGACGCGTCGGTGGCGGTCTCTTCTTACTCATGTCGATCGTGTCGTTCGATAACCCATCATTTACCCATCGCAATCGCCCCCGATCGACCCAGGATGACGAGATAGAATCAGTTCAAGTGAACCGCCCGGTTCCCTGCACACGCAAGGAAATCCGCGAGTTTCCGAGGCACTCGGTGATGGTCAGAAATCGCTCTGATCATGCAAGGGGTCGCAGGTTCAAATCCTGTCAGCCCGACCGAACAAAAAACCCTGATGAAACGCAGTTTTCATCAGGGTTTTGTCGGTTCTGAATGTAGTTTTTCATGGTCGCTATCGGGCCATTTGTGGTCCACTTGCCGTCGAGCGGCTATTCGATATTGCACCACTTTCAGACACTCGTAAAGCCGTGAAGTGGACCAAAAGGTGTCCAGTAAGTGGACCAATATCGGCGCATGACGATGTTCCGGCCACTCAGCGTCCGGCGAAGCCTTTGTCGCCGAGGATGATCGGACCGTCACGGATCAGGTGGTGTCTCATTCGAGCATCGCCTGGGTCACTTCACGTTCCTCGATCTTCGGATTCGCCAATGCCCAGAGCACGGGCGGGCCTTCCGGGGTGGCGATCAGATAGAGACTGAATCCCCAGTAGTAGCGGGCATGCGAGGTGCCATAGCCGTAGCCGGCGTCCCCGGCAAGGTCAGATCGTTTCGTGGTCTTTCTGGCCATTCCGGCTGCCACTGGTGTGGAGTCGACCCGCCGAAGAAGCTCGTGCCGGCACGGGGTGTCCTTCGCCAGGAGAGCACAGCGGAGATCAGGAGGCCCGGGCGCGAACCCGTTTGTTGCATCCGGATTGGCAAGGAAGCGCTGGGAACAGGCCGCGCAGGCGAGAGGCGGCATAGCGAATCCACCGGGTTTTCGAATCGAACTGCAGCAGATGCTGCGCGACGACCAGGCACAGCAACTCGGCGTCCACCAGCCGACGCTTGCGACCGCGGACATGGGTTCTAGACAGACCGATCCCGGGCAAGACCCGATCATCGAGGAAGACGTAAAAAGTGGTCAGGAGGCTGTTATGGTCATCGCTCACACCAAGGGTGTAAGACCCTCCGCCAAGGATCAAGAGCGCCCACGCGACTGTCCCACCCAAACGGAATCACTCGCCTAGTACCGGGGTGCCGGATGCCGCGGACAAGTAAGCACCGTGGCGCGATGTCGCAGCGTCCGGAGATTCCTAGATTCAGGTTGATGAGTTTTCGATAGGCGAAACTCCAGACATGAAATCGAGGCGATCAGACATGATCGAGGTTAGTAATCTCACCAAGAGGTTTGCCGACGTGACGGCCGTGAACGACATTTCATTCACGGTTCAACCCGGCAAGGTGACCGGATTCCTTGGCCCCAACGGCGCGGGAAAGACCACAACAATGCGGGCCATCGCCGGACTTGACCGTCCGAGTGCCGGCACGGCTAGGGTCAACGGTAAGCGGCTCGCAGATCACCGCGCGCCGCTGCACGAGATCGGCCTGTTGTTGAATGCGGGTCACGTGCACCCGGGCCGCAGCGCGAAGAACCACCTGCTCGCGCTTGCCGCGACTCACGGGATCGGACGCACGAGGGTGCGCGAGGTCATCGAGCTGACCGGACTGGAATCGGTGGCCAACAAGCGTGCTGGCACCTTCTCGCTCGGCATGGGCCAGCGGCTCGGTATCGCTGGGGCACTTCTCGGCGACCCCGCC
>JBBRBV010000086.1:0-9865 GCA_038205545.1 Actinomycetales bacterium
GAATTCGGCGTGCTTGGGGAGGGCCATCATGCGGGCAAGATGGTGCGTGCCGGTCGGAAAGTCGAACGCCAGCCCGGGGTGGGCTGGCGTTCGGAGTCGTGATCGGAAGGACCGTTAGTTCGGGGCGTGGACGCCGGGGGCGTCATGATTGCTGCCAATAGATGGCCCCCCAAAGGCATACGGGGCATGTGATCCCTGCCGAACGTGCTGCTGGACCGAACCGGGGAACGGCGTGGTTGACCCGTTCATCCCGAGGACGTCGGTAAAAAATATTTCCGGCCCGTTTGGGTTCGTCACCGAGAAGTCGTTCAACTTGATGCCGCGGTGGGTGCCCTTGAAGGGACTCCGGGGGTCGTCCCACGTCACCGCTTCGGCGGATTCCGCGCGAAGCCCGACACAGGGATTGCTGATCGTCAAGAACTCGCTACCGGTCAGAGTGTAGCAGCTGTTGATCGTCCGGACCGCCGCGCCGGCCGCGAAGTACCGACTTGGGTCGCTCACCGACCAGTACCATGCGAATCGCGCCGCCTGTGATCCGTCGACTCCGGTGATCACATTCTGAGTTTTCCAAACCTCCGAGTACTTGGGACGAGGAGCATCAACGCACATGATCGTTGGGAGAAACCTATCGCCCATCGATCCACCGGGGTTCAGCGGGTTGCTAGCCGTCGGACTATCGCTCGGATTTGGACTTCCAACCTGCAAGCGGCTTCCCCCCGCACACTGGTCCGCAAAGCCGCCGGCCCTGCCAATGGCCGACAACAGTTGCAGCTCGAAGCTGAGGCCATTGTCGCAAGACACTCGGGTCACCTGCTCGTGCAGGTTGTTGCTGAACGCATCGGGTGAATGCGTTCCTTGGTGGAGCTTGGCCACGACATTGCATACCGTCGGGGACCCGGCGCCTCCGCCAGATGGCGTGAATGTCACGCCGTTCGCAACCTCGACCTTGTGCCCTACGTGGTCCTCGTGCCGGTGAAAATTCGGACTCGCAAGCGCTTGTTCGTTGACGTAACCGAAGAGCATCGGCCCTAGGGTGTCGAGCGGCGAGGTGGAGGGGTCAGTTCCATGCTCGTGACCAAAATTGCACCCCGTGAGCGGATCCACCGGTGGGTGCCAGATAGGGTATAGCTTCCCGTCGGGTCCGCTCGCGGTGTAGCGCAGGTGGTCCTCTTGGGTACAGGTATCCCCGGGCCCGGGGGTCCACGCCAAAGCGGCGGCGCTATAACCTGCGGACCCCGGCGGGGGAGCCGGTGGCAACGGATTCTCGGGCGGGGACGGTGGCGGGGGCGGCGGGGCTGGGGGTGGCAGGGTTGGAGGGCCAGGTACCTCCGGATTCCCGCCAAGCGTTCCGATTTGTGGGTCAACACAGCCGCCAACCGCAGCAGCCACTGCAACGCAGAGCATCAGTACTGCTGCCGACTGAATCACACGTCGGTCAAACCCGATCTTCATTTCATCTCCTTCGGCGCGGACCAGCTGGCCAGCCACGCAGTGTGTCCAATATTCTGTCGGCGGTCACCACGGGTCAAGGCCACCGGGTGATCACGTCCCGCATCAATTCCAGCAATCCCGCAGCTGTCTCGCGACTGTCCGGGACGGGCCGCACAGCGTGGAATCCTGCGTTGAGCCGCCTGATCAGCGTGCTCGCCAACGCGGCCGGATTCCCAGGCGGTACGAGTTCCAACGATGGCTCGCTCGCCAACTCCGGAATCCCGCCCACGGAACTGGCCACAAAGCCTGTTCCGCAGGCCATCGCCTCAACCAGTACGTTGGGGACCCCTTCTGAACGGCTCGGGAGTACCATCAAGTCCGCCGCCCGATACCAATCCGGCAACTCGACCTGAGGGACCTTCCCAATGAATCGGACCGTATCAATGGGGAGAGTGGCCAGGGCGGTGGCCTCGAGGGACCTCCGGTTCGGCCCCTCACCAAGGAGTAGTACCAACGGCCTCAGATGAATCAGGACCGGGTCAGTCAGCGCCGACAGGAGCACGTCAAGACCCTTGACGTCAACCAGTCGACCTGCCCAAGCAAGTATCGGTCGGTCACCCGGCAAACCAAGCCGTTCTCTCGCCTGAGCCTGCGGTGCCGGAAAGAACCTGGTGTGATCAACCCCACGTTGGAAAACGGAGAGTTTCTTGGCATCCAAGCCCCACCCCTCCAACGTGCTTCGCAATCCCGGCCCGATGGTCAGGACATGCGCCGCGGACTCAAGCGTCCGAACCATGCGTTCACGCCGAGCCGACTGGTTTCCGAGCAGCAGGACGTCTGAGCCGCCGACCATCTGTACGAATGGGATGCCGAGTTCTGCTGCCCATCTCGAAGCAACGGTACCATCCGGGTCTGTCCAATAGGATAAGACGACATCCGGTCGACTGAGCTTCCGGCGAGCGGCCGCGGTGCACAGGCGCATCTGAGCAGCCAATCGCAGCGGTGCGAAACGCGGAAGATAGAACCAAAGCGGGTAGTGGACCTCGTATTCCGGATCGACGTTCGATCTTGCGCCACGATGCTCGGTCCACGGAACCGGCACGACCGCCGCAACACTCGCCCCGGCCTCAGTCAGGCTCGTGAGCAATCCCTGATTGAACACGCCCTTGGTAGGCGCCCAGGGGTGTGGGTGCACCGTGGAGAGGAAGCCAATGTGGATGGAGGACGTCATCGGACAGTTCCAACCATGGTCTTCAACCAGATATACCACGCCTCCAAGCTCCATGGGTCAAGCCGTAAGCGCATTCTGGCGGCGAGACGCGCCGCACCCCTCCGGCCGTCCGCGAGATGCACGGCCGCCCTCCTCCTCAGCAGTCCGACTTCCCACAAACGCCGCTCGCGTGCACTCAGGTCTGCGCCGTGGAGTTCAACCACCTTGAGCATGTTCGCACAATCATCGTCGATATCCGTGGTCGACAGCGATCCAGACGTTACGTGCTGTATCGCCAGCACCCTGTTCATCGCGAGCACGTGGGTCTTCGTGATGAGTCGGTACCACAATTCCCGGTCCTCGGCCGTGCGAAGATCGGTCCGAAAGCGTTGCTCACCAATCACCTCTCGCCGGAGGAGAACGGTTCCGGTCCAGCAGGCCGAGGCGAACCGCAAGGCACCGTCCCCACGTAATCCCAGCGGGATGTCCATCGGGATGTCGGCCCAAGAACTGACGGTACCGGCAGCCGCCCCTGCTGGCCGCAACTCGAATCGTCCCATGATCAGCCCCACATCGGGAAAGCGCTCCAGGGCTAGGAACTGTGCAGCGAGTCGGTCAGGAAGCCATTCGTCGTCGGCGTCGAGGAACGCGATCCAGTCGCCTGTGGCGGCGTCGATTCCCTTGTTCCGCGCCGCACCCGCTCCAGCGTTGGCTTGGTGAATGACTCGGACTCGCGTGTCGAGTCCGGCCAAAGGGCCGACTACGTCGTCGGGGGATCCATCATCGACCACAATCACTTCGTGAATTGGCTCAATTTGCGCAATGACGCTCTGCACCGCGCGACGGATGGTCCGATGTGCCCGGTAGGCTGGGATGACTACGCTGGTGCGCCTCAATGCTCCGCCCACGAGAAATTCGTGCGTGCCCGGAGCTTGGCATCGACAACCGGGAGGGACGCTGTGGGTCGTCCTCGCGAGCTCAAGGCCGCGAGGTGGTCGTCGGTCAACTCTTGGGCGGTCACGACAAACTCAGACCCCTGACCAATCATCTGGGCCCATGCCGTACACTTTTCTTCGTAGGGTACGATCAGGACTGGGCGTTCGGAACAGTACCCGAAGACGGCAGCGTGCAAGCGCATCGCCACGATCCCATCCAGTCTGGCGATCCGGGTCCAAATTGCGCGCGGATCGCCCCGGTATCGGTAGAGCTCGACTGCCCCAGCATGTCCGAGTTCGTCGGCCAGCCGTTGATGTACTGGGAGATCGCCCTTCCGGGGGTGCTCATTGAAGGGGAGGAGCACGATTTTCCTGTCCTGTCCCCCAGCCAGCCACACTTCGAGTGCTTGTCGGATGGCGTGGTACTCCGTCTCGGTGACTGCGGGTCCGCAAAGGGCCACGCCCAGTTCCTGTGTCTGCCGGTCAGTCCGGGCGCTCGACTCCGGGGCGAAGGCTGGGAGGAGCGGCGCTAGGTCGAAACTCAGCTCGACGCGGGCATCCGGTGCGATTTTCTTCGCGCGCTCGAGGCTCGGCAAATCGCGGACACCAACCGAATCAAATCTCTGCAGAACGCGCGCGCAGATATCGGCGGCCCTGTCGTCGCTGAAGGGCCCGATCGAGACGCCCATCGCGCGGTGCCCTGTTCTCGGAGACCGCGACAGGAGGCGCTCCAGTTCCAGCAGACCTGCCGAATGTCTGAACAGCGAACCACCACCGACCACAATTCGGGCTCCCCTCGCGAGCCACCACCGGATACGGGCCTGCTCGAGGTGCCCAGCCAGTCCTCCAAAATGGTGTTTGGTCAGCAGGTGCTTCGCTGGGAGACCAGCAATCGTGGGCAGGTGATTCGCCAACACGCCGATCGGTCCGTGGCCACGCAGCGCCAGCTCTTGAATGCAAACGGTGGTGAAGGCATCGTCACCGGCATTGCATTCGCCGTAATAGCCGTAGAGCAAGATCACCTGCGCCGCACCCAGCTTCTGAGAAAGCCCACTGCTCTCTCCTGCAGGGCGTCCGGAACCATCCCCAATCTCCACATTGTGAAGAAGTACAAGGTCGATCCGAGTGCACCAGCAGCGAGCATCAACTCGACACCTCCCCCCAACAATCTGGCGGTTGCTGCTGGCACCCCGATTGTTGCGGTAAGGAGGATGAGGCGTTTGGAGTCATTCCAGCGCCACACCTTGCCGTATTCCCTGAGGGCCGCCGGGGTGCGCAGGATAACCAGGAGCAGCCTGCCGCAGACCCGTGCGATCGGTGCACCGGTCAGCCCCAGGGTGAGGGTCGCAGGAATCAGCATTGCGGTCGTTGCCGAAGTGGATGCCATACTGGTGCCGACGACTAGGCGATTGCGATGCACGACAAAGAGTCCGTGACCGAGCACCACTGCCGCAGCGGTGAGCGGCAGCGTGAAGCAGGCAATCGCGAGCACGGGCGCACCATCGAGATACTTGCTGCCATAGAGGAGGCTCATGATCTCTGGCGCAGCGATCGCGATGCCAACGGCAAGCGGCAAGGTCAGCGCCATGAGCCAGAGCAGCATGGTGCGCATGAGAGGAGTGGCCTGCTCCGGATTCGTGGTACGCAGCCTCGCCAGTGAGGGGAGGAGCGCGGTCGCCGAGCCGTCGACCACGATTGCGGCGCGACCGAGGAGGCCAGTCGCCGCAGTGTAGCCACCGAGGTTTGCCTCGCCGACGGTGCGCGCCAACAGGAAAAGATCGAGCCGACCGCTGAACGAATCGAGCAATCCTTGACCAAAGAATGGCAGGGCCTCAGCCAACAAACGCCTGAACTCCGGTGGGTTCCAGGTCAGCGTGGGGCGGATTCCGATCTGACCGGCGTAATGCCAGAGGATGACCGCGTTGATCGCCGGTCCCAGGAGATAGGTGAGCGCCAGCGCGGTCGGCCCGCCGCCCGAGGCGACTGCGATGACACTTGCGATGGTCAACACAAGCCCCCCGACCATGGCTGCACGCGCAGGACGGCCCATGTCCTCTCGTGCATGAAAGCCATCACTCAGGACCCCCACCACCGTGTTGAACAGGAGGACGAACGCGGCGACGGATGCGACATTTCTGGTCGCCTGACTATCACTGCCGAGCGGCGCGGCGAGCATCACCATGCCGAACGCCACCATGGCAAGCACCAGTCTTAGCGCCAGCACCGTCCCGAGGTAGACGCGTTCACCCTCTCGATTCTGGGCCAGATGACGCACCGTGAGGGCCCGCAGGCCCATGTTGGTCAGTGGTGCGAACATCAATGCGAAGGCCATGCCGATGTTGAAGGTCGCGAACCCGGTTGGGCCGATGGTGCGCGCAATAAATGCCGTCGAGCCAATCGAGATCACATTGAGGGCCAGAGGCTGGCCGATCAGCCATGCTGAGTTTCTCGCGACATGCCGCCCTCCTTGTATGCTACCGCCCTCTCCCGGCGGTGCTTCGGTCATCGCCGGCTCATTGGCGAGACGCGCACGCGACGACCTGGCCGAGGCGTGGGATCTGGTCGAGGCTCAGGTTGGAGTGGCGCCACCGCGTTCGTTCGGCCGAGCAACGCCGCACTCGCGAGGCCGAGAATCATATAGGTCAGGGGATAGTATGCGTTTGACAGGAAGCTGCCGGTCACCAGCATGCCCGCCAATGCTGCGAGCATGTGTCCCGCGAGTATCGCATCGGCGCGGTCAACAGCTGAGCCTGAACCAATTCGGTGTCGAAGCCGGTTCAGTCCCTTGACCAAGGAGCGGACCAACGCCACGATGGCGACGAGTCCGGCTACACCGAGTTCCATCCCGTATTGCACCCACATGGAATGGGCGGCCCGATCTGGACCATTGAGCCAACCAAAGTAGGTACCGAAGTTGCCGATGCCGTATCCCCACGGACGCTTGATCATCCACACGAAGCCCTGACGCCAGAAGTACCATCGTCCCTCGTTGGTCAGGTTGTAGTCATCAGGTCCGAAATCCAGGAACCGCTCCAGATGCCCGGAAGTCGCGACCGTCGCAAAACCCACCCCGGCGATCGTGATGAGCGAGAGGGTGAGGATGCGGTTCCATCCCTTGGTGCCGACGGTGATGAGCACCATCGCTCCAGCGACAAGGCCCAGGAAGGTGCCCCGTGATCCCGTCGGCACCACGGCAATGATCAGCAGTGCGGTGATCGGCAGGAAAATGATTCGTCTCGTGAATGATCCGATGCTGAGCCAAAGCGCGAGCGGTGCCGTCGAGGCCAGGACGGCGCCCCAGTCATTCGCATCCAGGGATGCACCCACGCGAATACGAATCTGCTCCAGGTTGACGTCTTCGACCGGGATCGGGTTTCCATACCGGTCGAACGCATACTGGGTGATGTCATACGTCAGTAAAGCGTAGGCCGCTACGACAGCCACGCCGATGACAAACACCGTGAGCGCCGTGCGGAATGAGCGTCGGTCACGAAGCAACACCGTGCAGGTGAAAAAGACCATGACCGCAACCACGTATCGCTCACGGACGAATTCCAGCGAGCCCATCATGTAGATACCGAGTGGTATCGTGACAATCGAGATCCCAAACAGGATCGTGACCAGCCGGAGTGGCATGCTCGCGTCCCAGATGACGCGCCATCCGGTCGGAGGGATGAACACCACGAGGGTCGTCAGGAAGACGGCCATCATGATCATCTGTAGTTTCGGGATCTCGAGTACCGGGAAGACCTCCGCCAGCCTGACCACGGCATACACGAGGTACAGGCCAAGAAACGGTGGGATCCATCGCTCGGACGGGCCGGCGCGGTCGAGGCCGAAGGTGTCAGAGCGCCCTCGTGACCCTGCCCCCCCCTTCGATGCGGTCGCCTCGCGCACCAGATCGGCCGTGCTGGCCGCTCCCGGCATCGCCGGGCGACGATTCATTGTCCGGCTCACGAGACCCCCGCCTCTGCCTGACGCGCACGTTCCGCCAGGCGGTTCACCACCACCTTGAGCTTGCCGGCACCGGTGAGCGGAATGTCGTCGACCGTCTCCACCCGGATCCGAAGCTGTCCGCCCGCCACCGCACCAACCTCGCGTGCCAACCGATCGGCATCCTCCGCCGACCATGTCGGTGCCACGATCCGCACGATCACCTCGTCGGCGACCTCCTGGATGACCTGGAATCGTTGCACCGAAGCGAACTCCTTCATGATGTGCGGAAAAAACTCACCCGGCAGTTCATGGCCATCCGGCGTCGTCAGTACGTCCAGCCGCCTGCCCGTCACCCGCGCCAGGCGCGGCAGATGGCGGCCGCAGGCGCAGTCGCCCGTCGCCATGATTCCCCGGTCGCCATTGCGATACCGAATGAATGGCATGCCCCAATTGGTCAGATCGGTGATCACCATGTCGCCCTCGACACCGTCGGCCACTGATTGCCCGGCCTCATCGACCAGCTCGACCAGATGGTGCTCAGCGGTCAGATGCAGCCCCGCATGCTCTGGACACTCGGCGCCGATCAGCATGAACTCCCGAGAGCCGTAGGTCTCGAAGACCGGCGCCCGGAACACGCGTTCGATCGTTTCCCGCTGGAAGTCGTGCAATGCCTCTGCGCCAACCACCAGCGAGCCCGGCTGATACGGTACAATGCCCTCGGCCTCGAGCAGCCGAGCGAAGGCATAGAGGGCACCGGTGTACGCCACGATCGCATCGGGGCGAGTTCGCGCCAGCGAGTCCACAAAGCGGGACAGCGTCGACTCGCCGAGCTCGAAGCAACTCATGGTGGTCCGACGATAGAGTCGGTCGTAGAGCCGCACCTTCTGCTTCCGCCAGCCAGCCGTGCTGTCAGGCGGTACGCCCCAGAGGTACCACTGTCGTGTCCCCGGCCCCGCCCCGGCCCAACCGTAGCCGCGATGCCATGCCGCCATCCGGCGTTCATTGCTGTCGTGGTCGAGGTCGAACTTCAACGGTACACCGCTCGACCCGCCCGTTGCCTTGGCGATCAGCCGCATCCCGGGCGCGGTCGTCCGCATCTCAGGCCGATGCGCCACGATATCATCGCGATCGACGATGGGGAATTGAGCGAGGTCGGCGAGCTCGGTGACACTCGACGCAGCAAGCCCCTCGGCTGCCCAGCGATCGCGATACCATGGTGAGGTGTTCTGGGCATGCTGGATCAACGCGCGCAGGCGGTCCAGCCGAAGCGACTCAAGCCGCTCGGCCGACCACCATTGGCTCGCCTCGAGTTCGGCCCAGTAGTCGAACACGGGGCGACGCTTGAGGCCGCCCTCGAAGGCCCGGATGAGCTGGCGCCGCATGGCGACATCAATTCGCGTCATCAGGCCGACACCGCCACCGAATGCGAGACCGGTCGACCCAGTACTTCGAGGTATGCCGATTCGTAGGCGCGTACGGTCCCCGCAATATTGAACTCTCTCTCGACCCGCCGTCGTCCCGCGGCACCCCACGCCCGTGCCTGCGCCGGATTCCCAAGCACCTCGTCGACCGCATCGGCGAGCGCCTTCGGATCGCCGACGGGGACCAGCAGGCCGGTCTCGCCGGGGACCACCACCTCGCGGTTGCCACCGACATCGGTGGCGACCACGGGAAGACCGGCGCCCATTGCCTCCAGCATCGTGATCGCGATGCCCTCTGAGAGGGACGGAAGCAGGAAGAGGTCGGCGTTCGTGAGGTATGGCGTCACGTCGTCCTGCATGCCGTGGAACGTGACCGCAGTGTCGAGACCGAGCTCGGTCGCGCGCGCACGAATCTCCTCACCCATCGGGCCATCGCCGACGATGTCGAGATGGAAACCGGGATGCCGATCGACGAGCACGCGCGTCGCGGCGAGCAGCGTCCGCTGATCCTTGATGCGATTGAGACGGGCCACATGTACCGCACGTGCCGGCCGTCCGGGAGGCAGGACCGTCGCCTGGGTGATGCCTGCAAGATCGATCCCGTTGTGGATCACACGGAGTTTCCGAGACGGGACACGATCGATCGTGCGGGCCACGTCGGCAGCATCCATCGACACCGGCACCACGAGGTCGGTGAATCGACCAGCCACCTGTTCGGCCCAGCGCCGCGCGCGCGTGGGGAAGTTGTTGCGGCCGTGCTTGGTGTGGACCAGCGCCGGCACGCGGGCGAGCAGCTTGGCCACGGCGCCGAGCTGGTGCGGAGCGGGGTTGTGGGTGTGCAGCACATCCGGTCGATGGGCCCGGAGTCGTGCGGTGAGTCGGCGGATCAAGGGCCATCCCGTGATGTCTCCCCCCCCCACGACCTCGACCGG
>JBBRBV010000087.1:0-9829 GCA_038205545.1 Actinomycetales bacterium
ATCGATGGTGTCTATGTGTTCGACGGCGACCAGGTGGCCATCGACGGCGAAGAGGTCACCTACGAGTCGCTCTGCGGCAGCTGCTACCTCGACGAGAGTCACGGCGTGCTCAACAACCGCAGCCGACCAGCACCCGAATAAAGCCCATACTGAGGTACGTCCACATCCCACGCGGGTACGCTGGACCTTTCGTCCGCAGGCGCCGGGGAAGCCCCGACCTGTCACGCCCTCTCACGGGCGACTCAGAGAGCGACTTTCGCCGCCCGGGCGGCCCGATTTCTAGACGATTATCGCGGAGAACACCGTGACTGACGCCACGGAGAGTTGAGCGCTACTCATCGCCCGTGATGGTTCTGTGCGGCCAATCTGAGCGCCTGTTCTGGAGAAACCACCCCCACTTCGGGTGGGGGAGTTGGCGTTTTGCGGGGGATACCACGGCGCGGACTACGTATTGCACCAGCGGGACGCTAACGTGGGAAACGCCTAGGTATTTCATGACGATGTGCCGGGAAGTGTCGAATCCGACGTAGCAGCCATCAATCATCCAGGGGGAACCTCACTTTGTTCAAGAAAACACTCGCCACGGCCGCTCTCGCCGTTTTTGCCGTCTTCGCGTTTGCGCCAGCGGCAACCGCTGCCGACTATGTATCGGACACCGCCGTCGTGAGCATTGAGGCTGCGCCCGTTGCCGGCGAAACTGCCGTTATCGCCTTTGCTGCCGACGCCTTCCTGGCCAACGAAAGCGTGACGTTCTCCGTCACGGGAGCGCAGGAAGCCACACTGAGCGTTGTCAAGACCGCTGTCACCACCTCGCTCACTAAGAACGCTGCGGCCAACGGTTCGTCGTCGGTCGACGTTGCCATTCCTGACAATGCAACCGGCAACTACACGGTCACGGCTACCGCTGGCTCAGCCACATACACCGCGACCCTCGACATTGTTGCCGCAGATGCCGGGACCAGCAACGGCCTCGCCTCGACCGGCTATGACGCTCCGGTGCTCATGATCTGGGGCGCCGCCGGCATCCTCGTGCTTGGCGTTGCACTGGTGCTCGTGCGCCTCTCGGTTCGCCGCCAGCACGCTGCCGCGTAGCTACATCCTCCGAGTGGCCCCGGTTGCTCGACCAAAACGCCTCGACCGCCCTCGGGCGTCGAGGCGTTTTGGTGTGCCTCGTGCCCGCCAGCGGGACATCGGTTACGGAACGTGCTGCTGTGGTTCGGCGACCACCTGTAACCCGTTGCTCGAGTTCGCGGAGAGCAACAGCGCTTCGATCCAGTCGCGGTTGAGCGTTGGTGCTTTGCTGCCGAAATATTTGTAGGCCAGGGCAATGCCGGGGTGCAGCCAAACCGTACTCCGGCCGCCTCCGGCGAGCGGGTCGTCACGCCACGAGAAATAGAAAGACTCGCCACGTCGCAGCTTCGCGCCGATCACGATCTGAATATGAGCCAGAATGCGGTCGTCAAAGTCGGCTGTCAGATTGGAATCGTAGGTTAACTTGCCCATGTTTCGCCTCAATGTTCGCACGGCACTGCGGCTGGCGCTGGGGCCGCATCGCAGAAAACCTCGGGTAGTGCGAGCTCGTTCAGTGAACAATCAAACGCTCGTCATGCTGATACTAGTGAACAGATCTCAAAAGTCGCTCGCCCGGCTAGCTTGTTCCTAGCCCCAAAGCAGGGGGCACTCGGCGGGTTTAGAGCAGCGTCGGCACAATTACGAGCGCATTGAAGGTTATATGGGCGATGATTGCCCCACCGATTCGCCCGGTTGCCAATGACAGCCAGGCCGCAGCCAGGCCAAAGATCAGGGTAGAACCGGCGACGACCGCCACGGTTACCGTACTACTCAGGTCGAGTGCCATGAGGTGCATAAGCGCGAAGGTTATCGCGCTCACACTAACGGCGATCGGGGCTGCTGCCCACTTTGCGCCGTGCTCCACCGCCTGACCCTGCACCGCGCGCAGCACCAGTCCACGGAAAAAGACCTCTTCCACGACCGGCGCGAGCAGTACGGGCGCCAGTAGCGCTCCGAACAGCCACCACCCGTCATAGACGGTCTCACCGAGACGAACGCCGACTGAACCGATGCTGCCATAGCCCCAGAGCTCGATCAGGCTCGTCGCGGTGCGTGCCAGGAGTCCCACGCCGAGCCCCCAGATCAGGTCTATCGGGCGCACCGAGAATCCGAGAGTCTTTAGGGTTCCCGCCCCAAGGCGCCAGCGCACCACCACGACGGCGCCGAGCAGCGGCACCCATACGCACAGGTAACCGAGCAGCAGTGCCAATCGACCGTCGGCCAGGCTGATCGACCCCACGATGACGAGGAGAGCCATCGCAGTTGTCACGCCGAGCGTGGCGGGCGCAAGCGCTGAACCGATGTTGCGCGATCGAATCCTGGCTGAGTCCGTTCGAGTCGTAGTTATACCCATTCCATAAAACTACCCACATACCCAGAAGAGGCGAACTGTCAGAATATCCCGCCGAAGTTCGGTACCCTCGGATGAGGGGATCCGCACAATCGTGCGGTTCGACAGTGCGCTGCACGCCAGCTGAATCTTCCCTGGAATGCCTGAAGGGAACGCCGTCGAATGGAACTTCGCGACTACATCCGCATATTGCGCAAGAGCTGGGTACTGATCGTCATGTTCACCCTCGTGGCCGTGGGTGCGGCATCCGCTTATTCCATCGTGCGGACGCCCCAATACAGTGCCACGTCCAAGGTCTTCGTATCGACCCAGTCGAGTGGGTCTACCTCTGACCTGGCCCAGGGCAACAATTTCTCGGTCGCGCGGGTGAAGACCTATTCCGCCCTGGTGACGACTCCCATCGTGCTGCTACCGGTCGTGGCCACTCTGGACCTCGGCGTCACGGCCGATGAACTCGCCCTCAAGGTGGCCGCCTCCGCGCCCCTCGATACGTCGATCATTGACATTACCGTCACCGATACCGATCCCGTGCGCGCCGCCGACACGGCCAATGCCGTTTCGGCCAGCCTCACCCTCATTGTCGAAGACATTGAAACCCCGGTCTCCACCGATGCGGCCTCGCCGGTAAAACTGACCCGTGCGCAGGAAGCCATCGTGCCGACCATTCCGGTCAGCCCGAACGTGCCACTCAACATTGCCCTCGGCGCCCTTGTGGGCCTCGCCCTCGGTGTGGGCCTCGCGGTGCTGCGTGAAACCCTCGACACTCGCATTCGCAACACGCGCGACGTTGAACAACTCACCGAATTGCCCATTCTTGGCGGCATCGTATTCGATCCAAAAGCCAAGGATCGGCCGCTGATCGTGCACGTCGACCCGCGCAGCCCTCGCGCCGAGTCGTTTCGTACGCTTCGCACCAATCTGCAGTATCTCGATGTTGGCCGCACCGATCGATCCTTCGTCATCACCTCGTCCATTGAGAGCGAGGGTAAGAGCACGACCGGCGCCAACCTTGCCATTGCCCTGGCCGATGCCGGCTCGCGGGTTCTGCTCGTCGACGCCGACCTGCGCCGCCCCCAGGTTGCCGGTTATATGGACCTCGAAGGGTCAGCGGGACTCACAGACGTTCTCATCGGCCGTGCCGATCTGGCCGATGTTATTCAGCCGTGGGGCACGGGGCCGCTATTTGTATTGCCGGCCGGCCACGTGCCGCCGAATCCGAGTGAGCTGCTTGGCTCCACTCGCATGACCCAACTCATCGCCGAGTGCAACCGGGCCTTCGACGTCGTCATCTTTGATTCGCCGCCGCTGCTGCCGGTAACGGACGCCGCCATTCTCGCCAAGAACGTCGGTGGCGCGCTGATCGTGGTGGCTGCCGGTCGCACCCACAAGAACCAGCTCAAGGGCGCAATCGCCGCGCTCGATAACGTGGGTGCCCCGGTTTCCGGCCTCGTGCTCACTATGCTGCCGACCAAGGGGCCCGACGCCTACGGGTATGGGCACTACGGGTACGGATACGGTTATGGCGACACCACCGTCCCCGCCCTCGTGTCTGCGGCAGCACCGGAACGACCCCGCGGCTCGCGCGCCAAGGTCTAGCCCGCTGCCGCGCTCTGCTTGAATAGGGCAATGTCAACGTCACGCCCGCACGCCGCACGCCCACAGCGCACGCGTAAAATTGTCGGGCTGGTCGTACTCGGGGTGCTGATTGTCGTGGTCGCCGCCACGGCATGGGTGGGTATTCGTGGTTTGCAGGCCAAGGATGCACTGGAGCGTGCCGTGCCGCTCGCCGCCACCATCAAAGAGCAGATCGTGGCCGGCGACGCCACCGCCGCGGCAAGGACGGCGGTCAAACTCGCCGGCTACGCCGAGACGGCCCGTTCGCTCACGAGCGACCCCGTGTGGCGCACCGTCGAACTCGTGCCCTTGCTCGGACCGAACCTGCACGCGGTTCGCGAGGTCGCCGCGGTGGTCGACGACGTGGCCGTGAATGCTGTGACGCCGCTGGTTGCACTCGCGGGCAACTTCGACCTGAGCGATTTCAAACCGGTCGGCGGAAAGATTGCCCTGCAGCCCCTCATCGACGCGCAACCGCAGGTTGCTGGCGCCGATGCCGCGCTGGCCCGGGCGGCCGCAAACGTCACCGAGATTGAGACTGGCAACGTTTACGAGGTCGTGCGGAGCGCCGTCACACAGCTAAAATCCGTCACCGTTGACACGGCGGCTACCCTCGATGGAATGAACCGCGCGGTCAGCCTGCTGCCGGCCATGCTCGGCGCCGACACCCCGCGCAATTACATTCTGCTCTTTCAGAATCCGGCAGAACTGCGCTCCACCGGAGGCAACCCCGGCGCCCTCGCCCTGCTGCATACCGACGCGGGCAGCATCGAGCTCACCCGGCAGGCCAGTTCCAGCTCGTTTCCCGAGTACCCGGCTCCTGTGCTGCCGCTGGGCGATGACGTTCGCGGAATCTACGGCGACGTTGCCGGGCAATTCATGCAGAACATCACCATGACCCCGAACTTCGCGCAGAGCGGCGCACTTGCCCGTGAAATGTGGCGTCTCGAATTCGGTGTCGAGGCCGACGGCGTATTGTCGGTGGATCCGGTCACACTGAGCTACCTGCTCGATGCCACCGGCCCGATCACCCTCGCCACGGGTGACGAGCTCACCGCTGACAACGCAGTGCAGTTGCTGCTCGCCGACGTCTACGCGCGCTACGACGTGCCGGCCGAGCAGGACGCCTTCTTCGCGGCGGCGGCGGGCGCGGTGTTCGATGCCGTCAAGAGCGGCCGCGCCGACCCGACCAAGCTCATCACCGCCCTCGCCCGGGCCGGCGCGGAGAACCGCGTGTTGGTTTGGAACGCCGACGAGTCGGAGCAGGCCATACTCGCCGACACCACCCTCGCCGGAGTGCGCCCGGTCAGCGACAACACCACGAACCGCTTCGGCCTCTATTTCAACGACGGCACCGGCTCCAAGATGGACCTCTACCTCGACGTGCACACAGCCCTCGGCCAGCAGACCTGCCGCAAAGATCTTCGCCCGCGCTACGCGGTCGAGGTCACCCTCACCAACACCGCTCCAGCGGATGCTGCCGAGAGTCTGCCAACCTACGTCACCGGCGGCACCTACGGGGTGCCGCTCGGTAGTATCAAGACCGTGCTGTCCGCATACGGCACCCCTGACGTGCAAAATCTTGGCGTCACCCGCGACGGTGCCACAGTTCCCTACCACCCGGCGACCGATGCGACCTACCCGGTGAGTACGATCGGCATCGAACTCGCTCCGGGGGAGAGCAGCGTGCTGCGCTTCAGCTGGCTCGGCGCGCACGCCTTCACCGGTGACCTCGAGCTGCGCAGCACGCCGCTCATCGCGCTGCACCCGGCCACCCAGCTAGACTTCACTTGTTAGAGCTCGTTACTGCGGGCTAATTCTGCGCGACCCCGGGGGATCCACACCGTGCTCAAGAAATTTTTCGCCGCACTCGCTATCGCTGGAGTCGCCGTACTGGCGGCCCCGGTCGCCGCGCAGGCCACCGGCTATGTTGCCGCAGACCTCGTCTCGGTCAGTGGCACCCCGCAGGCGGGTGGCGAAGTTAGCGTCGAGTTCAAAGACGGCGCATTCGAGAAGGCAGAACGCGTCTCGGTTGCCGTCTCCGGGGAGGTCGCCGTGACGTTTGGCGTCGTGCGGGCAGCCACCGTCAACGTGGTGCGATCAGCAACCGGGCTGGGCGCGCTTGATCTGACCGTCAGGCTGCCCGCCGATGCCGCCGGATCGTATACGCTCACCGCTACGGGGCTGAGCTCGCAGAATGTCGGGACGGCCACCATCACCGTCGTGGCGGCAGATGGAGCGGCGGCCTTGCCGTCGGCCGGCTTTGAAATGCCGGTGCTCCTGCTCTCCTTCGTGGCAGCGATGCTCCTGCTCGGCCTTGCGCTCGTGCTGGTGCGTCGCCGGTCGGTACCCAAACAGAACACCTAAGTCGCCCCTCCAGTAGGCGGGGAAGCGGCTGCGCCTCGACTCCGCCGATCTGTGGGAAACTACCCAGACCAGTTATGTACCGCAACGAAAGGTCGCCACGTGGAAATCCGCGACTACATGCGCATCCTGCGCAAGAGTTGGCTACTCATCGTGGCGCTGACGCTTGTGGCCGTCGCTGCCGCATCCGTTTTCTCGATCACGCAAATGCCCACCTTCAGTGCCGCCTCCAAGGTGTTCGTGTCTACACAATCGGGCGGCACCACGAGCGACCTGGTGCAGGGCAACAGCTTCACGGTGGCGCGCGTCAAGACCTACTCGGGCCTGGCGACCACTCCGCTCGTGCTGCTTCCAGTCATTGACACTCTGAAGCTCGACACTACGCCGGCCGACCTCTCCGAGGCCATCGCTGTCTCGGCACCGCTCGACACGTCGATTATCGATATCACGGTCACGGACGCTAATCCCGTGCGTGCCGCCGATATCGCCAATGCGGTGTCGCAGAGCCTCACGGAGAACGTGCAGGAGATTGAGCAGTCCGAAGACGATAACGCGGCTGCGCCGGTCAAGCTCACCCGCGTGCAGGTGGCCACTGTGCCCATCGATCCGGTGAGCCCCAACGTTCCACTCAACATCGCGCTGGGCGCGCTCGTCGGGTTGGCTCTCGGAGTCGGCTTGGCTGTGCTGCGCGAAACGCTGGACACCCGCATTCGTAGTCAGCGCGACGTGGAACAGGTCACCGACACCCCTGTCATCGGTGGCATCGTGTTCGACCCGAAAGCGGCCGATCGCCCCCTCATCGTGCACGCTGATCCGCGCAGCCCCAGAGCCGAATCGTTTCGTACCCTGCGCACGAATTTGCAATACCTCGATCTGGGCCGCTCCGACCGATCGTTCGTCGTGACATCGTCCATTAGTAGCGAGGGCAAGAGTACGACGAGTGCCAATCTCGCCATTGCCCTGGCCGATTCCGGCGCTCGCGTGCTGCTCGTTGACGCCGACCTGCGTCGCCCAAGGATCGCCGAATACATGGATATTGAGGGTGGGGTCGGTCTCACCGACGTTCTGATCGGGCGAGCTGAGCTCAGTGATGTCATTCAACCGTGGGGTCGCGGTCAGCTGTTTGTGCTCCCCGCCGGCCATATTCCGCCCAATCCGAGCGAGTTGCTCGGATCAGCCGGCATGGCTACGCTCATCGAGGAGTTCAACCAAACGTTTGATGTGGTCATTTTCGATTCGCCGCCCCTGCTGCCGGTGACGGATGCCGCGATTCTCGCCAAGAGCGTCGGCGGCGCCATACTCATCACCGCCGCCGGGCGCACCCAGAAGAACCAGCTCAAGGGCGCCATCGCAGCCCTAGGCAGTGTTGGCGCGCCTATTAGCGGCCTGGTGCTCACCATGCTTCAGACCACGGGACCCGATGCCTCCGGCTACGGTCACTACGGACAATATGGCTATGGGCACACCTATGGTGACCTGACGGCCGAACCCGAGAGTGTTCCCCCGTCCTACTCCCGTCGATCGAGAGCCCGAGCATGAGCGTCCCCCGCATTCTCCTGGTCTGCACCGGCAACATTTGCCGGTCTCCACTCGCCGAACAGCTCTTGCGGGCTCGTTTGGAGGCGCTCGGCCTGCAAGCCGACCTGGAGAGCGCTGGTACCCGGGCCATGGTGGCAAACCCGATGACGACCGAGGCGGCGGCACAGTCACTCGCGCATGGTGCCCCCTCCACGGAGCACGCGGCCCGGCAGCTCACCGAGCACATCGTGGGCAGCGCCGACCTTATCCTCACGGCAACGCGAGATCATCGCCGTGAAGTCGTCACCCTGCTTCCCAAAGCCACCCGTTATACCTTCACCCTCAACCAGTTCGCCCGTCTGGTCGGCGCTATCGCCGTCTCCGAGGACCATCCCTCGCAACAACCGGGCCCAGCCCCGGAAAGTGGGCCCACGATAGAGCATGGGCCCGGTTCCCTAACGTGGGCCCCACGCTCGGAGCAACCCGCCTCGGCACCTCAGGCATCCGCTTTCTCGGCCTTAATCGCATCCATTGCCGCCACGCGCGGCCTGCACCCCTCGCCGAACCCACCCACGCTCGACGATATCGACGATCCGTACCGGCAGTCCGCAGCCGTGTATGCGCGTGTCGCTGCGATCATCGACGAGTCGGTCACGACCATCGCGGCGGCCCTCGCCCCCGCTTTGCGTCTGCACTGATATGCGCCGTTTTCACCGCTCGAAATCTCCGCGCGACGCCTCGCGTCGCCGCGTCTGGGTCTACCTTGCCGTCGGGTTGTTTCTTTTGTTCGACGCCTACCTGATCACCGCCGCCCTCACATCGACCCGGGCCGACACCGGCCTCCCGGCCGCGCCGCCGCGCGCGTCCCTGGCGTCTCCGGCGACGCCCACGCCGACTCCCACCGTCTCGCCCGCTGTCTATATCACTCCAGTACCAGCCACGCGCATCCTCTCTGCTGTGTCGCCGACCGTTGCCTGGCGGGCGGTCACTGGAATCTGCCCTGATCCGCTCGCCACGCCCGAGGTCAGTACCGACGCCGGCGCCACCTGGACCACAACCGACGCCAATGGCCCGACCGATGTCACCGCGTTGCAGAGTATCGAGGCGACCAACGGCTCGGTCGCCCAATTCGTAGGATTCGCCGCCACCGACTGCTCCGCCCAGGTCGTGCGCACCTTTGTGGGCGGCGACGACTACGCCTCCGCTGACGTTGAGCTCGACTCTGTTTGGTACGTCGACCCGGCCGACCGGTCCGAGCTTCACGGCCCCGACGGGGTGCAGCCAGCCCCGTGCGACGCGATCGTCGCCCTCGCGCCCGGCTCGTCCGAGCTCGCCGCCGCCGTTCTGTGCGCTGACACACACGTCTTTGCCACAACGGATGCTGCCGTCTCCTGGTCAGCGCCGCTCACCGTTCCCGGGGCGCTCGCCCTCACGGCAACTCCCGATGGCTATCTCGCCGTCGCCGCCGGAGCCACCGGTGGCCAGCCGACGGCCGACCCCGCAGTCTGCCTCGGCGTGAGCGTCATCAACCTCAGCCTCGATTCCGCCGGAGACGCCGCCGGTGCCCTGGCCGCAACCACCACCGGATGCTACGTCACGGCCGAAGCGCCCGCCGCATTGGCGGGTAACGTTGCCATCGCCTCGGCCGACGGCGCCCTGTGGCTCTGGATCGGGGACGCCACGGTGCGCTCGACCGACACTGGCCGCACCTGGGCCTAACTCGCGGGCGCATCTTCTATCCTGCGCCCGGCTCTAGACCTGGGCCCAACACCGGGCCGCCTTCGGCCCGCCGATCACTTCTCCACAGATTAAAAAAAGTGGCCCGCACCGTCGCCCGCGGGACTAGTCTCACCCCCATGGACGACAACGTCTCGTGGGTTTTTGAGAAGAAGGACGTGCACCAGCCGCGTC
>JBBRBV010000088.1:0-9551 GCA_038205545.1 Actinomycetales bacterium
ATCGGACTCATGAACTATCTCGTGGAACGAACGGATGTTTACTGGGTCGGTAACGAGAATCCGCTACCGGACTATCTGGTGATCGATCTACAGGCCGGCGGTTTACCCGGTGAATGGAACTCGGCGCAGGTCGTGGGCCGATCCCTGCACCCCGACGCCACGTTCACGACGATCTATTCCGCCGGCGGCTACGAGGTAGCTCGCGCCGATTGAATCCTGCCCCCGGTGCTGACCGGACCCGGGCCCGCGTCAGTCGGTCGACGGCTCCGCGGCGGCGAGGAAGTTCAACAGCTCGGCAGCCAGGCACCCAGTTTGGGTTCCTCGTTGCCAGCGGCAATCGTGACACCGGCCGTGGTCAGCCACAGGCACGACGAGAGCCCGGCGGCGAAGCCGAGTCCCAGGTAGACCAGACGTCGATTCGGTGCCGCACGCTCGCGCAGATAGTAGGTAGCAAGAATCGCAGCACCGAGGCTCACCCCGCCAGCAAAGGCCGCCATGGCCGACGTCGATCCGGTCGAGCTCACCTCACCATCGCTCCCCCATTGCCGCGGCAGCAGGTCGGGCAAATGATCGCTCCACAGCAGCCAGGTGACGACGACTGCTAGAACGGGCAGCCACAGCGTCGCCGCGGCGGCCACATCGCGCGGGCGGGTTTTCGCCGAGCTATCCACCAGTGTCATTCGTTCCCCCATCACTCGCGCGCGATAACCCGTTTCCCTCGAACCCTATCCAGCCGCCGGCCCCGTGGCCAATTCAGACAAATGCGTCGCCACCGGCACTCGCCTCGCGGAAAAGTGCGGTGCCACAGCGGGCAACCGAAACGGACAGACCCTTCGCCGCTAGCGCTTCCGACGGGCGAGGAAGGCATCCATACGCGTGAATTTGGCCTCGGACTCGAACAGGATGGATTGGGCGACGTTGTCGACGAGCGGATGCGATGTGCGAGGCGCGTGGAATACTTCCTTAGCCAATCGGGTCGCGAGCGCGTCCTGCGCGCCAATGCGGTCAGCCAACGCGTGCGCGGCGGCCAGTAGATCATCGGGATCGTGCACCTCGGTGACCAGATGCACGGCAAGGCACTCCGGAGCGCTCAGAATGCGCCCGGCCAGGATGACCTCCTTGGCCACCGGCTCCCCGACGAGTTCGGCCAGACGCCAGAGCGCGCCGGCGGCAGGCAGAATGCCGAGCGCCGTCTCGGGGTTGCCAAGCCTGGCACTCGTTGACGCGATGCGAAAATCGGCCGCGTAGGCGAGTTCGGCGCCGCCGCCCAGCGCCCAACCGTCGATCGCCGCTATGACGGGCATCGGTAGTTTCGCAATGCGGGAAAACAGGCCGGAATTGATACCGAGCAGCGCGTCGTCACGGCGGCGCTCGCGCAGCTGCGCGATGTCGGCGCCCGAGGCGAAAACTCCGTTCGCCCCGCTTATGATCAGGATGCGTGGCTGCTGCTCGAGTTCGGTGCAAATCGCGTGCAGTTCGTCGATCATGGTCTGGTCGATGGCGTTGCGCACGTCGGGCCGATTGAGCTCGACGTGCACCCGGTCGGCGCGATAGTCGATCGTCAGAGTGGTCGGGATGCTGGTCATAGTGAGTCGTCTCCGTTGAAATCGGGGCTGAGGTTGCGGTGCGGGGCGTTGTCGGGGTCGCCCGTGCCTTCTGGAAAAACACGTTTGTAACTCCGACCGTCGCTGAGGGTCACGGTGCGGCTGAGCAGAGTTCCGCGGCGCACCTGTAGGTAGATCGCCTGAGCGCTCACCCCTCGGGCAGCGGCTGCCTCAGCGACAGATAGTCCGGGAAGATCGGTGGGCACACTGCTCGGCCGCGCCGATCGCTTGCGGCCAGCTTGCAGTCGCTCGCGAATTTCGTCGTCGGTGCCGTCCCACCGCCATTTGGCCGCCGGCACCTTGAGGCCGCTCGCGTCGGCGATGTCGTCCCAGGAAACTTTCGCGGCGACAGCGTCGCGAACGGCGCGAAGCGTGGCCGGCTCGCTATCGAGAGCCGCCTGCAACGAGCGGATGGCGCGCAGCCGGCCCACGGGCGAGCCACCGGCCTCCGCGTGCATCGTGCGCAACAACTCGAGGGCGGCAGTTGTGGTCGGCAATAGAAACGATCCCATGTATGGTCCTCACCGTGTGCTGCCTGCTCGTGCAGCCGTGAGCACTATCTTGCCAGACCTGATCAGGCGAGCACGACGACGGAGTGTGGTGCCAGCTGCACCGCGTTGGGAAGTCGCCCCTGCACGGCTTCGTCTCCGGTCGCGAAGGCCAGCACCACATCGCCCCCGCCAGCCGGAACTAGCACCGACTCGGCACGGAGATTGATGAGAATCTTGGTGCCGCCGCGGTGCAGCCGCAGCCAGCCCGCTGCCGCGTCGAACTCCACGGCAATCTCGTCGAATCGGGGATCGGTGAAGTCCGGGTAGGCCCTGCGCAGTGCGGCCAGCTCGCGATAGAACGTGAGCAGGCGCGCATGCCCGGGTTCGGCGGCTTCACTCCAGTCGAGCTTGGACCGCTCGAACGTCTGTTCATTTTGCGGGTCGGGAACCTGCGCCGGGTCCCAGCCCATGCGGGCGAACTCGTTGATGCGGCCGGTAGCCGTGGCGGCACCGAGCTCCGGTTCGGGATGCGACGTGAAGAACTGCCAGGGCGTTGTCGCGCCCCACTCTTCGCCCATGAACAGCATCGGTGTGTACGGGCCGAGCAGAGTCAGGGCAGCGGCAATCGCCAACTGGCCGCTGTTGAGCCCGGCGCTCAGTCGATCGCCGACGGCACGATTGCCAATCTGGTCATGGTTCTGGGAGGCTACGACCAGCCGCCAGGTGGGCATCCGTTGCAGGTCGATGCGGCGGCCGTGGGTGCGCTCGCGAAAGCTCGAATAGGTGCCGTCGTGAAAGAACCCGTGAGTAAGCACCTTGGCGAGGGCGTCGAGCGGTTCAAAATCGGCGTAGTACCCCGTCGTTTCCCCGGTGAGGGCAACGTGCACGGCGTGGTGAAAGTCGTCGCTCCACTGCGCGTCGAGCCCGTAGCCGTTCGCCTCACGCGGCGTCACCAGGCGAGGATCGTTGAGGTCGGATTCGGCGATCAGGGTGAGTGGTCTCCCGATTTCGGCGCTCAGGACGCCGACCTCGATGGAGAGTTGCTCAAGCAGGTGAATGGCGCTCGTATCGTGCAGCGCGTGCACCGCATCGAGGCGGAGCCCATCGACGTGGTAGTCGCCAAGCCACATGAGCGCGTTGTCGAGAATGTAACGGCGAACCGGGTCGGAGTGCGGCCCGTCCAGGTTGGGCGAGGACCCCCAGGTATTTCCGGCGGTCTCGCTCAGGTAGGGGCCAAACTCGGGCAGGTAGTTGCCACTGGGTCCAAGGTGATTGTAGACAACATCCTGGATGACACCGATGCCACGCTGGTGGCAGGCATCGACAAAGCTCTGATAGCCGGCCGGGCCGCCGTATCCCTCGTGCACGGCGTACCAGAGCACGCCGTCGTAACCCCAGTTGTGCGTGCCGTTGAACGCGTTCACCGGCAACAGTTCGACGAAGTCGACACCGATTGATTGCAGGTGGTCGAGGCGGCCGGCGGCCGCTTCGAACGTTCCCTCCGGAGTGAACGTTCCCACGTGCAGCTCGTAGATCGTGCCACCGGCCAGCTGGCGGCCGCTCCACTTTGTGTCCTGCCACGCGTGGACGGACTCATCGAAGGTACGCGACAGGCTGTGCACCCCGGCGGGCTGGTGCCGTGACCGGGGGTCGGGGAACGGCCCGCGCCCGTCGACAACGAAACCGTAGTCGATATGTCCACTCGCAACGTCGGGCCGAGCGGATGCCGATAACTCCCACCACCCGTCATCGCGCGCCGAGAGTTCGAGCCGATCCTGGCCCAGTTGCACCTGCACCGCCGCGGCGTCCGGCGCCCAGACGGCAAATTTCTGATCGTTCATGAGTGTCGTCCTGTGGGGGTGGGAATCGAATCTCGGTCATCGGCGGCAACCAGCAGCGCCACCGGGTAACGTGCGAGCACGTCGGCGACACGCAGGGTCGGGCCATCGAAGGGCTCCTGCGTAAGCACATCGACGTAGCCGCGGCCGGCCACGGCAATCGTCGTGTCACCCCAACCGCCAGCTGTCTGCAGCCCGATCGGCAGCCGGGTGGCGAGCGTGACTACTCCCCCGCGATCGAAGGCCACGACGTGGGCCGCGTTCGTCCCCCAGGCGGGCACCGACGCGTAGCGGGTGAAGAGGCCCGGACGGTCGCGGCGTAGCCGCAGTGCACGTGACGTCACCAGCAGCTTGGCGGCGCCGGTCTCGTCGACCGGAGGAATCCATCCGCTGTCGATGCGCGTCAGCAGGTCACGGCGCAGCTCGTAGTCGACCGGGCGCCGGTTGTCGGGGTCGACGAGCGAGGTTTCCCATAGCTCGCTGCCCTGATAGACGTCAGGAACTCCCGGCATGGTCAATTGCAACAGTTTGAGTGAGAGCGAATTGCTCCAGCCGGCCTGCTGCACCCGACCGACCAGGCCGGTGACGACGTCGTGGGTCGGCCCCGGAAGAGTCACGGCCGTGACGAGATCGTCGAGAGCGGCCTCGAAATCGGCGTTCGGCTCCGTCCACGTGGTGGAGGTACCGGCCTCGCGCGCCGCCTTGAGCGCATAGGCCGCGAGCCGCTCTCGGCTGGCCGGCCAGGCGCCGATGATCGCTTGCCACAGGAGGTTCTCAACGGGTGCATCACCGAGCGGATGCCGCGCCCGCAGCTGTTCCAGGGCGCCCTCCCACTCGTCGGGTATCTCGGCGAGCACCGAAATGCGCGCTCGCACGTCTTCACCACGTTTGGTGTCGTGGGTGGACAGGGTGGTCATCGAGTTCGGAAAACCGGCCTGGCGCGTGCGCTGCCGGTCGTGGAACTCACACACCGACACGGCAAATTCGTCTGGATCGGCGCCGACCTCGTTGAGCGAGGTCAACCGGCTGAACCGGTAGTATGCGCGATCCTCGACTCCCTTGGCCATAACCATGCCCGAGGTCTGTTGAAACCGCACAGCAGCCGCATTTTGCGGGTCACCCAGCAGCGGCAGCAACCGTTGAATCTCCTCCTCAAGCTCTGGGCGGTGCGCGGTCGACAGCTGCGCCGCCTTCTGCAGGTTCTCCATCCCCAGGGGCAAATAGGAGCGGTAGACCGGAAACCAAGCCAGCAATTCAGCCAGGGCGTCGGCAGTCGTATCGGCGGGCGTATCGGCGCTGACCTCCGCGTTGGCCGCATCGTTCGGCACCAGGCGGGCGATGCGCAGCACCTCGGAGCGCAGGATGCCGTCGGCCACCGCGCGCTTGTTGCGAGCGACCAGGTCGCCCCAGACTGCCATGTCGTCGCCATGAAGCCGCGACTCCAGGGCGTCGAGGTGATTCTGACCGGCCGGATCAACGAGAACGCGATCGACATCAGCGAGGGCGTCATACCCGGTTGTTCCCGCCGTTGCCCAGCTCGTGGGCAGTTGCTCACGCCCCTCGAGAATCTTCTCGACCAGAACGTAGACGCCATTCGTGGCACGGCGCAGCGCCTCGAGGTAGCCGGCCGGGTCGGCGAGGCCGTCGGGGTGGTCGACCCGCAGCCCCTGCACGAGGCCTTCGCGCACCCAGCGAACGATTTCGCGATGCGACTCCTCGAATACCCACGGCACCTCGACGCGAATTCCGGCGAGGCTGTTCACCGCGAAGAAACGGCGATAGTTCAGCTCATCGTCGGCCCTCCGCCAATTCACAAGTTCATAGTGCTGCCGATCGTGCACCTCAGCCGGGTTCGCCCCATCGTCGGCGGTGCCGGGCGCTATCGGAAAACAGTTCTCGAAGTACTGCAGTTCGCCGTCGACGATCTCCAGTCGATCCACCTCGCGGCGGGCATCACAGCGCGTATGATCACCGCGCGCGTCGTCACCGAGCACGGGAATGCGAATTCTGCCGTTGCCAAACGCCCAGTCAACGTCAAATGCTTCGGCGTAGCGTGACTGCTGGCCGTACTGCAGCAGGTCCCACCACCACGAGTTCTGCCGCGGCGTCGCGACGCCCACATGGTTGGGCACGATGTCGACGAGCACGCCCCGACCAGCCTGGTGCGCCGCAGCAGACAGCCGGCGAAGGCCGGTCGCGCCGCCCCGCGCCGGGTCGACCAGAGAATGATCGACCACGTCGTATCCGTGATCCGAGCCGGCTTCGGCGTGCAACAGCGGCGACAGGTAGACCCAGTCCGCACCGAGATCACGAACGTAGTCGATGATGGATGCGGCGGCATCAAGGTCGAAGCCCGCCGTGACCTGCAGGCGATAGGTGGAGAGCGGTACGGACACGGGCGACATCGCCGCGAATTGTGTTGTCTCGGTCACCGTGCCGACCTTCAGCTGAGAACCGGCTGGGTGATGAGCCCGGTCGCTCCGGCCAGCGAGGCAGCAACCGAGTGATCGGGCGCCTCTTCCGGTGGGCTGTAGGCGCGCAGCACGACGAGCGATCGGCCGGCCACCGTCTGGGTACCTCCGGCCGGATGCGCGATCGAGTCCACACCCTCACCGGCCGTGTCGACGACGACCTCCCAAGCGGGGGCGTACTCGTCCGGTGGCAGGACGAACTCGACATCATGGGCATCCGCATTGAACAAGATCAGGAAGTTCACGTCGGTGACCTCCTGACCGCGACTGTCACGTTCACGGATACCGTTTCCGTTGAGAAACTTGGCAATGGTGCGGGCAAGGTCTTCATCCCACTCTGCGGATGCCATCGGCTCACCATCGGTATTGAGCCAGACGATGTCGGGCAATGACTCGCCCGCCTCCCGTGTGCTGGGGCGACCGTCAAAGAATCGACTCCGCCGAAACGTCGGGTGTTCCCGGCGCAAGCGAGAGACAGCCGCCGTGAATTCGATGAGCGGCACATCCGCTTCGTCCCAGTGCACCCAGGTCAGCTCGGAGTCTTGAGCATAGGTGTTGTTGTTGCCGAGCTGGGTGCGGCCCATTTCATCGCCGTGCAACAGCATCGGCACGCCCTGCGACAACAGCAGCGTTGCAATGAAATTGCGTGCCTGCCGGGCGCGAAGCCCTCGAATCGCGGGGTCGTCGGTGGGACCTTCAGCGCCAGAGTTCCACGACCGGTTGTGCGACTCGCCGTCGTTGTTGTCCTCTCCGTTGGCATCATTGTGCTTTTCGTTGTAGGAGACCAGGTCGGCGAGGGTGAAACCGTCATGCGCGGTGACGAAGTTGATCGACGCCATCGGGAAGCGTCCGGAGTGTTCGTAGAGGTCGGCGGATCCGGCCACGCGGGAGGCGAATTCGCCGAGAGTTGAGGGCTCCCCGCGCCAGAAGTCGCGCACGGTGTCGCGGTATTTGCCGTTCCACTCCGACCATTGCGAGGGAAAATTTCCTACCTGGTAGCCGCCGGGACCCACATCCCACGGCTCGGCAATGAGTTTGACCTGCGACACAATCGGGTCTTGCTGCACGAGCTCAAAAAAGGTGGACAGCTTATCGACCTCGTAGAGATCACGCGCCAAAGCCGAGGCCAAATCAAATCGAAAGCCGTCGACGTGCATTTCGGTCACCCAATACCTCAGCGAGTCCATGATGAGCTGCAGCACGTGCGGGTGCCGCACGTTAAGGGTGTTGCCAGTGCCCGTGTAGTCCATGTAATACCGCTTGTCATCGTCCATCAGACGGTAGTAGGCCTCGTTGTCGATGCCCTTGAACGACAGCGTGGGCCCCATGTGGTTACCCTCGGCGGTGTGGTTGTAGACAACGTCGAGAATGACTTCGATGTCGGCGGCGTGCAGGCTGCGCACCATGCCCTTGAATTCCTGAACCTGCTGGCCGAGGTCGCCGGTCGAGGAATACGCGTTGTGCGGCGCGAAGAATCCGATGGTGTTGTAACCCCAATAGTTGTTGAGGCCCTGTTCCACGAGGGTGCCGTCATTGACGAACTGATGCACCGGCATCAGCTCGATGGCGGTCACACCGAGCTTCTGCAGGTGCTCAATGACCGAAGGATGCGCCAATCCCGCGTAGGTGCCGCGCTGGCTTTCCGGCACCGCCTCTTGCAGCTTGGTGAGGCCCTTGACGTGCGCCTCGTAGATGAACGACTCGCTGTAGGGCGTGCGCAGTGATCGGTCACCGGTCCAATCGAAGAATGGGTTTACGACGACGCCGAGCATCATGTGTGAAGCGGAGTCCTCATTATTGGGCGAATCCGGGTCGTCAAAATCGTAGGAGAACAGCGAGGGGTCCCAGTCGATAGTCCCGGTCGTGGCCTTGGCGTAGGGGTCGAGCAGCAATTTATTCGGGTTGGCGCGGCTACCGGCCGCAGGCTTGTAGTCACCGTAGACCCGATACCCGTAGCGCTGTCCCGGCTGTACGAGCGGCAGATAGCAGTGCCAGATAAAAGCGGATGACTCGCGTACCTCTACCCGAGTCTCACTGCCATCGTCGTCGATGAGACACAGCTCGACACGGTGGGCGGCCTCGCTGAACAGGGCGAAATTGGTACCGCTCCCGTCGAACGTTGCGCCGAGAGGGTAGGCGGTTCCAGGCCAAGTTTCCATGAGACTCCTCGGGGATGAAGATGGGACACGGTCAGGTGCAGGGTTGAGCAGCACGTCAGCGCGCAAACGAAAGACCGAATCACGTTTGGAGAACACGCTACAGGCATCCGCCGACAACTCCGGTCACCTTCGCCCTGAACAGGCTCAGCCCAGTTGCTCGCGCACGAGCGGGGCCACCCGCAGCGCGGGCCGAGTCTGACCAGACCAGGTCACCGGCGTTTCCTTCAGCAATTCGGTGAATAGTTCCAGCTTCTCGTCGACGAGACCGGTCCACCGGTCCGACCCACCAGAATGGATCCATGTGCCACTGCGGCACCCGACGAATGGAGCCAGTCATGACTGAAGCCGACCTCATCAACGCCTGGGTCAAAGCCCGCGGGCACATTATTGCCTCTCAGGCGGCTCCGACCTTCCTACTGACCGCCGTTGTGGGACTTCTCGCTTTTGGACTCGACACGGCTGACCTGTCCGTGCGTATCGCTGCGGCGGGTATTCTCCTGGCTTCGGGAATCTTTGGTGCCCTCATTCAAATTGGCGCTGCTAATGAGGGTCTTGCTGTGATCGCCGGCCTGCGTGCCCTGGAGGCGCCCAGTTCGATCGCCCAGTGCATCGTTGCCGTGGCGTCGTGGGTCAACGTCGTACGGTTTGTCACGCCAGCGATCTTCGTTGCCGTCTACATCGCACTATTGACCGCACTCTTTCTCACCAACGGCTGAGCGAGCACGCAGCGCCTCTCGCCGAGCGCCCGACTTTTTAAATCGGGCTAGTCACCTTACGGTCTCGCCGGGCACCCCACCAGGCCCAGGCCCGCGTGACAATGCGCTTGAAGAAAGCGCCAACCCGACGCGCCGAGGCGAACTCTGTTCCGAGCACGGCGATCCCCAGAAAGACGATGAGCCAGCCCGGACCCGGCAGGGGAATCAATACAACGCCAATCATCACAATGACCGCGCCGAGCAGGCCGACGGCCAGGCGGTAAGCGAAGAGG
>JBBRBV010000089.1:0-9515 GCA_038205545.1 Actinomycetales bacterium
CGCGACCCGCCTGAACATCAACAACGTGATCGACGGCATCCACGTTACCGGCAGCAACGTGCTCATTCAGAAGAGCTGGATCCACGACCATAAGCACTACGCCAGTGACCCGAACCAGGGCGGATCCGGCAGCCACGACGATTCCATCCAGATCCAGTCGGGTGACAACATTACGGTCACCGGTAACCGCCTGACGGACTCGCACAGTGCCGCCGTGCAAATCACGCAGGACCGCGGCAAAGTCTCCAACTTCGTCTACACGAACAACTACGCCAACAACGGAGCCTGCACGGTCAACATCGCCGAGAAGAGCTACGGCCCCCTCCAGGGCACCGTCATCACGGACAACGAGTTCGGCCGCGACACCAAGGTCGACAACTGCGCCGTGATCGCACAGACCAGTACCAAGATTGACTTCGCTCGCAACTTCTACACCGACGACGTCAAGGTCGCCATCCACAAGGGCTAACCGTTCCGGTAGACCAACTGAAGATTTCCCTCGCAGGAATTGGCGGGCGCCGCGTGCAGACAGCACGCGGGGCCCGCCTTTCTTTGCGAATAGTGCTCGTCGATAGGAGAAGCAACTCGGTGCAGCAAATGTTCCGATCGACCCGCAGCGCTCGCCTTGAACTACCCGAAGCAGAACACGTATGCGTGACTCACCGCTCTGCGCCGGTCAGAAACACATCACAGCGGATGCGCCAGCTCGGCAAACGAAAGTTCCCGGCCGAGAATATTCTGAGCGGCCCGGTGCCCCGAGCGCAGCGCAGCCGTCACGGTGGCGGGATCTTCGCTCCACGTCGCCTCGCCCGCAAAGTGCAGCACACCGTCGACCGGGGTGGCCAACATGTCGTGATCCTCGGGGGTCGATCCGGGCAACATGTAGGCGTAGGAGCCACGGGAGTAGGGATCGTCCTGCCAACGGGTGATCAGTACGTGCACCGGGCGCTCCACCCGCTGGCCGTAGAGACCGCGGAGGGCCTCCAGCACCGAGTCGGCAATCCGATCGTCATTCCACCCGCGCACCTGAACGGCGCTCGGCCCCGCCGCGAAGGTGAGCAGCGTCGGTACCCCGTGCAGGTCGGTCAGGTCATACCAGGAGTGCCACCATTGGCCAGCTACGCCCTGCTGGCGAATCGCGTAGCTATCGTCGTCCCAGAACTTGGTGGGGAAACGCAGAAACACCTTCTCGAAGTTGTTCATCTCAAAACCGGAGATGGCACTGGAGAGCCAACCGGGAAGAGCGGGATCAAAGTCAAGGTCGCCGGCCTTCAGGACACCGATCGGCACGGTGACGACGACCTGCGCCGCGGTGAACGCACCCCGGCTGGAGGTGACCGTGACTCCGTCGCCCGACCAGTCGACACGGGTGACGACGTGCTCCAACCTGACGTCGAGCCCCGTGGCGAGGTTCCAAGCAAGCTGGTCGAAACCATCGGGGAAAACGACCTCGTCACCATCGACGGAGTCGTCGTCGAGGCCATGCGCATCCAAGCCCCCGGCCGAAACCCCGTACTGTTCTTCCGAGCGGTGCAGCAGAAACTCCCGTACGCGTTCGGCGCGGTCAGCATTCCAGCATAACGTAGCGGCGGTCGAATCGATGGCTTCCTCGTACGAACTCCCGAGTATGGACGTTTCGATCGTGTCGGCCAGGTGTGTGCCGAAATCGCGAACATCATCGGCGAACGCTTGGATCGCGCCGTCGGTCATCCGCTGGCCGGTCGGCGTGTAGTACGCGATGGGGCGTCCATCTGGCTGGTAACTCCCAACGCTAAACTCAACCGTGCGCAGGCCAAAGTCTCGCACCACATCGGCCAGTGGATTGTCGTCGATGCCGTGGATCCATGAGGCGCCACGGTCGCTGGTATAACCGTCAGAGCGTTCGGTGCAGGTGCGCCCGCCGATGCGATCGCGCGCCTCAAGCACAACGACGCGCTGCCCGGCCTGCACCAGCAGCCGCGCGGCGGTGAGCCCGGAGACGCCCGCACCGATAACCACTGAGTCAAAGTTCTTCATTGGGTCAGAGTAGCAATCTGCCTCCGACAACGCTCTGAGCGAGCGCCCCATCAGACCTGAGTGAGGGCTTTCGCCCCGAAACGGATGCGCCTGGTCGCGCGCCCAAGTCGTGTGCACAACTCTGCTTCTCGCCGGTTCAGTCTTGTAGGATCAGGACTTAACTTAAGATGAGATAACCGAGAGGCGCTGACCCCGACCGTGGATCACCGAGCCGTGGCCGTTGAGGCCCACGACCCACACGACCTCCGTTTGCTGAGAACCTGGCGCTTGACTCCGCTGGTGACCGGGGTGACGGCGGCATGATCGAGGCCATCGGTCTTCTTCTCATCGGTATCGTCATTATTCTCGCGATCATTGCTGCGAACGGCTACTTCGTCGCCCAGGAATTCGCCTACATGTCGGTCGACCGCAATCGGCTTGGCGCCCAGGCGGCCGCCGGCGATGTCGCGGCAGTGCGCGCCCTCTCCGTGACCAAGCGCACTTCGTTCATGCTTTCCGGCGCGCAACTGGGCATTACAGTCACCGGCTTGCTCGTGGGTTTCGCGGCGGAGCCGCTCATTGGCGCCGCGCTCGGAACTCTGCTCGGAGGAGTCGGTATCCCTGTGGGTGTCAGCATCACACTCGGTACGGTGTTGGCCCTCGTGATCGCAACCGTGGTGCAGATGATCTTCGGCGAGCTCTACCCGAAGAACCTTGCGATCGCGAACCCGGAGCCGCTCGCCCGCGCCCTCGCCCGATCGACCAGACTCTACCTCGCAGCCTTCGGCTGGCTCATTGCCGTGTTCGACGTCGCGGCGAACGCCCTGCTTCGCCTGTTGCGCATCGAGCCCGTTCACGATGTCGACTCAAGCGCGACCGCGCAAGACCTCGAGCGCATCGTCTCGGACTCACGCAACAGTGGCGACCTGCCCACCGAACTCTCGCTGATGCTCGATCGTATCCTGGAGTTTCCGGCTCAGGCCGTGGAGCATGCAATGATTCCTCGGTCGCTCGTTGCTACGGTTCGCCCGGAAACGACGATCGGCGACGTGCGCACCATGATGGCGCGAGCCCATACCCGCTACCCCGTCGTTGACGACGAGAGCCAGCCACTCGGCGTCGTGCAACTCGCTGATGTGCTCGGCACTCTGCTGCCAGCCGAGTCTCCGGTCACCAAGGTCATGCGCCCTGCGCTCGTGCTGTCGACACTCATGAAGCTCCCCGAGGCGCTCGCAGAGCTCTCCCGAACCCGCAACGAGCTCGCCTGCGCCATCGACGAGTACGGCGGATTCGCGGGTGTGCTGACGCTGGAAGACCTCGCTGAAGAAATCGTCGGCGAAATCACTGACGAGCACGACGAGGCCGCGGCCCCCACGGTCGAACGCGATGGTGATCTGGAATGGCACATGGGCGGCGACGTCCATGTCGACGAGATGCACCGCGCGCTCGGTTACGAGTTGCCTGACGGCGATTTTGAAACGGTCGCAGGACTCGTGATTGCCGCGCGAGGAGGACTGCCCGTAGTGGGCGAGAAAGTGCTCATCGCCCTTCCGGACGATCCCGCTGATCTCGTGCGCGACGAGGAAGTGCACCGGTGGCTCGACATCGAAGTGCTCCGGATCGAGCGCCACGTTCCGAGCCTGCTGCACGTGACACTCGTGCAGCACCTGGGGGCAGATCTCTCTGAGCCCGCGTCACCGGGGCTGGATTCCGATCCGGCTGGTTCGACAGGGGCAGCGCGATGACCAGCTCCCTCCTCGTTGTTATCGTTACCGTCGCACTCATCGCGCTCAGCGCATTCTTCGTCATTATCGAGTTCGCCTTGCTCGGCGCTCGCCGCCACCGCTTGGAGGCGACCGCTGCCACGAACCGATCCGCCCGGGCTGCGCTCCGCGGAGTCAATGAGCTCACGCTGATGCTCGCGGGAGCGCAACTCGGTATCACCGTGTGTACCTTCGCTCTCGGTGCGGTGACGAAGCCGGCCCTGGACGGTTGGCTCGGGCCGATCTTCTTAGGGCTCGGCTTCCCGGAATGGGGGGCAGGCGCCCTTGCCTTTGCCCTGTCGCTGCTCTTGGTGACGTTCCTGCATCTGGTGGTCGGTGAGATGGCCCCAAAATCCTGGGCGATAGCGCATCCGGAGACTGCGGCGAAGGTCATCGGCATCCCGTCCCGCGTCTTCGTCTGGCCATTCCGACCACTGTTGAAGTGGGTGAACAGCATCGCTAACAGACTCGTGCGCGCATCGGGGGTGGTTCCAGTGGAAAGTGCTGCCGTGGGTGGCCAGAACGCTGAAACCATCCGTCATCTGGTCGGTCTATCGGCCAGCAAGGGCACGCTCGACGCGTCCTTCCGCACTCAGCTCGAAGGCGCGATCGAACTTGAAACGCTGCGGCTGGATGAATTGATCAATGTGAGCGCTACTCCCACCGTGGTGTCGCACGGAGCGACGGTCGCCGACGTGCAGCGCGCGGCGGCGCAGTCCGGCCATATGCGCATCCTTATCGGCGAACCCACGGTCGGCGTTCCGCGAGTGATTCACGTGCGTGACACTCTGCTGGAAGCTCTTGACGCCCCGGCCGCTCCGCTCGCGCGGCCAGCGCTCGTGCTCGCGGGAGTTACCCCGGTCTATGAGACTCTCGCTCGAATGCGAGAAACGAGTCAGCAGCTCGCGATCGTCGTCGACGACAGTCGTTTCCGCGGCGTTGTGACCTTGTCCGACGTCTTGCCTCGGTTGCTCCCGCGGCACGATGAGAAAGGGACGTCAGACACCCCTTAGAACGGCACGCCGTAGTCGGAGGCGGCGCGGACGTCGACGATGGCTGGGGATTCCACATTTATTACAGTATGGTAACGAAGCAGCGAGTGTCCCGAAGGCGCTGGCATCGAATGGAACACCAATGAGAAGCATCAAGCTGGAACCCGTGAAAAATGCGGCCTGGCGGTTGAAATCGCAAATAACCGGATCGCTCATGCTGCAGGCAGCCAAAGCCGCCGTCGCGGTCGCGATCGCGTGGTCTATCGCACCGTACTTGCCCGGGGTAGCCGATAATTACCCCTACTATGCGCCGCTTGGCGTCCTCGTGAGCATGTACCCCACGCTCATGGGTTCGGTGCGAAATGCCTTGCAAACCCTGGGGAGTCTTGCAGTGGGCATTGTGCTCGCTGCGGCAGTGCTCATCCTCGCCCAGCCCAACGTGCTGACCCTTTCGCTCGCCGTCGGCGTCGGCGCGCTGGTCGCTGCCACCGGGTGGCTCGGCAGTAACCGCGAATACATCCCGGTCACGGTTTTGTTCGTGCTCATCGTGGGCGGCCCCGACGCCGACTCCTATTCCATCGGATACGCCGTGCAAATCAGCCTCGGCATCGTGATCGGACTCCTGGTCAACCTACTTGTCTTTCCGTCGCTGAACCTTAACGCCGTCGGCCAGCAGCTCTCGAACTATCGCCTCGTTCTGGCCGACCATTTGTCCGAGGTCGCCGAAGCCCTAGCGGACAGCTGGCCGCCGGAACGCGACGGCTGGGCATCCCGCAATAACGCGCTCATCGGTCTTTCCGGAGATCTGCGGGCTGCATTGCACCAGGCCGAGGACAGCCGCAAAATCAATCCGCGGGCGCGAATGTACCGCCGCGACCTGAGCGCTGATCGCGAAGACCTTGCTGCCCTGGAAGCCGCCGCCTTTCATGTGCGGGATCTCACAGATGTCCTTGCCGGAGCGGTGTGGGGTACTCCGATCCCCGTCGAGCTGAGAGAGGAGTTGCGCCCGTCGGTGAGCGTGGCTCTTGCGGCGGTCGCAGTGGCGCTTCGTGATTGGGATTCGGGAGACAAGGATCTGACGGCGTATTCCGCTGCTGCGGAGGCACTGGCGTCCCTGATGACGGAGCTGAACCAACGGAGGGACGCCGCTCCGGCAACGTCCATGGGTGCCGCAGCCGCGATCGCGATGGACGTCGCCCGTGTTCTTGCAGCCCTCCGCCCCCGGCTCGAAGTCACGCCAACGCCGTCGCCGACGCAGGATGCCTAGTTGCCGCGAGCTCACGCCAGTGCGTTTTGACATTGAGATCGTTCTCTGACTAAATCTCAGACGAAGCATTTGTTGCCCCAGACCCCGGTAGCATCGTCGTTTCTTTCATACCGCTAAGGGAGCACCAATTGAATATTTTCGTCATCGTCGCCATCGTCGCCATAATCTTGCTGGTTATCGGTGGTTTCGTTCAGGCCTTCCAGTTTCTGCTCTGGGTTGGCGCTGTACTCTTGATCATCGCTGTGATTGCCTGGCTCTTCCGCTCTATCTCAGGCCGCAAGAGCTGATCCAGGTGAGCGACCTGGCGGCCTGAAGAGGCCGCTGTAACGTCGCGGGCTCGTCAGAGCTTGATGCTCTGACGAGCCTCGGCGTAGCCCAGGGTGTTGGGAGCGGTGTTCACCTTGCGAGTGCTCGACAGCAGACTGGTGGGGCACCAGCCGGTAAGCGCGCCGATCATGAGAAATGTGGCGCACACCCCGGCGGGAATAGCGCACCAGGGGTTATCCCCATTGATGACAGCGAAGGTACCCACGGCGATGCTCGCGACTGCGCGGGTGACGCGGGCGCCGGGAGTGACGGCGCAGTGGGCGCCGCCTTTGCCCGGTGCAGCCTCAGACATTCACTCTGAGACTGCGTCGTCCGGATTGGTCGGAGTCGGTCATTGATCCGCGGTCGCTTCGCTCTGCTGGGCGGCCAGCTGCGCGCGAACGTCGTCCATATCGAGGCCTTTCACACCGTCGATCACGGTCGTGAGCTGCCCCGCGTTCAGGGCGCCGGGCTGGGCGAAAACGAGGATGCCGGCGCGGAAAGCCAGGAGGGTGGGGATCGACGTAATGCGAAAGCCCGCCGCCAAGTCTTGCTGCGCTTCGGTGTCGACCTTACCGAAGACCACATCGGGGTTAGTCTCGGAGGATTGCTCGAACACTGGCGCAAATGCGCGGCACGGTCCGCACCAGGCGGCCCAGAAATCGAGCACAACGATGTCGTTGCTCGCAATGGTGTCGTTCAAGTTGTCGTGGGTGATCTCTCGAGTACTCATAATCCAATTGTAGCGGATACCCCAGTGGGTATACAAGAATCGCGGTGCTCAGCCCAGATTCAGACGAAGAAGGCGGATCCGCTTATGCGAACGCGGCTGGGCAGAGGGCGTAGCGGAATGGTGGCCGTGCGACCGTGATCTCATCGGGTCCCATATCCCCATTGATACCTGCGCGTGATACCTGCAAGTGATACCCGCGCGCTAGGCCTGATCCCGTCTCAACTCTGGTCAACCTGGCAGGCAACGGGTAGAGGGGCTGTCGGCCACGCCACGTACCATCGAGGGATGCCTCCGCGTTCCCCACTTGTCCAGCGACACGGGCTGGATGCTGCATGGGTGTGTACGCCCGAGCGCGCGCACACGCATCCCTGGCCGACTATGGCTGCCTGGCTCGACGAACGACTGTCGGAGTTTGTGGATGTCGCCGGGTTTCTCGAAGACGGGCGTTTCGTCTACCAGACCGGCACACCGGTGGCTGACCGCGACCCGTACCGGCCGCACACCTTCGTCTGGTTTCACCGCGACCTCATCGACGAGGTCGTCGTACCGGGGCCCATCCACATCATTTACCGCGACGAGCGCATCATCGTGATCGACAAGCCGCCATTCTTGTCGACGATTCCGCGTGGCCGACACGTCGTGCAGAGTGTCGTGGTGCGCCTGCGCGCCGAGCTGGCGCTGCCCGAACTCTCGCCGCTGCACCGGCTCGACCGTGTCACCAGTGGGCTGCTGATTCTCGCTACCGAACGACGCTGGCGCGGAGCGTACCAGTCCATGTTTCAACGCGGCGAAATCGATAAGACCTACCGGGCGCTGGCGCCGCTATGCCCCGGCCTCGACCTGCCCATCACCGTGCGCAATCACCTCGCCATGCGTCGCGGCCAGTGGCAGGCCGAAGTCGTGCCCGCCGCGCTGGCAAACGCCGAGACGCTTGTCGAATGTGAAGCCGAGCTGGGCGACCGGGGCCTCTACCGGCTGTCGCCGCGCACCGGGCGTACCCACCAGTTGCGCATGCACCTGCTCGGCCTCGGCATACCCATCGATAATGACCCGCTGTACCCCGACATAGTCGACGTTCCGGTACACGATTTCGAGCGGCCCCTGCAGCTTCTGGCCAGCACCGTATGCTTCACCGACCCGATCGATGGGGGAATGCGGCAGTTCGAGAGCGTGCGGCGGCTACCGCTGCGGGCTGAAGCCGCGGAGGCCTGAACGGCGCCATGCGGAGTCGCGGCACGTGTTCAAGACGGGGGCACGTGGTCTATCGCGTGCCGCGAGCTCTAACGCGCGCCGCGACGACTCGATAAAGCGGGCGTGTGCCCGAGGACCTAGTGGATGACCGCGAGTAGCACGCCGACCCCAACGAAGAGCACGCCGAAGACGCGGTTCACAACGCGTTGCCCGCGCGGGTTGCGGGTGAAGCGTTGGAACGACTGCGCCGTTCCGGCGAAGAAGAACCACATCACCAGAATGTCGATCACCACGAAGGTCATGGCGGCGATGACGTACTGCGGCAGCATCGGCTGGTCGACCCGGATGAACTGGGGCAGGAACGCGAAGAAAAACACGATCGCTTTGGGGTTGAGGAGATTCACCCACAGGCCGCGCCGAAACATCGACCAACGGGGTTCGGTGCGTAGCGCATGAACGCTCGCATCATCCAGGGCGGGCCGGGCGAGAAATTGACGGATGCCCAGATAGACCAGGTAGGCGGCGCCCGAAAAGCGAATCACGTTGAAGGCCACCGGCGAGCTGGCCACAAGCAGACCGACACCGAGCGCCACAACAACGATGTGCACGAGCAGCGCGAGCTGCTGACCGAGGATGCCCCAAATCGAACGGCGGAAGCCGGCGTTGAGCGAATTGCTCATGGTGTTGATCGCTCCCGCGCCGGGCGTGAAACTGATCAGGGTGCCCGCCCCCACGAGGGTCAACCAGAGGGATATTTGCACCGGCTCAGTTTAGAGTGTTGCGCCGTCGACCGGACGATCATCTGTCGTCCCCGAGCACCTGGCCGCACGCATCCGCTGTTGAGGCACTGGTTGATACTTGAATCGACCACTAGCGTCACGGCGGCGTGCTGCCTGCACTGAGACAATGTCAGCGCGGCCCGAAGATTACAGTGCGGCTCTTGAGCGCGCCCATGCGCACGCCACCGAGTGGCTGGAATCGCTGCCGAGCCGTCTGATCGGACCCAATCGTGCGGCAGATGAGCTGCTCGCGGATTTCGCCGTTCCGCATGTGCTCAAACAGGCTGCCTCGAGGCCATTTACCGGGCCATGTCGGTCGAAGACTCCCGCAGAGCGCGGCCCTTTAGCTAGCGAGCGGATGCATCCGCTCGGCTGGGCAAGCGCCAGCCGGGGCGCACGAAGTGGCAGGTGTACCCGTTTGGGGACTTCTCAAGGTAGTCCTGGTGGTCTTCTTCGGCCTCCCAGAAGTCACCGGCCGGCTCAACCTCG
>JBBRBV010000090.1:0-8748 GCA_038205545.1 Actinomycetales bacterium
CACCAGAACCCGCGGCCGCACCGCTCCGGCTCGGTGCGAATACCCAGTAGCGGTACAGTGTGAAACGGAAGACGGCGCCGAGCAGGAGGCCAACGACGTTGCCCGAGATGTTGTCGGCGAGAACGCTCGTGTAGCCGAGCACGTAGTGGCTGAACCACAGGCAGGCGATGCCGATGCCCATGCCGACGAGGCTCACGGCGAGAAACTCCAGTCCCTCCCGCATGGTCTGGCTCTGCCGATTTGTGCTGAACGTCCAGTAGCGGTTACCGAGCCAGTTCACCAGAATGGCCAGTACGGTCGAGATGACCTTGGCGTAGATCGGGCCGGCGTGCACGTCGGCCGAATCCAGCACCGTGGTGCGCAGCAGGTTGAAGACGGTGAAGTCCACGACGAAGCCCAGCGCACCGACGGCGCCGAACTTGAGACCCTGACTGAGAAAACTGCGCAGGCGCTGCTTCAGGCTGATCGACATGCGTCCGTCCGACGTTTAGGTAAAGTAGTGAAGTCTCGAAGTCTACGGCGTGTTGAAAATGCCGGGCTGAGTATCCAGAGGCGTTTAGCTGAATGATGGCAGAGAAAATGGTGAACAGATGGCGCTGACCGTCGGTGTGATTGGCGCAGGCCAGCTGGCCCGCATGATGATTCCCGCGGCGGTGAACCTCGGCATCGAGCTCAAAGTTCTGGCCGAGGCCGACGGCATGTCCGCCGAGCTAGCCGCCGTCAGCGTCGGCGACTACCGCGACCTGCCCACCGTGCTCGCCTTCGCAAAAACAGTCGACGTGGTCACCTTCGACCACGAACACGTGCCGCAGGAGATCCTGCGTGAGCTCGTGCGCGCAGGCGTCACCGTGCATCCCGGCCCCGACGCCCTGCTCTACGCGCAAGACAAGCTGCTCATGCGCGAAAAGCTCACCGAGCTGGGCCTGCCCGTTCCGGACTGGGCCCGCATCACCGACGTGGCCGGGCTGGCCGAGTTCCTCAGCGAGCACGGCGGCCGCGCTGTCGTGAAGACCGCCCGGGGCGGCTATGACGGCAAGGGCGTGCGGGTGGTCGGCCACGAACACGACGTCGATGACTGGTTTCTGGCGCTCGCCGAAGACGGCAACGGTGGCGCCCTGCTGGTCGAAGAACTCGTGCATTTCAGTCGTGAGCTGGCCCAGGTGGTAACCCGCCGGCCGAGCGGTGACATCGCGGTCTGGCCGGTCGTGGAGACCGTGCAGAAAGACGGCGTCTGCGCCGAGGTCATTGCCCCCGCCCCCCGCTCGGCGGGGCGTCTGGCCGATGTCGCCACCGACATCGCCGTGGCCGTGGCCGAGGGCATCGGCGTCACCGGCGTGCTCGCCGTCGAGCTGTTTCAAACAACGGATGAGCGCCTCCTCATTAACGAGCTGGCGATGCGCCCGCACAACAGTGGGCACTGGTCGATTGACGGTTCCACGACCAGCCAGTTCGAACAGCACCTGCGCGCTGTGCTCGACCTGCCGCTCGGCGCGACCGGCGCCCGGGACCCGTGGACAGTCATGGTGAACATCTTCGGCGGGCCGGCGTCAGGCTCGCTGGAAGACCGCTATTCGGCGGCGCTCGCGCAGCATCCGCTCGTGAAAGTGCACAACTACGGCAAGGCGAGCCGGCCCGGCCGCAAAGTGGGCCACGTGACCGTGGGAGGCGACGATCTCGACGAGGTGGTCTACCAGGCGCGGGCCACTGCGCAGCTCTTTCAAGACACGGCTCCAATAAATCAGTAATAGGATCAACTGCGTGCCAGTGAACACCGAGACAATCAGCGTGCCCACTTCGTCGAGCGCGCCGCTCGTCGGCCTGGTCATGGGCAGCGACTCCGATTTCACCGTGATGAGCGCTGCGGCGCAGACCCTCACTGACTTCGGCGTGGCCCACGAGGTGCAGGTCGTCTCGGCGCACCGTACCCCCGAGAAGATGCTCGACTACGGCCGTAGCGCGCAGGGCCGCGGCCTCAAGGTGATTATTGCCGGAGCCGGGGGAGCGGCGCACCTGCCCGGCATGCTCGCCGCCATGACCACACTGCCGGTGGTGGGAGTGCCCGTTCCGCTCGGACTGCTCGACGGCCTCGATTCCCTGCTGTCGATCGTGCAGATGCCCGCTGGGGTGCCCGTTGCCACCGTCTCGATTGGCGGGGCCAAGAATGCCGCACTCATCGCGATCAAGATTCTCGCCACGAGCGACGACGCGCTGCGTCTGAAGCTCGAAGACTATTCCGTGCAGCTTGCAGACCTGGTCGAGCAGAAGAACCGGGACCTCCAGACGCGATTATGACGAGTGCGACGAACTGGGGCAGTGTGACAAGCCACGGCCGGGCGGTAGAGCCCATCCGACACCCGAATGTGGGCTCGCCGCGCGTCATGACAACGCGGGCGTGGTGGCTGGTGGTCCTCAATTTCGTTCTTCCCGGTTCGGCCCAAGTGCTCGCCGGCAACCGGCGGCTCGGCAGGTTCGGTCTCGGTTCCACCCTCACCCTCGTGACCCTGGCGATTATCGTCGGCGCTGTCTATCTGTTCTGGCCTCAGATTGTGCTCACCGTATTCACAAACACGGTGGGTCTCTGGGCCGCCGCCGCCGTGCTCGCCTTCTATGCGGTCACCTGGCTCGTGCTCACCGTCAATACCCTGAGCCTGATCAAATTGGGTCACGCCGCTCCGGGCGCCCGACCGCTCATTGCGGCTTTCTCGGCGGCGCTCATGGTGATCGTCTGCGGTACTGCCGGTTATGGCGCCTTCGTGGCCACCTCGGCGAGCGGATTCCTCTCCTCCGTTTTCGTGGCCGGCCCGAGCGAACCTCCGGTCGACGGCCGCTATAACATTCTGCTGCTCGGCGGCGACGCCGGAGCCGACCGTGACGGACTGCGGCCCGACAGTATCTCCGTGGTGAGTATCGATGCCACCACGGGCCAGGCCACGACCATCAGCCTGCCGCGCAACCTCGAGAACGCACCGTTCTCGGCCGACTCATCGCTCGGCGCTCTCTACCCTGAGGGCTACGGATCCATCGACGGATGCGACGTGTCGGCCTGCATGCTCAACTCCATTTACACCGAGGCTGAGATAAAACGTCCGGAGTACTATCCCAACGCGGTGGCCGAGGGCAGTTCCCCCGGTATTCAGGCCACCCTCGAGGCGGCGCAGGGCATCACCGGGCTCACCATCCAATACTTCGTGCTCATCGACATGCAGGGTTTCTCCGACCTCATTGACGCCCTCGGCGGCGTCGATATCGACGTGCACAATCGCGTTCCGGTGCACACCGACGACACGTGGACCACGGTGTTGTTCTGGTTCGAACCGGGCATGCAGCACATGGACGGTTACCACGCCCTCTGGTTTGCCCGCTCCCGGCACGGCACGAGCGACTACGACCGCATGCAGCGCCAGACCCAGATGCAGGAGGCCCTGCTCGCGCAGGCCAACCCGGCCAACGTGCTGACGAAGTTCCAGTCGGTGGCGCAGGCGGGCAAGCAGGTGGTGAAGACCGACGTGCCCCGCGGCATGCTCGGCTATTTCGTAAACCTCGCCGGCAAGACGAAAGACCTGCCGGTCGTGTCGGTGCCGTTGATTCCCGCCAACGGCGTGGACCCTGAAGATCCCGACTACGCCGCCATCCAGGACATGGTCGCGGCCGCCCTCGCACCCGCGCCCACCGCCACGCCAACCCCGTAGCCCCGCCCCGCCTCCACCCGGTCGAGCAGCCCTCCCCGTTGGTCGGCCCGCCCCCGTTGGTCGGCCCGCCCCCCCCTTGGTCGGCCCGCCCCCGTTGGTCGAGCTTGTCGAGACCACATCACGGCCCGCAGACACCACCTGGACGACAACGACCCCAGGCCCACCCCGGTCCGAGAGAACGAGGGAGCACATCCACTCGAAGAAGACGATTGGATTCCCGGGCCCGCCGCTGATACTTAGGGGCCGAGGTTCGAGGCCGGCACGGCCCGCTCGGCGCTACTTCGCCGAAAGGAGAACTTCTTGTGCCCGAAGAAGCTCAGCAGGGTTGTGGCCGCAAGGATAATCAGCTGGGCGAGTAGTGGCGGCACTTGCGCGGCTTCAACGAGCAGCGGTAGCGCGGCGGCATTAATGCCGATGGCCACCAGGTAGACGCTCACGAAGCGGGCAAAGTCGCGCAGCAGATGGCCGTGCACGGGAAAAACGAAGCGTCGGTAGAGCACGAAGGCGAGGGTGATGCCGACCACGTACGAGACGGCGAGGCTCAGCAGGTAGCCGAGATAAACATCCGCGAAAACCCACAGTGTGAATGCTGAGAAGACCAGGTACCCGACGACCGTGTTCGTGGCACCGACGGCGAGAAAGCGAATGCGCTGGTCCCGCACGAAGCCCATCAAGCTTGCCATGCGCTACAGGTCCGCGTGCAGCTGCCAGACCCGCTCAGCGGAATCTGTCCAGCTGAACGCACGCGCCCGGTCACCACCGAAGATGGTCATTTGGCTCTGCAGCACGCTGTCGCCGAGCACCCGGTTCATCGCGTCAACGAGCCGCGCGGAGTAGTCCTTGCCGGTCGACCGCTCCACCACGACGCCGGCATCACCGGCGGCTTCGAGCAGAGCCGGGGCATCGGAATGAACGACCGGTGTGCCAAGATGAAATGCTTCAATGATCGGAAGCGCGAAGCCCTCTTCCAGGCTCGGATACACGAACACACTCGCCCGGGCAATCACCACGGCCAGGTCGGAGTCGCTCAGTCCGGACAGCGCGCGCACGCGCCCCGGCTCCAGCCCGGCTTCATCGGCGACCGAGGCCAGGTCGAGCTCGCCCCAGGTGTCCGGCCCCAGCACAATCAACGGCAGGTCAGGCGCGTCCGGCAGCCCGAGCGCTGTGATCAGCGCCGCCACGGCCTTGCGCGGGTCGAGCGATCCGGAGGTCAGGATGTATTGCGAAGGCAGTGCCAGCGCCTGCCGTCGCTCCTCCACGAGCGGAAGGGCGGGCAGCACAAGCCGACGACCCACGGCGCCGCCGATCACGCGCACGCGATCGCCCAGGTCCATGATCTCGGTCAGCTGCGTTGCCACGGCATGGCTCGGCACCACAATTGCGTCGGCGTGCTTGCGGGCGCGCTTGAGCATGGCCTTGGTCCAGGCCACAGTTGCCGGGGTGAGCGACGACGGATGTGTCCAGGCCAGCACGTCGTGCAGGGTTACCGCGATCTGGGTTCCGTCCGTCGACCGATCGTGGCGCCGAAGGGGGGCGAGTAATCCCGGCGCGTGGATCAGGCCGGTACCCGACGCAGCGGTCACCCCGAGGGCCCACGCCGCGGCCAGTTCACGGCGAGCCAGCGTGGTCTTGTGCAGGTTGGCAAGTCCCGGCAGCGCGGCCTCAATCAGTTCGTACTGTGCCGATGGAGACGACGAGACGATGCCTTCAACGTCACACTCGGCCGGTGCGGTCGCGATCAGCGCGCGGGTGAGTTCCTCGGTGTAACGCCCAACGCCGCCGGGAACCGGGGCGACCATCTGGTCGACAACTACCCGCAGAGTGATCATGCTGACTCGAAGACCCCCGCGGCAAAGGCGGCAGCCTGGGCATCTTGCCAACTGCGCATCGGCGCGAGACCGGCATCCGCCCAGTGGGCGTGGCCGAGCACCGAATAGGCCGGTCGTGGCGCGGGCAGCACAAAGGCCGAGCTGTCGGTGGGCAGTACGCGCTCTGAGTCGAGCCCGGCCAGGGTGAACACATCGCGGGCCTGGTCGAACTTCGAGGCGACGCCGGAGTTGGTGCCGTGATAAATGCCCGCGGGCGCGTCGGAGTCCAGCAGCAGCACGATCTGCGCGGCGAGATCCATCGTCCAGGTGGGCTGGCCGACCTGATCATCGACCACCTTGAGGGTGTCGCGTGCCGCAGCGAGCTTCAGCATGGTCTTGGCGAAGTTCGGTCCGTTCTTGCCATAGAGCCAGGCGGTGCGCACGATGTAGCTGCGCGCGCCGTTCTCCGCCAGCACGAAGTCTTCGCCGGCGGCCTTGGTGCGGCCGTAGGCCGAGATGGGGCTGTGCGGCGTGTTCTCGGCGTAGGGCGTGGTCGCGCTGCCGTCAAAGACGTAGTCCGTCGAGATCTGCACAAGCTTGGCGTGCAGAGCGGATGCCGCCACCGCCAGATTGCGCGGCCCCACCGCGTTCACCGCGTAGGCCTCGTGCTCGTTCGTTTCGGCGTCGTCGACCTTGGTGTACGCCGCTGCGTTGATGATCACGTCGTGGCCCGCGACTGCGGCCGTGACCGCGTCGAGGTCGGTCACGTCGAGGTCCGCGCGGCCGAGCGCCGTCACGTCGCGGCCGGCCAGAGCCGCCTGCAGGTCGAGCCCCAGCATGCCGGTAGCGCCGGTAATCAGGTAGCGGGTCATGCTAGATCAACGCCGCTCGCGCCTTGAGCGGTTCCCACCACTGGCGGTTGTCGCGGTACCACTGCACGACATCGGCCAGGCCCTGTTCGAACGGAACCTCGGGGGCGTAGCCGAGCTCGGCCTGAATCTTGCTGATGTCCACCGAGTAGCGAAGGTCGTGGCCGAGACGATCGGCGACGCGGTCAACGTAGGACCAGTCCTTGCCGGTCGCGTCGAGTAGCAGTTGGGTGAGCTCCTTGTTGGTGAGCTCGGTGCCGCCACCGATGTTGTAGATCTCGCCGGCGCGGCCGCCGATGAGCACCATGGCGATGGCGCGAGTGTGGTCGTCCACGTGCAGCCAGTCGCGAATGTTGTTGCCCTCGCCGTAGAGGGGAACGTGCAGATCGTCGATCAGGTTGCTGACGAACAGCGGAATGACCTTTTCGGGAAAGTGGTACGGGCCGTAGTTGTTGCTGCAGCGGGTGATGGACACGTTGAGGCCGTGGGTGCGGTGGTAGCTGCGGGCGAGCAGGTCGCTGCCGGCCTTCGAGGCGCTGTAGGGGGAGTTGGGCTCGAGCGCCCGCTCCTCGTTCCACGAGCCTTCGGCGATCGAGCCGTAAACCTCGTCGGTAGAGACGTGCACGAAGCGGGCCAGTTTGTGGCGAAGCGCCGCGTCAAGCAGCTGCTGGGTGCCGAGCACGTTGGTCTCCACGAAGATCGTCGAGTCCATCACCGAACGGTCCACGTGGCTTTCGGCGGCGAAGTGCACCACCGCGTCGAGCCCGGGAAAGAGCGTGTCGAGCAGCTTGCCGTCGCGAATGTCGCCGTGCACAAAGGAGTAGCGCGGTGAATCGGCGATCGGGGCGAGGTTTTCGAGATTGCCCGAGTAGGTCAATGCGTCGAGCACGACAACCTCGGCGCCTTCAAGGCCCGGGTACTTGTCTTCAATCGTGCGTCGTACAAAGTTGGAGCCGATGAAACCGGCGCCGCCGGTGACGAGGATCTTCATATAGGAGTAACCGTTCCGTTCGCTTGGGTGGCCTCCGCGATTCTACCGGACCCGAATTGGTAGACTGCCACTCGTGCAGATTCGCGAACTCTCTATCCCAGACTCCTATGAAATCACGCCGAAGCAGTTCGGTGACGACCGAGGAGTGTTCCTTGAGTGGTACCGCTTCGACAAGCTCGAAGAAAAGGTCGGGCACAAACTCGACCTCGCCCAGGCGAACACATCAGTGTCGAAGCGCGGGTCGGTGCGCGGCATCCACTTTGCGGATGTTCCGCCCAGCCAGGCCAAATATGTGACGGCCGTTCACGGCGCCGTTCTCGACTACATCATTGACATTCGGGTCGGCTCGCCGACGTACGGCCAGTGGGACAGCGTGTTACTCGACGACACCGACCGTCGCGCCGTCTACATTGCCGAGGGCCTCGGGCACTGCTTTGTGGCACTCACCGACAATGCCACCGTCAGCTATCTCGTCAACAGCACGTTCAGCCCTGGCCGGGAGCACGGCATCAATCCTCTCGACCCCGAGGTGGGGCTGGTTTTTCCGCCCGAAGCCGGTGAGTTGTTGCTGTCGCCCAAAGACACGGATGCGCCCACCCTGGCCGAGGCTGCGGCCAGCGGCCTGCTCCCCACGTGGGCCGCGGCCCGCGCCTACTACGACACCCTCAACGACAGGAACTAACGCTTATGCGCGGAATCATTCTCGCCGGCGGTTCAGGCACGCGCTTGTGGCCGATCACCAAGGGCATCTCCAAGCAATTGATGCCCATTTACGACAAGCCGATGATCTACTACCCCTTGTCGACGCTCATGATGGCGGACATCAAAGAGATCCTGATCATCACGACGCCGGAGTACAACGACCAGTTCCGCGCGCTGCTCGGCGATGGCTCGGACCTCGGGATTAGCATCGAGTACGCGGTGCAGGCCTCCCCGGACGGCCTGGCCCAGGCTTTCATCATCGGTGAAGAGTTCATTGGCGACGAGAGCGTTGCTCTTGTGCTGGGTGACAATATCTTCCATGGTGCTGGCCTCGGCGCATCCCTTCGTGGCAACGCCGAAATTGAGGGCGCACGCATCTTCGCCTATCACGTGAGCAACCCCACGTCGTATGGCGTCGTGGAGTTTGACGAAACCGGCACCGCGATTTCCATTGAAGAAAAGCCGTCGAAGCCCAAGAGCAACTACGCCGTTCCCGGCCTGTATTTCTACGATAACTCGGTCGTTGAAATCGCTAAGACGATCGAGCCGAGTGCACGCGGGGAACTGGAGATCAGTACGATCAACGAGCGCTACCTTGAGCAGGGATCCCTGCACGTGCAGGTCCTTGATCGCGGCACGGCCTGGCTCGACACCGGAACCTTCGAATCGATGATGCAGGCGTCTGAGTA
>JBBRBV010000091.1:0-8693 GCA_038205545.1 Actinomycetales bacterium
CCAGAGATCCCCCTGCCGCTGTCGGCGCTGGTGATGCGGCTCATGGCCAAGGAGGTCGGCGATCGACCCGCGAACGCCGTGGTGATGGGCGAACTCCTGGCGCAGCTTGGATGAGGTGACGGAATTGCGCGACACGCTCGATGTGGTCGCCAGCGAGCGGCGCAGCATCGTCTTCAAGGCGCCAATGTCAAGCTGCGCCGGCGCACCAAGGATTGGTGGTTCACGCGGATCCGCGAGGAAATCGACGCCAGCAACGGTCAGCTTGCGATCGGGGTCTGACGGGGGGTAGCACGCACGACGATGCGACGGCAGCGTGCGAACGCCGCAGTGCCCAGAGCCAGTCCTCGCAGCACCCATGGGTCCCAGAGCGGCCAGCACACCTTCCAGAACCGGGACGATTGGCTGCGGCGGCTGATGCGCCGGTCGGCGGCGATCAGCGCACGCAGCATCAGGAGTACTCCGCGACTCCAGTCCTCCGTGGTGCCGATGATCCACTGGGCAATGCGGGCGCCGCGGTATTCAGTCTGGTACTTGATGCAGTAGCCGTGCTGGCCCGAGAACGTCCCCTTCGCCCAGCGTGTGTGCCCATCCGGCGACCTGACGGAGTACATGACATACGGGTACCGCCTCACACGCCCGGCCAGTCCCAGACGCTTGTACGAGAACGCAAGGTAGCGCTCGAGGTTCCACCGCGGTGCGTGCTGTGCCTGCATCGCGTCATGGAGGGCAGCCGGGTCGGCAATCACGTCGTCCGTAACCGAGAGCACGTCGAGGATGTCGCGTCTGCTCGCCACCACGTGTCGATCCGTGATACCCCCGTAGTCTTCCCCGTCGGGAACCCAGATGAAATCGGGATCCAAAACGGCGAGTGGGATCTGCGGAACTGGGTGCACGAAGTCCGAGCGCGTCACGACGAAGCGGTCGTAGTGGTCGAGGACGCCGTGCTCGAGGAGGGACCTTTTCAGGAACCACCGGAAGAACAGGAGGATCCCTGCAGAACCGGGGTGAGCGCCCTCGCCCCGCACACCGCCCAGCCACTGATCCTTGATGCTCAGCAACTGCCTCCAGTCGTCGGAGTGCCCCTCGGCGCGCTGTGCGCGGTCGAAGGCGTCTCCCCAGTCCTCCGGCTCGTCGTAGGTCCAGATGTACTTCGCGTCTCGGTAGAACGGGTTGTTCGTGTCCTCCCGTGCATTGTCGGCGACGCACAGGCAGAGGTCGGCTCCGTACACGTCAAGGAGGTTCGATCGAAGTAGGTCATAGGTATATTCGTACGCCCGCGTCTCTGCCAGCACGATGACCAGCGTCGACTCCATGCTGTTCCTCATGCCCCATCGAAGGTGGTGTGCTTTCGCATTGCCATGGCCGGGGACGTGCGCCCTTCCTGGCCGGCGGACTTGCCGATGCGATGGGTCAAGAGCGCCTCCTCGTCGTTCACGAGACGGCGCACATCCTCACGATCCTTTGTGGCGACATACCAGTCGTAGGTCTTCTTGAGGCCTTCCGCGAACGTCACCTGCGGGATCCAGCCGAGGAGCGCTCCGGCCAGTGTCGCGTCGGCAGCCCTGTTCAACACGCCGGACGGCATGTCGAGGCGGTGTTCGATCTCCGCCTCGTAGCCGGCCAATCGCATTACGGCCTCCGCGCAATCCCGGACGCGAATCCGCTCCGTCGTGCCCAGGTTCACTGCTGCACCGTCCGTGATGCGTTCCGCCGCGAGGATCAAGCCCTCCACGATGTCGTCCACATACGTCCAGTTGCGGATCTGCTCGCCGTCTCCCCAGACCACGAAAGGGTCCTGGCGCACGAAGGCGCGACCGATCATGGCCATGACCGCGTGGCTCTCACCACACCTCGGGCCGTAGACGGTGAAGAGCCGACAGCTCGCGGTCTTCACGCCGTGCTGTGTGTGATAGGCCATAAGAGTCATTTCGCCCATCAACTTGGACCATCCGTAGAGGTCGTCGGCTTCAAAGGGGGGCCCGACCATCTCCTCCGACAGATAGCGCTCTTCGGTCGGATCCATCTGCTTCGAGGTCGGGTAGACGCATCCGGAAGACGCGAACACGATGTGCTGCACGCCTTGGTGGTGGCAGGCCCGAAAGACCGTCCCGTCCAGAATCAGGTTGGTCGAGCATTCGACCGGATGCGTCGCGATATAGCCCCTGCCGCCATGGTCCGCGGCGAGATGGAACGCGGCCTCCTGCCCCTCGGCTGCGCGTCGTGCCACGGTCAGATCGAGGAGGTTCTCCTCCCGGAAGTCGATGCGGCCCGTGGCAATATGGCCCTCGATGTTCTCGAGCATGCCGGTACTCAAGTTGTCAACCACTCTCACGCGGGCTCCCCGATCTACCAGCGCGTCAACCAGATGCGATCCGATGAAGGACGCTCCGCCGGTCACCAGCACCTTTCGGTTTGCCCACGTCCCTGACATTGGGCCTCCCACCTTCTGTGTAGGGGTTGATTGACCATACAACAGTGTGCCCGGCTCCGATCGATGGCGCTCAGGTCAATTGACGTGCCCCTCGAGAACCGGTCACGGTAGAGTATCGCAGGATCCTGGTCCGACCGGCAGGTCTGCAGACCCCACGGCGGCACCCGCCCTCTCCGCTGGACTTCGGTACTTCACATCCATGGTTCCTGCCAGCGGTCCCGTGAACGCTGACCGAATACCGGGTTTCATGCGTGCAACACTGTTGCTTTCAGGTCTTGCGGCCTGTCGGTCGGGCGGCGACGCTGGTCACGCGCAAGTGGCCTCAGGTGAAGTCGAAGAACTCTTCCTGGCGGATCAAGCCGATCGGACGCCACCCGTCGATGGGCACCAGCTGACCGAGACAGAACTCATGGCCGTGGGCGGACGGTGGCACGTTCAAATTGATGGACGACGTGGCCCGGCCGCAATCGTCGGGCAGCCGCCAACCCGCGCCTGCGGCGGACGAAGCCACACTGCCGCGGCCACCGGACGTAGATTTGTCGGACACGCGGCGGCCTCACTCGGCTCCGGCCCCGGCTCAGAAGCGCACGCCGCTCGACCACCAGTCGTGTCCTCGATCTGGGGAAGTCACCACCATCCACCAAGGCGGGACTCATGAATGGCACGCACCGAACGTTGAGCATTGCGGTCGCACTCGTAACGCTAGGTTGTGCGGCGGAGTCGGACGAGTCGATTCCGGAGGCGACACCCGCCGCCGCGAACCACGTTGCGCTCGCCAGTGCGAACTTCGCGTTCGAGGCCCCCGACACCATCAGCGCGGGCTGGACCACCTTCGAGTTTGCCAACAACGGTGAGGAGATCCACTACGCCCACCTGGTGCAGCTTCCCCCAGGCAGGACCGCGACGGACCTCGTCAGCGGGTACGCCACGGCCATCCGTACGTCCACACCGCGCCCAGAATGGTTGACGCGGTTCGGCGGACCGGGAGGCGCCGTACCCGGCGGCTCGGCGGCAATCACCCAGTACATGGAGCCGGGCACCTATGTCCTGCTCTGCCCGGTCGAGGATAGCGCAGGGCATCCGCACTTCGAGAAAGGCGAGTTCAAAACAGTCGTCGTCCGGCCCTCGGACGGCGATGCCTCACCGAGTGCGAACGCTCCAGCCGCCACGGCGACGATCCGGTTGCTGGACTTCGGGTTCGCAGTGGACAGCCCGATGACGGCCGGTGTGCACACGATCCGCGTCAACAATGGCGGTGCGGAAGGTCATGACATGGTCGTGATGAAGCTTGCCGAGGGCGTCACGCTCGAGGATGTGAGCAGGACGATGAATCCGGAGGCGGCGCGTCGCACCGGACAGGACTCCACACCGCCTGTGCCATTCGAGAATCTCGGAGCGCTGGTCGGGGGCATCGCCGCGATCCACCCGGGCATGGATGTGTTCGTCACGATGACGCTGACACGCGGGGACTACCTCCTGCTCTGCATGGCCACGGCCAAGGACGGGCGCTCGCACATCGAGCACGGCATGATTCAGCGGATGCGTGTGGACTGATATCGAGCGAGGTTACGTGCAGAGGCCCAAGCGAGCCCCGCTCGGGGTCTGGCGGGGCGCTGCGCAATCTGGAGCCTGGCTGCGTTCGGGTGGCTTGCTGACCGATGCGGTATGATGTATCGTCATACCAAGGAGGGCCCCATGGCCAAAGCCAAGATTGCCGTCACTCTGGACGGCCCAGTACTGCACCGGCTCGACCGCATCGTCGACGGCGGACTGTTTCCGAATCGCAGCCAAGCGATTGAAGCCGCCGTCATGGAGAAGCTCGACCGGTTGGAGCATCGCCGACTTGCCGCCGAGTGCGCCAAGCTCGACCCGGCCGCCGAACAGGCGCTTGCTGACGAAGGGCTCGGTGAGGATGTGTCGACATGGCCCGCATACTGAGGGGTGAGGTTCGGTGGGCGGATCTGGATCCGACCCGTGGCAGGGAACAGGCCGGCCAGCGGCCCGTGCTCATTCTGAGTCAGGACGTCTTCAATGAGCGATCGGGTACAGTGATCGCGATGGCGCTCACGAGTCAGCCCCAACGCGCCGGGTTTCCGCTCACGCTTGAGCTCACCTCGTCCAGGCTGTCGAAGCAGTCATGGGTGAAGATCAGCCAAATTCGTACGTTGTCGGTGGATCGGATCGGGAAGCGGCTCGCGAAGCTATCGGTCGAGGAACTGGCGGTCGTGGTCGAAGGCCTCAACGAAATCATTGGGGTCTAACCGGCCCTCGCTTTCCTCGGTGTGACAACATGAACAAGGCGGGTTTACCCGCCATCTGTGCCGAGCCCAGGCTTTCAGCCTGTGGGCTCGTAGAGAGCGTGGCGCCTGTCACGCCGAACAGAGTGAGGCGGCGGAGCCGAGGGAATGGTACCGAAGTCGGGCGCAGCCCCCTCGTTGCCCCTTCGACTCGCTGCGCTCGCTCAGGGCGGCGACTCGGGGTGACAGGGCGGGCCGACTCGCACAAGTCATAGTCGTGGGTGCCGCGCCTACGCCCGAGCCCAGGGGTGGTCCGAGCCCAGGCTTTCAGCCTGTGGGCTCGTAGACAGGGCGGCCGAACTCGCGCTGGTCATGGTTTCGCGGAACGGTTCCGGGCGTACATTGGGATGGTACTCTGAATGTTGGCGGCGGACCCCGATTCAGGTGAGGGGCGAAGGACCCGGCTATGCGAGTGTTGGTCACGGCGATTGTGGCGCGCCGACGATCTACCTACTTGGGAGCGCAACATGATCAACCGACGCCAATTCGCTGCACGCATGTCGGGCACGCTGGGAGCGCTCGCCATCTCTCCGGCTGTTGCGTTCGCGGATCAACTGCGTGTGACCGGCGCGTTGGGCACTCGGATCGGGCACGAGCTCACGGAACGTGGTGACGCGGCTGCCCCTCACCTGATGGCGGACGATGAGAAGTTCTGGGCTCGGGTACGCAGCGCGTACACGTTGAATCCGGATGTCGTCAATCTCGATCACGGCTGGACCAACCCGACGACGCGTGCCGCGGTAGAGGAACTGGTCCGAGGTGCACGGCAGCTCGAGGCGTTGCCGGGGGAAGAGCTGGCCCGTTTGACCTTCGGGAGCAGCAGCACGGGAGTACGCGCAGCCCTCGCCGAGGCGATGGGCGTGCCTGCTGCGGAGATCGCATTGGTCCGCAATGCCACCGAAGCGTTGAACACCGTGCTGCTTGGGCTTCCGCTCAACGCTGGCGACGAAATCGTCTGCTCCGCACACGACTACTACGCGACGCTAGATGCACTGGAGCAACGGCGAGCACGCGACGGTGTCGTGCTGCGCATGATCACCCCACCGCTCCCCGCACCATCACTCGAGGCGCTTGCCGAGCTCTACGAGGCCGTGATCGGCCCGCGGACACGTCTCGTGCTGGTCACGCATCCGAGTAACCTCACCGGGCAGTTGCTTCCCGTACAGCGTATTGCCGCCGCCGCGCACCGAGTCGGCGCCGAGGTGGTTGTTGATGGTGCGCAGTCGCTCGGACTGCAGGACGACCCAGTGTCTGCACTGGATTGTGACTACTATGGCGCCAGCGCGCACAAATGGCTGGGCACGCCGGTGGGCTTGGGCGGCTTGTGGATGCGTCCTGCGCACGTCGCGAAAATCTGGCCTCTTGTGCCGCCGCCACCGGACGTGACGGGGATGGGACGCTTCGAGTGGATCGGGACGGCACCGGCATACTTGGCACCCGCCGCCTTGCCCGCCCTCGCGGTCCACCGTTCACTCGGCCCAGCCCGCAAGGCGGCGCGCTTGCGATACCTCAGCTCGCATTTGCGGCAGCGTGTCACGGTCGCCCTGCCCAACGCGCGCTTCTACACCGTCGCGGAGTCGGCCATGAGCATTGGTATCACCACCGTCGCACTGCCTGGCGTGGATCCTGATGGTCTGCAGGAGCGACTTCGCGAGCGCCACAACATCCTGACGCAGTCCATGACCGGTAACCACCGCGCGCCGGAAATCAGTGGGCTGCGCATCACCCCCAATGTCTACACGACACCTGCGGAGCTCGACCGGCTGGTCGCGGCACTACAGGCGGGCTAGACCGCGTATCAGCGACGGCCGGTCGGCTTGCGCCGCCGAGCCTCGGTCCGCATCTTTTGCGGGCCCGCTGGGCACCGCACAACCTTCCGACGCATCGTCCACAACGCGTACGAGGTGATAATCCATGAGCTCACGCCGCGAATCGCTTCGAGTCGCCTCCGTTCTCGCCACGTTCGGACTCCTGAGCCTGTTCAGCATGCTCGCTCGCCCCACGCTCGCCACCATTCGGGCGGTTGATGTCGTGCATCTCATCGGCACAGGCATGTGCCTTGGCGCCGCCATCGTGGCATTTGCTTGGGCACGTTCGCAGTAGTCAGGGCGCGCCGACTCCTTCGAAGCGCTTGGAGGCAGAATGCTCCGACTCAAAGGCCCTGAACACAACTCGCCGTCTCACCCGCGCGTGATGCCGTCGAGGCCCTCTGCCTCGACGGGCCCCGCCGCAGAATTTCGGTTGTTCGCTGGACTGCATTAGGCGAGGTTGCTGGAGCATCACCACGCGGTCATACTCATGGTATGAAAACAGCTATTACACTCCCCGACGCGGTGTTCCTGGCCGCTGAGCGACTCGCCAAACGCGCTCGAAAGTCGCGCAGTCAACTCTACGCCGATGCGCTGGCTGAGTATCTGGTTCGGCATTCACCGGATGAGGTCACCGCCGCAATGAATCGCGCGATCGACGAGATTGGTGTCGCTCCGCCCGATCCGTTTCTCGCGCGCGCTGGGCATCGCGTCTTCGAGCGGTCGGAGTGGTAGACATTGCTCAAGGCGAAGTGTGGTGGGCCGATCTACCCGAGCCGGCCGGCTCGGGTCCTGGAGTCCGACGGCCCGTTGTCATTGTCCAGGGGAACTCCCTAAACCGTAGTCGCATTGCAACCGTGGTGAGCGTACCCCTGACGAGCAACCTCAACTGGGCCGACGCTCCTGGTAATACTGTGCTCACCGCAAAGGCAACTGGCTTGCCCAAGGACTCGGTGGCCAACGGCTCCCAGATCGTCTCGCTGGATCGCGAATGCTTCACGGAACGCGTCGGCAAGCTCGCTCCACGACAGCTGACCCAAGTCCTGAACGGCGTCGACGTAATTTTCGGCCGATAAGCCAGCGCACCCGCACGTGCTGCGGACGGCCGCGCTGCAGAAACGCAAATCGGTAGCCAGACTGAAAAAGGGGAACTGAACGTATGCCCTGTTCTCGCCGCCGCGTACACATCCGTCGTGCCACGTGCCTACTCGCCATTAGCGTTTGTGGCGCGGGGGCGGCGGCATGCACCTCATCTGCCCCACAAGGTGTCGGCATCGATGGCCCGGATCTGTCGATCGCGCAAGTGTCGGCGCGCGTCACGCGGTACTTTGAGGCCATCAGTACGGGTGACTCCGCCGCAGTGGCCGACGGGCTTGCCGACGATTACCGCCTCGTTGGCGTCAGCGGCGCCCTCTGGAACAAGTCGCAACGCATTCAGGAGTTGTCGGCAAATGGTCCCGCCTTTGGGACGGTCACGCCGAGCGAGGTTGAGATACGACTCTTCGACAGCACTGCGGTCGTGATCGGTCTCGCCACCATCCTCGAGCCAGCCGATACCATTCGCGAGCGGTTCACCCAAGTGTGGGTGCTCGACCGCACGCGTTGGAGGATGGTGTCCGGCCAGATTACGGCAGTCGAAACACCGTTGCCATCTCCACCACCGCAACCCTAGCTGGCGGGTGGGTGCGCGCCTCGGTCATCAGCTTATGCGGGGTCGTTCGAATGCCTTCGATGCCTCTAGACTCGCTTCGCCACCCTATTCCTGGATCCCCCATGCGGCGTGACCGACACCGAGTAGCGACGATGGGTCTTGTTGTTTCCCTCGTGGCCTGCCAGCCCGCCGCCCCTCAGACCTTGCCCAACGGGGCTGAGCCCGCTGTTCGTGCCGCCATCCAAGCGGCAGACGAAGCGTGGTCGACCGCCTACATCGCGTCCGACACCGCAGCAATGCGGCGGCTCTATACGTCCGACGTCGTGAGCATGCAGGCCGATGCGCCCGATATCATCGGGGTGGATGCCATGGTACGCGACCTGGCCCGGGGATTTGCAGGTCGAACGGACACCACCGTGCGAATCGATACCCGGATGGAGACCTTGGAGCACAGCGGCGACCTGGCCTGGGAAACCGGCCACGTCACGCTCTTCATGCGCAGCCGG
>JBBRBV010000092.1:0-8645 GCA_038205545.1 Actinomycetales bacterium
TGGTGCGGCTGGTGCGGCTGCATCCGTTCGCGCCAGACGCACGGAGTCGGGCAGTATCGAGCGTGCCGACTTATCGGATGTGGCGGCACCGTTCTGCACAGCACCGTTCTGCACAGCACCGGACAGCGTCGGCGTCGGGGCCTCCGCGCCGTCAGCGGTAGCCGGTGCTCCGCTGACAGCGCCCGGGGGCGCTGCCGCGACAACCGTGCTGAACGCATTCGTTCGAGTTGAGCGGCTGGTGGCCACCGCCACCGAACCGGCCACTGGGGCAGCGGTTGTGGCCAGTGAGGCGGTTCCGTCGAGACCAGCACCGTCAAGATCAGCACCGTCAGGACCAGCCGCGTCAAGACCCGCCACATCAAGACCAGGCGCATCAAGACCCGCCGCATCAAGACCAGCCGCGTCAGGCTCAGCCGCATCGACCGGCACGGTTTCGGCGTCCGTCGCAGATTCCACGGCGGCCGCGTTCGCCCAGGTCGGAGCCGAGGGGAACGACACTGGACTCTCGGCATCCGCTGCGGCGTATTCAACCGCGACGGAACCAGTCGCTGCTGCCGACGAAGCCGCAGCGCGATCGGCGAGCGTGTCGTCCATGATCGATCCGAACGTGGTGGCGCCGTGCGACTTCGAGGCCGGGTGCGCGTCGCGCGCCACCGGGGAGGCGGCCGGCGTGACGGCGGGTCGAGAATGAGCGAGGGTGAGAGTCATCGCGAGTTTCCCGGCCCTGCTGGGTTCTGCTGGGCGAAGGCCGCGAAAGCGGCGTTGAGCGCGTCCGCGGAGCCGGTGCCCGCGGCCGCCGTGGTGGTCGGAATGATGCGGCGAATGGTGGTGATGTCGGCATCCGTCATGTAGGCCTCGCGCAGGCAGACGGTGCGGCCCGGATACGGGGCGTGGATGACCTTATGGTCGCCAGCGTAAATGAGAATGTGGTCGCCACCGCCGGTGACAATGAGGTCGCCGGGCTGCGCTTCGGCGAGGGAGCCGACTTCGGTACCCATCTTCATCTGCCCCGACACAAGGCGTGGTACTTCTATTCCAATATCGGCATACACGGTTTGCACGAGCCCAGAGCAGTCCATTCCGCTGGAATCTTCACCGCCGAAGACATACGGCACTCCGAGGTATTTCTTCGCGGAGGCAACAACATCAGCGCCGGTCGTGCCGTTCGCTGAGCCGGTCGCGCTGGGTCCGGTGGTTCCGGTGGTACCGGTGGTGCCGAGGGCGGCCGAGAGAGTCGCCGCAAAGCTATCCGCCGAAGCGGATGCCGCAGCAGAGGTGACCGCTGTTGCCGGCGTTGTCGACACCCGTTCGGTGGTCACACCGGAGAGTTGCTGCAGCGTTGCCTGAATCTGGCTGATTCGCCCCATGGCCGCGATCATCGTCATGGTGTCTCTCCCTGGGTGCGTGAGGTATTCGTCGCAGCGGTGCGGCCGTGGCGCCAGCGGGCCCCGGCGATTTCGTCGAGCACGGTCTGCTCGGCGTGCAGGTCCGCGGCCTGGAGGGCTGCGGCGTGTCGGTCGTGCAGTTTCTCCAGGGCGACCGATTCGGCCCTGGCCGCGTTGTAGGTGGACTGCGCTGTGTCACGGCTCTCGTGGTGGTTGCGCCCCACGGCGTCGAGCTCGGCGAGCATGCTGCGTGACGATGACCGGGCCGCGGCCATGGCGTTGAGAGCGGCGACGGTCTGCGGTGTGTTGCCCAGGGCCCCGAGAGCGGAGCGAGCACGACCGCGCCGAGCCTCAAGCGCGACAACGCGGGCGTTCGCTTCGGCCAGGTCGAGGGCAGCCTGGTCCTGCTGCAACTTGCGCAGTCGGAGCAGTCCGGCGAGCGGAAAGAGGCGACTCATGCGATACCACCGAAGGAGCGGGTCAGCCTGGTGAGCTGGGCCCAGGCCTGCTCGCTGGGAGTCTGGTCGTCCATCCGCTGCTGCAGAAAGGCCTTGATGGCCGAGTCGTTGTCGACCGCCGCATCGACCAGCGGGTTCGTGCCGGCTCGGTACGCTCCCACGTCCAGCAGGTCCTGCGCGCCCTGGCGGGCCGCCATCACCTTGCGCAGGGTCGTCGCGATCGCGTTGCGTTCCGGGCTGTTCACCCGAGAGGCAACGCGAGAAATGGATGCGAGCACGTCGACCGACGGAAAATGGCCGGTAATAGCGAGCTTGCGATCGAGAACGACGTGACCGTCGAGAATGGACCGAGCCGCGTCGGCGATGGGTTCATTGTGGTCGTCACCGTCGACGAGCACCGTGTAAATTCCGGTGATCGATCCGGTTTCACCGGTACCGGCTCGTTCGAGCAGCCGGGCGAGCACCGAGAACGTCGACGGCGGGTAGCCGCGGGTGGCCGGCGGTTCGCCGACCGAGAGGCCGATCTCGCGCTGGGCCATGGCCACGCGAGTGAGCGAATCCATCATGAGCATGACGTCGGCGCCCTGGTCGCGAAACGATTCGGCAATGCGGGTGGCGGTGAACGCGGCGCGCAGTCGCATCATGGCCGGTTCATCCGAGGTGGAGACCACGACGATGGATCGGGCCAGGCCAGCGGGCCCGAGATCGTCTTCGAGAAACTCGCGCACCTCACGCCCGCGCTCCCCCACCAGCGCGATGACCGACACCTGAGCGTCCGTTCCGCGGGCAATCATCGACAGCAGTGAGGACTTTCCCACGCCGGAGCCGGCGAACAGTCCCAGGCGCTGACCGCGACCGACCGTGGTGAGCGTGTCGAGAGCACGCACGCCGAGGTGCAGCGGGGTCGTGATGCGCGCCCGGTGCATGGCCGACGGGCTGTCGTGTTCGAGCGACACGAAGCCGTCAGAGTGCAGTGGTCCTTTGCCGTCGATCGGGCGGCCGAGACCGTCGATGACGCGGCCGAACAGACCCCGACCGGTGGGCACGAGCAGGGGTGAGCCGGCCGAGCGCACGCGCGCACCGGCCTGCAGACCGGTGATGCGGCCCAGTGGCATGCACCGGATGCCGCTTTGGGTTGTGGCGACGACCTCGGCGTCGATTCCGGCCTGGCCCGGCCTGGCGCCGAGGGTGACGATGTCACCGATCGCCGAGCGCAGGCCGCGCACCTCCACACCGAGACCGACGATGGACGAGACGATGCCAACGCGTTCCGGGCTGCCGGCTTCAATCGCCTGCGCGAATTGCGCCGCACGCGGGCGCCAGGTGGTGATCATGCTTCGACCTCGGCGAGTGCGGCTTTGGCGCGGGCGAAGGCGGTGCCGATGCGAGCATCGAGAAAACCATCGCTGAACTCGGTGATGGCGTCGCCACGCTTGAGGCGGGAATCCGCGACAAAATGGATGCTCTCCAGCGTCTTGGTCTGCGTGCCAAGAACGATGAGGTCGTCCGGATGCATCCGGATGGTGTGCACCTCACTGCGATCGAGCTGGTCCGGCTGGTTCAGGGCGCGTTCCAGCGCGCGGCGGGCCGACACGTCGGTGTGGCTGAGCTCACAGCCCAGAATGGCTTCGACCAATTCCAGGGAGGTGGTGACCAGGGTGTTTTCCGCCTGCTGAATGAGGGGAATACTGCGTTCGTCGAGGGCGCGGGCCGCCGCGGCCAGCAGCAACACAGCGTGCTCGATCTGCGTTTCCCCGTGGCGTTCGTTCTCAGCGTGTTCGGCATCGATCTCGTGAGCGCGACGTGCCACATCCTCGGCGGCCAGGCGCAGCCCCTCGGTGTATCCGGCGGCGTGACCCTCCGCTCTTGATTGCTCGGCGGCGCGTTCCTGCTGATCGTCTCGCAGTCGAGGAAAGGCCATGCGGCCAAAGGCGGTGTCAGTTGACATATTCTTCTTCGGCGCCGCGCCGCACGGTGATGCTGCCCTGCGCTTCCAGGTCGCGAATGGCGCGCACGATTTCGGCGCGAGCGTCTTCGACCTGGCTCATGCGCACCGGTCCGAGGCTCGTGGTCTCGTCGTCCAGCACGGCGCGGTTGCGCTCCGACAGGTTGGCACGAATAACCTCGGCGACAGCCTCGGAGGTGCCCTTCATGGCCATGGCCAGAACATTCGTGTCGATACCGCGCAAGATCTGCTGCACGTCGCGGCTCTCCAACTTGACGATGTCGGTAAAGGTGAGCATGCGTGAGCGAATCTCGTCGGCCAGAATCGGGTCGCGTTCCTCGAGACTTTCCAGAAGTGCGCGCTCGGTCGCGGCATCCGCTTGGTTAATGATGTCGACGAGCGGCTGAATTCCGCCGACAACTTCGATGCTCTCGCGGGAGACGATCTTGCCGGTGCGCAGTTTGAGCGTGTCGGTGACGACCCGGATGGCTTCGGGAGTGGCACTCGACATGGTGGCGATGCACTGGGCAACGTCGGTCCGCAGGCCCTGTTCCATCCCGGCCAGAACAGCGGATGCCTGGTCGCGTCGCAGATGCGCGAGTACGAGTGCGATGGTTTGGGGCATTTCGCCGTCGAGCAGGTTGAGCACGTCGCCGGGCTCGGACGCGTCGAGAAATTCAAAAGCCTTGCCGGCCATGGAGGTAGCGACCCGGCTCATAACTCCGGCGGCGCGCTCAGCACCAAAGGAGGCTTCGAGCAGGCCGACAGCGAATTCGTGCCCGCCCCGAGAGAGTCGGCGACCTTTCTGCGTGATTTCGTGAAACTCGTTGAGGGTGGACTCGGCGACGGCCGGGTCTACGTGGCGCAACTGCACGATTTCACCGGCGATGACCTCAGCCTCAATGTCGGTGAACTGCTTCATTACCTCGGTCGCGCGCTGGCGGTCCATGTTCATGAGCACGACGGCCACCTTTTGGGTGCCGGTCAGTGTCATGACTGCCTCGGTCATGCTCGCTGCCGGTCATCCATGAGGCCGCGAAGGAACTCGGCCGTGCTGCGCGGGTCGCTCTGGGCCAGGGAATCAATCTCGGCGCGGCGGAGGTCGGTGTCGCTCGGCAGGAACTTGACCGTGGGAAGGACCTTGGTGGGGGTCTCAGACGGGTTCTCCAGGAACAACGAGGCCGGTGATGAGGTCACGGCGAGTGGAACCTCGGCCTTGCCGAGCGCGTTCTGCATTTCGGTGAGATCGCCGAGCTCCACCGCTTCGCGGCTTTGGCGGCGGGACCGGCGGGCGTAGAGAATAAGGCTGACGACGAGCGAGATGACTATTCCGGCGGTGATCACCGCGACCCGCAAAAGTTCGGCGAACCGTTCAGCAGCTGCGGCATCCGCTGCCGCCTTGAGCGCTGCCGCGGCCGCGGCCGCCCCCGTTGTGTCAAACGCCATGACCTCAACGGTGACCGCGTCGCCGCGCACCGCATCGATTCCAGCGGCCGAGGTGACGAGCGAGGTGATGTCGGCCACGTTGAGCTTGGCGGCTGCAGCGGTATCGACGGCCACCGAGACCGTCTGACGGGTGATCGACCCGGCCGGAATGACGCGGCTCTCGGTGACCTTGTTGACGGCGTTGTTGCGCGTGGTCGACTCGCTTGAGAACGTACCGTCGGTGGCGCCATCGGCCACGGCAGCCGTGTCGGAACCGAGCACGCCGGCGGCGCTGCCTCCGGTTCCCGAATATGTTTCGGTGTCGACGGATTCGTTGAGGGCCAGGATGTCGGTCGGGGCGGTGAAGGACTCTTCGACCCGTTCGGCCGACTCGTAGCTCATGTCGGCAGCGACCACGACGGTGGCATTACCGACACCGACAACCTTATCGAGCATGGCCTGCACGGCCGTGCGCACCCGGGTCTCATATTCGGAGGCCTGCTGGTCCGCTCCGCCGGTAGCGCCGACGCCGACGGCCGAGAGCACGGCACCGGTCGAGTCGACGACGGCCACGTCGGCCGCGGTCATGCCGTCGATCGAGGCGCTGGTCAGGTGCACGATCGCCTGTACCTGGTCGTTGGAGAGCGAAATGCCGTTTCGGGTTTCGACAAAAACGGATGCCGTCGGGTCGTTCTTCTCCGACAGGAACACGCTGTCTTTGGGGATAGCAAGCTGCACCGACGCCATCTGCACGCCGTCGAGTGAGCTGATGGTCTTGGCGAGTTCACCCTCGAGTGCGCGCTTATAGGTGACCGACTGCTGAAACTCGCTGGAGGTGACCCCCATCGTGTCGAGCAGGGAATATCCCCCGGTGCTCGATGTGGGCAGGCCGGCCGAGGCGGATTTGATGCGTTCGTCGTAGACACTCGCCTCCGGCACCAGAATGGTGGCGCCACCGTCGGTGAGTTGGTACTCCACGCCGTCGGCGCGCAGCTGTTCGACGATGCTGTTGGCGTCGTCGCCGCTGAGGCCGGAGAACAGGGGCGTGTAGGCCGGTTTGGCGGCCCACATGGTGAGCGCGGCCACGCCGAGCACGAGCACGGCGACGCCGATAATGGCGACCGTGCGCTGGGCAATCGTGAACTCGCGAATCGCGTTTCCCAGGCGGTTGAAGGCGCTGGTGACTTGACGGGGCATCAGGCCTGCATCCTCATGATCTCGTTGAAGGCGTCGACGCCCTTGTTACGAAAGGCGGCGACGAGTTCCATGGTCACCTGCGCGCGGGTGGAGGCGATGGTGGCGGTGTGAATGTCGTTGAGGTCGCCGGTGACAGCTTGAATGGCGAGGGTATTGGAGGTTCCCTGCAGCTGTTGCAGGTTGTCGACGGCGCCCGAAAGTGCGGTGCCGAAACCAGACCCATCCGTTTGCTGCGGAGCGGTCGCAGCCGAGCTGCCCATGACCCCGGTCAGCGAGGTGACGGCGATGGGGTTGATAGCGCTGAGCGGCATCAGCCACGTCCGATCTGTAGTGCTGCTTCATAGGCGGTCTTGGCCCGGTCGACGACGGCGGCGTTGGCCTGATAGCCGCGCTGGGCCATGATGAGGTTGCCCATCTGCTTGGCCATATCAATATCGGGGTAGCGCACATAGCCGTCGGCATCGGCCAGCGGATGCTCCGGCTCGTACACCAGGTTGCCCTCGGTTGTGCTGAACGCCGCCGTGGTGCTGGCGCCGACGTTGCCGGGGCCCTCCTGCGCCACGATGTAGCGCTCCTGAAAGGCCACATCGGTGGTCGCGGTAACGGTGTTGCCGTTGGCGAGGTTGTCGGCGATGGCGTCGAGCCATTTGCGGTGCAGGGTCATTCCACTGCCGGCGATGCCGATGGCGTCGGTCATCAGGCGGTCCGCATGGCGGCGCGTATCGACGTGGCCGGGCCTTCGACGGCCTTGGCGGCGAACTGATAGCGCAGCAGGGCGTCAATGTTGGCGAGCGTCTCAGTGTCGAGGTTCACGTTATTGCCGTTGAGGAGCGTCGGATCGAGCGAGCGCTCGGTTGTGGCGGCCGAAAGGCCGTCACCGTCGGCGACTGATTTGGCCAGGGCGTTCTCGAACGAGACGACCTTGGCGTGGTAGTCGGGGGTGTTGATGTTGGCGATGTTGTTCGCGATGGTGCGCTGGCGCAGCGCCAGGCCGTCCAGGGCGCTCGTGAGTGCCAGGGAGGTCACGGAATCAAGCATGATTACCCGCTTCGTCGACAAGAGACAAGACGGCCAATCCGTGGCCAGATGTGAGCGATCCGTGCTCACTCCTGGCTATCGGTCACCCTGACAGAAGCGTTAGAAGTTCGTGAGAACATTCCGCAAGTTTGTTGCACTACGGCGTGTCGCCTTTATTTTACTACCCTCAGACGGGGGTTACCCGGCCACATCCAGGTACACGGATGCCCGCGCGTCGCGCTCCGGAGGCACCGATCGCACCGCGGTCAAGTGCTTGAGGGTGAGGTTGCGGGCCTGTTCCAGTTCACAGATGAGCTTGTGCTGGTTGTTCAGCAGGTCGCGGGCGCGGGCAGCGAGTTCCGCCGGAAGCACGCCCAGCCCCGCCGGTGCGACCCACCCGCCCTCGTTGGTCGAGCCTGTGTCGCTGGTCGAGCCCGTGTCGTTGGTCGAGCCTGTCGAGACCACACCCCCCATCGCACCCTCACCCCCCATAACCCGCGCCGCATCATCCAGCGATACCTCCAGCGCGTCGAGCGCCGCGGCCCAGGCCGCGCGGCCGCCGGCATCCGCTGCGCCGGTGTCAGCCAATGCCGAGCTCCCCGCTGAGCCGCGCGACCGGCGCCGGGGCGGCCGGCAGCAGATCGGCCGCTTCGTGCCAGGTGAGGCGCAACGGCTCCAGCAACAAAATGCACTCCCGCGTGCGCGCGGCGTCGCGGTGGGTATTGGCGCTGACCATGGCGGTCGACACATAGGTATAGAGCGAGAAGAGCCCCTCGCCGCCGTCCCAGGCATCGACGTTGAGCGACGTACTCAACTCAGAAACAATAGCCTGGGCATGCAACAGGTTGTCCGACGCGATCTGCCAGTCCTGGCGCAGCTGGGCCGCTTCGGCACGGTTCAGGTCGAGCAGCAGGCGGTCATACAGCATGGTGAGCAGGCGAACCGGGGTGGCCGAGAGCACCGCGTCGCGGTTGTAGCGTGCGCGCTGGGCGTTGGATCCCATTGTCATAGTCATCAATTTCCGTTGGAGGAGCTGAGGCCGGCGACCTGGGCGGTGAGCCAGGCCGACTGTGCGTTCATGTTGCTGAGGGTGACTTCCATCGCCGAGTAGGTGCGCTCGAGTGTTGAGCGGCGGGAGGCCAGGCGCAGGTCCCAGTTGTCGATCTGCGTGCTCATGCTCTTGACCAGGGATTCCTGGCCGGTGATGCGCGCGGTGAT
>JBBRBV010000093.1:0-8043 GCA_038205545.1 Actinomycetales bacterium
CGAACCGTACCGCATTGCCGGCATAGCGACCCGTGCCGAGGTTGCTCGCGCCGCGTCGCATTCGGCCATCATGAGGCGCGCTGAACACCTTCGACCGTCGCTCGCGAAGGCTGGCCCAACCGACGTCGGATATCGAATCGGACGATCGCGCAATACCGCGGTCTGGGCGAGCGTAGAGGATTCGATCCTCGTGATCGGCCCGCCGCGCTCGGGCAAGGGGGCGCACATCGTGATCAATGCCATCCTCGATGCTCCCGGTCCGGTCGTGACGACCTCGACGCGCCCCGATAACCTCACGACCACGCTGCGCGCCCGGCAACGAATCGGTCCCGTGGCGGTCTTTGATCCGCAGCAGCTGGCAGGGGGCGTGCCGGTCGGGCTGCGGTGGTCACCGATCCGCGGCTGCGAGGATCCGCTCACGGCGATGATCCGCGCGGCGGGGCTCGCCGCCGGAACCGGACTGGCCGCGGGCGGCGTCGACGGCGGCGGATTCTGGGAAGCCAAGACCCGCACGGCCTTGCAATCGATGCTGCACGCGGCAGCGCTCGACCACTGCTCGCCCGCTGACCTCTTTCGCTGGACCCTCGACCCGGCCGCCGCCCACGACGCCGTCTCCATACTGTTGAGCACGCCGGGCGCGGCCACCGGCTGGGGCGACTCGCTCCGAGCCACGCTCGAGGCCGACCCGCGCACGCGCGACTCCATCTGGCAAGGGGTCTCGCTCTCGTTGGGTGCCCTGGCCGACCCACGCGTACTGGATGCAGTCTCCCCGCCAGAGGGCGAGGGCTTCGACCCCGAAGCGTTCCTACGCAGCAATGGCACCCTCTATCTGCTGGCGACCGGGGCGGGCTCGAACAACTCGGCCGCACTCGTCTCCGCGTTCGTCGAGGACCTCGTCGAGACCGCCCGCCGCATCGCCGCCCGAAGCGCCGGTGCCCGGCTCGACCCGCCGCTGCTGCTCGCCCTCGACGAGATCGGCAACCTGGCGCCACTCCCCTCGCTCCCGACCCTCATGGCCGAGGGCGGCGGCACCGGCATCACCACAATGCCGGTGTTGCAATCACTCGCGCAGGCACGCACGAAGTGGAGCGACAACGCCGCCAGCACCATCTGGGACTCCTCGATCGTCAAGATCGTGCTCGGCGGAGGCTCCAACTTACGGGACTTGCACGACCTCTCCACCCTGATCGGCGACCGTGATGAAACGACCGACTCGACAACGATCGGCGATCGTGGGTCACGGTCGTCGCAGCGCTCCATCCGCCGCGTCTCGATCATGCCGCCCGATACGATCCGCACCCTCCCCTTCGGCACCGGTCTGATCATGCTCCGCGCGGCGCCACCCATCATCGCGACCTTGCAGATGTGGACCGGCCGGTCTGATGCCAAGACGCTGCGTGCGAACCGGGAGGAAATCGAGGGGTTGATGCGAGCCCCGGCGCGTAACGTGCCGGGTTCGGAGCCCGTCAATGAGCCTGAGTGACTGCTTACGTCGCGGTCAATCGGACGGCTTCCTCTTCGCCCCGGAGGCCTCGAGAGCGGATGCTGCCAGCGGCGTTGACCTGCAGCATCCGCCCTCAAGGCCGCTCACGGTCGAAACTGTTCTCCTATCCGGCAGGTCCGCGGCATGGAGTGTGCTGTGCACCTCCTAGTGAGCGCGGACCACGATGGTCTGCCCGAACCGCAGGAGGTCAAGTCCCATGACACTTCACACCCAGCAATCGCTGTCCGGTTTCATCGCCTCAGAACCGCAACAATCGGTCACCGAGAACGGCGACACCCGCTTCTACGTGCGCGTCGGCCAGCCGCACTTCCGTCACGAATACAGCGGCGACTTCACCGCGCTCGAGCCGACATTTCACGACCTCGTCGCCTACCGGGCCACCGCCGAACGGGCTCTTACCCGATTCACTAAAGGTGACAGCTTTGTCGCCGAAGGATACGTGCGCACCTTCCAAGTCGAGCGCGATGGCGAAGCCGTCCAACGCGAAGAGTTCGTCGCCAAGAAGATCGGCCACGATCTCGCGCGCACCAACTATCAGGTCGCTCGAGCCAATCGCTCGGCTCCGGGCAGCGAACAGGACGCTGCGGTAACGCAGACGGCAATCGGCTACGAGACGGAAGTTGCCCACACCGGCTCGGGGTGGTGACGCGGCCATGGCAGAGCCCTTGGTCGATTGGGCATCCGACGATCACGACGACGCGTTAGGAGCGAACTCGTTGGACGACCTCAACGGCCCGCTCATGGCGGAGCCGCCGCATCCGATCAACTGGAACCTGCTCAGCGCCGACGACGCCGAGGCCGAATGGATCGAACTCAACCGGTGGGTGAACTGGCTGCGACGCACCTACGGCCTGCCGGCATCCGTCGTCCCGCCGTTCTGGCATCGGCACCCCGAACTCGTTTGGGAACTTTCCGCGCTGCACTTGCACTGGCTCGGCGCCTACGACCCCGACCAGCACGGCTCCGCCCCGTTCGGCTGGCACCGCGATTTCGCGGATGCCCGCCATCGGCTGCGCGACTGGGTCGCCATCTCGGGAACGCGGCTGGAGCGCGACCGGCCCACGCGGCAGACCACGTGGCCAGGTGAGCCGCTGTCCGACGCCGCCGCCGCGGACGTGATCATCGGCGATCGTGATGAGGACTTCGTGCAGTTCGTCGTCGACGATGTCGCGCGTCGCCGCGATGCCGAGGCGTCGTTCTACTCTCGCGCTGAATCTAGTTGATATCGCCAAGCCTTGGCTCTTGCGAAGGGCGCAAAAGGGATTGTTTCGCTGTCGCAGTTGACGCTCCTGAGCGAGAATGTTCAAAGGGCGGGGTAAACGCGACACCTTCGGGCTCGTAACCCGCAGATCCCAGTATCCGTGCGGACGTGTCCGCTCAGCGTCCGCCAAACGGGCACCAACGAGGCGGGGGCTATCTCGGGCTAGGTAAAGACGCGCAGTTATTCGAAGGATTTGGCCATTACGGAGGGGTCATGCGGTCTGTTCTAGAGAGTTTGCCCGAATTCGGTAGACGTGATCTGCGAGGAGATCCATGTCTTCCCGGTTGTGGCTCGTGAAGATGACAGTTCGGCCCTTGTCTCGGTAGCTGGCGAGGAGATTTCGGACGAGATCGACGCTGTCCGCGTCGAGGGCATTGAACGGCTCATCGAGGAGCAGTACTTGCGGTTCTTCCATAATGGCCTGGGCAAGGGCTAGTTTTTGTTTCATTCCTAAGGAGTAGTTTCTTAGGACTTGTTTGGTATCAGGTGTCAGACCGACAGATTTCATGGCGGTCCTGATCTCATCATCCCCGATAACTGCCCGAATCTTTGCCAAATCACGGAGGTTGTCCAACCCGGTCTTCTGTGGAAGATACCCTGGCCGGTCGATGATGACGCCGAAGCTCTCGGGGAAGGTGCGATTTTTCGACATGTAAGAAGGGTCAATGGTTACTGTGCCCGAGTCCGGGACGATGAAGCCGCAGATCAGTTTGAATAGGACTGATTTTCCTGATCCGTTGTGCCCAACGATTCCATATATTTTGCCTGCATCAAAGGTTGCGGTGACGTTCTCGAACAGCGTGGTTCCTTTGAACGATTTAGTGATTTTGTCCAGTTGTACGACAGGCATATCAAACCCTTTCGTTGAAAAATAATTTTGGACTCTTGACGATCAGAATTGCGCTCAGTAAAAGGGCGAGACAGTAGGCACTCAGAACAGCTGTGATCCGGAGGAGTTCTTGTCCCCCGAGCTCCACGTAGCCAAGGCTGTTCAGGGCAGCTGGCAGCAGCCGGGCACTATTGATGGCGGGCAGACCTGCCACGAGGAGGCCGCCGAGGGCGAAGAGGCCCGCCATCGGCCGGCCGCTGAGCCATCCGATGACGAAGACCAAAAGGATGTAGCACAACAGCTGCAGCGTTCCGTTCACGAAGAACTGATAGAGCGCCCAGCCTTGTCCAAGTCCGAGATCAGCCAGCGCACCACGCTCCGCGGTGAGGCCACCGGCCGACCCGATGAGCAGTGCACCGGCAAAGAGGGCACCGAGCAGCAACGGTACGCGCGCCGCGACGGGGAGGATGAAACGGGAAAACCATCTGGTGGGTGAACCGTGACGCAGGGCCACGTAATAGATACGGGCCTTGAGTTCGTTCTCTAACACCAGCAAGAACAAGTACGCAAAGCCCAGGAAGACAATGCTGTGGTACAGGTAGAGATTCCATTCAAACCCCGCTGCAGACACTCCATAAAACGCGACGAAGAGGACATCGAGTGGGGTGCCGACCTCGTTCCGGAGCTCAAAGGCCAGTGCATATATCAGGCCCAGAGCGCACAGCCCGATGTAGAGAAGTGCCGAGAACGATCCCGGCAACCTCCACGGAGTTCTCCGGCGACGGCGATCCTGATATATCACCGCGGCGACGCACAGTCCGATCACAGCGATGACAGGTAAAAACACCAGCGCAACGGGGTCATACGAACTGAAGCTCCGGTGCAGTAGGAAGAAGTTCGCGAAATCTAGGAACGGGGCGAACTCGAACGGGTTGCGGAAGGAAATAAGTTGCGCCAAGAATAGCGCTGCAGCGGCGGCGTAGATGACGACCTGCTTTGACGAGAGCAGGTATACCAAGGCCAGCACCATATGCAGGCATAGCAGTGTCAGACCCACAAGCATAGGCTGCAGGGCAACGAGGAGTAGCGGTGGGATGCCGTGGTTCGACACGATTCCCAGTACCTGATTGAGTGGATTCCTCACAGTGCTGGTAGCGCTCCAGTCCAGGGAAAGCGGTAGACCTGCCGCCGTGACCGTGGCTGAGACCAGCCAAATCAGCAGCAGCGGTACTAACCTCCCCAGCGCGTGCAGGGTCGAGGAATACAGCCACGAGCGGTAACTGCCAAGCCTGATCAGAGCCGGCACGCTGAAGTGCCGCTGGATGGAAACGCAGGAGGAGCAGAGCCAAAGTGGCACGAAAAGGTAGCTGATGTAGTACGGATCCAACAAGAACGTGAGGATGTGATCCCACACGTTCAGGGGCGCCATCAACTCAAGTGAAAGAGCCTGTGACTGCTGTCGTATGTAGAGACCGTAGACCATGCTGAGGGCCAACAAGGCCAGCTGCCACGAAGCAAAATTGAGGCTTCTTACAATGCGGTGCATCACAAGAGGACGTCTAGTTCTCGAGTACGTCGCCGCACGTAGAGAGCAAGAGAAAGCGTCAACACGGCCAGAACCGTGAACGGTACGAACGGGACCCAGAGCGGAAATTGCGTGAGGTTGAACGGAAAGACGATGGCCGGGGAGTATTGCGGGATGGTCAGGACCGCAAAGACGAAATTGGCAATGTGGTACCCAATGAATGGGATGGACAGCGCGACAAACCGGTTCGGGACCACCAAGAGCAAGAGAAAGCCGATAGACGCATAGAGAGCGCCATTGATACCCAGCCACAAGGAGTAGCCCACCCCATAGGCCCACGGGCCGATGCTGAGCAGCTGGGAGAAGGTGTTCACGGTGGTTGGGTACGCTTCGAGTTCCGCCAGCGAGAGCCCCACCATGGTTTGACGGTACGGGTTAATAACACCAACAGATGGTTCAACGATGAACGCCCATAAGAACGGAATGAACGCTGCTAGAAAGAAAGCGACGAAGGCGACGACAATGTTGGCCAGGGCTTTGCTGGTCAAATACTGCCTAATGTTTGAGCGGGTCCTTGTGTAGATGATGTAACGATGGCTTAACTCATTGGAGAACGGAAGCGCATATAGAGCTACAGCGATCAGTGGGAAGACCAGGGGCAGAGCGAAGGAGAGGATCAGAGTGTAAAAATCCGCCGGACCGAAGAGAGCATATCCGTCGCTGATCGATGTTGCGTAAATACTGGGGAGTGCTAATAGTGCCAGCAGCACTAACGTCACTCTCCAGGAAAGGAAAGTAGTTTTCAGGTCCGAACGAATGGTTTTCAGCAATTTAGTGAACTTCCCAAGAGAATGCGGTCGGTCCCAGGGACCGACCGCATTCTCCATATAGCTAGCAGTGCGTTGTTAGTTGCTCCGCCAATCGCCTGTGACCTGGACGTCGACCGGGGTGAAGGCGTCGTTACTGAACTGCACCCGGGCATATTGACCGTTTGCTATACCGTTGATCAGATCATGCTGGGTTCCGTCGCTGACGTTGCGAGTCCACGTGCCGGTGGCACCATTGCCGGACTGCATCCGTGCATCAACGAGATAGTCCCCCCCCGACCGTGGCCGATTCGAGGATACCCGTGGCACCGTAGATGGCCTTGACCTGATAACCGGTGTATCCATTGCCGTTATAATTTCCGACCGTGGTGTTGTATGCTTCGTCGCTGGTTCCTGCCATGGCCGCTGTCGCACCGGACAGCACGATGGCGGTTGAGGCAATGAGCCCGAACGCCATTCGAGTGGTCTTCTTCATCAGAATTTCCCCTTAACTCTTATTTCATGCCATCATCGGCACGTCAAAAAACGTATCATCCGAGGGAATATTAAGAACAATCGAGGAGATGACTTACACCAGCTTGGGGCTCCTGGCCGTGGAAACGTAATTTGACGGCTACTTCATTGCTATGGTGAATTCGTCAGCGGCAAACAGATCTGCATTACTCGGAAATCGCCTAGGACTCACGTTCACGGGGCAGGGTCCGTTCCGCGAGCGGACACTTTACGCGTGCTCCTGGACGTCGACGAGCCAGCCCTCCAGTGAGCGTCGGCGTTGCTCGGGTGGTGGAACAGCGGCCTCTCTGCCGTTGGGGAGCGGTTTGGTTTCTTCGTCGGTGCGCAGCCGAACTCCCTGGGCCGAGGTCAACATCGCTGTATTTGCAACCGGTTCGATCTCGATCATGTATTGAAAGGGCATAGTTCCTAAGAACGCACCATCGCCGACATTGCGGCTGACCATCCGTCGCTCGATGCCGTCAGTCGTCATGCTCGATTCGAGCGGCGCGCCGTGACCGGGCCGACGTAGCGACCGACGCTCGATTACGTCTCGCGTGACCGCGTGTACTGCGACGACCCTTCCGCGCACACGATCGGCGAACTCTCCCTCTTGGTGTGACTCCATCATGTCCACTGTGGCGATGAGTTCCGGTCCGAGCACGTCAGCGAGAGCAGCATACGGCGTTCGCGTCTCGATACCGAAGTCGACCTCATCGCCGATGGCAAAAGCATCGCCGCAGCACGCCCATTCCCATTTCGTCAGCCACACGCGCGTCATAGAGCCCGCGCTAGCCCAACCACACGCTGCGACTCAGCCGACGCTTCAGGGGATCTGCCTCCGGAACGGTGTAGCTGTCCCACTCAAGGTTCCCCTTGCAGGCGGCCCTGCCTGTCGAAATAGGGCCTCGACCGCGCTCTCGTGAGCACCCGAAAAGCCGTCCGCTGATCGTCCGGCAATCGGGCGGCATCTCGATGTTCGCCAGGTCAGGGGCAGCATCGATGCTCCGGGCCGGTGCAGCCGCGCGCGCGGCCGTCTCTAGCTACTCCTGCCAGCGGCTTCAACGGAGCAACTTGGGGACGATGCAAAGACCCGTGGTTAGGCTCGTCGGGAAGGATGGCACGTCATTGAGTCATCTCAACCTCACCAGATCCACCGTCGATGCGCCTAGAAAGGTACATGGTCGGCGAAGGCGATGGCCTGTTGGATCGCCTCGATCCCAAGCACCCAGCACAACCAGATAGCTGACAGCGCCAGAAGCAGCGCAATCACCGAGATCGCAATCTTTAGCGTCTTGCGAGGTGTGGCAAGAACAGACATCACGGATGCCCACGCAGAAAACGCCGGAAAAAGTACAGACACAACCATCACCCCCAGACGGCGGGGAATCTGGGCAGCGTAATACGAGCTGGGATAATCATCAGGGTCAAAAATGAACCCGGAAATAAATGCAAAGTATGTCGACACCAGCGACAGGCCTAGAAGCGCGAAAGCCATAGCCAGCCATGTGCCCCCACTCCACTGCTTCCCCATGCGGATCAGTCAACCATGGCTTGAACAGGAACAAGTTCCAACGATCGCTGGCTCATGGACCCCTTCTCGGG
>JBBRBV010000094.1:0-7973 GCA_038205545.1 Actinomycetales bacterium
GGCGCGCTCGTGGTGGTTCTCGGCCTCGTGCTGATGACGCGTCGCCGTAACAGCGTGAGCACAACCCGCACGATCGCCGATCCGGTCAATAACGAGCAGGTCACACGGCGCGACAACTCGATAGACGACCTGTAGTAGGCGAACGCTTGTGGTGACCACAGGTAGGAAAATTCGGTCCACCGCCATAGCCCACGCGTCCGGCAAAAGATCGCAATTAGTCGCGTTCGTAGAGAGGACCACGGGTTCAATCTAGCCACGCGCATGGGCTGGCGGCATCCCGCAGACTCCCTATTCGGGCAATGCCTCGCCGCGCGGCTCGGGCAACGCGAACGCCGCAACGGCGGCGAGCACGAAGACAATGCAGAACACGACGAAAAGCAATATGGGCCCGCCGAGAGCAAGCAGCCCAGGCACGACAAGCGGCGCCGCGATCGACGCGATGCGGCCGAATCCGGCTGCGGAGCCCACACCAGTTCCACGTAAACGGGTCGGGTAGAGCTCGGGCGTGATCGCATAGAGGGCGCCCCAGGCTCCGAGATTGAAGAACGACAGGAGCATACCGAAGCCGATGATCTGGACTTCGCTACCGCTGACGGCACCAAAACCAAACGCGATTGCCGACACGGCTGAGCCGATCAAGAACGTAGCCAGAGTGATGCGGCGTCCCCATTTTTCCACCAGATATGCTGACGCGACGTAACCAGGCAGCTGCGCAACGGTAATGATGAGCGTGAATTCGAAGGACTTCACGAGCGGGAAACCGGCCGCAACAAGCAGGGTCGGCAGCCAGATGAAGGCGCCGTAGTACGAGAAGTTGACCAGAAACCAGACCAGCCAAATCAGGATGCTGCGGCGGCGTAATTCGGCCGAGAACAGATCGGCCAGACGCAGGGCCGTCCGTGCGTTCGGGGTGTGTCCTGCATTGGGATCACGATCGACCACGTCACGAGTGCTGTCGGACGGTGGCGAGGCGAGGCCGGCCGACGCTTCAAATTGCACCACGATGCGTTCTGCCTCGCGATGTCGTCCCGTGGATTCCAGGAATCTAACGGATTCGGGCAGCCGCATGCGAACGAAGACGGCCCACACCGCTGGCAGCATTCCGATCAGCAGCGCCCAGCGCCAACCGTCGGGGCTGGTGGGAATGACCAGGTATCCCACTATCGCGGATCCCAGCCATCCGATGGCCCAAAATCCTTCGAGCAGCACGACAATTCGTCCGCGGATGCGACGTGGTGCGAACTCGCTCACCAGCGTCGAGGCAACCGGAAGTTCTGCACCGAGGCCCAGCCCGACGATGAACCGCAAGATCAGGAGGGCTCCCACAGACCAGGCCAGAGCGGATGCGCCGGTGGCGGCTCCGTAGAGCAGCAGGGTCAGTGCGAACACCTGTTTGCGCCCGAGCTTATCGGCGAGGAGACCGCCGAGGGCAGCTCCGACGGCCATTCCGGCGAAACCCGCCGACGCAACCCACGACAAGGCCGACGCGTCGGCGGTCCACGTGACGGACAGCTGGGCAATCACAAACGAGATCAGCCCCACATCAAATGCATCAAGGGCCCAGCCAACCCCGGAACCGGCAAGGAGCGAGCCGTGGCGGCGGGTGAACGGCAGTGCGTCCAGTCGCTCGGTGAGCGATTTGCGAGTCGGAATGTGGTCTCTATCAGCTATTAACACAACATGAGCGTGACCTAATGCGCGGCCGGGGTCTAGTGAGGTTACCCTTACCCGTATCGATGCTCGGTTTGCCCGGTGGATAATCTCACCGAGCTTCGAGAGGATTGCAAATCTCCGCATGCTCTACGCACACCCCGATGAGTGCATCGATTGCGGTGCCTGTGCGCCTGTATGCCCGGTGGAAGCAATTTTTTTCGAAGACGACGTGCCCGAAAAATGGGCGCACTCTGACACCGCCAACGTGCAAATTCTTCGGCGAATTTGGATCTCCCGGCGGTGCGGCCACGGTGGGCGCCTGTGCCATTAACCACGCCATCGTCAGCGCACGTCCGCCTCAGATGTCCGTCTGACGTCTCGGCACTTCCGGTTTGCCGATTTACTGACCGTCGGCCAGAGCCGCGACGTGGGCGCCAAGTAGTTCCCTGGTGAACGGATGCTGCGGCTCGCGAAAGAGGTCCTCGGTGGCACCCTGTTCGACGACCTGCCCGTCTTTCATTACGAGCACCTGATCGCAGAGGCCGCGAACGACCGCGAGATCGTGCGAGATGAACACCATCGCCAGCCCCAGCTGCTGCCGCAGCGACACCAACAGGTCGAGCACGTGCGCCTGAATCAGCACATCGAGCGCCGACACAGGCTCGTCGAGCACGAGAATGCTCGGCCGCCGTGCCAGTGCCCGGGCAATCGCCACCCGCTGACGTTGCCCACCGGAGAGTTCGTGAGCGCGACGCCCCAGCAGGGTCTCCGGAAGCTCGACCTGGGCGAGCAGCTCCCGGATTCGCCCAAGCCGCGCCGCACGCGACACTGACCGGTCCAGCGTGACAGCCTCGGCCAGGACGCGCCGCACCGAGTGCCGTGGGTCGAACGTTCCGAGTGAATCCTGATGGATCAGCTGGATCTGCCGACGCCGAACCCGGCGTTTCGACTCGGGCACACCGCTCCACTGCTCGCCGTACAACTGCACAGTGCCCGTGTCGGGCCGCTCGATACCGAGCAGCAGGCGCGCAACGGTGGTTTTCCCGGAGCCGGACTCCCCCACGATGCCGACCGTGCCTCCGGCGGCAAGATCGAACGACACGCCGCCGACGGCGCGCACCGTGCGCCCCGTGCTGCGGTAGGACTTGACCAGGGAATGGGTCGACAAGACCGGTGCCGCGGCCTGAGTCTGCTCAGTGACCCCGGCTGCCCTGTGCTGCGCTGCCGCAGCGAGCAGCTCACGGGTGTACGGATGCTGGGGCGCAGTGAGCAACGTCGCAGCCGGGGCGACCTCGACGAAACGCCCGTGCTGCATGACAGCGATCCGGTCGGCGAGGCTGGCGACGACAGCGAGGTCGTGGCTGATCAACAACACGGCGATCCCGGATTCCTTCAGCTCGGCCAGCAGGCGCAGGATCTTCGCCTGCACTGTCACGTCGAGGGCCGTCGTCGGCTCATCAGCGATGAGCAGCGCGGGGCCCGCGGCCAAGGCCGCGGCGATCAGGGCACGCTGACGGAGGCCGCCGGAGAGTTCGTGCGGGTACTGCCGCGCCCGCAGTAGCGGCTCGGGCAGTGCCACCCGCGCCAGCAGGAGCTGAACGCGCCGCTCGCGCGCTGCGCGGGGCATCCGTTTCTCGTGTATCTCGATCGGTTCGGCGACTTCGCGGCCAATGCGGCGGAGCGGATCGAGGGCGACGAGAGCATCCTGGCTGACCAGGCTGACGACCCCGCCGCGGAGGGCCTGCCAGTCTGATTCGCCAAAGGCCCGTATGTCGAATCCGCCGACGGTCAGGCGTTCGGCGGCGACCACGGTACCGCCCGGGGTCAGGCCGATCAACGCCCGCGCGAGCATCGACTTGCCGGCCCCTGACGCGCCGACAATGGCCAGGCACTCCCCCGGTGCAAGTGAAAACGACACACCGTCGACGGCGGTGCCTGCAGCGCCCGGCAGCTCAATGCGCAGGCTTCGCACCTCGATCATGCGCGCCTGCGCTTCTGCGGCGCGTGCATGAAACGCCCGACAACGCTCGTCGCGATCACGGTCGCTGTGATCACGAGGCCGGGAAAGACTGCGATCCACCAGGCCGTTGACAGAAAGTTCCGCCCATCCGAAAGAATCAGCCCCCACTCCGGCGTCGGTGGTTTCGGCCCCAGGCCGAGAAAGCTGAGCCCAGCCGCCGCAGCGATGGCCGTACCAACTCCCATGGTCGCCATCGACAGCAGCGGACCGAGGGTGTTAGGAACGACGTGCCGCAGCAGCGTTGCAGTGCGCGGCAGGCCGAGGGTGCGGGCTGCCTCGACGTATCCGGCGCGCGTGACGACCAGGGTCTGCACTCGGGCGACCCGAGCGTAGGCGGGCATGACGGCAATGGCAACGGCAACGAGCAGGCCCGCCTCCCCCGGCCCGATGATGGCGATGACGATCAGGGCGAGCAGAAACTCCGGGAAGGCCATCACGATTTCGATGGCACGCGAGAGCACACCGTCGCCGAGCCGGTGCATCGACGCGGCGAACGCACCGATGGCGAGGCCGACAACGAGCGCCATCGCCGTCGCGCCGAAACCGATAGCGAGCGAGTACCGCGATCCGTAGAGCACGCGGGCAAAAACATCTCGGCCGGCCTGGTCCGTACCAAAGGGATGTGCGAGGCTCGGCGCCTCAAGGGCAGCCGGGAGATCGGTCTGCAGCGGGTCGGCCGAGGTGAGGAGCGCCGGCGCGAGCGTGCACACGACCAGCAGCAGCAGAAAGGCGCCGGCGATCAGCGCCGATGCCCGCCTCACGAGTACACCGCCGCGGTCGCCAGGCGCGGGTCGAGGCGGTCGTACAGCAGGTCAACCAGCAGGTTGATCAACGAAAAGACCACCGCGGCGAGTACGACAATGCCGAGCACGATCGGAATGTCACGGTTGATGATGGCGTTGAGCGCGACCCGCCCGAGGCCGGGCCTCGCGAAGACGGTCTCCACCAGCACCGAGCCGCCGAGCAGGGAGCCGATGATGTACCCGGTCAATGTGATGCTGCTGGCCGCGGCATGCCGAAGCGTGTGCCGCAGCACCAGCCGGCTGTGGCTGGCCCCACGCGCACGAACAGTTTCAACAAACGGTAGAGCGGATGCCGCCTCCAGCCCCTGCCGAAACACCTGGCTGATGATTCCCGCAACGGGGAGCGCGAGGGTCACGGCCGGGAGAATTAGCGCGGCGAGCCCTCCGGTCGCCACCACTGGAAACCAGCCCAGCCCGAACCCGAAGATGGTGGTCAGCACCAACCCGGTCCAAAACGTCGGCGACGACACTGCAAACAGCTCCACCAGCGACAGGAGCGCTTTGCTGCGGGGGCCGCGGGCGAGCAGGGCCGACCCGAGGGCAAGGACGAGGGCGAAGAACATCGCCAGCGCCATCAGCTGAAGGGTCGGGGCGAGCTGGCTCCCGATGATCTCGGCCACCGGGCTCTGCAGGCGGTACGAGGTACCGAGGTCACCGCGCAGCAGACGCCCGAGGTAGGTCAGATATTGCACGAACGGTGGCTCCGCGAGGCCCCAGTCGGCGCGCACCTCGGCGCGCACCCGCTCACTGACCTCGGCGCGGACACCGAGCATAACGTCGACCGGGTCGCCCGGTACCAGGCGCAGTGCCAAAAACCCGACGGTCGCGGCGCCCCACACGACGAGAACCATGCCGCCGAGGCGTCCGAGCAGGCGCAGCCCCGACAGGCGCAGCCCCGAACTTTTCACCGGCCCAGCACGGCGGTTAGCCGGCCGCCGTCAGCGACGCACCGTAGAACAGTGGCTGCCCGTACAGATCGAAGCTCAGCCCCGTGATCGCGCTACTGTAAGCCGTAATCGCCGATGATACCGAGATCGGTACGATCGCGACCTGCTCGGCGTTCCACTGCTGCAGTTGGGCATAGAGGCCGGCGCGAACTGCCGGGTCGCTCGAGGCGACCGCACCATCGAGCAGGGCATCAACGACGGGGTCACTCACCGACGAGCCGTTCTTGTATCCACCGGAGTGCAGGTGCGCGCGCAGCACATCGGCATCGACGCTCGGAAAGCTCCAGTCGGAGAGGTCGTAGCTTCGCTTCTCGAATTCACCGTAATACGAGGCGACCTCGAGGTTGTCGCGCACAATTTCGAAGCCGACCTCCTTGAGGTCAGACTGCACGACGTCGCCGAGGCTCGCGTTGGCGTCGGAGACGGGCGTCCACGCGAGCCAGCGGGCGCTGAGCCTTGTTCCCTTTTTCATCCGATAGCCGTCGGAATCGCGCTCGGTCCATCCGGCATCGTCGAGCAGTGCGTTGGCGGCGGCCCGGTCAAACGAACAGGTGTCTTCGAGGCTCGCGTCATAGGCCTCCGGTGTCGTCGGTGTCAGGATGCTCCAGGCGCGTTCGACTTGACCCTGGTAGATGGTCTTGACGGCCGGGCCGATGTCGATGGCCAGGGCGAATGCCTGACGCACCCTCATGTCGGCGAAGACGCCGCCGTTCGGAGCCTGGGTATTGTTCTGGTTGAGGAACAGGGAGTACGGCAGGCCGGGGAGCGCGATCTTCTCTACCGTGAAATCGTCGCCGATCTGACTCACCGTGTTGGGAGTGATGTCGCTTGCAATCTGTGCGTCGCCGCTGGTCAGGGCGCCGGCGCGCACGGACGACTCGGGCAGAATCCGAAACCTGAGCGTCTCGATCTCGGGCGGGCCCTGGTGGGTGCTGCCCTCTGGTGCCCAGTTGTAGTCAGGGTTCGCGGTGAAGACGATCTCCTGATCGGGCGTGTATGAGGTGAGCGTGTACGGGCCGGATCCGACCGAGATTCCCGCACCGCCAGCACCGAGCTGAGCCGCCTTGGTCTTCAAGACTCCGGGCGCGTAGAAGCCCAGTTTCGCCGTACTGACCGCCTGGAGGAACGGAGCGTATGGCTGCGTGAAATCTACGCGCACGGTGTACTCACCGACGGCCTCTGTGCCGGCGTAGTACCCGCCGGTTTCGGCAAAGCCGATCAGGCTGGCCGCATCGGCCGATGCGGTCTCGGGCGCCACAACGTGTTCAAAGTTCGCGACGACCGCGGCAGCGTTGAACTTTTCGCCGTTTTGAAACGTCACGTCGTCGCGCAGCGTGAACGTATAGTGCAGGCCGTCGTCGGAGAGGACCCATGACTTCGCCAGCCACGGCACGAAGGTGCCGTCGGTCTCCTGGTAGACGAGCGAGTCGAAGGAGTTACGCATGACGAGCGCGGTCACCTGGAAGGCGGAGGAGTGAATGTCCATCTTGCCGGAGCTGAGCGTTCCGCCGGAGATCGCGTAGGTGAGCGTCGACGCGTCGCTGGCCGACGGCGCCGGTGAAGTGGAGCATCCGGCGAGCAGTGCGGCCGTGGCGAGAGCCGCAATCCCGGTGAAGACTCGCCCGCGGCGACGAGAGCTGGTGTGCAGGGGGGAACGGTTGCGGGCGCGAGGGCGCATGGAAATGATCTCTCTTCGGTCAATACTGTCGCAGTGATTCGTGGTGATTCGTGGTGGACGGCAGCTCCGATCTCCTGGCCCCGGGCGATCGGAGGCGGTCGCGTCTGACTCTGGGCCACGGGCCGGTTAGAACATTCCGAGTTGGAGGCGGGCGGCGTCGGTCATGCGGTCCTGACCCCACGGCGGCTCCCACACCAACTCAACGTCGACGTCGCTCACACCGGGGACCAGCTTGACCTGGGCTTGCGCGTCATTTTTGAGTACGTCTCCCATGCCGCAGCCCGGGGCCGTCATTGACATTTTAATGTCGATTCGGTACGTACCATCCTCGAGCGGCTGCGCTTCACACCCGTAGATCAGCCCCAGATCCACAACGTTAATGGGAATCTCGGGATCGAAAACGTTCTTGAGCTGCCCCATGACCTGCTCCATGTCAAAGGGTGCCCCGTCCACAAGCACGGTTTCGGCGACCGGCTCCGTCAGGCCGAGCTCTACAGAATCCGCGGCGCTGATTCGCACGAGGTACCCCATCGAGGTTTGCACCGTCGCACTTCCGCCGAGGGTCTGCGTGACGACGACCTCCTCCCCCTCCTGCAGCAGCATCGGCTGCCCACCAGGAATCACCGTGGCCTGGCAGCTCTGCGTGAGTTCAAATATTCTATATCTGCCTGAGTCCATGCTGCTTACTCCGTTCCGTTCCGGAGGGCACCTGTCACAAGTGCGCCCTCTTTAAGGGCACTGTGCAGAGCCTGCCAGGACAATGTTGCACATTTGACCCGTGCCGGGTATTGCCAGACGCCCGACAGCACCGCGAGCTTGCCCACACCAGCCGGTGGGCCCTCGCCCACCGGCTTCGTGGTGAGCATGCTGTG
>JBBRBV010000095.1:0-7947 GCA_038205545.1 Actinomycetales bacterium
GCTCGGCGAGCCGTCGCAGCGAACTCGTCGTGATGATGGTGATGGCACCGCCGTAGACGACGCCTCCCGGTTCGTCGACCTGCGCCAGAGCCACGTTTCGCCCGAGCAGGCGGGAGAATTCAGGGGCCCACGGCCCGTCGATCACCTGCATCGAGACCTCGCGCTCCCAATATTCCAGCGTGAGACTCGCGCCCGACGCAGCGGGTTTCCCGGTAACAGTGTGCCCGTCAATGTTGACCGACAACATCCCGTCAGCCCAGTGGGCTTCACAGCTGACCAACAGCGGATGCTCGACCGTACGCAAGACGCGGCCAGCGTCGAGGTCAACGACCGCGAACATGCGGTCCCCCGCCGCGCCACTAGGTTCGAGCAGCACACTGCTGCGCCCGGTGTGACGGCCGCCTTTGAGGGCTGACAGGCCAATGTCGCGAATCTGCATTGTTCTCACTACTTTATAGGCGGAAAGTTGGGGGCCCCCAACTGGCCGCACATGTTTGAGAACTTGGCCCCGGTATAGACGCGTGCCACCTTCTCACACGAGTGCCGCGAGCACTGCGCGAGGTATCCACTCGGCATCGCTGTAGCCGCTGACCGGGTCAGCAAAGTCGGCATGCCAAGCAATCGTGACTACACTTTTCACCAGCCGCACCGGCTGAACCCATCCATGGATATCGCGGTGCCTGCCCCGCGAAAGGGTGGCAGCTCGGGCCAAGTGGCATCCCACTGCACGACGAGGAGATAACGTGGCAAATCGACTGCTCGAAGTGGCTGGCGGCCGCAAGGTGGGCGTTACCGGTTTCGGAGATCCACAATCGCTACGGCTGGTTGTCTTTTGCCACCCCACCCCGGGCGGCGGTGGATTTGACCCTGACCCAATCATCACAGCCGGGCGAGGCGTGCACCTGCTGAGCTTCGATCGGCCGGGTTACGGTGCGTCAGAACCGCTCGGCGCCGACGACCACGCCTCGTTCGAGGAACGCGCCGATGAGATCGCCGCGTTCATCAGCGACTCCGAGCAGAGCGCCCGCTCGATTGCCCACACGCGCTTTGGCCTGATCGGCGTCGTCGGCTGGCAGACAGGGGGCCTCACCGCCCTCGCTCTGGCCGCCCGCCACCCCGACCTCGTTGATCGGGTCGCGATCGTCGACACGCCGGCGCCGCCGTATGCGCCGCCAATGATGAGTGCGTTGCCCTTCACCCTCGATTACTTGGGAATTGACCCCACCGACCCAGCGCTGAGGCGCCCGGGGCTTCGCAACCGATTAGACCGCATGCTCGAGGACGCAGCGGTGCAGGGTAGCGAGGGATTCGACACCGACCAAAGGTCGCTAAGCGAGCCGGCGGGGCTAAAAAAAACACAGGCATCCACCAAATTGATCTATGGCGAAGGCCATCCGTTGATTTCTTCAGCGGATGCGCTGTGGTTTGAGTCCCACCTGCCCGACGCCAATATCGTGCGGGTGCAGAATGGTCGATCCCTGAGTATCGCCACCCAATGGGATCGCATTCTCGACCATGTCGCCCCGCAGCACGGCGAGCCCCGCGAGTAGGTCTGGCCTCAATGCTGTGCGGCTCGGGCCCGATCCTGCTTCTCGAGTCGGGCAAAATATCGGGCGATCGGAACGTCGGTCGAGGAATGAGCAACGATTGAGATCGAGATCGCTACGACGATGAGGTGGAACAGGTGATCGGCGTCGGCATTGCCGCTCTCCAACACCAGCAGGCCGTAGAGCACCGAGGCGAAGCCCTTGGGGCCGAACCAGGCAGCGGTCGCGCGTTCCTCCCACGGCAGTTTGCTGCCGATAAGCGAGAGTTCCACGGCCACCGGCCGGGCGACTACCAAAATCAGAACGGCAAAGAGGTAGCCGAGCGGTGACACGTCGGCCAGAAAGCTCGGTGCAATCAGAGCACCAAACACGAAGATGGCCAGCAACTTGATGATCTCGGCGATGTATTCGCCATACTCAATGAAGGCATCACGGAGTTCGGGTGCGGCACTGGCAATGGTAATTCCGGCCGAGAACGCGGCCAGATAGAGGTTGGCACCGGTACCAACGGCGACGCCGTAGATGATGACCGCGATCGCCACCGGGCCCAGTGAGGCATAGAGCGGAGTCGCCGCAAGATAGCGGATGCGCAGCAGATAGGTAACGAGCAGCGGCACGACGACCCCGAGCAGAATTCCGCCCACCAGTTCGAGTGCCAACACGAGGTAGTCAACGTCTGGACCACCGATGGACGCGACCAGAATGAGCACCACCGGAAGGGCCAGCCCATCATTGAGGCCCGACTCCACGTTGAGCAGCCCACGAATTCGGGCGGGGATCTCAATCCGCCCGACGATCGCCGAGGCGAACACCGGATCCGTCGGGGCCAGCACCGCTGCCACAAGGAGCGCTTCTGTCCACGGCAGATCAAGAAGCCAGACACCGAGCAGCGCCGTGATGACGAACGTGAGGGGCATGCCGAGAAGCAGGGCTCGACCGGGTAGGCGCCAGGCCTTGCGGAGTTCTCGCACACTGAGCCGCTGCCCGTCGGTAAAGAGCACGACAAACAGGGCGATCTGCGCGATTTCGCTGACCCGCGAATCGCCGGCCTGAAGCTGGACGACTCCAGCCATCCCCTGCCCGAGCAGGAATCCCGCGACGAGAAACAACACCGCTGTGGACAGCACCGTGCGGTGGGCGATACCCGAGATCAGGATGGCCGCGACCAGCACGATGCCAAAGCTGAGGATCACCGGCGCCACCCGTCCAGGAGCGTTCCATGGAAAGACCGGCCGGCGCTTGCCTTGACCCACGCCCGCCGCAGCATCCGCTTGGCCAACCGCTGACCGGTTGGTCCTCGCGGGTTCGCTACACCGAAATCATGTTCACTGACCATTGCCCTATCTTCCCGCACGCCGCCGTAGCCCGTCGCTTTTTCGTGTCGACGTGTGCGGCGTCGCACCGCGTACTCCGGCATTCTCGGTAAGGCCATTGGCCAGCACCAGAACGAACCGACAGGCGGTTCCGGAGGTCAGACCAGCGCGTCTGAACGCTCCCAGAGCTCACGAGCGAGGTTCGCGTCGTTCATGTCCGGGTTGACTTTCGTTGCGATCTTTTTCGATTCGTAATATCCCCCGGGTTCGAAAGTCGTTCCGGGGGTCCCCTCGGCGAGCCAGACCAGCTGGTCGGCACCCTTCTCGGCAGTGATGGTCAACAACTTCTTCAGGGGCCCATGGTACAAACGGCGCATGAGGTGGGTGGTATCGCTGGCGAAGCTCGTCGCGACCAGGCCGGGATGGAACGAGACCGCTGAGAGGCCCTGGTCTGCGTAACGTCGCTGGAGCTCTTTCGTGAACAGAATGTTCGCCAATTTTGCGTTTCCGTAGGCTGTCTGCGGTGCATAATCGCGGTCGTTCTGAAGGTCGTCAATGTCGAACTTGCCGTAAATGCGCGCAGCGGCGCTCGCCGTTTGGATCACGGTCGCTGTGCCCGCCACAAGGCTGGGCAGCAGAAGGCGAGTCAGAAGAAACGGTGCCAGATGGTTGACCTGAAAGGTCTTCTCATTGCCGTCGATCGTCACGGCGCGTGCGCCCATGATTCCGCCGGCGTTATTCGCGAGAACGTCGATCGACGGATACGCGGCGAGCAGCTCGTCCGCTAGCCGGCGCACCTGCGAGAGATCGGCGAAATCCGAAACGTAGTGTTCCGCCCCGATCTGTCTTGCCATGTCGGCCGTCTTCGTTGCCGAGCGACCCACCACCACGATGCGGTGACCCTTTTCTGAGAGTCGGCGCGCGGCGGCGGCACCGATACCATCGCTGGCACCGGTGATGATGATGGTCTTCTTCATGATTGATCCTTCAAAATTCAGTCGGGAGCCGAGGCTGAAGCGTACATCACGAACAACCGTCAACTGCGACAGCCGTGAACTGCAATCACAGCTCGGCGCGACCACGATCACTCCCGTGGGCTCAACGGATGCCGTGGGTGGGTCAATCAGGGCCACCTTCCGGGCTCAGAGTGCTAAAGATGCCGCGTACGGTCGATTGTGCAGGTGTCGTGCCACGGCACGCACCTCTCAACTACGTATTGGACGTTCTCATGACTCTCACCGTTCCCGCCCTTGCCGCGCCCGCGGCCAACCAGCCCCTCGTTCGCACCGAAATCGAGGTGCGCACCCCCGGTGCCAACGACGTCGCGATCGACATCAAATTCGCCGGAGTCTGCCACTCCGACATCCACCAGGCCCGCGACGAGTGGGGCGTGGGACTGTTCCCTATGGTTCCCGGCCACGAGATCGCGGGCATTGTCTCCGCCGTCGGCAGCGACGTCACCCGGTACCGCGTTGGCGACCGCGTCGGCGTGGGCTGCTTCGTGGACTCCTGCCGCGAGTGCGCCAACTGCCTCGCGGGTGAGGAGCAGTACTGCCTGACGGGCGAGGTTGGCACCTACAATTCGCGCTACTACGACGGCACCCCCACCAACGGCGGCTACAGCACCGCCGTCGTCGTCAACGAAAATTTCGTACTCGCAATTCCAGAGGGCATCGAGCTCTCCGCAGCCGCTCCCCTGCTCTGCGCCGGTATCACGCTGTACTCGCCGCTGAAGAACTGGAATGCCGGTCCCGGCAAGAAGGTTGCCATTCTCGGTATGGGCGGCCTCGGCCACATGGGCGTCAAGATCGCCAGCGCACTCGGCGCCGAGGTGACCGTGCTCAGCCAGAAGCTCAGCAAGCAAGAAGACGGCCTGCGTTTTGGAGCCGAGCACTACTACGCTACGAGCGACCCGGCCACGTTCACCGCGCTTGAGAACGAGTTCGACCTCATAGTGAACACGGTGGCGGCCAACCTGCCTATTGAGAAGTACCTCGGCCTGCTCGCCCTCAACGGCACCCTCGTGCACGTCGGCATCCCGACAGAGCCCGATCAGATCAGAATGTTCTCGCTCGCTTCGCAGCGCCGGTCCATTGCCGGGTCAAAGATCGGCGGCATCCGCCAGACGCAGGAGATGCTCGATTTCTGCGCCGCCCACGGCATCGGTGCCGACGTGGAGATCATCTCGGTCGATCAGGTGAACGAGGCCTACGAGCGCGTTATCCGCAGCGACGTGCGCTACCGCTTTGTTATCGACGTGGCGACCTTCGCGAACGACACGCGTTCGGCGTAACGAGCAAATTGCACGGATGCCCCGGGTCGCCTCGATAAGGCGTCGGGTGTCAGCTCAACTCTGTGACGAACCCGATCTTGTTACCGTCCGGATCAGTGAGCTCGAAGTACTCAACGACCCCTTCGAAACGCTGTAGTTCGGTGACAGTCAGACCTCGTTGCACAAAATTCTGTTGCTGTGCCGAAGCATCCTTGACGCTGATATTCACAGAAATACCGTCGCGACCGGCGAGTTCTGGGGCCAATGCGAGCTGGAGCCAGAACGCGCCCAGGTCAAATTCTGCAAGGCCTTCCATGGGAATTTGGTCGGGCTCCCCAAGTTCGAATGCCGATTGGTACCAAGAGATCGCGCGGTCAAGATCACGCACGGGAATGCCGACTGTCAGGGTCTCTGCCTTCATGACATCAAGCTAGCAATCTCGCTGCGGTTATGGAAGGTGAAAGCATCGTCCCTATCGATCGTGCTTCACGAATGCACAGTGAGATAGGGGGTCACTTCGATGCGCCAGATGCGGTCGCTGAGTCTTTCAGGTCGCCGTCTCCACGAGACGATGTATCGGCAGCATGATACATTGAATGTACTTCGCCTGTAATACATTTCGACCAACTGAAATGGGTTCAATGCTTTTCCTCGCCTGGCTCCTGTTCGGCTCCATAATCCTGGGTGTTCTCGCTGGGGTGGCGTGGTGGCTGATTCGGGGCCGCCAGCACCGTTTGCCATCGGGGGCGGTCGCGGTGACCACGGCCGTCGCGGCGGGGGCCGCTCTGGTCGCGGATTTTCTGACGCGCTGGATGCTGGGACCGTCGACGATGCAGCTACCACGGCCTGACGAGGTCGCTCGGTGGCTCATCGATGTGCGGTTCGCCTTGCCGCTGCTTTTGGGGATCTGTGCTGTGATCGTGCTCGCGTTCCCGCTTCCGGCCCACACCGCCCGAGGGGTCGCTGACCTGTCTCGCCGAACACTTTTCAGTTTCGGTCACCGCAGATGGTTTGGCGGCGTCTCCGTTATCGTCGGCGCCATCATTGCCGTGACAGTCTGGGCTGGAATGGTTTCCGTGCCTGATGAGGAAGGTCTGTGGCGCCTCCTCGTGGTTGACACCGGTATCGGAGCATCGTTCGGTACGACCATGTATGGGTGGTATTACTCTCTGCCGGCTTTAGCACTCCTGGCCGTTCTTTTGGCAGTGGCCCTTGCAGAGTTGTGGCTGATCGCGAGGCCCGCGATAGGAGCCAACCAGGGCGATGATGTTCGGATGCGACGGCTGCGGACCCGCAACATCCTCGCGGTCGTATCCGGGTCGCTCCTGATACATCTCGGCACAGTGTTGAGCTCCTTGGCTGGAACGGCGGCCATGCACGGCGGTACGTCGGTCGGAGAGTACGGATTCGCGACGTTCGGTACCTCGTTCGCGGCTCTCCAGCCGGTTCTCCAGGTCGCAGGTTTAGCCGTCGCTGCCCTCGGCTATGCCTTCTGGACTGTTGTTTTGCTGTCGTCGATCCCCGCTGGCCGCACAGCGCGGGCCTTAGCACGCGCATGATGATCATGCTGGCGGGCTCCGCCCCTGCCGTGGACCAGATTCGTGATCAGATTCGCGGATTGATCGCGGCGGGCAGGCTGGCAGCGAACGAGCGGCTGCCGTCGGTGCGGCAACTCGCGAAAGATCTCGGCGTTGCTCCCGGAACGGTTGCGAAGGCCTACAAGACTCTCGAATCCGAGGGCTACCTGCACACCCGTACCGGAGGGGGAACCCGTGTGAGCGCAGCAGCATCTGCCACGCCGCAAGCGGTAATGGATGCCGCGCGAACCCTCGCCGACACCAGCATCCGCTCGCAGATTGACCTTGACGAAGCGACCCGGCTGCTTCGCGCAATCTGGCCCAGCCAGTCCTAGGTGTTCTTCCCACGGAGCGTGTGTGCGTGGTGCAATCGCTCTGCTCGGTAAGGACCCTTTGTTACAACCGACTTACAGTTCGAGTTCCACCGCCGTATCGGCGCGCCAGGACGCCAGGATGCGCAAGGCGTCGCTCGAGGACGAACCGGATGGTGTGCTGTAGACGAAAAGTTGCTGGTCCGGTTCGCCCGGCACCGGGAACGTTTCGTAGTGCACGTCGATCCGGCCCACGACGGGGTGCTCGAAACGTTTGATCCCGAAGGTGCATTCCCAGACTCGGTGTTGGGTCCACCAGCCGCGAAACTCGTGGCTCTCCACGGTCAGTTCAGCGATGAGCTCGTTGAGGGCGCGGTCATTGGGATGTGTGCGGGCGTCGTGGCGCAGCAGCGCGGCCACATCGCACGCGACGATGTGCCAGTCGACGTAAAGGCTTCGGGCAGCGGGGTCGAGGAATGTCCACTTGGCCAGACTGCGATCGAGGCCGGTCTCCGCGGTGAAGTCCTTCATGAGCGACTTGGCGAGGCCGTTCATGGCCAGCACGTCCATGCCCACGCCGAGCACGAACGCCGGCTGGGTGCTGAGTGAGTCCATGATGGTGCGCACAGATTGCCGCACGGTGTGGGTGCGTGGGCGTTGCTGGGTGCGGCCGCCGTTTGAGGCGGACAACAGCGAGAACAGGTAGCTGCGTTCGGCTCCGCCGAGGTGCAGTATCTGGGCGAGGGCGTTGATGACGGCATCGGATGCCTGTGTCACCCGACCCTGCTCCATGCGTGCGTAGTAGTCCACGCTTACGCCCGCCAGTTGCGCCACTTCTTCGCGGCGCAAGCCGGTCACCCGGCGGGCGGGCCCGTTGGGGTTCACCGGCAGGCCAACCTCGGCCGGCGTTAGCCGGGCTCGGGCTGA
>JBBRBV010000096.1:0-7858 GCA_038205545.1 Actinomycetales bacterium
GGGAGCTGCACAGGGGCCTGCACAGGGAGTCGCGCTGGGGGTTCCAGCGGGAGTTCCACGGCCACGTTGCTCATACTTCAACCCAACACCCACCCACCGACATTCCCGAGGAAAAATCAGGCTTTCACGCCCCAGATTGCCTGAAACCGCCAAAGAATACCCAAAAAAATGTTTTCGAGCTGCCTTCGGACGCCGTCGTTAGGGGTCGTTGGAACGCTCGACGGCATCGAGTTCGGGCTGGGACAGTTTGACCCCGAGGAAGGAAGGCGCCGTGCACCGGGAGATTCAGGTGCTGGCTAACTGGGCACCCAACTATCAGGATCTGGGTCGTCCGGATCTGGACGGCGCCGGACTGCGCCAGCGCCTGACCGAGTGGATGCTCAAAATCCCCACCCCAATTCCAACGGGCGAATAGGCGAAACAGGGCCCCACCGAAGTGGGACCCTGTAGGAAAAGCTACCGGTTACGCGTTGAGCGCGGCCTGCAGCTCGAGCGTGATGGTGACCTTGTCGCCGAGCAGCATGCCGCCGGTTTCGAGGGCAGCGTTGTAGGTAAGGCCGAAGTCTTCGCGGTTGACCTCGGTCTTGGCCGTGGCACCGAACTTGTAGTTGCCGTAGGGATCGGTGCCGAAGCCGCCGAAATCGATTTCAAAGGTGGCTGGCTTGGTAACGCCCTTAATGGTGATGTTGCCGTCGACGAGGTACTCGCCCTTGACCTCGCGCATACCGGTCGACGCGAAGTCGATTGTCGGGTAGGTCTCTGCATCGAAGAAGTCGCCGTTGCGCAGGTGACCGTCGCGGTTGGGCTCGTTGGTGTTGATCGAGACGACCTTGGCGGCGGCGGTGATGCTCGTCTCGAGCGGGTTCTCGCCGGTCACGAAGGTGGCGTCGAAGTCATCGAACGTTCCTTTGACCTTGCTGATGACGATGTGGCGAATACTGAAGCTCACCGAGCTGTGGGTCTTGTCGATGGTCCAGGTTCCGGTCTTGTAGCCGGGGATGCTCGTTATGGTGGTCTCGCTCATATACGTACTCCTCAAGTGTGTGGGCCCAGGAATTGTCGCCCTCGGATACATGCAAGCGCATAGAAGACGGGCGTATTCCCCGGAAGACAACATTCGTCGCTCCTCATTCGGGCATTCAGGCACCGGCCGAAACTCAGGCCGACCGAATATGCTCACACTGTCATGTGGTTCTGAGTGTCATTTGGGAGGTCGCTGTGAGCGCACAAGGGGCAAGAATGCAGCGAGTTGCCGGCGAGGGGCTCCTCATTGCGGCCGGGGGCCGAGCCATCCTGCTGCAGCTGGCAAATCCGGCGATCGGACACGGTGTCGCCGACCACAGCGATTTTTCCCGGCGACCGCTCGACCGACTCAACGGCACACTCAGCTACGTCTACGCGATCGTGTTCGGCGACGAAGAGCTGGCCGCAGAGATGGCCGCCCGCGTCAACCACGCACACCTTCCAGTGCACTCCCGGGGAACGACTCCCAAGTACAACGCGTTCACCCCCGAACTTCAGCTCTGGGTCGCCGCGACGCTCTATGAATCGGCTCTCCACCTGCACGGCCTGATCTACGGACCGCTCGACGATAAAACAGCCGATCAGGTATACCGCGAATACTCCCGCCTGGGCACGTCCCTACAGGTGCCGCCCGAGCTCTGGCCGACGGACCGCGCCGCATTCCGCCGCTATTGGGACCAGCAGCTCATGCTACTCACAACGGATGCCGCCACCCGCGCCGTCGCTCACGAGCTGTTACATTCACGCACAGCGCCGTTCTGGTTTCGCGCCGCCCTACCCCTGGCACGGCTGATGACCGCCGGCCTGCTGCCCGCCGAGGTTCGAACGCTGTTCGACCTGCCGTGGTCTCCGCGACGCCAGCGGCGCTTTGATCGCGTGGTGGCTGGCATCCGCCTGATTTATCCGCGCCTGCCAGGAGCGCTGCGTCACTGGCCCAAGAATCACTACCTGCGCGCCCTGCACGCTTCGGCGCCCGCGCCGGTAGTGTGAGAGGGAAATGACGCAGATTCCCCACCCCGGACTCGACAGCATTGATCGCCAGATCATCGCCGAGCTCAGCCGCGACGCTCGCCTCTCGATGCGCCAGCTGGCGCTGCAGGTGCATATTTCGCGCACCGCGGCGCATACCCGAGTGCAGAAGCTGATCGGCCACGGCGTGATCACCGGGTTTGGAGCGCAGACCGACCGCAAAGCGCTCGGCCTCAACGTTTCAGCACTCGTCGTCGTGAAGATCGGCGATGTTGCCTGGGGCGAGATCGCCGCACAGCTGGCCCAACTGCCCTTTGTTGAGAAGGCTCAGGCTGTGAGCGGCGACATCGACATTATTCTCACGGTGAGCGCTCCCGACCACGAGCAGCTCAGTCAGGCCATCCTGCGCGACATCCACACCATGCCCGGAGTGATCTCCACTCGGTCACACCTGATTCTCGACGAAATCATCGGGCACGCGCCCGGCGCCACCCCGGACGCCTGGCAGTAATTCACTCATCTGAAATGCCGATTGGCCGCGGTCTCGCATCTGATCGGCCAATCGTTCACATCTGTCAAAAAGCGCCGCTGTGGCCCCGAAAAGAGCGCACCATTGGCTCATGAGCCTCAAAGTCGAGAGCACGCCGCAAAGCGCCGTGTTGGCACCCCCACCCCTGCGTTTGATCGATGACCTCGGCACGGCGGTTGCCGAGAATGAGAGCGGCGGATTCACCCTTCCCGCCATTGAAACGTTGCTCGGTCTCTACCGCCAGATGGTCGTCGCCCGCCGTTTCGACGTGCAGGTCACCGCCCTCACCCGGCAGGGCCGCCTCGCCACCTACCCGTCGGCGCTCGGCCAGGAGGCCTGCGAGATCGCCGCCGTCGCCGCACTCTCCCCGCAAGACTGGCTCTTTCCGACCTACCGCGACAGCATCGCGCTGCTCACCCGCGGGGTTGAGCCCAAAGATATTCTCGCCTCGTTCCGCGGCGACTGGCACAGCGGCTACGACTACCAGCAGCACCGCATCGCCCCCCAGGCCACTCCGCTCGCCACCCAGGCGCTGCACGCCGTCGGCCTCGCCACCGCGTCGAAACTCAAGCGCGATGACACCGTGGCCCTGACGCTGCTCGGCGACGGCGCCACGAGCGAGGGTGACGCCCATGAGGCGTTCAACTTTGCCGCCGTCTGGCAGGCTCCCGTGGTCTTCGTCGTGCAGAACAACCAATTCGCCATCAGTGTGCCCCTCGACAAGCAGATGGCCTGCCGCACCATCGCCGATAAGGCGATCGGCTACGGCATGCCCGGCTACTACGTCGACGGCAATGACGTCGCAGCAATGTACGCCGTCGTCTCGGCCGCCATGGACCGCGCCCGAAGCGGAGGCGGTCCCACGCTGATCGAGGGCCTCACCTACCGCATCGAGGCACACACGAACTCGGATGACCCTACCCGCTACCGCAAGAGCGCCGACGTGGACCTGTGGCGTCGCCGCGACCCGATCGAGCGTCTGGAGAAGTACCTCGTGGCTCAAGGCGCGCTCACCGAGGAGGTTCGGGCCGAGATCACCGCGGCCGCCGAGGAACTTGCCACGGCAACCCGCGATTGCATGACCGAACAGGCGGTCATCGATCCCCTGGAACTGTTTGAGCACGTCTATTCCACCCCCCGTACTGCCCTGGCCGAGCAGCGCGCCTTTCTGGCAGCCGAACTCGACGGCGACGCCGCGGCATCCGCTGATGTAACCGAAGAGAGCACTCGATGAGCCCGCAGCAGACCCTAGAGACCGGCACCGCGGTGCGCGCGCCGGAGAATCTCACCATGGCCGCCGCCCTGAACGCGGCCATTCGCGACGCGATGGTCGATGACCCAACCGTCGTGCTGTTCGGCGAAGATGTCGGACCGCTCGGCGGCGTGTTTCGGGTCACTGATGGCCTCTATGCCGAATTCGGAGAGACCCGGGTGAGCGACTCCCCGTTGGCTGAGGCCGGCATCGTGGGAACGGCCATCGGCATGGCCATGTACGGACTCCGCCCGGTTGTCGAGATGCAGTTCGACGCTTTCAGCTACCCGGCGTTTCAACAGATCGTGTCGCACGTGGCGAAGATGCGTAACCGTACCCGCGGCAAGATTGCATTGCCGATCGTCATCCGCATTCCCTACGCTGGCGATATCGGTGGGGTCGAGCACCACTCCGATTCCTCCGAGGCGTACTGGACGGCGACACCCGGACTCACCGTGGTCAGTCCCTCGAACCCGGCCGACGCCTATTCCATGTTGCGTGAGGCAATTACGAGCGACGACCCGGTTATTTTCATGGAGCCGAAGAGTCGCTACTGGAGCAAAGCTGAGCTGACCCTGCCGGTGCAGACCGAACCGTTGAACCGGGCGGCTGTGCTGCGAGAGGGTACCGACGTGACGCTCATCGCCTACGGGCCGACCGTAAAAACGGCCCTCGCCACGGCCGAGCAGGCCGAGGCGGAGGGACTGTCGATCGAGGTCATCGACTTGCGCAGCCTGTCACCATTTGATGACGAGACGGTGGGAGGATCCGTTCGTAAGACCGGCCGAGCCGCCATTGTGCACGAAGCCGCACAGTTCGGCGGTTACGGTGCCGAGGTCGCCGCCCGACTCACCGAACGCAACTTCTTCTACTTGGCCGCACCAATTCTGCGCATTACCGGCTTCGATATTCCGTACCCGTCGCCCAAACTCGAGGAATACTTCTTGCCGACCCCCGACCGCATTCTTGCCGCACTGTCTACTTGGGAGTGGTCCTGATGAGCCGCGAATTTCTGCTGCCCGACCTCGGCGAGGGCCTGACCGAGGCCGAGATTGTGGCCTGGCTGGTCGCTCCCGGCGACACGATTGTTATCGACCAGGCCGTGGTCGAGGTGGAATCGGCCAAGTCGATTGTGGAGCTGCCCTCGCCCTACGGTGGTGTCGTGGCGAGCCTGTTCGGTGAGCCCGGGCAGGTTATTCACGCCGGCCAGGTACTGCTGACGGTGTCCGATGCGGCGGGTGACTCACCAGCAGCGCCGGCAGCTCCAGTGGCCGCTCCTGTGGCCGCTCCGGGCGAAAGTTCCGGCGCCGTTCTCGTCGGCTACGGCACCACCGAGAGCACCCGACCGGCGCGTAAGGTCGCCGCCGGCCGCTTCGGCAACGCCGGCGTTCCGAGCGCTCCGAGGGTTCCCGGCAATCAGGAAGCGCAGGCCCCGGCTCAGCCCGCATCGACGCCCGCTTCGACGCCCGCTTCGACAACGCCCACTGCTTCGACGGTTGCTGCTTCGACGGTCGTTCTCGACCCCGCCCGCCGCTCCCCCGTCGTGTCACCGATTGTGCGGCGACTCGCGCGTGACAACGGGTTTGACGCGAGCCTGCTGGCCGGCAGCGGCAAGAACGAGCTGGTGCTGCGCAGCGACGTCGAGGACTACATTCGCGCCGTGACCGCTTCGGAGCCGCCGACCCCACCCGCCACGGCATCGCCGGCCAGCACCCCTCCAACCGCCCATGACGCTGGGAGCGCCGGCACCCGCATCCCCATCTCCGGATTGCGCAAGGTCGTCTCCCAGCGCCTGAGCACGTCGCGACGGGAGATTCCCGAGGCGACAATCTGGCTCGATGTCGACGCGACGGGTCTGTTCGCCGCCCGCGATCAGCTGGTGCAGGCCACCGGAGAGCGCTTCAGCGTGACGGCTCTTATTGCACGCTTCGTGATTGCCGGTTTGCAGCAATTTCCAGAGCTCAACTCCTCGGTTGATACCGCGAGCCAGGAGATTGTGCAGCACCATGCCGTCAACCTCGGCATCGCCGCACAGACCTCGCGTGGACTGATGGTTCCCGTCATTCACGGTGCGCACGACATGAGCACTCGGCAGTTGCGCGATTCGCTCACGGCGCTCGTAGCGCAATCATCCGACGGCACATTCCCACCGACCATGCTCACCGGAGGAACCTTCACGCTGAACAATTTCGGGTCGCTCGGCGTCGATGGATCAGCGGCAATCATCAACCATCCCGAGGCGGCGATCCTCGGGATCGGGCGCATGATCGAACGCCCCTGGGTGGTCAATCACGAACTCGCCGTGCGCACGGTGGTGGAGCTTTCGATGGTGTTTGATCACCGCGTCTGCGACGGCGGAACCGCCGCCGGGTTCCTCACCTATGTGGCCCGCTGCATCGAAAACCCGGTGAGCCTGATCGCAAACCTCTAGGTCTGCCGCGTGGATGATCGGGGTGACCTCGTTCCGCTCCAGTCAAACGCCAGCGACGTTCAATGCGGCCATCGGACCGCGCGACGCGGCGACGCGCACACTGGTGTGATCGCATCCGGAGCACGAGAGAATGTAGACGGGAAGGGAGTTGCGCTCGACGTGGGCTGGGTTCGGACGCAGTCGGGCTTGGGAACGGCAGAACGGGCAAGTGAGTGTCATGCGATCTCCGAGTGTGCAATTGTTTGAGGCACGCTTTTAGTGTGGCGTGCGGCTCCGTGTTCGAACAGGGCCAAAGGTCCTGCGCTGCTCAGGCAGGAGGTAACCGGTGCATTAGCGTGGTCGAATGAGGGGAATTAGCGTCGGTGAGCGACGGACGGCGGTGCAGCCGTTCCTGCTGCCAGCTGGCGTTGGCGTCGCAGCGACCGCGCTGTACACCGTGTTCTCAGCCCTGCAGTGGCGTAGTTTTATCGCCCCGTCCTGGGATCTCGGCATCTTCACCCAGCTCGCCCGACACTATGCGCAGCTTGAGGCGCCGATCGTGACGATCAAGGGGCCTGACTTCAACCTGCTCGGTGACCACTTTCATCCGCTCTTGGTCCTGCTCGGGCCAGTGTTCGCCATTTTTCCGCACGCTTTCACCCTTCTGGTAGTGCAGAACGCGCTGTTCGGAATCGCCGCGGCAACGCTGACCTCCGGTGCTATTGGGCTGCTCGGCCCGCGCACCGGCACGTTGTTCGGGCTCGCATTCGCGTTCAGTTGGGGCCTGCAGGGTGCAGTGGAGGCGCAGTTCCACGAGATCGCGTTCGCCGTACCGCTGCTGGCACTGTCGCTGGTCGCTTTTCTGCAGCGCAAGTGGGTAGCGTGCATGCTGTGGGCGATGCCGCTCGTGTTTGTAAAGGAAGACCTCGGACTCACCGTGGCCGCCCTCGGCCTCGTCCTGGCCGTGCGCAGCCGCCGCCCACTCGGAGTGTGGCTGGCGGTCTGGGGCGTGGGCTGGTTCGCCCTGGCGACCCTGGTCATCCTGCCGCTGCAGAACCCGAAGGGGGCCTGGGTCTATTCGAGCAGCATCGACCTGCTCGGCATGGTGGCTGACCCGGGCGCACTGCTTCAACCGCAGAAGGGTGTGACCCTGGTTTTGCTTCTCGTGGCCACCGGCATCATCGCGGTACGGTCACCGCTCGCGCTCCTACTGCTACCGACGCTGGCCTGGCGATTCTTGTCTGACAATTCCGGCTATTGGGGGCCCACCTGGCAGTACAGCGCTGTGCTCATGCCGATCGCGTTCTGCGCCGCCCTCGACGGTATCGCGCTCGTGCGCAGCAGCCGACGGCACTGGCTGCGTGAGTATGGGCGGCGGGCGGCATCCGTTGCGGTCGTGGCCGCACTGGTACTCGCCACGACGCTGCCCTTGTTCAAGCTGACGGATGTGCCAACCAACTTTTCCACGGATCGCGCCGCCGCCGCCACCGCCGCCCTCGAGGTCGTTCCCACCGATTCCCGGGTCGAATCCGACATCGGACTCATGAACTATCTCGTGGAACGAACGGATGTTTACTGGGTCGGTAACGAGAATCCGCTACCGGACTATCTGGTGATCGATCTACAGGCCGGCGGTTTACCCGGTGAATGGAACTCGGCGCAGGTCGTGGGCCGA
>JBBRBV010000097.1:0-7772 GCA_038205545.1 Actinomycetales bacterium
CGTTGATTGCCTCGCCCCACCCCGGCCCGCCCCAAAAAGGGGGGGGCCCGGGGGGGGGGTCGCAAATGATTTTGGGTGCGGAAGCGGGCCCGGACGGGGGCCGCGCGGTGGGGGGGGCCCGGCGTTGCGTGTGGCCCAGCCTGTCCCCACTTTTTTCGGGGGTGGGGGGTGGCCCGGCGGGCCCCCCCCGACGTGGCGTTCGGTACTGTGTAGGTGCGGCATGAATGGGTGCCGCAGAACTGAGCGGGGCATTATGAAGTGGCTGGTCACAGGCGGAGCGGGCTATATCGGTTCGCACATCGTTCGAGCATTTCTCGCCGAGAACATCGACGTCGTGGTGCTCGATGATCTGTCGACCGGACATGAAAGCTTCGTACCGGCCGCCGTTCCGTTCATTCGAGGGGATGTTCTCGATGGCAGCCTGCTCGTGCACACCTTCACGGAGCATCACATCACCGGCGTCGTGCACGTGGCCGGATTCAAATATGCCGGCGTCTCGGTGCAGCGCCCGCTGCATACGTACCAGCAAAATGTGACGGCGACGGCGACGCTCCTCGCCGCCATGAACACGGCCGAGATCGACCGCATCGTGTTCTCGTCGAGTGCCGCCGTCTATGGCACTCCGCGCACCGATCTCGTCACCGAGGCCACCGCGAAGAGCCCGGAATCGCCCTACGGCGAATCCAAGCTGATCGGCGAATGGCTGCTCCGCGACCAGGCCGTCGCGACCGGATTGCGCCATACGTCGCTACGCTATTTCAACGTCGTCGGCTCCGGCGATGTCAGCTTGAGCGACACCAGTCCGCACAACCTCTTTCCGCTGGTCTTCGCCGCACTCCTCGACGGCCGCACGCCGCGCATCAATGGCGACGACTACGCCACACCCGACGGAACCTGCGTGCGCGATTACATTCACGTGGCCGACCTCGCGCTGGCGCACGTCGCTGCGGCCCGCCGCCTCGACGCCGGGCAGGCCGTCGAACCGGTCTACAACCTGGGAAGCGGCGACGGCGTCTCGGTGGGCGAGATTATGGCAACCGTGCGCCAGGTGACCGGTATCGACTTCGTCGCCGAGATCGGTCCGCGCCGTGCCGGAGACCCCGATCGTATTGTTGCGTCGGGCGAACTCGCCGCCCGCGACCTGCGGTGGAGCATGCGCCACAGCCTCGAGCAGATGGTGCAGACCGCCTGGGACGCTTCGAACGCCGCTTCGAACGCCGCCATGAACTGACCGTGCCGGGCTTTACGCACCGTGAATGGAGCTCCGCGCACTCAGGGCAGGAGAGTCTTCGCCCAGTGACGCGACACGCCGACAATGGGCCAAATCGTGCTAGCTTCGCAATGTTGGTGTGCGCGGCGACACCCCCTAATTGGGTGTTTTTGTCACCTTGGGCGCGTCGAAACTCTCCATCCCGTCTTGAGGGTTTAGAATTCCCGACTTGACGTTGGCGAACTACACCGGTGTAATTAGGGCAGGCACAAATTGTGCGTAAACGAACGCTGGGAGACGATGTGGCTATACCTGACTATCGTTCCGGAGTACCAGAGGACTGGTTCGTTGACCCCGTCGCCCTCGGTGTTCCGGGAGTACGACAAGATCAGGGCGACGAGAACGTTCTGGCTTGGCAGGCCGACTCGCTTTGCGCCCAGACCGACCCCGAAGCGTTCTTTCCCGAAAAGGGCGGGTCCACCCGCGACGCCAAGAAGATCTGCAGCGGCTGTGAGGTGCGCACTCAGTGCCTCGAATACGCACTGAGTAATGACGAACGCTTCGGCATCTGGGGCGGCCTCTCCGAGCGCGAACGCCGCAAACTGCGAAAGCGCGCGTAGCAGTTCCACTGCAAGGCCCGCTCGCGCGGTACTAGTGAACGGATGCTGCGGCATCCGTTTTGCTATTGGTGGTGCAATATTTGAGGCGCGCCCTCTGGGTTCAGGACCTCCGGCCGATCCCGATCTAGGCTAGTGCTGTTATGCAACCGAGAGTCACCGCCATCCTTGTCGCCCGAAACGGTGCGAAACACCTTGAGCGAACTCTCAAGGCACTGTCGTTGCAGACCCGCAAACCCGACAGCGTCATCACCGTGGACTGCGGCTCGGATGACGCGACCGCGAAGATGCTGGCCGAGTTCGGGCCAACGCAATTCATTGCCGCCGACGCTGATCTGAATTTTGGGCAGGCGATCAACGCCGCCGTGAGCGTGACGACGCCGCCCGCACACGACCGCGAGATGCTCTGGCTGCTTGCCCAGGACAGTGCGCCAGATCCGACCGCCCTGGAGGTGCTCGTTGACGCGCTCGAGATTGCCCCGTCGGTAGCCGTGGCCGGACCCAAGGTCATGGAGTGGATCGCGGGCGAATACATTCACGACCTGGGCGAGTCGATCACGCCCGCTGGCACCACCGTGACATTGGTGGAAAGCGAACTGGATCAGGGCCAGCACGATGGCCTGAGCGACGTGTTGGCCGTCAGCGCTGGCGGTATGCTGGTGCGCCATACGGTCTGGGACCAGCTCGGCGGGTTCGACCCGGCCCTGCCGACCATCGATGATTCGCTCGACTTTTGCGTGCGCGTTCGCCTGGCCGGGTATCGAGTGTCGGTTGTTCCCGCCGCCCGCATCACATCGGCCGGTGACGGTGTCGCCGGGCCGAACCAATCCTCGCGCGGCCGTCTGCGCCGCCGCCGCGTGCGCGCCGAACGTTCAGCGCAACTGCACCGCCGTCTGGTCTATGCGCCAGCCGGGGCTCTGGTTTTTCACTGGCTGTCGCTGCTGCCGCTCGCTTTTATCCGCTCGATCGGTCAGCTGCTGCGCAAGGAACCCGGCGCGATAGTGGGTGAATTTTCGGCCGCGTTCGGCGCCGCGTTCAACGGCAGGCGAGTCAGCAACGCGCGCCGTTCGTTCGCCAAGACCCGAACTCTGGGTTGGGATGCGATCTCTACCCTCCGGGTTCCCTCGGCCGAGGTGCGGCGACGACACACGCTCAAGCGGGAGGCCAGCCTGTTCGGCCTCTACGGTGAACGCCCGGAGGTTCGGTTCTTCTCCGGTGGTGGTGCCTGGACCATGCTCGGCGCGACCGTGCTGGGCATCGTCATGATGGTGCCCTTGCTGGGTGCCGACACCCTCAGCGGCGGAGGGCTGCTGCCGCTCTCCCCGAACCTGTCCGATCTGTGGGCGAGTGTGGGCTACGGCTGGCGCGACCTGGGGCTTGGCTTCGTCGGCGCGGCCGACCCCTTCGCCGCGGTTGTCGCCGTGCTCGGCTCGATCGCGTTCTGGGCACCATCGTTTGCACTCGTACTGGTCTATGCACTGGCGTTTCCGCTCGCCGCCCTCGGAGCGTGGATGGCGGCAACCCGCCTGACTGACCGCGGCAGCCTGCGCGCCCTGGCCGCCGCCCTTTGGGTGTTGGCCCCGACCTTTCTGATCGCCCTCGCCGACGGGCGCCCGGCCGCGATCCTCGTGCACCTGCTGCTACCGTGGCTGTTTTTTACGTGGTTCGCTGCCGCCCGCACCTGGTCATCGAGTGCCTCGGCGGCGCTGCTGTTTGCGGCAGTTGCCGCCTGCGCGCCATCGCTGACCCCGGCCCTGCTCGTTGTCTGGGCGCTCAGCGTGGCGCTGGCCGGCCGAAGTATCATGCGCTTCATTGGCATTCCGTTGCCCGCGCTCGCGCTTGCGCTTCCGCTGATTTTTGACCAGGGCCTGCGCGGAACCTGGCTGAACCTCGTCGCCGACCCGGGCCTGCCCGTGCCGAGTGCCCACGCCCCCTCCCTGCAGCTGCTGCTGGGACTGCCCGGTACCGACGGCTGGTCCGGTGTACTCGACCGGTACGGGGTCGTCGGCGTCGATCCGCAGCTGGTCGTGCCTCTGCTGCTCGCACCGCTCGCCGTGCTCGCGCTTCTCGCGCTGTTGCTGCCCGGGGCGCGCCTGGCGAGCGGCGCCTGGCTCGTTGCCGTGCTCGGCTTCGGCACCGCACTCGCTGCCAACCAGCTGGTGCTCGCCGCGATCGGCGCCGAACCGGTGCGTGTCTGGTCGGGATCCGGACTCAGCCTGTACTGGCTCGGCCTGGTGGGCGCCCTCGTGATCGGCCTGCGCTCCCTGCACCGATTCGCGTCCATGCCCGGCGTGGTCGCAGCCGTTGCCCTTGCCGTGGTTGTGCTTCCGCTCGTTTCCTCGCTGCATCTGGGCACCGCCGCCGTGCGGGAGGGAACCGGGCAGACCCAGCCCGCCTTCATCGCCGCCGAAGCGCAGATCGATACCCGGGTCGGTACGCTGCAGCTCACCCCGCAGGTCGACGGCGGCCTGCTCGCCTCGATCGAGCGTGGTGTCGGTGCCACCCTGAACCAGCAATCCACCCTCGACAGCACGGATCAAACGCTCAGCGCTCGCGATAAAGCGTTCGCGGAGCTCGCCGGCAACCTGGCCTCACGCAGCGGACTGGAAACCAGCGCGGATCTGGCCGAGTTCGGCATCCGCTTTATTGTGTTGCAACCGGCCGGCACGAGTGTTGAGGCCGCCGAGACCGCCTTGCGCACCGAGACGGCCCTCGACGGCAACGCCGCGTTGGCTGCGGTCGGGGACACCGAGTTTGGCCGCCTGTGGCAGTTCGGCGAAACGGATGCTGCCGCCTCAATTCCCCTCCCGGCCCGCGCGGGCGGAGTCTTTCGCCTGGTCACCCTGCTGATCATGATTGCCGTGGTGGGCAGTGCCGTGCTGTTGTCGCTGCCGATCGGGGCCGGGCGGGAAGCCGTGCGTCAGGCCAACCGCGATGCCATTCGGCGTGCGGCCCGGGCCGATGGGAAGCAGAAGCAGAAGCAGAAGCAGAAGTCGAAGCGCTCGCGGCGGGCGAAGGGCCGGGTTCTGGAGTCCGATCTGGCGACCCCGCTGGAGCCGCCTCTCGGCACCCATCTGGAGGCCGACCTTGCCATGGACCGCGAGACCGGCGTCGGCACCGGTCTGGAATCGGACAACGGGCTGGAACCGACCGGTGATGGTGACGCGGAGGAGAGCGACGTCGAGACGACCGACACGAAGCACTCCAGTGCGCACGCCGCCGTTGAAGTGAGCGCCGCGGCGCAGGTCGACAAGAAGACCAATGCGGAGGACGACAATGCCCGATAAAAGTCAACTCGCGCGCATTGGCGGCCGCGCCGGTCGCGGGCTGGCCGGCCTGGTCGGCATCGCCGTCGTAATCGCGACCCTCGGCGCGGCCACTCTGGTGACGCTTCCCGCACTGGAACTCGATCCGCAATCGATCGAGGTGGCCCCGTTGCCGAGTGAACAGCAGCGGGTCTGCCCCGGCCCGCTGATGACCCTCGCCGAAGACTCGGCGCAGGCGCAGTCGGCGTCGAGTGTGGGGGCGGCATCCGCTGTGTATGGCGCGGTCGAAGCGGATGGTGTGACGCAGATTCGCCCGCAGGTGACCGAGATTCGAGCGGTCGACGATTCAAACAGCCGACAGCCACCGCTCCTGCTGACCGTTCCGGTGCAGACCGGTGCCACGATCCCGCCGCTCGTGGCTGGCAGCCAGTCGCAGGTTGCCGCCACCGATACCCTGGGCGGACTCGGCGTGGCCGCGTGCGCCGAAGCGGTCAGGGACAGCTGGATTGTCGGTGGGTCCACCGATATCGGCAGCACTAGCCTGCTGCTGCTGAGCAACCCGACCTCGGTGCTCGCGACCGTCGACGTGACGGTCTCCGGCGAAAGCGGGCTCATCGACGCGCCGGGCGCCGCCGGTATTCTCGTGCAGCCAGGCGAGCAGCGGGTCATTGCCCTTGCCGGCCTGGCACCGAATGTGAAGTCGCCCGTGCTGCACGTTCAGTCGCGCGGCGGGCAGGTGGCTGCGGCGCTCGAGCAGAGCAGTATCCGAGGTATTGAACCCGGTGGGGTTGAGATCATCGGTACGACAGCGAGTCCCGCCACCGAGCAGACTATTGCCGGAGTGCGCGCCACCACCGCCGTCACCGACGACGCTGTAACGACGGGCGAGGGCTTCAACGCCGACACACCGTCGGTGCGCGTGTTTGTGCCGGGTGATATCGCGGCGACCGTGCAGCTTGGCGTCACGAGCACCGATCCAGCGATCGAGGGGACGTCGACCCAGGTGCAGGTTGAGCCCGGCATCGTCACCGAGGTTCCGCTCTCGCCGCTGGCTGTGGGTAGCTACTCGGTGCAGTTGCGCTCCGACGAACCGATCGTTGCGGCCGCCCGCACCGCCACGGTCGGCGCCGCCGGCAAGGACTTCGGCTGGTTCTCCGCGTCAGCCCCGCTTGAGGGGGATTTCTCGGTAGCGGTGGCCGCTGGCCCGTCGCCGACCCTGCATCTGGTCAACGGCGGGGCAGCGGATGCCTCGCTCACCCTCACCCCCGACAGCGGTACCCCGGTAGACGTTCGGGTTGCCGCCGGCGCCAGTGCCACGGTGCCGCTCCAAAGTGGAGCGCGCTACGTGGTGAGTGGTGGAGAGCAGCTATGGGCGCTTGTGGACTACTCCGGCGACGGCGTGCTGTCATCGTTCGCGGTGAACCCGCCCGGGCCGCTGGCGTCGTCGATCCGCATCTACACGCACTAGGCCTCGTGGCGTACCGAGCCCGGAAGGCGCGGCGGCAGCTTGGACAGCGCGGCGCGGGCATCCGTTTTCAGAGGTCGGCGGTGGGCTCTCGATGCACGCAGGTTTCGATGGCACACTGAACACTCGACTTATAACCCGCTGGGAGCCGCTTGTGATGCTTGACCCGACTGCCGATCCGCTCGTTGAGGCTCTTGGGGACCCCCCGGTTGACTCTCTCGTTGACCCGACGGCGCGGGCGGAGATCGCCGTGATCGGCGGCTCCGGACTCTACGAGCTCATTGACCCCTCCGGGGCCGTGACGCATCAGGTGAGCACACCGTATGGAACCGCCCCGGTCACGATCGGCCTGCGCGCCGGTCGCCGCGTGGCTTTTCTGCCGCGTCATGGCAGCGCGCACAGCGTCGCCCCGCACCTGATCAACTACCGCGCCAATATCTGGGCGCTGGCCTCGATCGGTGTGCGGGCGATCATCTCGTCGTCAGCCGTTGGGGGAGTTACTCCGGATTACGCGCCGGGGCTGCTCGTGGTCACCGATCAGTTCATCGACCGTACGGCTGGCCGCCCCGACACCTTCTACGACCGGGAGTCGGTGCAGCACCTCTCCGCTGCCGACCCGTTCGATCCGTTGCTGCGCGGTTACGCGATTGGCGCGCTCGAGGACCTCGGTGAGAACTTTGCGCCCACCGGAACCGTCGTCGTCATTCAGGGTCCGCGGTTCTCGACCCGGGCCGAGTCGGTGTGGTTCCGTGCCATCGGCGCGCACATCGTGAACATGACCGCCTACCCCGAGATCGTGCTGGCCGGTGAGCTCAACATGGGCACGGTTAACCTCTCGTTCGTGACCGACACCGACGCCGGTCTGGCACCGGTGCTCGAGGTCGCCGACGTGGGCAGCGTCGGCGTCGCCGGCCCCGCCGCTACCAGCGAAACAGATGCCGTCACCGCGTCGGTCGTATTCCAACGCCTCAGCGACGCCCAGCCGCGCATCCGGGCTGCGATCGACGGGATTCTGCGGGCACTGCCCTCCGACTTCGCCCCGCGTGAACTCATCGATCCCGCCCAGGTCGACGCCGTGCTCGCACGTGCCACGATCGCTGACGAGGTTGAGGTGCCAGCGTGCTAGCCGGGCGACTCTCCCGTGCGGACGCGTGCGACGGCGGGCAGTACTCGGCCCGTGTGGCCCGCCGTGTCAGCGACCGTCGCGGCGCGAG
>JBBRBV010000098.1:0-7638 GCA_038205545.1 Actinomycetales bacterium
TATTTCATTGCCGTGCACGGCGGTATTGATGTGCCCGAAGTTCTCGGTTCGCGGTCGACCTATCCCATCGGCGCCATCGGTGGAGTCGAAGGACGCGCGCTGGCCACGGGTGACCTGGTTCCGGTTGGTACCGGCATTGACAACGGACTCCCCGAACTGCGCTCGATCGCACTCGACGATCGACCCCTGTATTCCAAGGACGTGAACGTTCGCGTCATGCTAGGGCTCTACGATCACAACCTCTCAGCCAAGGGATTGGACACCCTGCTTAGCAGCGAATGGGTTTTGACCCCTGTGGCCGACCGTATGGGACTTCGCTACAGTGGCCCCGGGGTGGAATGGAAAGAGCGCGTACAGCCCTTTGGTGCCGGTCAGGACCCGTCAAATATTGTTGACGCGGGGTACGCCGTTGGGTCCATTCAGATTCCCGGAGGCACCCAGCCGATCATTCTGCACCGTGATGCCGTCTCCGGCGGGGGATACGCCATGGTCGCTACGGTTATATCCGCTGACATGGACCTCGTCGCTCGCTGTGCACCCGGCACGAAGACCCACTTCGTGGCCGTGACGATGGAGCAGGCTTTGGCCGCCCGGCACGAGAACACGGCACGGGCGGCCAGAATCTGGTCCTGACTGTTGGCCGGGCGGGTTTCGACCCGCCCGCTCAATGGTCTCTGGCGCTTACGGACCGCTGACGCGGCTTGGCTGTTTCGCCTCCCCAGACGGCACCCGAGCATTCTCGGGAGTTGTCTGCTTGTGGGCGTACGCCGTGCCGCATGAGAGCTGCCGTGTACCGTCGCTACGGACTGCCGAGCTGTGTGCACATCGAGGATACGTCGCCTCCGGTGCCCGAAATCGATCAGCTGCTCGTGCGGGTATTTGCCAGCACGGTGAACCGCACGGACTGCGGGTTTCTCAGCGGCAAGCCACGTCTGGTACGGCTCTTCAGCGGGCTGCGGAGACCACGGGCAATGATTCTGGGCTGTGAATTCGCGGGCGAAGTAGCGGATGTCAGTGCCGGTGTTGGCTCCTTTCGTGTCGGACAACGCGTCTTCGGCTACAACGGCGTGAAATTCGGGGGCACGCCCAATACCTGGCCATCTCCGAGACCGGACTGGTGGCGGAGATTCCGCCGGGGCTGTCGTACGCCGAAGCCGCACCGATCGACGACGTGCTGTTCCTGCAGTGACTGGTCGAATCGGGCGATTTTCGGCCAGTGTTTGACCGAAGCTACGCACTCGCGCAGATTCGCGAGGCCTACGAGTACGTGACCGCTGGCCAGAAGATTGGCCAAGTCGTCATTCGAGTGCGCGACGAGACATAGTTACGGGCGGGCGATCCAAAAGCCCGCGTGCACTTCGGTGGCTTCGGCCAGGAGGGCGGGGCCAGCAACGACGACGCTGTCGCTCCCACGGGCAAAAACCTCACGGCATGGCAGGTTCATCGTCGCCGCGCCGTCTTGCTCGGGAACCATCGCAGCAAGCTCTTCTTCCGATAGGGCGTACACGACGCGACCGATACCGGCCCAGTAGATCGCTCCGGCGCACATCGCGCACGGCTCCGTGCTGGTGTACAGCGTGCTCGAGCGCAGGGCGTCCCGTGCCAGCAGCGTTGCGGCAATGCGCACCAGGTTGGTCTCCGCGTGGCCGGTGGGGTCGCCGAGGGTGACTACCGTGTTCTGACTCTCGATGATGATGTCTTCGCCGGTCACCAGGATTGCGCCGAACGGATGGTTGCCAACCTCGCGGGAGGCGCTGGCGACTTTGATCGCGTGCTTCAGGTGTGTTTCATCGGTGCTTGAGACAGTGGTGAGGTCGGTCATATTCGTCGCTTTCTCACGAGGGGAAAAGGTCAAGCCTAGCCGCACCGTGCTATCGACCGATGGCCTGGCGCTCGCGGAAGGCGATCATATTCATGCGGTTACCGCAGCGCACGGTGCAGAAACGCTTGGACCCGTTGCGGGAGAGGTCAAGCACGAGGCCGGTGCAGGCATCCGCTTCGCAGATTCGCAGGCGTCCCATTTCGTCGCTGCGGATCACGTCGATCACGGCCAGGGCTGCCTCGACGCGCATCCGCTCGCCCAGTGGCGACTCGGGCACGGTGGCGTGCAGGTGCCAGTCCGACACGTCATGCCGGGTGAGCTGGGGGAGTGCCTCCGCCTGGCGCAGAATGCGGTTGACCTCGACCACGGCGTCGTCGCGGTCCAGGGTCCAGACCCGGCGCAGGAGAGAGCGGGTCTGCCGCACGTCACGCAGCTCGGCAGCGTCGCTGTCGATGCGCCCGGTGAACGGAATTGGAGTGAGGAGTGCGGCGAGGTCGGCGATCGTTTCGAGTTCGTCACGTCCGCTGCGAGATGCTCCGGCATCGGTGTTGCCGAGCTGCACCATGAACTCCAGGGCCTCCACGGTGTCAGGGGCAAAATGCAAGTTGACTCCTTGTCCGCTTGGTTCTACTGTCAGTGTCATAAGCTAGTTTAGACCATGACAGGCGCGACCGAAGGACTCCCATGAAGCTGGCCTCGATACCCGGCGGACTGGTCGTAGCCGTGCTGGCGGCGGTCTCGTTCGGTACCTCCGGCGCGCTGGCCAAGCCGATGCTTGAGGCCGGCTGGTCACCGACCGCGGCCGTCACCGCTCGCGCCCTCACAGCCGGCATCGTGTTATTACCGCTGGCGGTGTATTCGCTGCGGGGTCGATGGGCAGCGCTGTGGATCGGTCGCTGGCGCGTACTCGGCATGGGAATTATCGGCGTGGCCTGCACCCAGCTGGCGTATTTCGCCGCTTTGCAGACCATCCCGGTCTCGACCGCGCTCTTGATCGAGTTTCTGGCGCCGCTAATTCTGGTGGGCTTTGTCTGGGTGACAACGAGACGGATGCCGCGCCGCACCGTGCTGCTCGGCTCGGCTCTGGCCGTCAGCGGCCTCGTGCTCGTGATCGGACCCGGAGCGATTCAAGCGGTTGATCCGGTTGGTGTGCTGTTTGCGTTCGGCGCGGCGATCGCCTGCGCGGTGTTCTTCGTTGTTGCTGCTCGCCCCTCACAGGGACTGCCACCAATCGCGCTGGCGGCATTCGGGCTATTGGTCGGCGGGGGCGCGCTGGGGCTGCTCGGCATCACCGGTCTGCTGTCGTTCACGGCATCCTTCGCCGATGTGTCGTTGCTTGGCGTGGTGACCGCCTGGTGGGTACCGCTGCTCGCGCTCGCGGTTATCAGTACGGCCATCGCCTATGCGGCGGGGATCACCGCCGCCGGGGTGCTGGGGTCAAGGCTCGCATCGTTCGTCGGCCTGCTCGAAGTGATCTTCGCGTCGCTGTTCGCCTGGCTGCTCCTCGGCGAGGTGCTCACCCCCCTGCAACTGCTTGGTGGGCTCCTCATCCTGGGCGGCATCGCAGCCGTGGGTGAGGAACGGGTGGAGCTGGCCGCGGAGTCGCTGTTGCCGGACGAGCCACTGCAGCACGAGGCCGGACAACACCAGCCCCAGACTGCCGAGCAAGGCCTGACTTTGCCGTAGAACGACCGGGTCCTAAACTTGCAGGCCTGAGCCTCTAGTGAAGGGTTGCTCATGCCCGACGCCGTTCGATCGCCCGCTCGCGCGCGCGGCAACCGCTTTCGCCGGGTGTTTGCCTCGCGCGGGGTGCTTTTGGTGGCCTTCGCCTTCTCCGTCATGGCCGACCCGGTGTCGTCTGTTGCCTACGCGGTTGAGGCGGCACTGCGGGCGCTCGGCGGTGACCTCTCGCTGTTGGTCGCGACGATGGGCCTGGTCGTGGCGATCATCACGCTGGTCATCGTGAACTACCGGCAACTCATCGCGCGATATCCCAAGGGCGGTGGGGCCTCTGCGGCCGTTGGGCAAGCCTTTGGCGACGGCTGGTCGTTCATCCCCATCGGCGCCCTGGTCGTGGACTTCGTGCTGACCATCGCCGTCAGCGTCTCGGCCGGAGCATCCGCTGCCATCGCGTATTTTCCCGCGCTCGCCCCGTGGCGAATCGAAATAGCCGTCGCTCTACTGCTCGTCGTCGCCACGGTCACGCTATTTGGGCATCTCGGTCGTGTCCTCTTCGCCGGGATGACGCTCACCTTCATCGTGCTGGCAGCACTCGTGTTGCTCTATGGGCTCGGTGTTTCTCCGCAGGACAGCGGAACGATCGCCGACACCGCTCCCCATGCACCGATGCTGGCCGTGCTGCTGGCTTTTCCGGTCGCCATGGCGTTGGCTACCGGGGTCGAGGCGCCCTCAACGGCCATCGCCGAGCTGGGCGAACTCGACGATGCGGGCCGGCGGCGGTTCGGCAGGATCACGCTGTGGCTGACGCTGGGCGTGGTCGCCACCATCACGATCGGGCTCGCCCTGGAACTGGTTCACCTTCAGATCGGTGTTCCGGGGCCCGACACGACCCAAATCGCAGAGCTGGCCCGGGTGGCGGCCCCGGCACCGCTCTTTGCGGCGTTCCAGCTGGCCACCGCCCTGCTGCTGCTCGCCGCGGCGAGTTCCTCCTTTCAAGCCGGACCGGGGATGCTTAAGGCACTGGCTCGGCACGCTCGATCCGACGGTCAGCTCGTCGGCATCCTCCCGGTGGCCCTGGCGCGAACGAACAGCCGGCACACGCCGGTCTGGGGAGTGGCGCTCTTTACCGTGCTTGCGGTGACGATTACGATCATCGCCGGCGCCAACGATCAAAACCTGGTTTTGTACTATGCCGTGGCCGTGTTCCTCAGCTTTCTGGGCGGACTGCTGGCCATGGCCAGGTTCTCGTTTCGGGAGGGGCGCCGCGCCTCCCTCGTGCTGAACCTCGTCGGGGCCGTCGTCGTGCTGTTCACGCTGGTCATGAATCTGTCGCGCGGCTTGCCGCTGATCAGTCTCGCGGCGGCCCTGGCGGTCTCGCTCATTTTGCACCAAATTTGGGTAAAGTCGGGCCGGCCCGAGGGCGTGCGCAGCGTGCAGGCCGCCAGCAGCAGCGCACCCTAACCCCGGCTTCCCGACGGGGCGGTGGCGCATGCCTCGGGCTGATGCGCCAGACTGGGTGCATGCCTGATCTCACTCTGCACGGCGGTATTGGCAGCCGTGTCGATGCCGAAATTGAGGTCAAACGGTCTCGGTTTCTGTGCCGCCTGGTTCGAACCGACACAGAGGATGCCGCGCGCGCCGCGATTGACGACGCACGCAAGGAACATTGGAACGCCCGCCATCACTGCTCGGCGTTCGTGCTCGGGCCGTCGGTAGCGCCCGACCAGGTGCGTCGCTCGAATGATGACGGTGAACCGTCTGGTACAGCGGGCCGACCCATGCTGGAGGCGCTGGTCGGACGTGGTTTCGTCGACTGCGTGGCCGTCGTTACCCGCTATTTCGGTGGCACGCTTCTGGGGGCCGGTGGCCTCGTGCGCGCGTACTCGGACGCTGTCCTGACCACGATCGACCTGGCCCACAGCAGTGGGATGGTCGTGGCGCGCGAACGCCGCGAGCTGTTCACGCTCGCACTCTCGCATACGGATGCCGGTCGCATCGAGGCCGAGTTGCGCCAGCGCGGAGTGCTCATCCTGGGTACGGATTACGGGCAGGACGCCGTGCTTCACCTTGCCGACGACGACGCCGAACGGCTGGCCGCGCTGGTCGCCCAGGTCACGGCCGGTGGGGCTGTTCTCAACGCGCTGGGCCACGAATGGGTCGACGTCACAGCGTAGTCGCGGCCTTGCGGGCGGGGGCGTCGCATCCGCTCGACGCGAAGGGTGTGTCACGGTGCGGGAAACATTTCGGCGTCTCGGGTGTTGGGACCCGTATGAAGACCATTGTGTATCACGAAACCGGTGACCCGTCCGTGCTCCACCTCGTGGATCGACCGGTGATGGAACCCGGTCACGGCGAGGTGCGAGTGCGAATCGTCGTGAGCGGCGTGAACCCGACCGATTGGAAGTCGCGCCGTGGCGCTGCAGCGGGCGAGGCGCTGGCGTTCACCGAGATTGTGCCCAACCAGGATGGGGCGGGGGTCGTGGACGCCGTCGGTGCCGGAGTCTCCCGCGTGGCCGTCGGCGACCGGGTGTGGCTCGCACTCGCCGCGTACCAGCGCGCTGACAGCGGTACCGCGCAAGAGTTCGCGGTCCTTCCCGCAGAGCGGGTCTTCCCGCTGCCCGCGGAGGCGAGCTTTGATCAGGGAGCCAGCCTCGGCGTGCCGGCCATTACCGCCTACCGGGCGCTGACGGTGGCCGAAGACGGCCCGCCTGCGCTGCATCCGGGGGCCCTGCACGACAAGACCGTGCTCGTGGCTGGCGGTGCCGGTGCTGTCGGCCACGCCGCCATTCAGCTGGCCCGCTGGGCGGGCGCGACCGTGATCACGACCGTGAGCGGCCCGGCCAAGGCCGCTCTCGCGACGGCCGCCGGCGCCCACCACGTGCTCACCTACACCGACTCCGATGTTGCCACCCTGATTCGACGCATCGCTCCCGACGGCGTCGACCTCATCGTGGAGGTCGCCCCGGCCCAGAACTCGGAGCTCGACCTCGCCGTCATTCGCAACCGAGGCTCCGTCGCGGTCTACGCCAACAACGGCGGCGATCAGATGACTCTCGATGTGCGCAAGCACTTCAGCCTCAACGTGCGCTACCAGTTTGTGCTGCTCTACACGGTCGGCGCCGACGTTATAGCGCAGGCAGCCGCCAGCATCACCGAAGCCCTCGTCGACGGAGCGCTGGCCATTGGTGCGGATGCGGGTCTCCCGCTGCACCGCTTCGACCTGGCTCGCACGATGGATGCCCACGCGCTGGTCGAAAGCGGCGCCACCGGCAAGGTGCTTATCGACGTCTCGGCCGGCTGACCCGAACATGAAAGTGCCCCCACGTCAGAAACGACGAGGGGGCACTTTCATGTAGCTTCAGCTTCTAGTACTCGCGGCGCGGAGCGCGCGGCGGACGATCGCCCTGGTCGGCAGAGCGAGAGGCGCCGCCCTTGTCGGCACGCAGCTCGATCAGCTTGCCGCTGATGCGGGTGTTTTCCAGCTTGGAGAACACATCACTCGACAGATCGGCGGGCAGTTCCACCAGCGAGAACTCGGGCAGAATCTTGATGTGGCCGAAGTCGTCGCGGCTGAGCCCACCCTCGTTGGCAAGGGCGCCGACAATCTGACGCGGTTCCACCTTGTGACGCTTGCCCACTTCGATGCGGTATTGCGCCATCGGCTTGCCGCTGGAACGCATCGGACGTTCGCTGCGCACGGGGCGGTCGTCGCGACTGCCGCGGTCATCGCGATTGAAGCGGTCGGGACGGTCCGAACGGCCGCCGCGGTCGGAGCGCTGCTCCGAGCGTTCGACGCGCTCGTCGCGTTCGATGCGCTGCTGCGCCCGAATGTCGTCGGCGGAGAGCAGCAGGGGAGTTTCGCCCTGGGAAACAACGGCGAGTGCCGCGGCCACATCGACCTCGGGCACATCGTGGTGGGACATGTAGTGCGCGATGATGTCGCGGAACTTGCCGATGCGGTCGGTCTCGTCGAGCGCCGCGGTGATGGCATCATCGAAGCGGGTCAGGCGGGTCACGTTGACGTCATCCACGCTCGGCAGCTGCATCTGGGTGAGCGGCTGACGGGTGGCCTTCTCGATCGCGGTGAGCAGGCGACGCTCGCGCGGGGTAACGAAGCTGATCGCGGCTCCGCTGCG
>JBBRBV010000099.1:0-7349 GCA_038205545.1 Actinomycetales bacterium
CCGATTCGATATCCGACGTCGGTTGGGCCAGCCTTCGCGAGCGACGGTCGAAGGTGTTCAGCGCGCCTCATGATGGCCGAATGCGACGCGGCGCGAGCAACCTCGGCACGGGTCGCTATGCCGGCAATGCGGTACGGTTCGACCTTCGTCGTGACGCCTCTGAATATGCGCCACAACCCAAATGCCAGAGCGGATGCCAGCCCCACCATCACGATCGTCGTCACCCAATATGCTGCCGAGTTCAGATCCGGTGCCCGCAGCGCGGCGGCCGGGTTGCCCGGGTCGAGCAGGACGGCGAGACCGGTCTCCGGCCCGCCAGCTGGTTGCTTGGTGCCCGTCACCCAGGCCGCGACTGCACCCGAGCCGCGAAGCAGTAGAGCCAACACTGCCGCACCGATCAGGAGACCAATACCGAGGTTGGTCAGCTCGTCGCCGAGGTCGGTCTGCGGTCGATGGATGGACATCCGCTCATGAATTCAGATTCGGGACGGTACGGCTCAACCGCCTCGTGGGGGAGTGATAGAAGCTTCGCTCGCAGGAGAAGGAGGCGCGCACGGCGCTGGGCCAGGGTGGTAATCCGGCGAGCATTATTCGGGCTTCTCGTAGCATTGCCAGGCCTCCTCAATCAATACAAGGTGCGCAGTTATTGCCCTGAGGTCATCCGCGCCGTCGTGTCGAACGCGGCGAGCTCATCCGGATGCAGCTGATGCTGCACTACAAAACTGCGATCCTTGATGCGCCAGAGTCCCTGACCGGTTCCGAGTGCGGGCAGGAGCTTCTGCTCGGTGCGGCTGAGCCCGAGCGCGCTCGCCGTGGATCCGAGCTGGTCCGGTTCCTGTCGGTAGACGATGCGCGTTTCCGCGTTGGCGAGCAGCGATGACGCGAGAGCACGCATGGCGGAACCGGAGTCGCCGACATTGTCGAGGTCGCTGAGCTTGTGAAAGATGAGCATGTTGGCGATGCCAAAGTGTCGGGCAAGCCGCCATTGGGCATCCATTCGGCGAAGCAGCGCGGGGTACGCCATGAGCCGCCAGGCCTCGTCGTAGATCACCCAGCGTTGACCGCCGTCCGGGTCGGCGAGGGCGGCTTCCATCCACGCCGACGAGCACGTCATCAGCACCGAGATGAGCGTCGAGTTCTCGGCCACCCGCGACAGGTCGAGCGACACCATCGGCAGCGAGGGGTCGAAGCGCACGGTGGACGGTCCGTCGAAGAGCCCGGCGAGGTCGCCCGCGACCAGCCGTCTTAGCGCGTGGCCGACAAGACGGCCGTCGGCGGCGAGGCGTCCCTCGTCGTCCTCGGGGTTGGGGGAGAGGATGCGATCGACCACCATCGGCAGGATCGGTACCTCCGCGCTGCGCACGGCATCGGCCAGGGCGAGGTCGATCGCCGTGTGCTCGAGCGGGCTGAGCGGTCGATCGAGCACGGTTTCGGCGAGGGCGCCGATCAGGTCGCGACGCCGGGCTGCCAGCTGCGCCGACCATTCGGCATCCGACGCGGAGGCTGCCCGGTGGCCCTCGTCGAGCGGGTTGAGCCTGTTGCGGAGCCCGTGGCCGAGGATGATCGCTTTGCCGCCGACGGCCTCGGCGACGGCGGTGTGCTCGCCCTTGGGATCGCCAGGCACGTAGACGCGCCGGCCGAAGGGGAGTGAGCGCGTGTAGAGCGATTTCGCCAGCGAGGACTTGCCGGAGCCGACGATTCCCGCGAGCACGATGTTCGGCGCGGTGATCATTCCCTGTTGGTAGAGCACCCACGGGTCATAGACGAAGGATCCGCCCGAGTAGAGGTCCTGCCCGACGAAGACGCCGGCCGAGCCCAGTCCGGCCTCGGCCAGAAACGGGTAGTGGCCAGACAGCGTCGCGGTCGTGTCCTGATGCTTGGGGAGTTTGAGTCGTCCGGGTGTGCGCAGTTGTGCAGGGCCGGCCTCGCCGGACTTGGGCAGGTAGGCGTCCGATCGCGCTTCGTCCCGCTCGGCCTGCCAGCGCGTGCGCGCCGCGAGGGTCTTGGCCTTCTGCGCATCCGTTTCAATCTTCACGGCCTCTCGCCGGCGGGCTCGACGGTCACGGCGCAGCTCGCCGCGCGGCTCGACCAGCGGGGCCGTGTGCATCCGCTCGGTTACGACGTCTTTCACAGCGTGACCGTGTGCTGGGCTTGGCGCGTTGACCGCGGGGCTGCCCAGATGTCGTCTCGACAGGGAGCCGGCCGGGCAGGCCTCAAGTCAGATTCAAACGGATGCCACCGCAACAGCGAAACATACCGGTACGTCCTGCTGTAGGTCAGTGCGTACGGAGAGCCTTCGTGCTCGATGATGTGGTCGGTCCGGCCGGCCGGGATGCGGTCGTAGACGTACCCATTCTCGAGGGCGGCATCGACCGTCTCATCACCGAAGTCCCGTGGTTGCAGGTAATCGAAAGCAGCGGATGCACCGCTCCTGTCGATCAGGCCGAGCACCGCGTCGGCCTCAGCTCCTTGCAAGAAGACGACGCCGATCCATCGAGATGTGCGTTCGTTGGTTTCGTACCCAGCCATGCTTCGCTCCAATCACGTTTTTGCTTCGCATTGAAGGTGCGCAGAGCGCTACGTTGCCTGAGACGGCGGTGGCACAATGAGGTGAAGAGGCGTCGTGCCCTTCTGAGGATTTGGATCTCGATGGCCCCTCTTATGAGGAAGAAGCCCATGGCCACGATCGAGCTGCTCCACATTGCAGACTGTCCGAACTCGGGAGAAACCCTTCTCCGCCTGCAGCGCGCTGTCGACAACACGTTGCCCACGAACACGTCCATCAAATCCACACTGATCGATTCCGCCGAGACGGCCGCACGTTTGCCCTTCGCTGGATCCCCGACAATCCTTGTCAACGGTGTGGATCTGTTTCCGACGGATGGCCGTACCAGCGATCTCGCCTGCCGGATCTATCTCACCCCGAACGGCATGGCCGGAGCTCCGACCCAGCAACAAATCGAAGCAGCGCTCTCGGATCATGGATAACGCCTCAGAACTCACCTGTTCCTGCTGCGGTCGCATCTATCCGCGACGCAGGCTTCACGCACTTAGCGACAACGTCTACATCTGCCGTCGATGTGGGCTCTGGGTCGCGCTCCGCCTCCGCTCCGATCCTCTCGGGCACGAGAGCGTTGACCGACGCGGTGACCGGAGTCGCGAATTCTCGAACTCAATGTCATCTGTTTCTGTCCCGAACGCACAGGGGAGCAGCGCAAACTCAGCGCAATCCCAGCGGGCTGAATCATAATGGGGTAACTTGATTCAAAAGGGGAAAAATTATGAGCGATATTGCATCTCGCATCCGTCGGCTGCGAGAAACCACGGACCTTGACCAGCGGTCAGCCGCAGATCTGGCCGGGCTCTCTCAAACGACGTGGAGCCGCATTGAAAGTGGTGACCGCGCTCCCAAACTTGGAGAAGTCGTGGGCATCGCTGCAGCGCTCGGTTGCCTCACGAGCACCATCCTCGGCAACGGGGAAATCGGAGAACGGCTCACGACCGTCATGCGGAGGTCCGTAGACGAGGTCGACGCGGACAGTGTGGCCGAGGACCTCCAGTTCCTACTGGAGACAGAGGCCGATTTGCACGCCGCCGGGTTCCTCGAGTGAACGCCTCGGAGCAGGCGGCAGAGCTTCGCGAACGTTTGGGTCTCGGTATTGCGCCGATTCGTGATCTACCGGCGCTGATCGCCTCAGGCGTTCGAGTTGACGTGGCAATCTTGGACATGCCGACCGGCCTCGATGGTATGACGCGTTCCGACCCCGAGTCTGGAGCGTTCATAGTTGCTGTCGCGACGACGGACAATCCTGAACGGCAGCGGTTCTCCCTCGCCCATGAGCTCGGCCACATCATCTTCGGAGATTTTACCGAGAATTTGACTACCGTGCACTCGACCGGTCCCGCCGAAACTCGGGCGCACGAATTCGCCCGTCATTTCCTCGCCCCGGTCGAAGGTGTTCAGCGACTCGTCGATTCCATGCCGGGAGCACTGGACGAACGCCTGGTGTCGGGAGTCGTGCAACACTTCGGGATTTCGCCTAAGCCAGCGACGTTTCAACTGCACGCCATCGGCGCCATCTCAGCTGCGAGCATGGCAGCGTTGGGCCAAATCACGTCGCAGACTCTTGCGACTCGCTATGGCTGGAGCGCCGAACGGGCGGCCCAGGTGGCTGATGCGCAGCGACCCCAACCCCCGCAGCAGATCGTTGCGGCGGCGACCCGTGCGTACGCGGACGGAAAGTTGAGTTTGCGCATCCTCGCGAGACTGCGGGGCATGAAGGACATCGTGGCGCTTGAGGCAGAACTGGCTGCTGCCGGGTTGGTCCCCATCGAGCCCATCGTCGAACGACCCAACATTGGCGTTGATGACTGGTGACCACGAAGACAGGGCAGTCGCTCATAATTGACGCGGGCCCAGCCCTGACATTCATGGCCGCCGGACACCGAAAGCTATTGCTTGAAGTCATAGAGCGTCGCGGGAATCAGCTCCAGACTCCGGAAGCCGTTGTTGAGGAAGTCGCGCGAAAGGCAGGACAACAAAAACGTTTTGCTAACTGTGAGACAGCGTTGAACGGCCTAATCGCGCGGGGCCAGATCAAAATGCTGCTCGACGACATTACCGATCAAGCACTAACGCAGCAGGTCCGTCGCATTACCGGCGTCGGCACGGCAATCCGCCTCGGCGAATCGAGGGACCTGGGCGAAACAATGGTGATCGCGCATGCGCTAAAGCAGAAGGCCGCTGGCGAAGAAGTACATGTCCTTATCGACGAGTGGCGCGGCCAAAAAGTAGCCGTGGATCACGGAATCAAGGTTGTGTCGACGGAGGCCATCTTGATCCGCGCGATCAGCCTTCAGCTCATTGCAGACCGCGGGGAGATGCGAAAGGTCTACAGTCGTCTCCGTGATTTCGATGAAGGGCTTGTACACATCGACCAGACTCAGCTGCTCGATAGGGAGCGATATCGTCTCGCCAAGGGCTGAGCAAAACGTCGGCGACGAGCGGCCCAAGCGGGGTCTTGCATAGGGGGCTGAACTTGCGACGCAGAAGGCTTGCGCCCGTTACGCGTAGCCCCTTACACGCTCCGACACAGCGGCAACGCCGAAGCTATAAACGCCTGCGCCTGCTGACCCACCAGCCGACGCGTCTCGCACGAGGCCTGAATCGCCGCCTGCTCGATCGACGCCACCGCAGCGTCGAGCTCATCCACCGTGGGCGCGGTGACGCAGATGAGTCCGGTGGTGCGCAGCACACCGTGGCCGGCGGTGAGGTCGGCTTCCTGATGTAGGAGGTCGTCGTATTCGGCGGTGGCGGAGGCATCGTCTATTTGACCGATACGGGTGCGTTGGTGGGCGTCGCTGATCAGCTCGGTCTTCTTCTTGCGCAGGTCGCCCGCGGCCTGGTCGGCGCGCACGGGCAGGTAGTGCAGCGACACCGTGCGCAGGATGCCGTTCGTGAACACCAGCGGCGAGAGAAACCCGGGGAACACCTGCGACCGGGGCCACTCGCTGATCCACAGCACCGCGTGAAAAGCGCTGTCCGTGCGGAGATGATCCCAGCTCTCGGCGACAGCGACCGGCCCCGCCGTGGCCAGCGACCGCCCAACCAGCGGATGCCGCTCCAGATTGACGCCGACGGCCGGGTCATAGGCGGTTCGCAGGATGACAGCGAGCTCGTCGGCGGTGAGCCAGCCCCCGACGGTCAGATCCGCTGCCCGCAGCGCGCCAGTGAGAGCGGTCATTTCCTGCCGCAACACGGCCGCCGCGCCGCGCATGCCGCCGCCCTGCGTTCGTACCTGCCGAGACGCCGCGTTGAGATCCAGGGAGAGTGCGATTGTCGTCGCATGGCGTTCCCCGGCGGGTCCGGCCCGCTCGATCAGGTCACGGTAGGTCGTCGCCGCCCAGCTGTCGTCGTTGATGCCGTGCCCCTCCCACCACTCGGTCAGGCCGGTGCCGGAGTCGGGCAGCGTGCGCTCAGACACCTGCAGCCGCGCGATCCGCCCCGACCGGCAAGCGCCAGCGAGCACGCGCCCCCAGCCGACCACGCGTCGATGCTGCTCGTCCGGGTCGAGCAGCGCGAACGCCGGGTGCGACACAGCGACGACCGCGGTGAGGGTTTGCGCGTGCGGATCGTGGATCAGGACCGCCCCCGACTCGGGATCGTTCCACTCGCGCAGCGCGGCGGCATCGCCCGGCAACGACAGGGTTCCTACCGGGCGTGGGCGGATGATGCGGCGCCGGTAAGTCAGCTGCTCCTGACCCGATCGCCATGCCCAGCGGGTGACGACCGGCATCCACTCGACGATTTTGCGCCCGCCGATCGGGATGCCGGCGAGCACCGCCGCGGTAACCCAGATCGGGCTGGTCCACGCGATACCGGACGCGCCGGCCGTGTAAAGCGCGGTGACGATGGTGAGTGTGCCGATCGACAGTGCGATTAGTTGCGGCATCGACAGGCCGAGGAGAATGCCGCGTTTGGTCAGTCGCGAGAATTGCACCGGGGCGAGGCGGTAATCGGCGCGGTTCGTGTCGGAGTCCATGGCTACACGTCCTTGACCTTGCGTCCGGCTGGCAGTTCCTGAGGTGAGGCGGATGCCGGTGGTCGCCTTGGGTTGAATGTTGGCGCACTCGGTGCGCTGGCGTTTTCGGCGGACTGGGTGGGGGCATCCGCTTTCTGCGCGACTGCGTTGCCGATCTTCGGGCCGGCCCTGGCTGTGGCGCTGACGACGGCAGCTCCGGCGGCGACGCCCGCGGTGGCTACGCCTGCGCCAGCCCCAAGCGCGGCGCCGCCCGCTCCGGAGCTCGAGCTGGCACCGGCGTTCGCAGACGCGCCCGTGCCCGAGAGACCGGCCGCCGACGACGTGGGACCCGGTCCGCCGGTGATGGACGGTGCCGTTGATGCCGGGCCGGCCTGTGTCGCTCGACCGCTGCCGCCCGGACCCAAAACCTTCTGCGCGCTGCTCATCATGGGTGCGCTCGGCACCGGCACGGGCCGGTTCAGCGCGGACTTGGCTTCCTGCTCGCTGGACATGGCGTGGTACATGTCGAGCCCCACGAAGTTGAGGAACTTGTACGTGATGTAGGGCGCGAAGGCGGCGATGAACATCAGCACGATACCAGCGATGGGATCGCTGACAGAGGCCAGATCCGCATCGATCGGGGCCGAGACTTGCGCGACCGCGACCAGAAAGATTACGACGAGCACAAGCTTGGAGAGGATGAGTGCGACGACGAATGCGACCCATTTGGAGAACCAGCCTTTGGCGGCATCCCAGGTCGCACCCGCGAGGGCGATCGGCCCGAACACGATCGCCACGAGCAGAAGTGCCTTGCGGATGAGGAGTGAG
>JBBRBV010000100.1:0-6962 GCA_038205545.1 Actinomycetales bacterium
TGGTCCCCCGGGACGGCGCCACGTGATGAGGCCGACCGCGGCATGGATGGCCACTGTCAGCCAGATCGTCACCACGATCATTTGGTTGCTCACGTTGCATCCGGGTCGGGGGAATCATGGTCGTGCGCTTGCCCGACAGGCTCGTCGGCGTAGCTTGGATAGTGGCGGTCGTCGGGCTCGTGCGTCAAGGCGGCAGTGCCCATCACGCCCACCGCGTCACATGTGTGAGGAACCTTTGGGAACACTCCGAGACACGCTCCACACCCTGGGACGTCACCTCTTTCCGAGTCGGTACGATGTCCACGGTTTCCGGGTGATCGTTGAGAATACGCGGCCGGAGATCGAGACGTCCGCGGTCCTCAGCCGACTCGGGCTCGCGATCGACCTGATTGATCGATACACGCCGCACTACGGCCGCCATCTCCGCCGCGATTTCGCTGGCATCCTCGTGACACGGTATGCATGCCGAGGAGCGTACTTCCCGGCGTCCCGAACGTGCCTCGTCGAACTCACTTTTTGCGTGAATGCCGAGATCTCATTGGCACAGGTTGCGTCCACCATCCTGCACGAGGGAATGCACGCTCGGCTTCACGCGCTGGGGTCCGAGATGGAATTTGCGGATCGTGCGCGGGAAGAGCGTTTTTGCCGCCGCGCCGAGATCGAGTTTGGCAGGCTGGTCCCGGGTGGGGAGTCCGTGGTGCGGCGGGCAATGGATGCACTGGCCCTCACGGATGAGGACGTGGCACCGCGTATCGATCGGGATCTCGCGGCGGAGAGAATTGCGCAAGCGGATGGCGCCTAGCCGCCCGTTGCACCAGAATACAGAGGCATCACGCGACACTCCCATCAGGAGATCTCCATGGCAAAGGTTACCGGCATTGGCGGCGTCTTCTTCAAAAGCAAGGACGATAGCAAGGCGCTAGCGGCGTGGTACCAGGAGCACCTCGGGTTACCTCTCGAGGCTTTCGGCGGGGCAATCCTGAAGTGGCCGGATGACAAGGCCGATGATGGCGGGCTCACGGTTTGGAGTCTCACCGCCAAGGAGAGCAAGTGGTTCAGCCCGAGCGAGTCGGCGTTCATGATCAACTATCGGGTCGATAATCTCACCGAGCTTCTCGCGCAGCTACGCGACGCCGGAGTGGAGGTCGTGAGCGGACCGGAGTCGCACGAGAACGGCAAGTTCGCCTGGATCATGGATCCGGAGGGCAACAAGGTTGAGCTCTGGGAACCGATGGCATGGGACGACAAGAACAAGGAGGGGTAGGTCGTGCACGGTATGGATCATCCTACTCCGCACCTTCGTCCCAGTCGCCCCGACGATGACATCGCGCTCGCGGCGGTCATCCGCACCGTGATGACGTCGTACGGCGCGGTGGGTCCCGGCTTCTCGATCGAGGACGTCGAGGTGGACCAGATGCACGAGACGTACACGGCGCCGCGGTCGCTGCTCCTTGTTGTCGATGACGGCACCGGGCAGGCGATCGGCTGTGGTGGAATCGCGCCGCTCGAGGGCGGCGACCCGGACACCTGCGAACTCAAGAAGATGTACTTCCTGCCCGAGGCGCGCGGCCTCGGATTGGGCCGCGAGCTGATGACCGCACTCGAGGCCGCCGCGCGCGACCGTGGGTTTCGAACGATCTACCTAGAGACGCTCGACACGATGCGTGAAGCGGCGAGGTTGTACGAGCGGATGCAGTATGTCCCTCTGCCGGGTCCGTTGGGTGACACCGGTCACAGTCGGTGCAATCACTTCTACGGCAAGGAGCTGTAGGCGGGGGTCAGCCAGCTTCGCTCACTGGCCGCTCACTTGCGGTGTGTCGCGGTCAGCTCGGACCGTCCGGTTTCGTGGTAGAGGCGATCCAGCGCCGCGCCGACCTCGCGGGTCCGCTGGTCCGCGCGGCCCTTTGAGTCCTGCAGCGTCTGGTAGGCTTCGAGCAGCATCCCCTCCGCAGCCGAGTACTTCCGCTCCGCCAGCAGACATTCGCCGACGGCCCCGACTGCGCTCGCGATCAGCCAATGCCCGGGCGAGTACGCCAGCCTGCGCAATCGGAGACTCTCCCTTAGCGCCGCCTCCGCTTCACGGCTCCGGCCGGTGGCCAACAGACTCCGGCCGTAGACGTGCAGGGCGCTGGAAATCATCGGATGGGTCTCGGGGAGCGTCCGACCGCGTTCCGCCAGCACGGCGCGCGCTTCGACCAAGGCGCGCGGAAAATCACCGGACAGCCGGAGCATATCGGCATAGCTGTAGTGGGTCCACGCCACCTCCGGATGATGACGGCCGAGCAGACGGATCCGTTGTGCCATGGCTTGCTGGAATAGGGTGTCGGCGGCGCGGTAGTCGCCAGTGATGGTGTAGGCGTTCGCCAGTGTGTTCAGGGCGGTGGCCACGTCGGGATGCTCCGGTCCGCGCGCGCGACGCATCAGGCCGAGCGCCTCGCGGTGAAGAGGGATGGCCTCCGACCAACGATGTTGCTGTCCCAGGGCGACCCCCAGATTGTTGAGTGTGCCAGCGATTTCCTCGGGCTGGTCAACATCCACTCGATGGCGGACGGCGACCGCCTCCCGGAGCGTCCGTTCTGCAGAGGTAAAGTCCCCCTTGTCGAGCAACAGCGACCCGTAGCCATCCAGGTCGGTGCCGAGTCTGAGGGAATCGGCCGGCGCCTGGCGCGCCAGCGTGAGTGCCTCGGTGAACAGTGATTCTGCGGAAGCGATCCGGCCGCGCTCGGCGTCGAGGGTGGCCAGGTTGTGCAGGGCGTCGAGCAGACCGGTTCTCGAGCCATCATGCCGCGAGCGCTCGAGCGCCAGCGCCGGCCGCAAGGCGCTGTCGGCCTCGTCGTATCGACCAAGGCCGAGATAGGTGCGGCCGATGCTCGACAGGACACCGGCAAGGATCGCAGGTTCAGCTGCGAGCTCGACGATCGCGTGCTCACGCGCCGTGGCCAACGCTTGGGCCACCGTGACATCCTTCCCCTCGGTGCGTGGATCTGCGGCGCGGAAGGTCTCCTCCATGAACTGACCGACGCGCGTCGCCTTTGCCGCCTCGAGCCTGGCACGATCGCGTTCCCGATCGGCGACACGTGCTTGCCAGGTGGTCGCGATGAGCCCTGACAACAGGGCGACGGTTGCCATCAGCAGCGCGGCTGATGTCAGTCGGTTGCGACGCACATACTTGATGGTGCGATAGCGAAGCGAATCCGGTTGTGCTGACACCGGCAGGTTGGCCAGCCAGCGGCGAAGATCATCGCTGAACTGTTCGGCCGAGGAATAGCGACGATCCGGTTCCTGACGCAACGCCATGGCCACGATCCGCTCCACATCGCCAGACACGGTGCGCTGGAGCGCGGCGAGTGATCGTTCGCCGCGGGTCGCCGTCACCGCGTCGACCAGGACCGATGTCAACGATGGCGCCTCATGTCCAAGCACCGTGCGGCGCCATTCGTCCGACGGCCGCCCCGTGGCTGGAAACGGGACACGACCCGAGAGCAGCTCGAAACACACCACGCCGAGGGCATAGACGTCGGCGGCGGTCGACACCGGCTCTCCGCGCAATAACTCGGGGGCGAGATACACGGGAGTGCCGGGCGTCGATCCGGGACGGGTGGCCGCTTCGTCGGCCGACTCGGTATCGTCGAGCACCTTGGCGATGCCGAAGTCGAGCAACTTGACCGTGCCATCGGGGGTCACGAGGATGTTCCCGGGCTTGAGATCCCGATGCACCACCAGGGCGCGGTGCGCGTGTTGTACTGCACCACAGACCTGTCGGAAGAGTTCGAGCCTTGCGCGCACGGTGAGATGGCGCGCATCCGACCAGGTGGTGATCGGCTCGCCGGCCACCAACTCCATCACGAACCACGGGGTACCCTCTGCCGTCACGCCACCGTCCAGGAGCGTCGCAATGTTGCGGTGCTGGAGGCGAGCGAGCAGTTGGCGCTCGCGCCGAAAGCGCTGGCGCGCCGCGGCGGAGTCCAGCGCAGCACGCCCCACCTTGAGCGCGGCGCGCTGCTCGAACTCGCCATCGACTCGGACCGCTTCCCACACGGTGCCCATCCCCCCCCTGGCAATCTCGCGCACCAGCGACCATGCGCCGAATCGGTGGCCCGCGGCGAGACTGGACACCGCAAGATCGGCGGGGAGGAGTGCATGGGCGGGCGCATCGAAGAGTGGATCGACCTCCGGCAGGGTCTCGAGCAGCCGCGCAAGTTCCTGCCGCAACCCTGCGTCAGCGGCCGGAAGCTGGTCGAGCCAGGCCACACGGTCCTTGACCGCTACTCCCTGCGATTCCTCGAGCAGGTCACTCAGGCGTTGCCAAATGGTGGCGGGGAAGTCGTGATCGGTCATTGACTGTTCACGCGTGTCGCAGACTGGTCACGGCTCACTCGCCGACTCGGCCAAGGCCCGGTGCAGCCAGGCGCGAGCCGCAGTCCATTCTCGCTTCACCGTGGCGGGGGAGATCTGGAGAATGTCGGCCACCTCTTTGACTTCCAGGTCGGCAAACCACCGCAACTCGACCACCCGTGCCTGGCGGGGTGCGATCTGGGCCAGTCGATCGACTGCCTCATCGACGGCGAGCAGGAGGTCAAGCCGCGTCTCCTCGCTCTGCATGGCGTCGTCGAGCGTGATGGCCCGCCGGGGTCGTTTGCCGGCGCGACGCGCTCGAGCTTGGTCGACAAGGACCCGGCGCATCGCCTGTGCCGCGATACCGAAGAAATGGCCTCGATTGATCAGGGGGGTGCGTTGGTCGATGAGTCGGAGCCAGGCTTCGTGGATCAGCGCCGTGGGTTCCATCGTGACCGAGTCGTTCTCGCGCCTGAGATGACTGCGGGCGAGTGCGCGCATCTCACCATAGACGTGGTGATACAGGCGGTCGGCGGCCGCCGGGTCGCCGCCAGTGGCCAACTCCAGAAGAGTGGTGATGTCAGGCGTGGGTCCGGGCTCGGCCATCGAAGCTCCCACCAAGATTTCCGACTGGCAGGCAAACCGGTTGTGGGACGAGCGATACCCCGATCGGTGCGAGGTACCGAAGGATCTTCTCAATATGCGCTCGATCGCCGACTTCGGTAAGACTGGCTGTCCCGATTCGGACGGATCCGCGCATCGCAGCGCCCGGGACCTGCCTGCCGGCTGAGCCCTGGACCCAGGAAATTCCGCGTGACTTCAGTAGACCCTTCAAGCGAGCTACCATGTCCCGCACCCGGCACCACGGCACCATCCCGACGATGCTCATCCTGCTCGCCCTCTCGGCCAGTTGCGGCAAGTCGACGGCCGGTCCTTCCGGCCCGGTACCGGTAGACAAGGTGACGGTCACGCCCGCGGGACCGGTTTCGCTCCCCGTGGGGGCGACCCGCCAACTGGTTGCGTTGGCAACCAGCTCAGCCGGCGCGACGCTCTCGGGCAAGACCTTCATCTGGTCATCCTCCGATCAGGCCGTTGCCATGGTGGGATCCGATGGACTCGTAACCGCGCTGAGCCCCGGCGGACCGGTGAGCATGACGGCCACTAGCGAAGGCAAGTCCGCCAGTGTCGTGGTCACGGTCACACCGCCAGCGATCGCCACCATAATGGTGACGCCGCCAACGTCCCTCCTCGCGGTGAACGGTACCGTGGCCTTGACCGCGACCGCCAGGAGCACTGCTGGCACGCTGCTCACCGGACGCTCGATCACCTGGGCATCCTCGGCCACGGCCATCGCCTCCGTGGGAGTGAATGGCCTCGTCACCGCCGGCACGGTCGGGGGCACGGTCACCATCTCGGCGACGAGCGAGGGAGTCACCGGAACCGCGAGCATCACGGTTGCCCTGCCGAGCTTCAACACGGCGTGGATGTGGCGGCAACGCGTGACGGTCTCCGCTGGGACAGCGAGCGTCCCGGCCGACTATTCGGTGGCGGTGCCGGTGAATCATGCGGCGATGGTGGGGGCGGGGCGAGCGCTTGCTTCCGGCAATGACTTGCGCGTCGCCCACTGGACCGGGACGCAATGGGTCGAGCTCGACCGGGTGCTCGATAAAGGCTCAGTCTGGAACTCAGGGGCGACGACGATCTGGTTCAAGACTCAGGCGGCGATCAATGCCAACACTTCGGACATGACGTATTACGTCTATTATGGCAATCCAGTCGCCGCGGCTGCCCCCGCGAATGCCGGCAACGTCTTTCTCTTTGTCGAGGACTTCGAGTCAGGCACTCTCGACAAATGGCTGGTCAGTGGCGGCTCCCTCTGGAACATCAACCATACCCGAGCTCACGGCGGCACGGCCTCGGTCAGCTATCCGGCCCAGGGTGCGGCAGGGTCCAACATCATCGCGAAGGCTCTGGACGTTGCCGACGTCTATGTCGACGCTTGGTGGAATATCAACGGAAGTTCGACGCTCTGGAACGTGGCGCAGGGCCTTCGCCAGGCGAGCGGCGCCTCCAATAGATACTACTCTCTGCTCTGCCTCTGTCTCGGCCCCTCGGTGGGCTGGAACATCGCGAGGTACCACAACGGCGTGTACACCGATATTGCGTCGCCCGGCGGGAACCCGGTCCCGAACAGCTGGATGCGGATCGGCACCGCGATGGCGGGAACGACGTACCGCGTCTTCGTCAACGGGGCCGCCGTGCGGGAAGCCGCATCGCTCACCGAGTTGACGTCGGGGAGCATCGGCTTCTACAAGTATGTGGTGCCCGCTGGGCTGCAGATCTGGATCGACGACGTGATCGCGCGACGGTACGTCTTTCCCGAGCCGACGGCGGTGGCCGGAACAGAGGAGGCCGCTCCCTAGCGCGCGCCGGGCCGCATTGGGGGGGGGAGGAGTATGGACGACAATCCGACTGCTGGCTGGGTTGAATCCTCCTCATGCAGCGCGCCCGATGACCAATGCCGCAGATCGACCACCGAGGCTCTGCGACAACAGCAGGGCCGCCGGCCGGAGCAACGCCTCCGGCTCCAGCACAATGCGACGCGATCCCAAGGCCGGATCGACCTG
>JBBRBV010000101.1:0-6945 GCA_038205545.1 Actinomycetales bacterium
GATGTGTGTGGCTTGGCTGGCTAGGCTCGACCACCGTGGTGATAGAGCCAAATATGGTTTAGCTGCTAAAGTAATGGGATGACCGCAACCATTGCTCTGTTCGGTGCAACCGGGAAAACCGGTAGCCGTGTGCTCAATCAAGCTCTCGCGCAGGGGCTCAAGGTGCGGGCACTCGTTCGTGATCCCGACAAGATGTCCGTCGCGAATGATCGACTAACCGTTATCGAGGGGGACGTGCGGGATGCGCGGTCGGTTGAGCGGGTGGTGGCGGGGGCGGACGTTGTGCTCAGTGTGTTTGGGCATGTGAAGGGCTCGCCCGACGACCTGCAGGCGCACGGCACCCGGCTGATCCTGGAGGCGATGCAGCGCCACGGTGTTACCCGGATCGTTACACTTTCTGGTGGAGGCTTGCATGCTGAGGGCAAGGACGAGCCGAAGCTTCCCGATCGCATCATCCGCGGTCTCCTGAAACTGCTGTCGGGACAGGTGCTCAAAGACGCCGAAGCGCACTTGGCGCTGCTGCAGCAGAGTGGAATGGAGTGGACGGTCGTGCGCGGGCCTCGCCTGACCGAAGAGCCTGGGACGGGCTCGTATGGTGTGGGCTGGGTGGGTGGCGATAGCACCACAAAGATCAGTCGAGACGACCTCGCCGAGTTTCTTCTCACCCAGATCGATGACCGCCAGTACGTGCACGAGATGCCGTTCGTCAGCGCACGATGAGCGCCACCGAGGGTCATATCGATCCGGTGCGTGTGGTGCTCGGCGCTGTGGCGTCGCTGAGTCGGCTGCTGGCTTCGGAGCAGCGGCGTCCGTTCGAAGGCCGGGTGCTGACGGGTTCGCAGCTGTCGGCGTTGTTCTTTCTTGCTCGCAACTCGTCAGGCTCGACACCGGGACGGCTCGCGGAGCTCCTCGGAGTGTCTGCGGGTGCTGTCACCCAACTCGTCGACACGCTGCGTGCGGAGGGTCACGTCGACATACGAGTGCACCCGGATGATGCCCGATCGCGCATCATCGTGCTCTCCCGCGCCGCCCATGACGAGGTGGAGCGCTTCGAGGGAGCCACCGCCGAACGACTGCGACCCCGATTTGCGGCCTTGACACCGGCGGAACTGGCAGCGCTCGCGGACCTCATGAATCGCGTCACCATGGAGACGAAAAAATGACCAAGAGTGTTCTGGTGACCGGCGCGACCGGCACTGTCGGCGACGCCGTAACAGAATTTCTACTCCAGCGCGGAGAATCCGTGCTCGGCGCCGTGCGTAGCGCTGACGACGCGGCCCGGCTCCGCGAGGGCGTGCAGGCACGACACTTCGACTTCTCGATGTCACCAGCCGAACTCGATGCGGCACTGGATGGGTGCGACCGGCTGTTTCTCATGCGACCTCCCGCGATTGCCGATGTGCAGAGATACCTATTTCCGGTCATCGATGCCGCCCAGCGTCTCGGCATCCGACAGATCGTGTTCCTGTCGTTGCAGGGGGTGCAGCAGAACCGCCGTACCCCGCACTATGCCGTCGAGCAGTATCTCAAGAGCAGCGGTGCGCCGTACACCTCGTTGCGCCCGAACTTTTTCATGCAGAACCTGGCGACGACGCACGCCGCGGAGATCCGTGACGATGACGACGTCTTCGTTCCCGCCGGGCGCTCGCTCACCGCGTTCATCGATGCCCGCGACATTGGCCGTGTTGCCGCCGTGGTGCTCACCGAATCCGGTCATGTCGGGCGGGCCTACACTCTGTCGGGTGAACAGAGCCTCACGTACCGAAACGTCGCCGCCATCCTCAGTGACGTGCTCGGGCGCAGCATCCACTACCGGCGACCCAGCGAAACCGACTACCTCGACCGGCTGCGTCAACAGGGAAAGCCCGAGGACTATATCGCCGTGCAGAAAATGATCTACCGCATCGTGCGCTTCAACATCTCGGCTTTCCCCAACCGATCCGTTCGGCGCCTCACCGGACAACCCGCCACCACGTTCCGGGAATTTGCTTCCCGCGAGCAGGATGCGTGGGAAAGGTGACAGACGCTTCCGTCGTCCGGGCACGGAGGCTGGCCCCACAGCGTGTACACATCGAGGAGCAGCCGCTGGACTTCTCAGTTAGTTCTGACTAACCTGAATTTCAGTTAGTAAGAACTAACTGTACGCGTGACCGTGTCATGGCCATTCACAGTGATCAAAGGAGATCCTGCATATGTCGTCGTACTCTCAGAGTCCGTCAGATCAACCGCTGCTGGAATGCACGATCGGCGATCATTTCGAACAGACGGTGGCGCGGTTCCCACATCGCGACGCGCTCATCGAGGTCGCGACTGGTAGGCAGTGGAACTATACCGAGCTGAATTCGGCCGTGGACCGGCTAGCACTGGGGCTCCTTGCCCTGGGCATTCAGCGCGGCGATCGCGTGGGGATCTGGTCGCCCAACTGCGCCGAGTGGACAATTGTTCAGTACGCGACCGCCAAGGTGGGCGCGATCCTCGTGAACGTGAACCCGGCGTTTCGCATCGCCGAACTGGAATACGTTATTCGGCAGTGCGGTATGCGCATGCTTATTTCGGCCCCTGCCGACAAGAACAGCGAGTACACGAGCATGGCGCGTGAAGCGTTCGCCAGCTGTTCCGAACTGCGCGAAGTTGTCTTCCTAGATGATGACGACCGTGCGAGCCAGTCCGGTGAGTTCACCTTCGGTGCGGTGCTCGATGCGGGCGCAGACATCTCCCGCCTCGATCTTCGCGACCGCATGGATGAGCTCCGTGCGAGCGACCCGATCAACCTGCAATACACGTCGGGAACGACGGGTTTTCCCAAGGGGGCGACGCTGACCCACCGAAATATTTTGAATAACGGCTTCTTCATCGGTGAGCTGCTCCATTACACCGAGCACGACCGTGTCGTGCTCCCGGTACCGTTCTACCACTGCTTCGGTATGGTCATCGGCAACCTGAACATCTACTCGCACGGGGCCGCCGCGATAATTCCGGGGCGTGGCTTCGCGGCATCCGCTGCCCTGCTCGCCGTGCAGGAGCACGGTGGCACCTCGCTCTATGGGGTGCCTACCATGTTCATGGCCGAACTGGCCCTGCCAGATTTCGCCGACTATGAGCTGTCGACGCTGCGCACCGGCGTGATGGCTGGTTCAACGTGCCCGGAGGCCGTGATGAACCGCGTGATCGGCGAGATGAACATGGTTGACGTGGCCATTTGCTACGGCATGACCGAGACCTCACCGGTATCGACAATGACCCGCAGCGACGACACGATCGAGCGTCGCACCTCGACCGTTGGGCGCACGATGCCGCACCTGGAGAATAAGGTCGTTGACCTGCAGTCCGATGACACGGTGGAGCCGGGCGAGATCGGTGAGCTGTGCACGCGCGGGTACAGCGTGATCTCGGGGTACTGGAATGAGCCGGAAAAGACTCGGGAAGCCATCGACAACGAGGGTTGGATCCACACGGGGGACCTGGCGAGCATGGACACCGACGGTTACATCACGGTGGAAGGACGCATCAAGGACATGGTGATTCGCGGGGGAGAGAACATCTACCCGCGCGAGGTCGAGGAATTCTTGCTGCAGCACCCGGGGATCCATGACGTGCAGGTGATCGGTGTGCCCGATGACAAGTACGGCGAGGAACTGATGGCCTGCATTATTCTCAAGCCGGGAGTCGACACGCTGACCGCTGAAGCTCTCGCCGAGTTCTGCCATGGGCGCCTTGCGCACTTCAAGGTGCCCCGGTACGCGGATGTTCGCGAGAGCTTTCCGCTGACCGTCTCGGGTAAGATCCGCAAGATTGACATGCGCAACGAGGCGATCGATCGCCTGGCCGCAGAGTCTATGGAGTCGGAGCAGACTCTTGTTTAGAACGAACTTGTTCGAAACCGCTTGAACGGAGTTCGTTGGACCCCTGCCGCGGAGGTCTTACCGTGAGGCAACGTATGGGTCAACGCGGAGGTCTCTCTTGAGTCACGCTGGGACTTCCGCCTGCGCGCATCCCGTTCTAGATTTCTTAGAGGCAGCCTCTCCTACGGGTCATCGCTCGGTGCGATGGCATGACTCCCTCTCCACGGCGCTTTCAGGGTCTTTTGCTGAACAATTCGTTATGGACGTTTCGTAGAAAATTTTTGCGATCGGCCGGCGTCGATGTGCCCCGGGGTGCTCGCGTAGAGGACCTCGACCTCACCCGCGAAGTCGTCAAGGATGACCGAGCGTTTCGTTGAGAGTTTCGGCGTGAGATGCCCGCTCGCTTCGGTGAATTCGGTTGGCAGGATGACGAAGCTGCGAATCGACTCTGCTCGTGAGACGTGCCAGTTTCCGTGATCGATTGCCCGCTGCACCTCGGCGCGTACTGCGGGGTGTGTTGCGGCCACTTCGCGCCCCATGGCTGGGTCCAGCCCGTTGCTACGAAGCCATGCCGGCAACATCTCGGCGTCGAGCGTTACGAGCGCTGTAATGAACGGGCGGCGGTCCCCGACGACCACCGCGTGCCCCACGATCGGGTTGCCCCTGATGGGGACTTCGAGAGCTGCTGGTGCCACGTTCTTGCCGCCGGCAGTGACGATGATCTCCTTCTTACGGCCCGTGATGGCGAGGTTGCCCTTCTCGTCGAGTGTGCCTAGATCTCCGGTTCGGAGCCAGCCGTCGTCGAATGCGGCAGCCGTGGCGTCGGGATTGTTCCAGTACTCCTTGAACACGTTCACACCGGCGATCTCGACTTCGCCATCGTCAGTGATGCGCACTGACACACCGGGCAGGGGTGGTCCGACCGTGCCGATTTTGACCGACCCAGGCCGACATACGGTGGCCGGGGCTGTCGTCTCCGTCAGCCCGTACCCCTCGAGGATGTTGACGCCGAGACTCCGGTAAAAGTGCCCAAGTCGCTCCCCGAGGGGGCCGCCTCCGGAAACTGCGAACTGCACTCTCCCGCCCAGCGCGGTCCGCAGCTTGGACAGCACGAGGCGGTCGAGCACTGCGAAACGCACACGGAGCACGAGAGGGACGTGGCCTTGGTCACGGGCCTTCGAGTGAGCGATCGCTGCCTCAGCTGCGTGTCGGAACAGTTTTCCGCGCCCGCCTGCTTCGGCGCGCTGCTCGCTTGAATTGTAGATCTTTTCGAACACGCGTGGGACGGCGAAGAGGAATGTCGGTTTGAATTCCCCGAGTGTCTCGATCAGCTTCTTCGTGTTTCCCTCATGGGCGGTCCTCACCCCGCCGTGCACGCTCAGGACGGCGATGAAACGCGCAAAGACGTGGGCCATCGGGAGGAAGAGAAGCGTGGAGGCGCCGGGCGCGAATACCTCAGGGATTTCGTTGACCGTGTTGCGGCTCAACTCGACGAAGTTGCGGTGGGTCAGGACGCAGCCCTTGGGGATGCCGGTCGTGCCCGAGGTGTAGATGATCGTGGCGATGTCATCTTCATTCGCGAGGCTGCGTCTACGTTCGAGCTCGACGTCGTCGATCGTGGTCCCTTGCGAGGTGAGAAGGTCGAGGTCACCGTCGTCGATCGTCCAGACCCGTTCGACGCTCGAAAGCTCCGGCAATACGTCCTCCAGTCGAGCGCGCAGCGCGGCATCCTCAACGATCACTGCAACGGCCCCCGAGTCACCCAGGTTCCAGCGGATCTGGAACGGCGATGATGTCTCGTAGATCGGGACGACAATGACCCCGGCGAACCAGGCCGCAAAATCGATCAGGCTCCACTCGTAGCGAGTACCCGCGAGCAGTCCAATGCGTTGCCCAGGCTGAAGGCCGGCCGCGATGAATCCCTTCGCGAGGCCCTGCACTTGCGCCAAAAACTCCGCTGCCGTGACATCAGTCCTCCCCGCCTCCATCGCACGGGAGAAAAGCACCAGCTCTGGCGTTGCGGTGACGCGCTCCACCAACAGGTCGCTGGTGTTGGCGGTGGGGGTCACGGTCGTGCGGGCGGGATAGTCGATCTGGTGCATATGTGAACTCCTTTGTTCGGTATGGCGGCCTACCTGGGCCAGGGTTTCTGGGAAAAAGGCCGGCTCAGGCTGCTGCCGTGACCGGGGAGGTTCTCACAATCGAAGCCGTCATGCGGCCCAGTAACGTCGGAAGGGTTCGAGTCACATACGACGAGGTGTGGAAGTCACGTTCGTCACCGCTGCCAACCAGTGCAATGCGCCCTGCAAGCGTCAGGCGACGACGTGCGCCGTCGCGTTGCGATTCGGACTTACTCTCCATTGACGGGGACCTCTCTCGGTTAAAGAAACATTAGTTGCTTTAATCGAAAGAGGTCAAATAGCATTGATGCATGAGCGGGCGAATCCACCAGACGCCGGTAAGCATTACCGACGGCGTCTTCTTCACGATGCCGCCCGTACTCAGCCGCGGCCGTCACGACCTGAGCCGCGACGAGGTGCTGGCCGTCCACCGGGAACGCCTGATGATCGCCGCGACCGAGTTGCTGGCATCCGATGGCTATCGAGGCGTCGGCGTGCGAGAGATTACAGCCCACGCCCGCGTCTCCCGGGCCGCGTTCTACGCAGCCTTCGACGACAAGGACGCGTGCGTGTTCGCTGCGTACGAGCGCTTCATCGAGGTACTCCTCGCTCGCCTCACTGAGACCACGGCCCCCTCCGCGACCGAGACGGCGACCGTGAATAGCTTCCTTGAGGCTTACCTCAGCACCCTGCAGCTCGACCTCGTCGCGGCCCGCGCGTTCCACGTCGAATTCGAATCGCTCGGTGCCGCGGCTCGGAAATGCCGACGTGATGGCACGATCCGCCTCGCCGCCCTCATCCGCGATGCCCAAGCCGCGATCAGTGATGCTCCGCCCGCCCCGCTCGGCGATCATATTGGGGGCGTTTACGCCGTACGCGACCTGGTTTCTGATGCCCTTGACCAATCGGCTGCCCCCGAACTGCTCAGCCTGCTTCCCGTGATGTCGTTGTGGACCACCCGGCTGCTCGCCCTCGAGCGCTGA
>JBBRBV010000102.1:0-6836 GCA_038205545.1 Actinomycetales bacterium
CCGCTTCGGCAGACGACGGATGCTCCTCCTCGGCGCTACCGGCTTCGGCATCGTCTCGGGATTGGCCGCCTTCGCGCCAAGCGCAGAGTGGCTCATCGCCGCCCGCGCGGGGATGGGAGTGTTCGGCGCGATGCTGATGCCATCCACCCTCTCGCTCCTGCGCAGCATCTTCGTAAACCGGGACCAGCGCCGCCTAGCGATCGCGGTCTGGGCTTCGTGCTTCTCCGCTGGTGCAGCACTCGGTCCGGTCGTCGGCGGCATCCTGCTCGAGCACTTTGCCTGGGGATCTGTTTTCCTCATGGCAATTCCGGTGCTGGTGCCCCTGCTGGTGCTCGCGCCATTGCTCGTGCCAGAGAGCAGCGATCCGAACCCTGGTCGCTTAGACCCCGTGAGCATTGTCTTGTCGCTGGCAACCATGGTGCCGATCGTGTACGCAATCAAGGAGTTCGCGGTGCACGGAACAGACAGCGCGCTGCCAATCGTCCTGATCATTGCCGGGCTGGTATCTGGCGTGCTCTTCGTGCGCCGGCAGAACCGACTCGAAACGCCCATGCTCGACATGGCGCTGTTCCGCCTCCCAACATTCTCGGGCTCCGTGCTAGTAAACCTGCTGAGCGTCACAGTGCTCGTTGGATTCCTCTTCTTCGTCGCACAGCACCTTCAGCTGATCGTCGGGCTTTCGCCGATGGAGTCCGGGCTGGTGCTCGTTCCGGGACTGCTCGCCATGATCGTTGCCGGCATCGGAGTGGTGCCGATCGCCAAGCGCGTTGCCCCGCGACTCGTGGTGCCTGTGGCGCTGGGATTCTCGATCCTCGGCTATCTGATGGTGGCGGAGAGCACAAGCTCGGGCGCCCTCCCGCTGCTCATCGCTGCATTCGTGTCACTTGGGATCGGTATCGGTGCGGCAGAAACTGTGTCAAACGAACTCGTTCTCGCTAGCGCTCCCGCCGCAAAGGCTGGAGCTGCGAGCGCCGTGTCCGAAACTGCGTACGAACTCGGCGCGGTTCTCGGAACAACGATCATCGGCGGAATTCTTGCCGCGTTCTACCGTTCGAATTTGGTGCTGCCAAGCGGGCTGCCGAGCGACGTCGCGGAGGCCGCCCGCGAAACCCTCGCCGGAGCGGTCGCGAGTTCTAGCACGCTTGACGATACGCTCGGCCAAGCGTTGCGGGATGCCGCGGCCACGGCATTCGACGGCGGCGTCGGTGTTGCTGCACTCCTCGGAGTGGCACTGCTCGTGGTCGCCGCTGTGATCGCCGCACTCACGCTCGGCGGCCGGGCCAAGCCGGAAAGTCCGTAACTCTGACCGGTCGGCGACTCAAAAATGTGGCAAGTGAGGGATTCGAACCCGGATTCAGCCCCAGCGATCATGTGGGCGCACCTAAAGGTCCCAGTGTTTTGGCGGGAATAGGGCACTCGTTGGCCCTGCTCGACGCTATTCGATCTCGGCCGATTGTCGGGCTTCTGTGGGACTCATCCGTCCCGCCGGACATCTGCGCAGACAAAAAGGCCTTGGGAAATCACCCTCGTTGGAGACGGTGGGATTTGAACCCTGAATGCCGAGATCACGTCGACTCCTGCTCACTCATGTGGCCAGCAATTCGCTGGGGTGCGGAATCACGTAGACAGTTTTACCTCACACGAATCTGCAAGCAAATGTTGCCATTCTGTTGCCACAACGCCTGCCGATCTATTTACAAGACGGAGCTTGAATGGCCAAGGTCGAGCAGAGGTTAAGCGGTCTGCGTGAGACGCACGAATCCGGGAACGAAGATCTGCCCGAGCATTGCGCTACCCGGTCGATGAAATCGCACACACGTTCGCCAGCCAAGTGGGCACAACGTTCAAAGTCCAGCTAGTAGCCATGGAGCTCGCGGTGAACGAAAGCAACTGCATGTGGCACGGTGATGACCTGCCTTCCGTCGTCACGGACCGTCCAGCGGCGATCGCGGGGACATCCTGACTGGTGGCCGTCACCGGACCTGCTGGCGCGGGCAAAACCACCATGCTGCGCGTGGCACGCCACGCACTCGAGGCCGCCGGCCGCCGCATGATCGTTGTTGCACCGACGAAGAATGCGGCCATGGTCGCGGGAACTGAAATCGGGGTCGCCGCCTCGAGCCTCCACGCGCTCCTCCAGGATCACGGGTGGCAGTGGGGCACCGACGACACCGGCCGGGAGCGATGGCGCCAGCTGCCGTGCGGCGAGCTCAACACGAGCACCGGCCAGCTGTACGAGGGGCCACGCAAGTTCTCTCTTGCCGCTGGCGATCGCATCATCGTCGATGAGGCCGGCATGGTGGACTTGGATGCCGCACGCGCGTTGGCGATTGTGGCGCAACAGACGGGCGCCGATGTGGCGATGGTTGGTGACCACCTGCAGGCCACACCCGTCGGCCACAACGGGGCGATGGCGATGCTCAGGCAGCGCGCCGGCCATGTCGTCGACTTGACCGAGGTGCACCGGTTCCACGACCCGGCATACGGTGAACTCACGCTTCGTTTGCGCGAGCCAGCTGACGCTACTGCCGCCACCATGATCGCCCGAGACTTGGAGGATGGTGGCCATCTTGCGGTGTTCGCCAACGACCATGCTGCGGCTGAACAGATCGTCGCCGAGTACATGCGCCACACGCATCAGCGCCGCTCGGTCGCGATCGTCACCGCCACCAACGAGGAGGCGCGATCGCTATCAGAGGCGATCCAGTCGCGGCGATTGGCAACTGGGCAGATCCTCCCGGATGCCACCGCGTGGGGGCGCGATGGTCAAGCCATGCATGTTGGCGACATCGTTCAGACACGTCGCAATGACGCTGGTGCTGGGGTGGAGAACCGAGCGTTGTGGACGATCTCCGAAATCCACGAGAGTGCGATCGTGCTGACGAGCGGACGCGAACCAGCCGACCGGCGCACGGTGAGCGTCGGCTACGCAGCCGAGCATGTCCACCTTGCCTACGCATCCACTGTGCACGGTGTGCAAGGCCAGACCACGGATGTGTCCATCGTCGGCCCCGGCGTCGACGCCGTTGGACTCTATGTTGGGATGACACGAGGGCGCACCCAGAACACCGCGATCGTCGTCGCCGGCTCGGTTGTGGCCGCGCGCGGGGAGCTTGCCGAAACGATGCTGCGCGGCCGTCAGGAAATTACCATCGACGACTCAACGGACGCTGCCCGGTCAGAGCTTGCACGATCGGCCCACCGCACACCGGCTCCTGTGGCCCCCCAAGCGCCGGCACGATGGGACGACCGTCGCGCACGGCCGCTCAGCCACGTGCGCGACATCAGCGCGCACGCGCGAGCGCTGCACAAGCGTGCGCAACAGCAGCGCGACCTGGTCACAACCGTCACCGACCGACTAGACAAGAATCAACGCACACTCGATGAGGTCGATACCCGCCTCGCTCGCGGGGTCGACCCTGTTGCTCTCGAGCGGGTCCGGGCGCAGCTGGTCGAGAAGATTGACGCCTACCGTAGCGTTCGGTCGACTCTGGTCGACGCGTTGTCGCCGCTTACCGCGGCCGCCGAGACGGCGCAGGTCGAAGCGGCAGCACGAGCGGCGCTGAGCGCTGCCGAGCAGCAGGCCGAAGCCCGCGCGCGCGAGGCCGCTGCGGTCGCGCAGATCGAGTCAGACGGGCTCTCGGAACTGTCGCGCTAGCTGGAGTCAGTGGACCTAACAAAACGAATACCCTGCTGGCCGAGTTTTGGGACGGTCCGCATCCCTAGGTGTAATGCCCAGGGATACGAAGCGTTTTACCGCACCCGGCCGATTCCCGCCGACCATCCGAGCCAAATCTCGCCTCCACCTCGTCCCCGACACCGGAAGTGAGGTGACCGACCAACCCGCCCTGGAACTCAGCGCCTAATTAGCAAACCGAAGGACACCAGCTACACCACCACTAGGGGCTTGACCACAGTCAGTGGGGTCCCTCTCTCTGATTGCGAACGACATGGTGTGTACACACCTAGGTGAACGTCGGCGGTGCAGAGCAGACTTAGACCCATGTCGTTACCCGAACTTGAAGCAACAACGCCCGGGACTTGCCGCTGTTGCCAACTGCCCACTCTATTGCGAATGCGTGAGGTTACTGACTCCCCGACCTGCCCTGAGTGCAAGGCTCATCGGTCCGACGAGAAACTACGGGATACGACCCACCTACGGCTCTGGTCTGCCAGGGCGAAAGAGTTCGACGCACGCGGACGCAAAAGGGCCGAAGCTCTCAGCACCGAGTTGCAGGCCCAAAAGGAAGAGAACCGCAATCTTCGCGCGGCAATCGCCGCCGACTACATGGGTGAACGATCTCCCTCTTTGGTCCAGCTTCTAGATTCGGTAGTCGTTAGCGCCGCTGACGCGGAGCGGGATTTGGCGTACCAGCGCGAGGCCGAACTGCTGTCGATCTTCGCCATAGACGTCGAGCCATTACACCGTGGAAGGCGTGGCGAGAACTCCAGGTGCTCGTGCGGGAAGCTCACCGCCGATTGCCCCGAGTGGCAGGCGCTGGAGCCGATACGCCCGCAAGTTCGCCATTTCGAAGGCAAGCAACTTGAGCGCGCACGCGCGGACAAGCCACACAACCTCCCGAAGCGGCACCCGGGCCTCCCACGAGACAAAGAGTTCAAGGGCTTGGCGCCCTACCTTGCGGCCCGTTTCTCGGACCTGTCACGAGACGAGCGTGAACGGTTGCAACAGGTCTAGGAAGTTGCGCACCGCGCTCATCACCCTGAAGTCTCGAAGGTTGGGGCCGCGCTGACGACCGCAAGTGCGGTTCGTTGTTTCACGCAAAACTTGAGTCGTCCCGGGTTTGGTGGGGGGTCTGATTCCCCGAAAGGATCGTCTATTGAGACCGCTCGCTCGGCAGTCGACACGCCCGGGCAGAGAGTCTCAGAAGGCTCTCTCGAAACTCCGAATATTGAGAGTTGGCTTGTTGGCCTCAGCGGACTCACGTCTGATGTTGGCGCTCCTGGGCACGGATCCGCAATCGGTCAGTGTCGCACGCGAGATCGATCCGTCTTGAATTCCATGGGATTCAAGACAGGTTGGCGGTCTCAGATAGTTCACGAGACACTCGAACAGTCGGTGAGTACCACGCAGGTGCAAGCCCTAGCGTTGACACAGCGTTCGCGTATTACTTGCCCTTGCCGCGCTGGGCCGGCGAAAATCGCCTAGCGTCCAACCAGTCGGAGCCCCAGGGTAAGAGGCCCGTCATCGAATCCGTGGTGAATCGCTTTGCGGTGCTCGAACCTAGACGCGGCCGAACGGTTGAGAAGCTCGTGGGCCAGCGCGCCCGCGCCACCCAGGCAGTGGGGTTGCTCTTATTCGACAACAGTCGAGAGATCAAGGCCCCGGAGCCGCTCGTGCAGAATCAGTTGCATTCCGAGGGTCAAGACTCCGAAACGGGCGTCGTCTGGGCTCAACGTAAGCGCTTGGTAGGCAGCGAAGGTCTCATGCAACGCGACGGTGAACTCGGGGGATTCCCTACCGAATTCCGACCGTGTGAGCATAAGGTGCGTTCGCATGTCGATAAATCGGACAACCGTTGAACCCCCACCCGGCGTGAGCAGCGTGGGGTCGACTTCTGTGCCCATGGCGGCCAGCATCTTGGCCTGCATCGTGGCGACCGCCACGCGGTTGACGAGTGTTCCAAAGACTCCGACTAGAGCTTGAGGATCTAGGCCCAGTTCTGCGATGAAACCGCCGAGTTCTTCCTCTGCGCCTGGCTCGCTCTCGACCATGTCGCGGGTTCTTTCGACGATCATGTCCGCGATTTGGGCGAGGACGGGGTTCTCGGGCACGTGACTTCCTTTGCTGGACGGCGATGCATTTCCCAAATCTTCGGAAAGCCTATCGACGTGGCCTCTGGATCGAGCAAGCGCGACGTGTGGTTTAAGCCGAACCGGGCAAACCAGGACGCACGCATATGGCTGACGCCAATACAGGAATCGCAAAATGGGATCAGATACCTCGCACGCACTCTGGAGGTCACTCACCATGGTTACCCTGATCCTCCGCCGACTAGGCGTCGAGCGCCTCTTGTATTCGTTTTTGAAGGCCCTGATGGTCCTGTCCCCGTGCCCAAGCTCGGTATTCCGAATCGCTTGTAGGGGAACGCATGTCGTTGGCATCCATGAACACAGTCTCCTGAGCGCGGTGCACGCGCCACTCATGTTCGTATCCGGCGCCGGTGGCGACGAACCCCACCCGCTTGATAGCGGGCCACGGGAACAGGTCGCCTCGGTCTGGCAGGGTAAGTTCGTCTCGACCATCATCGAAACTCGGCATGATGTTGTCACCGTTGCTCGCGAGAACTATGCCGATCGAGTCGATAGCTATGACTCGCCCCTGAAGAATCCGGCGCGGCAGGGCTGGCGGGTCATCTTGCTGGTAGGGATAATCTTCCACCGCGAAACTGATGTTCACGACATCCGTCGGGTTCGCAAATTTTGTAGCGCTCACCGTGTCCTCGATTCTGTCTGACTGCTCCCAACCGTATGCCCAACACTTCGCGTGGTGATGACGCAGAACCGTTCAGTTCAGCGTCGTCCGGGAGCCCAGTAGGCGACACGCCTCGCTTGACCGGGCGCCTCAACGTTGGTCGCGATGCAGTGCCTGCGTCGTGGTTGAGATGCCCGTCCATCGCGCCCGATATAGATGCCCGCAAGGGCGCCCCTATCTGACCACTATTCAGCGTCTCGCAACCCTAGAGTTTTGGGACACCGAAATGGCGAAGCGCCGCCGTCGGGCTCGTCCGTATGGCACCCGGTCAGCGGGCTCAATGTCAGGACGCCAAAACGGCGATCCTCCCACCCGCAACGCACTCGATCCTTGTGAGTGTCGG
>JBBRBV010000103.1:0-6334 GCA_038205545.1 Actinomycetales bacterium
CCTTCACCCAACTGCTCAAACTCGGCGCCGACGCCGACCCGAACACTCTTTTCGGTGGCCGTCGCCCGGTCGTGCGCGTCATCGTCACCGAACCAAGCCGCCCCACCACCATCGCAGCGCCCATCCCCGCACCGGCACCAGACCTGGCATCAGTCCTGGCATCAGTCCTGGCATCAGTCCTGGCACCCGCCGCCATTCCGCGAAGCGCCCAGTCCACCGGCACCGGCACCGACGAGAACGCCCAGAGCGGCACTGAAACGCGGAGGGTGACGCTTGATGACACGCGGAGGGTGACCGGCGACGACACGCGCGGATCACCCGACGAAAACTCTCAGACTGCCGGCACCGCAGGAGCTTTCGGATATCTGGAGGGCAATCCCGCACCGATATCGGCCGAGACGATAGACCGACACCTGTGCGACTCCGGCTACCTGGGTATTCTGCTCTGCGCCCCCCACCATCTGCTGCTCCACAACCGAGGCTGGAAAATACTCCTCATCAACGGCCTGTACTGGCTGCAACCCCCCGGCCGAGATCGACCCCGAACAGACCCTCACCACACTGCCCAGCAAAAACCCGCTACTCGACTAGACAAGTCGGTCGCCCCTGCCCATAGGTTCTGTGAGTGCTTCAAGGTGTGCCACAGTGAAAAGGTATCCGCACGACCAACAGCGGAGCCCGAACAATGATGGAAGTATGCTCTACTTGCTGGAACCACCCTCCAATAGACTGAAAAGAAGCCCTTGTTTACGCTAAATGAGCTAGAGATTCCCATTATTGTGGCCCCAATGGCCGGTGGCGCCTCTACACCGGGCCTGGCAGTCGCTGTGAGTGACGCGGGCGGCCTCGGCTTTCTCGCGGGCGGTTACCTGACGCCGCAGGCTCTGGCGGAGCAGATAGTAGAGGTAGAGCAGCGCACCAAGCGCCCCTTTGGCGTCAATTTCTTCATGCCCCAGGCGCCCTTGGTCGATCCGGCCGCCGTCGAGGCCTACCGGGACGCGCTGGCTTTGGATCTTCCCGCAGCCTCTGCCGAGATCGCTACCCAGCTGCAGGCCGCCGACATCGAGGACGAGGACGATGACTGGTATGCCGAGAAGGTGGCCTTGGTCGTCCTCCATCGTGTTCCGGTGGTTTCGTTCACCTTCGGCCTGCCCACCGAAGACGCCGTGCAGCAGATGCACACGGTCGATTCATATTTGATCGCCACCGTGACGTCCGTGACCGAAGCGGTGGCTGCCGCCGACCGTGGCGTTGATGCCCTCTGCGTGCAAGGACCAGAAGCTGGCGGGCACCGTGCGACTTTCGCCACTAGAGACGAACCGGGCGTTCTGGCGTTGGGCGAGCTGTTGATCGCCATTCGCGAGGTGGTGACGCTGCCACTGATTGCGGCGGGTGGCATCCACTCGGGCGGGCAGATCGCCTCGTTGCTGGTCGCCGGTGTTGACGGCGTTCAGCTCGGCACGTCGTTTCTTCGCACCGACGAGTCGGGAGCAAATTCGGCCCACCAGAACGCCCTCATCGACCCGCGGTTCGCCGAGACCGTCATCACCCGCGCATTCTCCGGTCGGCCAGCTCGAGGCCTGCGCAACGCGTTCATCACGATCCACGAGACTCAAGCGCCCGCCGAGTATCCGCAGGTACATCACCTCACCAAGGGGCTCCGAGCGGATGCCGCCCGTCGCGGGGATGCAAACGGACTTGCCCTCTGGGCTGGCACCGGCTTTCGTGAGGCACAAACCGGCCCGGCCGCTGAGGTCGTGCACAGCCTGTGGGCAGACGCGCAGTCTGCCGTGGTCGCTTAGCACCGCCACCGCCACCGCAATACCGCTCACGGGCCAGGACGCCTCACCTCGGAATCCGCCGCACGATGTCTGAACGCCTCGCCGCTGGTCACGGTTCGGTACGACTCCGTGATCATGCTTTCAAGCACGACCAGATCGATCGTGCTGAAATCTTTGAAATAGAGGCAAGCGACGCCGGTCGTGTGTGGTCCGAGGAGTGTGAGTTGGCTCGCGTAGCCACCAAGTCCTTCGGGAAAATACACCGTCATAGCGGCCTTGCGGGGCGAGAACCCGGCGGCCGCTGCATCGCCCTCTCGTCCGCTCACATACTTGTAGTGATACTGGCCGAAACCCACGATTGAGGGTCCCCACATGCGTGGTTCTTCTCCCGTGACCCGGGCCATCATCGCCAGCAGGGTGAGAGCATCGTGCTTCCGGGTCGGGTTTGTGACCGTCTCGATCCACGCGTGCACATCGGCGTCGTTGCTTTCCATAGCGTCCCTTCTGATGGGGCCGGATACTCAGTCAGGTGCTGACTGTTACTCATGACAGTGTGCACCCCAAGGTAGGCTCTTGCGACGGGGTACGCAGCATTCGCTACCCGTAGATCAGCGTCGATCGGCGCGAAGCAACCCTCTGGCCGTACGGCCGAGCAGATCGCACGACAAGAAATGGTTCCACTTTGCGTAAATTGAATATTTTTCGGGCGGGAACGTTCACGGTTGCCGTCACGGCACTGCTGGCCCTCGCCGGCGGATTCGTCGGAGTCAGCACCGCCGCCGCCAGCCAGCAGGTTCAGCCGCAGACCGCGGTCACCGGCGAAACCTACGTCATCGGCACCGACACCACATTCGCGCCGTTCGAGTACCGTGAAGACGGCGAACTGACCGGCATCGATATGGACTTGATTCGCGCTATCGCCGCGAACCAGGGCTTCTCGGTTGAGATTAAGTCGCTCGGCTTCGACGCGGCGCTGCAGGCGCTCGGCGCCAACCAGGTCGACGGCGTCATCGCCGGCATGTCGATCACCGACGAGCGCAAGTTGGTCTTCGACTTCTCCGACCCATACTTCGACTCCGGCATCCAAATGGCCGTAGCGGACGCCAACACCACGGTCACCGGCTACGCCGACTTGACCGGCGAAACCGTCGTCGCCAAGCGGGGCAGTGAGGGCGAGACCTTCGCCAACTCGATCAAGGACGAGTACGACTTCACAGTGAAGGCCCTCGCCGACTCAGCCACGATGTACGACGACGTCAAGGCGGGCAACTCTGTCGCGGTCTTTGACGACTATCCGGTGCTCGCCTACGGCATCAATCAGAACAACGGTCTGAAGTCGGTCACCGAGAAGGAACAGGGTAGCTCCTACGGCTTTGCCGTGAACAAAGGCCAGAACCCCGAACTGCTCGCTGCGTTTAACGCGGGCTTGGCTGAGCTGAAGAGCAATGGCGACTATCAGGGCATTCTCGATACGTACCTTCAGGAGCCGGAGCCCGTTGTGGCATCCGGTTTCTTTGGGCTCCTGGTCGACAGCATGCCCGCCCTGATGAAGGGTCTCGGGCTGACACTCGTGGCCACCGGCCTGTCGATTCTGATCGCCCTCGTGCTCGGTGTGCTGTTTGGGTTCTTCAAGGTCTCCGAGAGCCGTGTGCTGCGGGGCCTCGCGAGCGTGTACGTCAGCATTTTTCGCGGTACCCCGCTGCTCGTGCAGGCATTCTTCTTCTACTTCGGTCTGCCCCAGCTCACCGGGCAGAACATTGATGTTCTCACCGCCGGTGTGCTCACCCTGAGCCTGAACGCCGGTGCTTACATGACCGAGATCGTACGCGGCGGCATTCAGTCGGTTGATCCCGGCCAGACCGAGGCCGGCCGCAGCCTCGGCCTCAGCTACGTCACGACCATGCGCCGCGTCGTTTTGCCTCAGGCCGTGAAGATCATGACGCCGTCGTTCATTAACCAGTTCGTGATGACACTCAAGGACACCTCGCTCCTGGCCGTGATCGGCTTCGCCGAGCTCACCTACCAGGGCCAGCAGATTTACGCCTCGAACTTTCGCACCGGTGAGACGCTGCTGATCGTAGCCGCGCTGTACTTCATCGTTATCAACCTGCTCACCATGTTCTCCAACAAGCTCGACAAGAGGTTCAACAAATGAGCAACATAAGCGACGGCAGCAAAATGAGTGCCAGCAAAATTAGTGCCAGCAAAATTAGTGTCAGTGGACTGCGCAAGTCCTTCGGCTCCAATGAGGTCTTGAAGGGCCTCGACGTCGAGATCAGCGAGGGCGAAGTGGTCTGCGTGATCGGCCCATCGGGTTCGGGCAAGTCCACATTCTTGCGCTGCCTGAACAAGCTCGATGAACTCAGCGCAGGCACGGTCATCATCGATGGGTTCAACCTCAGCGACAAGACGGTCAACCTCAACGAAATGCGTCAGCACGTCGGTATGGTGTTTCAGCACTTCAACCTGTTTCCGCACATGACGGTGCTGCAGAATATCTCGTTGGCGCCGGTGGAGCTGAAGAAGGAATCGAAAGCGGATGCCCGCGCCACCGCCGTGAAACTGCTCGACCGGGTGGGCCTGGCGGACAAAGCGGATGCCCGCCCCGCCCAGCTCTCCGGCGGTCAGAAGCAGCGCGTCGCCATCGCCCGGTCCCTCGCCGTGAACCCCGACATCATGCTCTTCGACGAGGCCACGAGCGCGCTCGACCCGGAGATGGTCGGCGAGGTCCTGCAGGTCATTCGTGACCTCGCGGCTGAGGGAATGACCATGGTCGTCGTTACCCATGAAATGGGTTTTGCCCGCGAGGTCGCCGATCGCGTCATCTTCATGGCTGACGGCGTCATTGTCGAAGAGGGCACCCCGGCCGAGCTGTTCGGTAACCCGCAACAACCACGCACGCAGGATTTTCTCTCCAAGGTGCTCTAAACCGCTGAGACACCCAACGGAGGCCCCGCACGAGACTCGTGCGCGGCCTCCGTGTTTGATGTCGCTTCCCGGCGGCCCCGCTTAGACGCGATTGCCAACGATCTCCTCGCGCACGCGGCGCAGGTCCTCCATGAGGGAGCCGATCAGAATCCAGTGGTCCGGGTGCGGCGTCACGATACGCAACGGCTCGGTCAGGGCGAGCTCTTCGACGGCCGAGGTATCCGGCTCGTCGGTGAGGTCACCCTCCCGGACAAGCAGCTTGAGATCGTGGGCCGCTCGGGTCAACTCTCGGGAGAAAGCTTGAACGCTCGGTTCGAACTGCAGCGACTCGTCGTAGTGGTCGTGCAGCGCCCGGGTCATGCCGATGGCGCGGGTCACGAGAGTCGGCAGCCGTTCTATCATCTCCTGGTCGCCGTCGAGCGCCACGCGCAGCTTGGCCCGGCGCGGGTTGAGCATGAGGCTCTCATCTGCCTGCGCGATGGCCTTTTCGGCAGAAACCAGCATCGGACGCAGCAGTCGCGCCTTGATCATCAGTTCCATTAGATCGATCGGGCTCTGCGGTGTTCGGAGCGCATGGGCGATCCGGTCAAAGGTATCGGCCAATTCACCGGCCAGCAGGCCGACCGCGTCGCGCGCGGGCGCAATCAGCACCGGGGGAACGATGAGCGCGTTGATGACCAGCGCGATTCCCGCGCCGATGACGGTCTCCAGGATGCGATCCAGGGCATACCCGGGCGTCGTTGCGCCGAGTGCGAGCACGAGCATCGCGCTGATCGGAATCTGGCTCGCCGAGACCGGTGACAGGCGCAGCGCCCACGCAACCAGGATGCTCACCACGACCGTCCCCAGCACGATCCAGCTGGACTGTCCCAGGAAGAAGCCGATCGTGGAGGCGATGATGACACCGCCGATAACGCCCGCGGTGCGTTCGATCGCCCGGCCCAGGGTTTGATTAACGCTCGGCTGCACGACGAGCAGGGCCGCGATCGCTGCAAAAATGGGCAGGTCGCTCGGCAGCAGCAGCTGGGAGACAACCCAAGCCAGGCCGACGGCTACGGCCATCTTTACAACCTGCAGCACCGGAAGCCGTTGGGAGATGCGCAGGGCCGAGGTAAGTTTCACTGGTCAAGGCTAACCCGTAGAACGATGAGTTAAACGGATGTTCGCGCCGCCCGGTGCGGCACGCCGAGAAACCGGGCGCACGCACGCCAAGACCGGGTACGTTGCTTTGCGCCAGGCGCGACGACGCTGGGTTAGCCGAGGTCGTCGTCGGTACGAGCGCCGAACACGATTTCGTCCCAACTCGGCATTGCTGCCCGGCCGCGTTTGGGTGATGTTCGTCCGTGGTTGCTGCGCTCCTGCGCTCGGGCGGCCTGGTTGGCCCAGACATTGCCGGTCGGCTCGGAGGTGGTTGCCGGCGCAGCGCTGGACTCATCGGTGACCGGCGCATCCGTTGCCACCCGGCGGGCACGCAGCGGTGTTGCACTCACGGGAGTTTGGACAGGGGGTTCCGCGTTCTGTCGCTCTGAAGCGGATGCTGTTGTTGCCGTTGCCGCCGCATTCCCGCTGGTTGCCGCCTCACGTTCGCCGCGACGTCGACGCAGGGATTCCAGAAGATCGGCGGT
>JBBRBV010000104.1:0-6321 GCA_038205545.1 Actinomycetales bacterium
GGTACTGTTATACAGCCCCCGAGCTAGCTCTTCCAGCCCACGAGGGTCCAGTCCACAGTTTCGAACTGCTCGGCGCCGTAGTTGACCAGCCCGGTCTTTACCGCATAGACGTTGGGTAGCGGCGCGATCGGGATAATCGGCACATAGGCAGCGAGCACCTTGTCGATCTCGTCGGCAATCTTGAGGCGGGCATCCGGGTCGAGCTCGGTGTTGGCCTGGTCGTAGAGACCGCTGAGCTTGTCGTCGGTGATGCCGGTGAAGTTCGACTCGGAGTCGACCGGGGAGAACAGCGCCTCGCTCGAGGAGATGGGGAACGCCGTGCCGGCCCAGGAGAAGCCGGTCATTTCGAAGTCGCCGGGAATGACGTAGTCGGAGAAGAACCCAGCGGCTGGAACCTCGTTGAGTTCGACCGTGACGCCGACTTCCTTGAGATCGGCCTGCACCTGAACGGCGCGCTGTTTGTTGGTGGCGGTCTCGGCCGGGATCGTCATGGTGAGAACGAGGGGCTTGCCGTCCTTCTCGCGTACGCCGTTGTCCCCTGGGGTATAGCCCAGGTCGTCGAGCAGTGCCTTGGACTTGTCAACGTCGTAACCGATTGCGGCACCCACGTTGTCTTCGAACCCTTTCTGACCGGGCATGAAGATGTAGCTGCCCTGCTCGGTCGCGGGAACGCCCACGGGGGTGTTCGCTGATTCGGAGATGAGCTTGCGGTTGATGGCGTGGCCCACGGCCTCGCGCATCTTCACGTCGGCCAACGGTCCCTTGGCGCCGTTGAGAGTGACGTGCGTCCAGGTGAGACCACCGGAGGACTGGATCGTGGCATCCTTTCGCTTCTGTGCGATCTGGTGCGCGTCGGCGTTCGAGGAGATAGAGAGAACGTCGGTCTCCGAGTTGCCGAACGCCGTTGCCTGCGAGTCGCCGCTGACGACCTTCACATAAACTGTCTCGAGCTTGGGAACATCGCCCCACCAGGCCGGGTTGCGAGTCAGAGTCACCACCTGGCCGGTCGTGTCGATGTCCGAAATCATGAACGGACCACTCGACGGAAGGGCGGTCGACACGTAGCCCGTGTTGAAGGCCTCCGGGGTAGAGGCCGCCGCAACGGGCAGGATTCCTGGAACGTCGGCGAAGATGGACTGCCAGTCGGCGTTGACCGATGAGAAGGTCACGGTGAAGTCGAAGTCACCCTCCTTCGGTTCGATCGCGCTGATTTCCTCCCAAATGGCAGTCGAGGCCGGCTGATAGGCGTCATTGGTGCCGTTCATGGCGCCCCACGTGGCCACGTAATCCTTGTACGTGATGGGGGTCCCGTCCTGCCAGACGGCGTCGGGGTTCAGCTTGATCTCGACCACCTGAGGGTCTTCGCTGATCAGCTCCACCGAGGAGGCGTAATTCGTGTTGAGTTCAGGAGTGCCGTCCTGCCCAATATTGAAGACGCTGCCGGTCGTGAGACCAACGGTGTTGTTGGTGTCGACTTCGTTCCCATCCACCTGTGACGAGTTCCAGTTCGCTGGCATCGCATTGATCGCGAGGTTCAGCGTTCCACCGTCGGTGATCTCATCGGCGGTGGCGCGATCCCAGGCGGTTGCCGGCACCGCACCGCTCGGCGAATCGGCCGCGCCGTCGGATGATGCGTTGCCGGGCGCGCATGCCGAGAGGAACAGGGCAGACGCACTCAGAACGGCGACTGTGGCGAAAACAGTACTTTTCCGTCTCATGGTGATTCTCCTTATATTCGTGGTGCAGTTATTTCTGGGGTGACGCTGGTATGGACGGATAAATCTGGGTGACGCCGACGTGGTGGCAGGCGACATCCACCGTTCCGTGAACGGCCAGCTCGGGATCGACGCTCGCGCAGAGCGCCTGAGCGTCGGCCCCGAGAGTCTTGACGAGCGGGCAGCGACTTCGAAAATTGCAGCCATCAAGCTGCTCGGTGGGGCTCGGCAGATCGCCCTCGAGGAGCACCCGCTGGCGACTGCGTTCGATGACGGGGTCGGGAATGGGAGCCGCCGAGATGAGAGCCTGGGTATACGGATGCCGTGGGTAGGAAAACACCTCGGCCACCGGTCCGTACTCCACGATGCGTCCGAGATACATCACGGCCACCATATCGGCGATCTGCCGCACGATCGCGAGATCGTGCGCTACAAACAGGTACGACAGCCCCAGCTGTTCCTTGAGGTCCTCGAGCAGGTTGATCACGCCAGCCTGAATCGACACGTCGAGCGCCGACACGGGTTCGTCGAGCACGACGAGCCGCGGGTTGGTCGCCAGCGCACGGGCAATGCCAATGCGCTGGCGCTGACCGCCCGAGAACTCGTGCGGATAGCGATCGGCCATGAGCGGATCCAGGCCAACGAGGTCGAGAAGCTCACGCACCCGTTCCCGCCGCACCTCGGCTTTCACACCGTGTACGGTGAGCGGTTCGGCGATGATGTCGCCGATGGGCAGGCGCGGATCAATCGCCGCCATCGGATCCTGAAAGACGATCTGCACTTCTCTGCGCAGCCGGAGTTTCTCCGCACGGTTGAGCGTCGCCACATCCGTGCCGTCAATGAGAATGTGACCGCCCTGGGGCTTGGCCATCTCGAGAATCTCCAGAATAGTGGTGGATTTACCACAGCCCGACTCCCCCACAAGCCCGAGGGTCTGCCCCGCGTGCAGCGAGAATGAGACGCCATCGACCGCTCGCACGGTGCCGATGCGCCGGGAGAACACCCCGCCCTTCGTGAGCGGAAAGTGCCGCACGAGGTTGGAGACCGTCAGGACCGGGCCGTCATCGTTACGCACCTTCCCGAGCTTCACGGCCAGCGGCACAGGACGCGGGAAGATGTCTTCGCGGGTGAGCGAACCGCTGGCGATCTCGGCCGAGCGATGGCACGCCGCGACGTGCGTCGCATCCGTTTCGCCCGCCAGAAGGATGTCGGATGCCACGGCGTCGTGTCCGGTCAGGCCCGGCTCGGTCCCGCGGCAGACGTCAATGGCGATGGGGCACCGGGCTGCGAACGGGCAGCCGCGCGGCAGCGCTGTCAACGACGGTGGTCGACCTTCAAGGGGAACGAGGCGCTGCGAACCAGCCGTCTGCATATTGGGGACCGAGCGCAACAGGCCGACGGTGTACGGCATGAAAGGCCGGGCAAAGACGTCTGCCGTCGTGCCGTTCTCCACGAGCTTTCCCGCGTACATGACAGCAATGCGGTCGGCGTGGCCAGCCACCACGCCCAGGTCGTGGGTGATCAGCACCACGGCCGCTCCGGTAAGGGCCTTGGCGGTTTCGAGAACCTCCAGAATCTGTGCCTGAATGGTGACATCAAGGGCAGTCGTCGGTTCGTCGGCAACGATGAGGCGCGGGTTGTTGGCGATCGACATGGCGATCATGGCCCGCTGACGCATTCCTCCGGAGAACTCGTGCGGAAAGGCCTTCGCCCTCCGTGCCGGATCGGGAATGCCCACCACGGTGAGCAACTCCACCGCGCGCACCGCCGCGGCACGCTTGCTGAGCGCGGCGTCGTGTAGAAGCAGGGCTTCCGCGATCTGGTCTCCCACGGTGTACACGGGCGTCATGGCAGAGAGTGGGTCCTGAAAAATCATGGCAATGTCCTTGCCACGAATCCTGGACAGCTCCCGGTCACCCAGATCGAGCAGCGCCCGACCGTCGAACGTAATGCTGCCGGCAACCACGGCCGAGCTCGGCAACAGCCCCATGAGCGCGAGAGACGAGACAGACTTTCCCGACCCGGACTCGCCGACGATCCCGAGGAATTCCCCCTCGTGCACCTGGTAGCTAATGCCGCGCACGGCCCGCACGCTGGGCCCATTGCGCTGCGGAAAGGTCACGGACAGGTCGGTGACCTCGAGAAGAGGCGGCCGGGTAGCAGCGCGCCCGGCCGCGGAGCGGGAGGCAGGTGAAAGATCGGTCACAGCATTAATCACGGTTTACTCCCGAGGTCGGGTCGACGGCATCGCGCAGGGCATCGCCCACGAGGCTTACGGCGAAGAGGGTTGCCACGAGCACTCCGGCGGGAAAAACGAACAGCCACGGCCGGGTGACGGCCGCGTTGGTTCCCTCAGCAAGCAGGGTGCCGAGCGACACGTCGGGCGCACGCACACCGAACCCGAAGTAGCTGAGGCTCGTCTCGGCCATGATGGCGCCCACCACTCCGAGCGTCGCATCGATGATGAGCAGGGACGCAACGTTGGGAATGATGTGCCGACCCAGGATCTGGGGCATGGGCACTCCCATATAGCGGGCAGCCTTCACGAAGTCCTGATTGCGCAGCGATCGAGTCTGGGACCGAATCACCTGCGCCATGATCATCCAGCTGAACGCGGCGAGAAAGATCGTGAGAAACACCCAGGAGAGCCCTTTGAACAGCGGGCTGAGGATGACGAGCAGAATAAACGACGGCAGCACGAGCAGCAGGTTGATGCACCACACGATGACCTTGTCGACGATTCCGCCCATGTACCCGGCGACCGAGCCGGCCACGGCCGCGATCAACGTTCCGAGCGGGCCGGCGATGAGTCCGATCACGAGCGACTTCTGCAGGCCGACGAGGGTTTGCGCATACAGGTCCTGGCCGATGCCGTTGGTACCGAACCAGTGCAACTGGGTGGGGCCGAGGCCCATATTCAGTGGGTCCCGTTCCGTCGCGCTGAAGGGGTAGAAGACGGGACCGAGAATGGCCCAGAGGGCGATGAGAACGATGGCGATCGCTCCCACCCAGAACCGGGGCGTGTGGGCCAGACGATGCCAGATGAGGCGCGCCCGGGACCGACCCTTGGTCGAGCGGATGCCGCCGGCCAGGTCTGCCCCGGAGTCGCTCGTGAGTGCCGAAGTGGTGTTCTCCACGGTCTTGATATCGACTTCCGCCATGTCAGTTTCTCACTCTCGGGTCGAGGGCTGCGTACAAAATTTCCGACAGCGTCGACGAGAACAGCACCAGAACCGCCAGGAACAGCGTCGTTCCGGCCACACCGTTGATGTCGCTTTGGGTAATGGACTGCAGGGCGAATTCGCCCATACCGTGAAAGGAGAAGACGATCTCCAGCATGATCGAGCCCGAAATGAGCGTGCCGAAGCTGTAGGCGAAGAACGTCGACATGGGAATGAGAGCCACCCGCACTCCGTGACGCACCAGCGCTGAATTGCGCGAACGACCCTTGGATCGTGCCGTGCGAATGTAGTCGGATGCGAGCACGTCGAGCATGACGCTGCGCTGATACCGCGAGTAACTCGCGGCTCCCATCAGCACCAGGGCGATGGTGGGCAGGAGCAGGTGCACCGCCCGGTCGCCCAGCAGTATCCACCAGGGCCCAGTGAGCCCTGCCGAGTATTCGCCCGTGAAGTTGATGAGTTGCTTACCCACGGCCCCGTTCATTGCCGTAGCACCGATCATAAGCAGCACGCCCACCACGAAGGTGGGCGTCGCGAAAATAAGGTACGAGCTGTAGGTGACGATCTGGTCACTCGCGCGATACTGCTTCACGGCGCCCCAGACGCCGAACACCACACCGAGGATGGCACCGATAATCGATCCAATGAGCAACAGACGCAGACTCACCCCTGAGCGCGCGATGATCTCCTGCACGACGGGAGTGCCGCCCACGGTGGTGCCGAGCGAGCCGTGAGCCACCAGATTGACGACCCAATCCCACAGACGAAGAAGAACCGGCACGTCAGGGTTGGCGCCGAGGCCATTGAGAATGCCCGTGATGGTGCTTTCGCTGGGCTGGGGATTACGACCGTAATACTTGGCCGCCGGATCGAGAGCGATGCTCGCCACGACATAGGCGAGGCAGGTGGCTATCGCCGAGAGAATGAAATAGTTGACGAATCGTCGGAAGATATAGAGGACCACGTGGAAACGTACCCAGGGCCCTTAGACGCCACACTCCAACCGGTGGGAACGAGCGCGGGCAATCCTCAAACCGATCGAAACCACGGTAATCCTCCTCCGTGCCTCCTTGTGGGGGGCACATCTGTCGGGTGCAAAGCATCCTTGCTTTGTAATGCGTTGAACCGAGCATAGGGTGCATTGCAGGTCCTTCGGAAAATTAGCCGCGAAAATGCAGAAGGTTGTGCTTAACCGTTACAAGCTCGAACGATTGCTCGAGAATCGTTGTTGCTCCGTGACCCCAGGACTGGCTCGACTCTGCTACACATCCGGGGTAGACAACCCGTTTCGCGGTGTCGAGCCTACTCGTCGATGCCGGAGGCCAGTAGTTCGCGCCTCAACTCCCGGCGGGCACGCTGTTCGGTCGGGTCGGGAAGCGGCACGGCAGCCAGCAGGCGCTGGGTGTACGGATCTTTGGGGTAGC
>JBBRBV010000105.1:0-6008 GCA_038205545.1 Actinomycetales bacterium
GCCCGCGGGCACCAGGATGCACCAACCGTCAGACACGACCTGCTCGAAAGTGAGATTGTCCTTGTCTGGCCCCATCTGTGCCCTGCCGACGCCAGCATCGAGGCGCAGGAACTGGTCGGTATCGGGGTGCATTTCCAGTCCGATAGATTCTCCGGCAGGAATGCACATCAAGGTGACCTGCAAATACCGACCGGTCCAGGCTACCGTTCGATAGTTGGTGTTCTCCGTGGTGGCAGTTTCCAGATCAAAGGAGTCCGGGCGGGGGCCGACGTCACTGTGAGTCATGGTGGATGATCCTTTTCTCGGGTCTTTCGTCGTTGTTGTGGTCAAGTGCATCTGAATTCTGTTGCTCCGCGGAGTGTTGGGGCTAGTCCGGCCGCACCTCGGGTTCTCCCGCGCGAGGCTGCCCGGAAGCCCGCCTCGGTGCGGATGACACCCTCGAATCCTCGGCTCGACTACAGTCTCGTCGAATTGGCCGCGGTTGGCTACCGTGCCGGGCCTCCCCTGGTTATGACCAACGATGCCGCAGCCATCCTGAATTTTGCAGTGGCACAGAAATGGCCGGGAGCGTGTGCTCCCGGCCATCGTCGTGCCGGTGTGGCTAGCGGCCGGCGTCGGGCGTGCCGGCGTCGGGCGTGCCGGCGTCGGGCACGTGCGCGCCAAAGTCGGTGCCCATGTTGGCACCCGCACCCGCATCCGCTTCGGCAGGGCCACCGGTCTGCGCGTCACCCTCGGCCTGCATGTGCTCGGCGATCTTCTGCACCTCGGCACCATACGCGCCCGCGAGACCCTTGGCTTCGATGGCATCGGAGCCGGCGGAGCGGTCAGCGGCCGGGGCATTCTGGAGCGCCGTCAGGTCATTCTGCAGCTCGATCGGCAGGTTTGCGAAGAGCGCGGGGTTGTTCAAGAGTGCGCTCGTTACCGTCTCGGCCGTAGCCTCGGCCTTGGCACCGCGTCCCTCATCGGCTCGGCCGGCGTCAGCCGACACGAGTGTGCGCACGGCCGCAGCGAGCGGATGCTTCGGGTTGTCTCGCACGGCCGACGCGACCTTCTGCGCATCCTCTCCATAGCCGCCACCGAGGGCGGTGGTACCAATCTGCGTGGCGAGCGCGTCACGGTCCACGTCGGAGGCTGCGTTGAGCTCGGTGAGGTCGGCCTGCAGGTTCGCGGGAAGACTGGCGAAGATCTCGGAGTGGCTCTCGAGCGTGATGGACACGTTCTGTGCCTTCTCGCCGACGCTATCGCCCGACCGGATGTCGGCGCGCAGTTGCTGCTTGACCGCGGCGATCACGTCGTGGGTGTTGCTGGCAGTGCCCTCGGCCGAGGCGCTGGGCTTGGTGGGAGTATTGCTGGTGTCGGTGACTTGGTCGAGCGGGGCTGCTTGGGCTCCGACCGCACCGAGGCCCAACAGGGATCCTGCGGTCATCACGGTAACGGCGCCGCCGAACAGCTTCTTCTTGAGGGGAGTGTTGAACGCCTTGTGGGTGTGGTTCTGGGGCATTTGTAGTTCCTTTCGATAGCTCGTGACCTCCGACCGGGTCGGTGGCCACTTGGGCATGGCCCGAGCATATGTACCCAATCGTTACCAAAGCTCCCCGGCGGCTGAGTACACAGGTTCGCTCCCGGGTTGCCAGAGGGGCATGGCTCGCTCGTGGGCTGGGTCGGGAGGTTACGCCGCAGCATCCGTTGTGGTCATCAGAGCCGTCAAGGCTCAGCGTTTTCGCACTGGTTTCACATGTCCAGGCGACGATTCGGGCGCACAGGAGTCAGCCGAGACTGACGCCGTGTGCGCTCATGAACTGTTTGGGGTTGACTTGAGTTCCGCCGACCCGGGTTTCGAAGTGCACATGGCAACCCGTCGATGCGCCAGTGGATCCGACGCGGGCGATGGTGGCACCGGCTGCAACGCGCTCGCCCTTGCCCACCAGGATCTGGCTGTTGTGGGCATAACCGGTCTCGATCCCGTTGCCGTGGTCAATCAGGACCCAGTTGCCGTACGAGCCCTGAGAACCCGACTCGATAACGGTGCCCGATTGTGCCGCGCGCACCGGCTGGCCACACTGAGCGGCAATGTCGGCGCCCTTGTGAAATGGGCTGACGCCGGCGACCGGCGCAGCACGCGGGCCGAAGACAGAGCTGATCCGGCCCGACGTGGGAGATATCCACGCCTGAATGCTCGAGACGGCCCCGGCGGCCGGCACGGCGGGCTGGGGCGCGGGGGCGGGTTCGGGTTTCGGAGCGGCGGCGGAGGTGTAGCCATCTCGCTTGATGGTGACCGTAGCGGCGGCAGCACCGGCTTCAAGGCTCTGAACCGGGCCACCAATCGATGATTCGTGCCCGACTGACGAAGCGGCGGCGACTGTGACCGCGCTGGCGGGCACGGCCCCACTGACGGCGAACAGGGCCGCGAAGGCCATGGCAGCTGGCGCGAGCATGCGCCGCCGCGGCGGCGCGTTGACCCGGCGATTCACAGGCGCCTTTCGACGCAGGGCAAAGCGGGCAGGACTGGATGGAACACGTGATTCAACTCTCGGTATCGCGGCGGCGGGAGTAGGGGTGGGCGCTCAAGAGGAGGTCTTTCCAGCCGGAACCGGCCCGGGGAAACTCCACTCACAAGTAAGAGGTAGCCCTACATTGCGGCGAGGCGGTCATCATGACGCCAAGTGCATAAGGTTCGAGGCTACGCCCCGAGTCTGAGCGAATGGTGACTCTTGCTCAGGCTTTTAGAACTATATGCCCGCGGTCGGCAGCCCCGCACAAATCTCCGCGCCTCAAGAGCGGATGCTCCGCTGCGTTGTGCCACGGCTCGCGTGCACCTGCCCCGCGGTATTCTAGACACTCTTGCCGTTGCCCTTTACGAGGACACGCCCCACACGAGGAGGACCAGATGTCGGTCGGTTTGCTCGCCGTCGTCGATGACATACTGACCGCGGCTCTCAAGGCGAGTGCTAAAACCGCTGGCGTCGTCATCGATGACGCGGCCGTCACCCCGCAGTATGTTCAGGGGCTCTCGCCGGCGCGCGAGCTGCACGTCGTCTGGCGCATCGCCCTCGGCAGTCTGTTCAACAAGTTCGTTATCATCATCCCGCTCGCACTGCTCCTTTCCGCGTTCGCGCCCTGGGTGTTGCCGTGGTTGCTCATCTTCGGCGGCACCTATCTGTGCTTCGAAGGCGCAGAGAAAGTCACCGAATGGTTCGGCGCGCATCACGGCACGGAGAAGACTGAAGCGCGCGATGAGGGCAAGCTCATCTTCGGTGCTATTCGCACCGACCTCATCCTCAGCACTGAGATCATGCTGATCGCGCTGGCCAGTCTCGACCCCGATTTTGGCCTCTGGATGACGCTCGGCGCGCTGGTGGTCATCGGCCTCGGCATGACAGCGCTGGTCTACGGCGCCGTCGCTCTGCTGGTCAAAATCGACGACGTCGGACTGTCACTGATGAAGAACTCAGCACGACGGGTGCGACGCACCGGCGCGCGAATCGTGCGTTCGATGCCCACCGTCTTTCGGGTGATCGGCATCATCGGCACGGTCGCCATGTTGTGGGTGGGCGGCCACCTGGTGGTCGCGAACCTGGCCGACACTTTCTGGCACGGCCCCTACGATGTGCTGCACGCCGTGACGCAGGCTGTCGAATCTGCCGGGCCTGTCGTCGTCTGGGTTACCGACACCGCGATGTCCGCCGTGTTCGGCCTCATGCTTGGCCTGATCATCGTCGGGATCGTTTTCGGATTGTCGGGTCTCTTCACACAGAAGAAGCCAGACGTCGTCGCGGCTGACCGACGTTGATTCACGTTTTCGATGACGGGATGTTGGCGCTGAACTCCTAAAACGGAAATCGGGGGTCTTGTCTGCTGCGGTGGCATCCCCCACGATAGGTAGATGCAGTTCGCTGGAGTTTTGCCCGAGGATGCGCCAGACCCACGCGTGGACCGAGCGGAGATGCTGAAGAGCATGCCAATCCCGGTGATCGAATTCGCGGACCAGCGCTCATTGGAGATCATGGACATCGGCGTGAGTTCCAGCACCGACAGCGCCGGCTACTCTGTTATGACCGCGAGCGTGTCTGCCACTCTCTGGCGAAACCCCGAAGACAGGTCCGACCCGGTGAACCTCGCTGACCTCGACGACGAGACCCGTCGCTCGATCGAGGAGGTCCCACCGTGGCCGCGTCCCGCTTGGCTTATAGAACGAGTCGAACGGATGCGGTATCCGTTTTTATGGGAAGCAGTTCAGACAACCTGGCATCGTGATGAATCCGAGCACACCACCCTCAAATTCCTCCTCGTGCAGCACACGAACTACATCCTGATGAACCAGTTCCGAGAAGAACTCGGACTCGGCCTGCACGACTGGGACTCCCCCGCACTTACTTCGGAGCACTCTGTCCGGCACGGCATCAACGTAGTCATCGACGGGGAGGCTGTCGCCGGTGCAGAGATCGACACCGATCCTTTCGTCTACGCCATCGGTGCCAAGCTTGCCAACGGCGGAATACTCACCGCGGTGATTTCTCGCGAATATCTCCCCTACATCGACCTCGCATTCGCTGTTCGCCGTCGATCTGTATGACGCATAGTGGCTTCTCGCTTGAATCTCCGCCTCGTGGGTACGCTGCCACATTGCTTGGTTGTCTAGCCTCGATTTAGGAGGTAACTGAAGGGGAAGCACATGGGCGGCAAAGATCTTTGGTGACCGGATGGATCCTCGGGTGAGGCTGCAGTCCCTATTTGGGCCCTCTGCCTATGGGAGGGCAGCCTTCCCTGCCCGCCCTTGTCTGGGGACGCGGGGTATTGCGCCGACTTGACGCAGTAACATCTGCCGATTTCGGAACCGCAACCGCAACCGCAACTCGATATTTCCGCGTAGCCCAACCACGCCTGACGCCGTCGCTCCGGCTGGCTCGGTGATTTCGGCCGCGTGATTGCGGGCATATCGACGCGCACGACGAATGCGAACGAACTGTAGGGGCAGCAGAACAACGAGTATCACGGCGAGAAAAACGATGATTGTGATGGACAACGTATCGGCGGTGCCGCTGCGGAGTACGTTGACCTGCTGGAGGAACAGACCGGCGTACAGAAGCACGATGAATGCCAGCTGGAATGACAGCGTCACGGAGATCACCGCTGCGTACCGCGCTGCGGCCAGTAGATCCCGCCCATCAAGATCGGTGAGCTTGTTCCGGCGCACGACCCGGCTGATTCGGCGGAGGCGCGAAGGGTCCCGATCGGTGACGTCGAGAAGTCGGCGGTTCCATACCAGCGTCGCGCCGAGCAGCGCGGCTGGGTCAAGACCCTTATATGCGCGTCAGCGTTCCCGGAACCCTTCGCCGGCCTCAGCGACGCACATAAGAAATGCCGGCATCCGTTGCGCGGCGTTTCTGACATCGGTACCCCGAGCTCGTCGGGGAGCCCTCCACCCTACAACTGCACTGGGTCTCCTCCGGTGATCCCGATCAGCACGGTTCCGCGCCGTTCGGATGGGTAACTTAGAACGCCCCGTGTGCACGCTGGCACCGTTTTGCGGGTCATGTCAGATGCTCTCGGCGTCGAGGTCAAATCGGACCATTGGCAGGTCAGCGCCACTGTCATCAATGGCCGTTCCAAGAGTGGCCTGGAGTACGGACTTGAGCGCGGACCAGGCTTTCGGGTGCGCCGCTCGGTACGCGGTCATCGCGGTTCGCGTCTCTGCCGGCGTGAGTACGTGGGCCGTTGCGGATGCCGGCCTACGGCTGGTAATAAACAAACGAACATGCGAGTCCGCCTGCACGTTGCGGAACCATTGAGCACCTGAACCCAACCCGGACGCAACGATGTAGCTACCCGGCGCCGGACGAGAAACGACCTCCAGAACGACGTAGCGAACGAGACCAGATTTCCGGCCCGTGTGCTCGAGCATGAGAAGTCGTCGTCCGAATAAACCCCCCAACCGCGCTCGGTATACGCCGATCGGTGCTCGCATCAACCAGCGCACACGCAGCAGGCCGGCGATCCACGATGCGATC
>JBBRBV010000106.1:0-5648 GCA_038205545.1 Actinomycetales bacterium
CCGTTTCGCGGTGTCGAGCCTACTCGTCGATGCCGGAGGCCAGTAGTTCGCGCCTCAACTCCCGGCGGGCACGCTGTTCGGTCGGGTCGGGAAGCGGCACGGCAGCCAGCAGGCGCTGGGTGTACGGATCTTTGGGGTAGCGCAGAATCTCGTCGCGGGTACCGGTTTCTACAAGGCGCCCGTGGTGCATAACCGCGATGCGATCGGCGAGCACATCGATGACGGCGAGGTCGTGGGTGATGAACAGGCAAGCGAAGTTCATCTGCTGCTGCAACGACTGAATCAGCTTCAGCACCCGAGCCTGCACAGAAACGTCGAGCGCGCTGGTCGGCTCATCGGCGATGAGCACCTTCGGTTCGAGCGCGAGAGCGCGGGCGATGCCCACGCGCTGCTTTTGCCCGCCGGAGAGTTCGTGCGGAAAGCGGCTGCGATAGGCGCGCGGCAGTTCGACGCTGTCGAGCAGTCGCTCGACCTCGGCGCTGAGCCCGGCTCCTTTCAGTCCCTTGGCGAGCTTGAGCGGTTCCCCGATACTGTCGCCGATCGGCATCCGTGGATTGAGCGAGGAGGAGGGATCCTGAAAGACGATGCCGACGCTCTTATGCAGCCGATGAATCTCCTCGCGACTGGCCTTGGAGATGTCGTGCCCGGCCACATGTAACGTTCCGTCGGTGATCGGGAGGAGGCCGATAGCAGCCCGTCCGAGGGTGGTTTTGCCGGACCCCGACTCCCCCACGAGCCCCAGGACCTCGCCCTGGCGCACGTACAGGTTGATTTTGTCGGCAGCACGGAATGCCGCGACTCGGCCGTGTTTGGGGTATTCGATTCCGACATCGTCAAATTTAACCACCACCTCACGGTTGTCCCGGCGCGCCTCGGTCGCCGCCGCATTGGCCAGCCGCTCGTTGACCTCGATGCGGGCAGCCAGCACGGCATCGACCACGATGTCGGTGCCGATAGCGAGCGCTGCGGTCATGTCGATCGCCTCGTCACCGCGCCGCCCGAGATGCGGAACGGCCTGAAGCAGAGCAATCGTGTAGGGGTGTGTGGGTGCATTGAAGATCTGGTCGACGGTACCGCGTTCCACGATGACGCCGCGGCGCATCACGGCGATGTCATCGGCAAGGTCAGCGACCACGCCCATGTCGTGGGTGATCAGCAGGATGGCACTGTCGAGTCGGTCGCGCAGGCTACGGAGCAGGTCGAGAATTTCAGCCTGCACGGTCACGTCGAGCGCGGTCGTGGGTTCGTCAGCGATAAGCAGCTCGGGATCGCACGAGATGGATTGGGCGATCATGGCGCGTTGCCGTTGCCCGCCCGACAGCTGGTGCGGGTAGGAGTTGAAGGCCTTGAGCGGATCGGGCAGCTCGACCATATCGAGCAGCTCGAGCGCGCGTGTCTTCGCCTGCGAGGGTGACATACCGAAGTGGGCACGCAGGGTCTCAATGATCTGAAATCCGACCGTGTAGACCGGGTTTAATGCCGTCATCGGCTCCTGAAAGATCATGGCGATCTGGCCGCCGCGCACCTTGTGCATCTGCGCGGGCTTCAGTCCCATGAGCTCCCGTCCACTGAGCTTGACGCTTCCGGAGATACGGCTGTTCTCGGGGAGCAGGTCAAGGATCGCCAACGAGCTGGCGCTCTTGCCCGAGCCGGACTCGCCGACAATGGCGAGCACTTTGCCGCGCTCGATCGAATAGTTCAAATCGAGCGCGGCCGGCACCCAGACGTTGTCCACGCCGAAGTGCACGGTGAGGTCGGAGACCTGCAGCACGGGTCCCGAGAATGGTGTCGTCACCTGATCAGTCATCATGCCCTGCTTTCGTCATTGCTGCTGCCCGGACGGTCGCTGCGTCCAAAATCTGGCACCATGACTACATGCCCGTCGCTGCCGACCCGAATGTCTTCTACTCGAAGTTCAACCGCATCATCGCCGTCATATTCGCCGGAGTCGCCGCCCTCAGTGCGCTGAGCCTGTTCCTGCAGCCGACCGCGTCGAACCGGTGGCTGGTCATACCGGCCCTGTTCGTGCTGCTTTTCGTCTGGGAGGTGCTCTGGCGCCCCAGCCTGCAGGTGAGCGACGAGACCGTGACCATTCGCAATCCCCTGCGCACCATCGTGGTGCCGTGGGCTGCGCTCGTTCACGTCGACACCAAGTTCGCGCTCACCCTGTACACGCCCGGCCGCAAGTTCGCGGTGCATTGTGCTCCTGCTCCGGGCCGGAGTCTGACCCGCTCCGGTCAACGCAAGACCACAGACCCGGTGCCGTACGTCACCGGACAGCCCCGCCCGGGCGACCTGCCGGGGAGTGAGTCCGGCGAGGCGGCGCAACTGGTGCGCGCACGGTGGGACGCCCTGCAGCGCAGCGGCCGAGTGGATGGCGGCCTCGCTGCGCAGACGCCCGTGTCGGTCGTGTGGGCCTGGGGTCGCGCCACGCTGCTGGTGGCTGGCGCTGCGGCATCCGTTGTTGCCCTTCTGCTGGCCTAGAATCCACACCGGCATCACGGCTGCGGCTCCAGCTCCGGTTCGGGCCGCGTCTCGCGCATCTTGCTGAGCTTGAACCGGCGGTGACGCGGGTCGAAAGCATCGCGCAGACCGTCACCGACGAAGTTCACCAGCAGCGCGAGCGACACGATGAACGCGCCGGGCCACCAGAACAGCCACGGTCGGGTCTGGAACGCCGACTGGTTGGAGCTGATCAGCAGCCCAAGTGAGACATCGGGAGAGCGGATGCCGTAGCCGAGATAGCTGAGCGCGGTCTCGAGCAGAATAGCGGAGGCCATGATGAGGGTTGCCGACACAATGACCACGCCCATGGCGTTGGGCAGAATGTGCTTGAAAATTATGCGCATGTCGGAGGCCCCGGCGACCCGGGCCGCCTCGACGAATTCACGTTCGCGTAGCGACAAGAATTCGCCGCGCACCAGCCGGGCGATTCCCATCCAGGAGAAAAACCCGAGCATGATCGCGAGCACCGGGGCGCCAAGGCTGCCAAACCAGTTGCCGACAACGCTGCCGATGACGAGGGCGGGAATAACGATGAAGACGTCGGTGACGCGCATCAGAATGGCATCGACGGTACCCCGGTAGTAACCGGCGACTGCTCCGACCACCACGCCCACGACGGTCGCGATGAGCCCGAGAACCACCATGACCAGCGCGGAGTTCTGAATGCCCCGCATGGTCATGGCGAAGTAGTCCTTTCCGATGCGGTCCTGGCCGAACGGATGCTCGCCCAAGGAGATCCCGTTTCCGCCGAGAAACTGTGGCACCACCGAGAGCGTGGGATTGCCACCGTTGAGTTGCGGATTCAGCGCCGTGTACCCGTATTTCCACCAGCCGCCAATGGGCCCAAGGCCAATGGCCGAGAAGGAAAACACGACGATGCCCACCAGAAGGATGACCGAGGTGACGGCCACCTTATTGCCGGCAAAACGCCGCCAAATCAAGCGGCCCTGGCTCTCGGGGACAGAACTCGCCACGGCCAGTTCGTCAGCGGGAACCTCGGGTGGTGCCGAACCTGAACCAATTGGCGTGGACATTTAGCGGATCCTCACTCTCGGGTCGAGCCCGGCATAGGCCATGTCGGCCAGAAAATTGAAGGTGATGGCCATCGCGGCGACGATGAGAAAGTAACCCATGACCGGGTTCAAATCGCCTCGGCCGAGTCCCGCGTTGAACAGGCTGCCCATGCCGGGAATGGCAAAGACCTTCTCGGTAATGATCGCGCCACCGAGCAGAGCACCGACGTCGAAGGCAACCAGGGTGGTCAGCGGAATGAGCATGTTGCGGAATGCGTGCCGCACGATTACCGTACGTTCCGGCAGCCCCTTGGCCCGCGCGGTGCGAATGTAGTCGAGGCTGAGCACCTCGAGCATGCCAGCGCGGGAATAGCGGGTATACCCGGCGAAGGAGATCAATAGCAGGGCAATAGTCGGCAGCGCGAGGTGCACGAAGGTGTCGAGGCCGCTGAGCCAGACGTCGCCGTTCAGCCCCGGTGTCTTGGATCCCACCGTTGCAATCGGACGTCCGTTGGTCGCGGTGAGAAGGTCACCCCACGACTGCATAAAGCGATCCAGCAAAACAACGGCTCCCGAGAGCAGGGCCGTGACCAGACCCACGCGCATGTTCTGACCGCGGTCGTAACCACCGGCCAGAAATCCGCTGAGCAGTCCGACTGCGGCGGTGGCGATCGCCAGGATGACCAGGGTGCCGGCGCTCGACACGTCGAACAGGGGTTGCAGGGTGAAGTAGGCCACGATGGCGATGACCGCATTGATGCCCGCCGTAATGAGGGCACGACGGTTGCGCAGGCCGGCCAGCAGTGTAGCGGAGCCGAGAGCGATTGCGGCGACCAGCAGAATGATCGGGATCGCTCCGAGGCCCGGGTTCATGAACCAGCCCGTCGCGCTCATCAGCAGCAGCACACCGGATGTTGCGGACCCTGAGACGAGAAAGACCACCAGGCGGCGTCTCCCGTCGCCGCCAAGGAGCGACTGCCAAATGCCACCGATAACGAGGCCGATAACCATCAGGGCGATGCCGCCAATCACCGGGTCGCGCAGAAAATCGTTGAAGTCGATGGCGACGAATTCTTTGAGCAGCACGGCCACCAGAAAGGCCGGCAGCGAATACAGAAAGAAGCTGACGAAGGTGACCGTGTTGTCGAGGCCGCTGTACTGGCGGAGCGCCGTGATGATGCCGATCGTCACGCCGAGCAGAATGGCCAGCACGAGCGCGAAGGTCACCAGCTGCACGGTCGCGGCCAGGGCATTGGGCAGGATATCGACGACCTGCGCGTTGGAAATGGTGGACCCGAGATCGCAGGCATTTGCGAACGGAATCGCGCATTTAGCGACGCCGCCTAGCCAAAACACCCAGCGCAGCGGCGGTGGCACGTCGAGGTCCAGGCGCGCGACGCGATCATTGATGAGTTCCTGTTTGTTGGGCGAGTTGCTGCCCTGCAGGTCCTGAAGTGGCTGCGCTGAATACCCCACCATGACGTACATCAAAAACGAAGCGGCAACCAGAATCAGGATAGAAACGAGAATTCGTCTCAGGATGAAGCTCACCATGCCGGGGCTACCTCACTGTAAAAGTTGGATCGTGCTTCTGGACTGCTGCCGCACGACGACACGCAACGGATGCCGTCCGCTCCGCATTGTTGGGCTCCCGGGCAAGTACCCCCAGAGCCCAACGACGCGATCAGACGAGCACATTCGTCCTTGCTAGTTATTGACGGACCACTCAAAGAAGTTCCAGAACGGACCGGTCTGGTTGCCCATGAACTCCACGCCGCTCACGCGCTTGTTGACACCAAACACACCGGGCAGTTGAAACAGGGGAAGCCCATAGGCATCGGCGAACATCTGCTTGTCCATCCGCTTGAGCAGGGTGACCAACTCGTCGGGATCCAGAGTAGTCTGGCTCGCGATAGCGTCGTCGTTGGTTCCCGTGTACTGGTTGTAGTTGCCACCGCCGTCGGTCGAGAAGATCTGCGCGATGCCGGTCGAGCCGACGCCGGGGCTGATCCAACCAAACAGGGACGCGTCGTAGTCGCCGCCCTCCAGCAGGCTGCTCCAGTCGGGTGATCCCGCGTCAACGACCGTGATTCCGGCTTTCGCAGCTGATTCCTGAATCGCCTGAAACTC
>JBBRBV010000107.1:0-5592 GCA_038205545.1 Actinomycetales bacterium
CGAACTGCCGCACCATACACGCCACGCCGCCACCGCAGCGTCTCGAGCATCACGCCGGCCAGCACCGCGACGGCAAGCGACCCAATCAGTGGCGCATCCGGACGACCGCGAGCAGCGCGAAGCAGGAGCAGCGCGCCACCACACAACCCGATCGATACCGCACACCGCCCAGCGAACTTCGCCGTCTGAGTCATGAGATCCTCCATTGCATAGATCGTCTTGCGCACCTGACGACGCCTTGCGCTTCTGCGGCGAGACCGCCCAAGCCACCGCGTGCCCCACAATATCGACGTCGCGGCGGCCGATGCAGTTTGGCCCCTCTCGCAGTCAGCGCATGTTATGTGGCGATCATGCGTCGAGCAGCTCTTCGATCGGCAAGTTGATGTCGCGAGCGATCTGACGAAGGAGCAGTGGTGAGATATCTCGACCGGCATGAAACGGCACCGTTGTGCCGCGACCATCCAGATGTCGGAACTGTTGATGTGAGCCACGTTGGCGCACGAGCGCGAAGCCAAGACGCTCCAAGCGTGCGACCACTTCCCGCGGCTTGAGCACCGGCAGATTTCCCACCGCCTATCCAACCTGGAGGGTCTGCACTCCGACGAATTCGGACGTCAACTGCGGCTCGCCGTCCTCGAGCAGCATCGTGACCACCTCTTCGAGGTTCTTTCGCAGCTCGTCCAAACTGTCGCCCTGAGAATGGGCACCCGGCCAGCCGGCAACGTAGCCAACATAGATATTTGTCGTGGGGTCCCGCTCGACGACAGCAGTGTATGACCGCATTTCGGCCTCCGGGTAGCGACAGTACGGTGCTACTTCAAATCTAACCCGGCGCTGGGGCCGACCCAGTCCAGCTAACGCCTTGCGCTGCTGCGGCGGGGCCGGCCGAGGCCACCGCGTGTCCAAGCAATCTACGTCGCGGTGGCCGAGGCAGTGTGGCCCCGTCCGCCGCAAGTGATGGTATGGACTCCCCCCCGAGATGCAGACTACATCCATCAGGATCACGGCCCCACAGGCCACCACCTCGAGGAGAAGCCCATGTCAACGATACAGATCGGCGTCGATCTCGCCAAGACCGTGTTTGAAGTGGCCCTCTCCGAGGCCCCCGGAGTGGTGACCACTCGGCGGCGACTGTCCCGGGCCGCCTTCCCGCGCTTCCTCGCGGCCCAGGCTCCCGCGGAGGTGCTGCTGGAGGCGTGCGGATCGGCGCATCACTGGGGACGCGAAGCGCAGCGCTACGGACATCGTGTGACGCTCCTGCATCCCGCCGACGTCGCACGCTACCGCGATGGCAACAAGACCGATCGCGCCGACGCCAAGGCGCTGCTCGAAGCCTCCAGGAATCATGACCTGACGCCGGTACCGGTCAAGTCGATCGAGCAGCAAGCGGTGGTGGCACTGCATCGGATTCGCCAGAGCTATCTGCGCACGCGTACCGCGCGCATCAATGCTCTCCGCGGGCACCTCCGAGAGCTCGGTCACACGATGCCCGTCGGCGCCAGTCGCGTCACCGTGGATGCTCGGTCGGCGTTGGCCGATGAAGCGGTGCCGGAGTTTCTCCGGCAGGCGCTGTTTGAGGTGATCGCGGAGATCCGGTCACTTGAGGAAAAGGCCAACGCCGTGCGCGCCTCCCTGATGTCGCTGCTGCATGAGATACCGGACGCCAAGCGACTGATGACCGTCCCTGGGATCGGCGTCCTCACGGCAACAGCGATGGTCGCATGCGTCGGTGACATCCGTCGCTTCCGCTCCGGGCGCCACTTCGCCAGCTGGCTCGGCCTCACGCCACGGGAGCACTCGAGTGGGTCGTCGCGGAAACTCGGATCGATCACCCGCAAGGGGAACAGCTATTTGCGCATGCTCCTCATTCACGGCGCGCGCTCGGCGCTCCGCGCCGGAGCGGTGACCGACACGCCGGATGATCTCCGCGTCTGGGCCAAGGAAGTGGCCCTCCGTCACTGCCACAACGTGGCGGCGGTGGCCTTGGCGAATAAGCTCGCGCGGATCAGTTGGAAGGTCTGGCGCGACGGGCGGGACTTCGAGCGGCGGATGCCGCAGGGGGAGGGGCACACCACGAACTGCTAAGCGATCATCGCGATGGCGACCGGTCAGACCGGCGTGGGGACGAGCCGATAACCCGCATGGCCTTCGTGGCCGCGACAAGCGATTGGCTCCCCACGCGCGACTTACCATCGTGGCCAGGGCAATGTGCCCACCTCAAGGGCCGGAGATACGACTGCAGTCGACCCTCCGCCGACGCGGATGATGCGAGACGAACACAATCACGAGCGCCGCCCCTTGCGGAAACAAGGGGGGGAGTCCAGATACGCGGGTTATGCCGCCCGCTCCACGAAATCCTTCGGACTGATGGCACGATCGGCAAACGCCCCGAGTAGCTGGCGGTCGGCTGTGACCAACGGCACCGCGAGCTCCTCGGCCAGCGCAACGTACTCGCAATCATATGCCGAGCAGGTGGAGGACGCGACCAAGGCCAGCACCAGTTCACCTGGCACAGCAAACTCTTGGCCCTCAAGCAACTGGTCGGCCAGCGCATGTGCTCGCCAGGCATCACTGACACTGAGGTCCCGTTGGCGCATGAACGCCGCGAGCACGTTGCGAAATTCGCTGCGCCAAAGCAGTGGTGCTGCCCACACTGGATCGCGCTCCAATACGCGCTGCGCGAGGGCCTGTTGTGGCCCCCCGAGCAGTAGATACGCGATGAGGTTCACGTCCGCGACGATCACGCGCGGCCGGCCTGCCGTGCGGATCGCAACTCCCGGTCGGTCAGCGGCTCGACGCTCAGGCTTTCGCGGAACGCACGTGCCTCGGTGAGCCAAGCCTCGGGGTCGAATCGCGTCGCACTGACAGCGCGCTCAAGACACATGATGATCTCGCCATTGAGACTGCGCCGGTGTGCGTCGGCCTGGGCCTTGAGGCGTTCGTAGATCGGGTCTGGCAGACCCTTGATGGTAAGTGTCGGCATATGTTGGCTCCATAATGGTACCGTAATGGAACCTCGCCGCTCCCTGCCCGGGCGTCAAGACCGTGGCGGCATAACGCGTATTGGACCCACGGAAAGGCCCGTCCCCAGACGCCCAATCGATTCTCACTCGTAGAGGCCGCGCGACCCCCACGACCATGACTTGTGCGAGTCGGGGTTGGCCCCGTGCTTCTGACCACTCGCTGATAGCGACCCCGCCGCCCTTCCGGGGCGGGCAGGCTTTCTCGGCACTGAGGCCGAGCCGCGGCTGTCCAGCCGCGGTGCCCCCGGAACGGGGCAGCCCGTGGGCTCCTTCATAAGTCCCCGACGTCCCACGGGGGCTGGGCAGTCGCCTCGGGCGTACATAGTTTCCGGTCGTCTATCCTCTCTCGTCTCTCGTCAGGAGTTGTACCATGCGCCGTCTTGTGCTTGGGGTGTTGCTGGTCGCTGGCTGTACGCACGCCCCCCAGGGTGTGAGCCCGGAGCCGAGACCCGATCAGGTGCATGTCGAGCACCTGCTCCGGACCCTCGCCCACGACTCGATGGAGGGGCGCGCCACCGCGACGCCGGGGGCGGAGCGGGCCGCCCGATTCATCGCAGCGGAGATGAAGCGGATCGGGCTCGTCCCACTCGGCGACGACGGCTACTTCCAGCGGGTGCCGATGGCGATCGTGGCCTCGACCCGCGCCGACCGGCCACCGCGGCTCTCGAGCGTGGCGTCGTTCGCAGTCCGTGACACATTCCCGGCGCCGGTCCGGCGTCTCGGTCGCAACGTGGTGGGGATGATCCCGGGGAGCGACGACGAGGTCAGCAACGAGGTGATTCTCGTCATGGCGCACTACGACCACCTGGGGATCCGCTCGCCCGGCGTCGAGGGTGACTCGATTTACAACGGGGCCGACGACGACGCCTCGGGGACGGTGGCGGTCCTCGAGATCGCCCGGGCCCTGATGGACGGGCAGCGCCCCAAGCGCACGGTGGTCTTCGCGGCGATGACCGGCGAGGAGATCGGGCTGGTGGGCACCCGGTACTTCATCGCCAACCCTCCCATCTCGCTCGACCGTGTGGTGGCCGGCTTCGAGATCGAGATGATCGGCCGGCCCGATTCACTCGCCGGCGGTTGGGGCAAGGCGTGGCTCACCGGCTACGAGCGCTCGACCATGGGCGACATGCTCAAGGCCAACGGCATCCCGATCGTGGCCGACCCGAGGCCCGACCAGAACTTCTTCCGTCGCAGCGACAACTACGCCTTCGCGCGGATGGGGATCGTGGCGCACACCCTCTCGACCTTCAACCTGCACAACGACTACCACCAGCCGTCCGACGAGGCGGACGCGGTGGACTTCGGTCACATGACCGCGGTGATCGCGGCCGCCGCCGAGGCGGTGGGGCAGCTGGCCAGCGGCCCGCGGCCGGCGTGGCACGAGGGTGGGAAGCCGGAGTAGGGGTGCTCGGGATGGCCGCCGGTCGTTTCGCACCACCCACAGCGCAGGCGCTCAGCCTTTGGCGATCCCACCGCCCTGTCACCCCGAGCCTGGCGAGGGGGCTGCGCCCGACCTCAGTATCATGTTCTCGGCTCCGCCGCCTCACTGCCCCCTCGACTCGCGTTGCTCGCTCGGGGTGACAGTTCGGCGTGACAGCGGCCGCGGTGTGGTTTGCATCGCACCGAGCGCATCGCGGCGATTCTGACGGGCACGCGTCACGTCACGCACCGATGCACCAACCCATGAAAATGATGCACCCCGTTCTCACGAGCCGCTGAATACCTGCCGCGATCATAGGCGCGTGAACGCAGGTTCTGCTGCACACGCTCACAAATCGCGATATCCTCGTCCTGGATCTCGTCGCTGAACTGGAGTCGAGTGGTCCATCCCGCATCAGCGGCCACATCGACCGGCGGGTCCACGGCATACCATTCGAAGATCACCTCGCACGCGTCCACGCCACGAGGGATCACCACGTTGGTCTGCATCTGCCCCTGATAGATGTTGAGCATCATGTTCGGAAAGAGCCAGTAGTACTGCGCGTCATCATCGTCCGACGTGGCGATGTACTTCCGGTCCGGTTGATGCCCCTGCCGAAGCGGCGCATGCTGCAGCGACCACCAGCCATGCGTTTCGACGCGATACGCGTCGTAGTCGAGTTCCTTGTGCAGCCCAGGATGAACCACCGGCAGGTGATACCCCTCGAGGTAGTTGTCGACATAGACCTTCCAATTGCAGGCGACGGTCCATGATTTCCGCATGACGTACTGCATCGCATCCGGCGAGAATCTGCTGGTGCGCTCGGGGATTCCATCGATCACACTGTTGAGCGGCGGTGCGTCACGATCGAGGTTGACAAACACCAGCGGTCCCCACGTTGCCACCTGGATCGGCATCAGTCGCATCGACTCGGCGTCGAAGCCCTCCGTCCCCTCCATCTCGGGTGCGCGGAAGAGCGAGCCGTCCAACCGATACGTCCAGCCGTGGTAGCGGCACTGCAACGTGTTCCGCTTGCCACACCCTTCAGCCACCGGCCCCGCACGATGAAGGCAAATGTTGTAAAACCCGCGGAGCACCTCGCCATCGCGGACCACAACAATGGCTTCATCCCCGATCTGCGCCGTCAGG
>JBBRBV010000108.1:0-5534 GCA_038205545.1 Actinomycetales bacterium
CATGCTTCATCGGTCATGTGGAGTCGCACAGGGCGAGCGGCTCCGGGATGACCCAGCGGCAGACGGCGAACAAGCATCATCCGGCGAACGGACGTAAACGAAAAACAGGCAGGAATTTATACACAAGACGAAATTCGCGCCGCAGAGACCCCGAACCCTTGAAAAACTGGGATGTGGCGGGGTAATACGTGGTGCCCCCACTGGGACTTGAACCCAATTACGGAGCCAATCACCGCCGCGCGAACGGGCAACTTCCGCGTAAAATCAATGATCTTTGATCACCTGGGTAGTGCCACAATCACGTCATTTTCCTACGTTTGTGGGCAAAGTGTGGGCAAATTGTGGCCAGGCCCGAGGGCACGTTTCGGCGCGTTTGCTCCTCCATATGTGGGCATCAGTTCGATGAGTCGAGTTGCACGATCCACGATCCACGATCGCTCGAGCTGCGGGAACGGCTTGATCAACGTCGTCGACACTCGCCGACGGGCGGTCGAGGTCTGGGTACTGCGTCGAGTTGCGGAGCCGGCGCATCCAGTCGAATTCGCGGATTTCGACCTGCCGTGGGGGTTCGAGTTGAGCGATTGCCACTTCAAGCAATACGGCGTGCGCACCTTCGCCACGGGCCTTCAACCCTTGATTGACCAGAATGGCCGCGAGCGCGAGGCGCGCCGCATCCTACGTGAGGGTGAACGCGCCGGCGGGATCAAGGTTGCGCAGAGTCACTGCTGCCGTGAGGTGCACCTGCGCCTGCGAAAGGTGACGTTCGGCGAGGTCACGGTTGGCGGCAACCCGCGTAAGGCGACCTTGCTTGAGAAGGTGGTCAATCTCGGCTCTGCCGCGGTCCCAAAGGTTGATCATGGGTTATCATCCAGAAGTTCAAGGCTCACGATTGGACGCTCGGTCAGGGTGCGCAGGAACGGGTCCGTGCCGGAAGCCTCCCATGCGGCCGCACTCACGATTCGCACGTTCACCTCGCGCCCCAGACTGGTGCCCGCGAGGCGTGCCGCCTCGTTGACAGCACCACGGGGCGGGTTACCGACGAGGAGTACATCGATGTCTGCCGGAGCGTCCCCCGGCTCCCCCGCACGGCGGGCGGCCCAGGAACCATAGATGAATGCCTGATCGATTCCGGATATCCCTGACAAGTGCTGGGGTATCACAACGGCCGGCCCGTACGTCAGGGCAAGCAACTCCGCGAGGGGCCGAAAGGCCGGCGTATCAGCGCGCACTCGCACCTCGACAGACTGACCGCGCTTCTCCGTGCTGGCAAGTCCCATCTGGACAATGCGAGAGACTTCCCGGTGCGCGCTGGCATAAGGCGACTTAGCAGCGCGAGCAAGTTCGGCGATCGTGAATGACCGATCGGCATTCAGAAACAGGCGTGCGAGTATCTCTCCCTGAGCATCTGACCGGAAGAGAGGGCTCAGCGCTGGTGCCTGTATGTTCACATACGCGATAATACTATCGTCTATGTGGATAAACAAGCCCCGCCGCCCTAGGCCTGAACGCCGTTCCAGGCATGAACCGCCGCGGCCGTTTCGTAAGCCGAACGTTAACCGGCCGCTTTCGAGCTGGCCCTGCTGTGTGATGCAGACAACCGCAGACGCGATCTTCTTGCACGCATCGACACCACAGAAGGCAGTGCGACAGCGGCAACGAACGCGGTGAAGCTTGCCGTGGCAAGCCCCGTGACAAACCACCCGGGCGGAACGATCAACAGCTGACCTGTGGAATCGAAGTATCGATTTTAAGCCAAAGGGCCATAGAGTCAGGGACCCGATCGCTCCCCGCATGAGTTCTGCGCCAGCTGGCAAAGCCTGAGAAATGGCGCACTGGTAATCAGGACTCCGGGCTTCGTAGGCGGTCGCCAATACGGGGACTCCACACAGCAGCACGATCGCGACGAGAACGACCGTCACTCCGACCATTGGGCTGCGACTCATAGCCTGATCGCACCACGACGCGCCGTAAAGAACAAAATGACTTGCAGTTGAGCATTGAACCCAACGTTATCTATCGGCGAACCCCGACCGTCGAATCTTCGGTGACACGACGACCGCAAGCCGATCGGTGTCGCAGTCAGGGGCGAAACCGTCTTGGATCGTGGCTTGCGGGACACGCAAGTTTCGAAACCGCTGGCGCCCTGGCGTGCCCGCTAGCAGCTGATTCGCCGCAACACGTTCACGTACTCCTGTCACCGAGCGCGATGCGCCGATATCAACAAACTTCGATGAGATCAACCTTCGAGGAGCTCGCGCAATGCAATGTCGATGAACTTTTGGTCCTCAGGGTTGAACGGTGCCATGTGGCCCCAGATAGTCGGGATGATGCGAAGTTCCGCGTTGGGGATGTGCTTGCACTCATACGCGCTGTCGACTGGCGGGAAATAGGTGTCACTCTCTGCTTGGATTACGATGGTGCGCGCTTGGATAGCACCGAGCGCCGCCTCAAAGTTACCGTCGAACGACGGGTGATCACCGAGATCGCCGTGCTCCCAGGTCCACATTTGCGCAAGAAGATCGTTCGCGTCGTTCTTGATGTAGAACGGCTCCCAGAAGAGTTCGATAAATTGCTCAACTGAGTTCGCACCGAAGAGACGGAAAAGCTCCTGGCGGTAGAACGGTTCGGGGAACGCCCAGCCAGCATAGATCGCTGCCATCGTTTTGATCCCTCTGATGGGCGGCTTGTCACCGTAGAATCCGTCGTTCCAGTCAGGGTCTGAGGTGATGGCGCTGACGTTGCCGGCGAGGAACACCTTGTTGAAGTTTGCCGTTCGTGCCGATCCATTAATCGGGGCGATCGCGTCGACCATTTCCGGGTACAACGCTCCCCACGCATACGACTGGCACGCACCGAGCGACCAACTCGTCACAAGCCTGATGTGTTCGATCCCGAATACTTCCGTGAGAAGCCTGCGCTGGGCCACTACGTTGTCGTATATCGTCACGTGCGGGAACCGCCCTCTGTCGAACGGGGCCGGGGTATTACTTGGCGACGAAGACGCTCCTGCCCCGAAATGGTTGGGTATGACAATGAACCACTGATCTGGATCAAGTGCGCGGCCCGGTCCTGTCAGCCATTTCAAGACGTCCTCGGGCCAGCCGGTAAACCAAGTCGGGCAGAGCACGACGTTGTCTTTTGCCTCGTTCAAGGTGCCAACAGTTGTGTATGCCAATTTCGCGTCGGGGAGGACCGAACCCTTCTGAAGGGGAAAGTCGCCGAGTCCGAAAAATTCGTAGTTCACTAAACGCTCCGTAACGATGGTGGGCCGTTCTGGAAAGAAGCCTGAGATAACGCTCTGGTCAGAATCAGTCAAGCTTGGATGTCCACGCCGCGCAACCCTTACCGGAATGTGATTGGCGTTCCTATAATTAACCCGTATCGACGGTAAAGTCCGGAAGGTCCGTAACGAGCCATCCGTAAGCCGGACCCTCACCGCGCGGTGTTTCCCGCAATCGCGAGAGCTCGCTGGGGAGCACTTTTCGACCGGTTCGGGCGCCCGTAAGGGGAACCCCTTACGGGACGCTTCGCTTCGAGGTGTCCGAGTTCGCGGCCACCGGGGCCGGCAGCGCCCCACTCTTCTACTCATACCGATTATGACCGGCCGCCGCATGCACGTGCAGCTGAGTCGCTGGGGCTCCGGAGTCGTCGGTCCGAATTATGGGAGCGGAGGGTTGGCATCGACGATCGCCTGCGAGCGGCTTTCAATAACTCAAAGATGCCGGATTACAAGAGGCGTTTGAGACGCAACTGGCGATCAGCGCCGTTGTTGTTGTTGCACCCGCCATCGGATTCTGGCTATTCTGGCTATTCTGGCGCCATACAGTTTCCTCAGGGGGGGAGATTGAAGGAGACCAGGGGGAATTGAATATGAAACACCTTTCAACTCTGAGGACTGCAGGACTTATTGGAGCACTGGCGCTTGCCTTCATGACCATCGCGGCAGCGAACCCCGCCGCGAGTAACACTGCGTCGGACAACGGAACGAATGCTGTCGCGATGGATCAAATCATCGATCGAATGTCCGACCGTATGCCGGTGGATGCCATCGCAATGAATGCGCTGCAGGTGCGCCAACAGACGGCATCGGCGAATCAACAGCCGGTAACGGTCCACACGCCCATCCCTCTCCCGGCTGGAGTCGCGCTGCGAACCGGGGAGAATGTTCAGGTGAACTACAGCGACGGCGTGGTTGTGCATCAAGCCCTCGCTGCCTCCTGTACCGCCACGTCGAGCGTCGGGAATCCGTACGTCTCCAACGGGGTTGCGTTGGCGAGCCACTCATATGGACTCAGTGGAGGCTGTTCAGCAACGGCTTCGGTGAACGGCATCCTGTCGTCCTTTGCCTGGCCCTGGTGGCATCAGAGGGACTTCCACACCGTCACGGTGTATCCGAGTAGCACTGTGTACTGGACAACGAGGAAGAATTGCGTCAACAGCGGCAGCACGACCTGGCACGCGGAGAATGCGGTAGGTTCATCCAGCATATCTTTGACGCCCGATGTCAACCTGGCGTGCAATCCGGGATGACGGTAGGGCTGCTGGAGTGAGGAGGCATCATGGTTGAATCCAACGTGCCTGCTGAGATGAGCGGAACACGACGCACTTTCCTCAGGATCGTCGTGTCGCTGGGACTTGGTCTCGTAATGGGAGCATTGACCTATTACGTCACTGCAGTGGTGGCGGCCGTGCAGATCTCAGGCAACTTTACGAACAACCCTCTGACGTTGGCCATCGCAGCTATCCTCGGTGCACTCGCGGTCGCCGTTGGATGGCGCTGGCCGATCGTCGGTCTGACGGCCGGCATCGTCATCATTGCGGTCGTCGCGTGGGCCGTAACCGGACGAATGGGATGGTCTCCTTCCAATGGTGCGCTGAATCCATACAACGCAGTGGCATTCGGCGCGATGAGCGTGGCTCCGACAATTGTCGGGGCCACAATGGTCACCGCTTCCACCCTGAGATTGCGCTCTCGCCGGACCCGCTAGGGAACCCTCTGCGGGACGGCTTCGTCATTGTGTGTGGCGAGTACCTCGTCTGTGAAATGGCTTTGTTCTGACAGCGGCATATGGCGGGCGTCAGTTCGTGGACCAGCACTGGACGCTCTTGCGCGATGTGGGCGATGCCGAATGGAATTTTCGGGCGTCTGTTTCGGGGCCTCTTGAGGGAGGCGGGCAACAGGAGGGCCAGGTCTTGCGCTGGCTAGCTGATAGCGCGATTTACGGATATCGCAAAGTCAACCAATATCGACAGGGGTCTATTCATGGTGCAGCGGTGTCGTTTGACGACATGGTTGCCCTGATACTCGAAATCGTCACCGCTATATAGCGGCTGCGCGGCTGCGCTCTCTACATCCTGCACGGGACGCGGGAAGGCCTGGCTTTGGGAGCGGTCGAAGGTGAGTGGGATGGAAGCGCAAGCTACGAGAGGTAGTGGGATGCAATTTGCACGGATTTCAGAGCGACAACCTAGAAGGTGAGCACTGCCGTCTTGAGTTCCACGCGCACAGCGTCCTTCCAATTTGTACCGGGATA
>JBBRBV010000109.1:0-5506 GCA_038205545.1 Actinomycetales bacterium
TGGCGACCGGGTATTACGACCAGTCACACGTCATCCGCACGTTCAAGACGTTCACCGGTTTCACGCCCCAGAACTACTACCGCATCGCCCGCACCCACGGCCGCGAGTCGGCGCGGTTCGTGCCGGTCCACTGACCGACCGACAGCTGCAGTACTGCGAATTCCGCCCGTTGAGGGCCCCGCAGAGGGTTCCGCTTGCGGGCGGCCCTGCTTGTCGAAATAGGCCCTCGACCGCGCTCTGGTGAGCACGGGAAAAGCCGTCCGCTGATCGTCCCGCATGCGGGCGCCGATCACTCGATCACAGCTCGGTGGATCAGACAGCCCGAGGGTTACGGGTTACGGGTCGTGGTTCGGTGGCGTGCTTGGCGGTGGGTCCCGTTTAGATTGCCCGTGACACCCCGTCAGGGCCGAACTGGGCCCGGCTTAGATCGCCCTGGTGGGCCCGACTAACGCTGCCATTGCCAGCCCGCGAACTGCATGTGACGCCTACATGTGCGCCGACTCGCTGGAATCAAGGACGCGCGGACGAAGTTACGCCGGGTCCGGTAGGGAACACCGACTGCTCCGGGCTGGCCGTGTTGAGTCACATTGACGCAACGAACAGGTGCCCCGTCGGTTCAAGACCGACAGGGCACCTGGTAGAGCTGGTTGAAGCGGGAGGGCTAGCTGCGCGAGATACTCGTGAACGTCCGGGTGGAAGGGTAGTTGAGCGTTATATAGGCGGCGGCGAAGTTGCCGGTGTTGCCGACCCAGAAGGTGGTGGGGCGGTCGCCTGCGAAGGTTTTGTTTCCAGATACCTTGATGGCCAGCACACCGGTTCCCTGGTAGCCGTTGTAGGGGTAGATGCAGGCGCTGGTCGAACTGCACCCCGGTCCGACCGGGGTGATGGCGAAGACCGAGGTGCCGGTGGCCGGCGTCGCGATTGCCGCAACGCTGGAACCGAAGTCGTCCATTAGGACAGATACAGGATTGCTGGCGCTGGCGGAAGCGATAACGGCGGCCGCTTCTTCGGTGCTCTGGGTCTTACTCAGCTCCTGGAGTTCGTCGAGGGTGATGGGGCTGCCTGTGTTCGCCGACCCCTCGGTGCTGGTCGACTCCTCCAGGCTGGAGTTGTCGGGCGGTGTCGCCGCTTTAGCGGCAAAGCTCGGTGACGCAGCCCCCATCACCAGTGCGAAAGCCAGGATACTTATCGCAGATACGGATTTGATCTTCATAATTCCCTTCATAATCCCGACCCAGAATTGGATCGTGCTTTCGAGGGTAGCAGCACGAGGTCAAGCTCCATGAAGCGGCATTCGAAAGTAAAATCCCGGTCAGCGCTATTTCTGAGTCAGTGTCGATAGGCAGCAATGGTGCGATTGGGAAGACGCAGCGGTGTCGTTGAGCCGGGCTAGATGCCGAGTCCTCGCTTCGCAGATCCTGACTTCCGCATGCTCTTCGCGCGAATCGTCGCTCACTACTTCCACCACGGCGCCTGGCTGGACGAAGGGCAAATTCTTCGCGACGCATCCCGGCTTGCCGGTATCCCGGGCGTCATGGTGCACGGCCCGCTCGACGTTGGTGGCCCGGACGCCGAACTACATGTCATCGGCGAAGCCGGTCATCAGGGCAACCAAGGAATGAAGGACCTCTTCCTCGAAGCAGGGCAACGATTCGCCGACGCGCCCTAATCCCCTTATCCGAGTCGCGGTGGGCAACATAACTCACAGGCCTGATGAGCGCCCGGTGGACGTTCCCCTCCGACACAGATGATTTCGGTCCTCGCCTGTCAAACGTCAGTGCTGTTAGGTCGGGTTGGTCGTCCGTCTATGGTGCACCCTTGTAGATCCAGGTCCGACACGTCAGTGTGCGACGTTCCGACAGTGAATGAGGTATGACTCCCCCGCGGTCGCCAACCGTTCCTTTCGAGAAGGTGCACGGCAACTTGTAGCGCGCCGGCGCTATTGCTCGGCCGATCATGCTCCAGCTCCGGGATCCCTTATAACGGAAGCATAACTTCCTGTGCCCAGAAGCATCGCCATGCTGGCCGCGCACATAGTGTCTTAGACACGGAATCAACATACGAAACTCAAGTGAAAATAATGAAGAAAACAGCGTTTCTCGGAATCAAAGCCACTATCTTGGGCCTCAGCCTTGCTGTCCTGCCACTGACTGCAGCAGCAGCCACGATGCCGTCCGATGAGGAGAAGTCATCGCCGGCCGGCGAACAATCCGAGTCTGCAGGATTTCATGACGTGGCAACGGAGACTTTTAATCGCGGTGGTGATGTCAACGCAGCATTGGCGGAAATTGGATACACGGAAGTGACCGCGCCAACAGCGTCTCCGCGCAGCACCGGGGCTGACGTCAACATGGGAGCAGTGCAAGTCTTCACATCCGGTGGCCCAATCGGTTCGTACGGCATTCTCGCAACGTATTCATGGAATGACACGAATGCCAAGTTCTTCGACGGCACGAGCACTGACGTTATGGGAATCAGCTTGAGCGACCCTCGGAATGTTCAGTCCAGTTCCGCGAGTTTCTGCAACACAGCAAATGACTGTACGGGCATCACGAACCCGGAGACCCTCAACCAAAACGGGGTTGCCTATGCCAACTCGGGGGCCGGCAGCGACAATGTTCGCGCAACAGTCGGCCTAACCATCGATCGGGCTGGCCCCTGCGATTTCCAAGCCTTCTCAACCTACAGCCATGGTTGGGACGAAACCGTCCTCACCGGCGTAGGTATAGGTCGCGGCTCTGTGAGTGTGAGTTGGAACACCAGCGGTCAGAACTTCGCTATCGCGGGCGGACCCGGTAACTGCGCGTAAGCGCGTCGGCGCAGGGAACCGGCAATGGGTGACATGGCCGTAAGGCTTGGACCTCAGCCCCGATTTCCAGAGTTAGACAGATGAAGGGAACTGACGATGCGAAGACGATTTGTCTTTCCAATTGCAATATTAGTGGGAGCGTCACTGTCAGCGTGCACGTCTTCAGGCGAGACGGCACCTGAATCTCAGACCCCCGTCGCCATCACCGTGACGTCGGAATACAACCCTGGAAATCTTGGCGGTGGCGTCACGTGGACGGTTACGGGAGGCGCGGGACGTATACCCGACGACGCCAGCGTGCTGGTCAGTATCGCGCGAACCGGTGCCGAGGTAGTGATGCCGTCAACCGAATCCAGCGACGTGACCGATAGCCTCCTCGAACGTGTGGGGGAAAACCCGGAGGCTGCGCAGGTGATCGTAACCTCCGGCACCAACAGTGGCGAGATCGCATTCGCCCTCAGCGCCACGGGTGAAGATGCGCCGGACGAAATCCCCCGCGTTCACATTGCCCTGATAGATAATATTTCAGGTGATGTGGTCGCTGTTCGCTCGGTGGCTGTTGCAATTATCGATCTGAGCTAAGCCAGCTCACAAGGATGGCTGGGCCGAGATCGATTGAACATGGAGTCCTGCCGAGATTCCGCGCGGCACCTCACCTGGATTCCTCTAAAACGCAGCTGGCATTGGGCCTGTTCCATCACGCTTCCGCTTTGAGCTGTCGCTGTCGCTGTCGCTGTCGCTGTCGCTGTCGCCGTTCGGCTTATGGGACTCGATGGTCGTCGGACGATGGTCTGACTCGGTTTGCGTCTCATCTTCCGTTCCGGTTCAGTGGGTCCATGACGAAAGACACTTACCGGTTCTCTTCACGCTCTGAAGATATGGATCGAGAGCAGATCCACGCATGGTTGAGCAAGGAGGCCTACTGGGCGCTGGGGCGCCCGCGTGCTCTCCAAGATGCCGCGATCGATGCATCGGCTAACTTCGGAATGTTCGACTCAATGACCGGACGGCAAGTGGCGTATGCCCGAGTCGTGACCGACTCGGTGACTTTTGCGTGGCTCTGTGATGTCTTTGTTGACCCGGGAGTCCGCGGACACGGGGTCGGAGTGGCCCTCATGGACAATGTCTGCTCGCTGCTTGAAGATCTGAATTTGAAGCGCGTCGTACTTTCGACAGGGGACGCCCACGGCCTCTACGAAAAGTTTGGCTTCGAGCCCCTCGCCCAGCCCGAGAAGTGGATGGCGCGGACGGCTCCCATTCCAGCGACCTGACCGGGCAGAGATCCCGGTCAGGGTTCGTCTCCCGGAACGAAATCAAGCGGCCGAGCCGGGAAGACGACGCAATTCCTGGAGGGAGAATTCTCGCGTGGCCAAGGAGTGCCGAAGGCCCACACGCACGGCAGGCCATTCACTTGCAATAACGGAAAATACGACGGTGTCGCGGAGTGCGCCGTCTGGTCCAACTGAGTGACTGCGCAGCACTCCATCTTCCTTTGCGCCCAAAGCGGCTATTGCCTGTCGTGATTGGCGGTTGTGCCAGTGAGTGCGAAACTCGACGGCAATGCACTCCAAAACGTCGAAGGCGTGCGTCAGTTGGAGGAGCTTGGCCTCTCGGTTCGCGCCCGTACCTTGAGCGCTTCTCGCCAGCCAGGTAGAGCCGATTTCTAATCGCGGCGCATCGGTACTCGGGTTCATAAAGGTCGTCATGCCAACGATCCGCCCGGTTGATGCAAGCCGAGTGGCCCACGGCAGCATCTTTCCCTGCTCGTGGAGGCTGAGTCGGCGTTCAACTTCCGCGGTCATCGACTCGGGGTGCGGGATTGAGGTGTACCACGCACGCCAGAGTTCGCCTTCGTTGGCAGCGTCACGGAGCTCGGCTACGTGATCGAATGACAGGGGCTCAAGGGTTACGCGCGATCCTGAGAGCGTGGGCGATTCTAAGAGATCCATGGTCCGACACTATGGCACCCGGAAACTAGGGCGTTTCGGTCGGTATGCGCAGCAACACTGAACCCGGAGGAGGTTCCAGTGCGGGCGGGCCTCGTGCAGCCTTCGGTGGGCCCGTGGGTCGTGTCAGACTTGCACGATGGGAAAGGCGAGAGACGCGGAACTAGACACCATCCTGATCGGTGGTCGTGAACAAAGGTCCATCGTCATCGTTGACTACGACGACGTGTGGCCCCTGAAGGCCGCCTCAATGGCTCAAGAGATACAAGGTTCGCTTGGACCGATTGCGTTGTCGGTCGAACATATCGGCTCAACTTCCGTCCCTGGACTGGCTGCAAAACCGATCATCGACCTGGTTCTTATCGTGGCCGATATCGAGGACGAGGGGTCCTACATTGTGCAGCTGAAAGCAGTTGGGTGGCAGGTCCGTGTCAGGGAACCTCGGCACCGGATGTTGCGCACGGCGGAGCTAGATTTCCATCTGCACGTTTTACCAACAGAGGCTACTGAGCACGTCGACTATCTTGACCTCCGTGACTGGCTCCGAGTCAGCGCTGCAGACCGTGAACTCTATGAATCCACGAAACGGACGCTCGCGACAAACAAATGGAGCGACATGAATCATTACGCGGACGCCAAAGGTCCGGTCATCCAACAGATCCTGCACCGCGCACGCGACTGGCGAGCCGCCCAATCCACAAGCTGAACCGGCCACCGATCACCGCGTCCCGTATGGGGTTCCCCTGCGGGC
>JBBRBV010000110.1:0-4679 GCA_038205545.1 Actinomycetales bacterium
GGACTGGAAATGCACCCCGATACCGACCAGTTCCTGCGCCTCGATGCTGGCGTCGGCAGGGCACAGATGGGGCCAGACAAGGACAATCTCACTTTCGAGCAGGTCGTGTCTGACGGTTGGTGCATCCTGGTGCCCGCGGGCACCTGGCATAACGTCACCAACACCGGTGATGGCCCCATGAATCTCTATGTAATCTACGCACCGGTTCACCACGCCGCCGGGAATATTCACACAACTGCCGCTGACGCCGCCGAGGACGAGGAAGCCGGCACGGACACGCCACCCGCCTGGACAAAGCAACCCGCTACGTCTCACCCCGACGAGGCAGCAAGCAACTGACGATGCCGCTCCGGCAAGCGCGAGCGCCTTCGGTCCGGTGCCATTCAGCGCGAGGTGGCTGTCGAGTTCGGCTTTGATGACGTCCATGTCGCCGATGCGGCGCAGGACGTGGAGTTGCGGCAGATCGATTCCCGGCAGGGGTGGGCGGATCGCTTCTGCTCCAGTGCTGCTCAGGTGGTGAGGTCTTTCGGTTCGACGCCGAGGAGTTCGAGCATCTCTGTGACTTTGCTGATGATCTGGTCCCGGACGACTCGCACGTGCTCGAGGGGAAGGCTTGCCGGGTCGGCGAGGGCCCAGTCCTGATAGCGTTTGCCGGGGTAGATCGGGCAAGCATCGCCACAGCCCATCGTGATCACGACGTCAGCCGCCTGCACCACGTCATCCGTGAGTGGTTTGGGAAAGGCCTCGCTGAGATCGAGGCCGAGCTCGATCATGACCTGCACGACGGCCGGGTTCAACTGGTGCGCCGGTGCCGACCCGGCGGAGCGCACGTGCACGGCCCCGCCGGACAGGGCGTTCGTCAACACAGCCGCCATCTGCGAGCGGCCCGCGTTCTGCTCACAGACGAACAGAACCTCTGGCACGGGACTTCCGATTGCGCCCTTGGCTTGGGCGAGAGCGGTCAGTCGGTCTGTGGCGAACCGGATGGTGTTGCTGGTCAGGTGCGCCTTGACCGTCGCTGTGCGGAGGAGCGCGGTGTAGGACTCCAGCACGTACCGCTCGACCGTTTCTGGGCCGAAGATTCCGGCGAATTTGCGGGCCAGGTCGTCGGCGAGGCGTTTGAGGTATTCCTCCGGATAGGTCAGGCCCGGCAGGCCGCGCCGACCGTTCACTTCAGTCATGATCAGCGCCCTAAACGGTTGCGGGAAGGATCTCGGCAAGGAGGGCTTGGACGCGCGCTTTAATATCGTCTCGGATGGGGCGCACAGCGTCGAGGCCCTGGCCGGCCGGATCTGCTAGCTCCCAGTCCTCGTAGCGCCTTCCGGGGAAGATCGGGCACACGTCGCCGCAACCCATCGTGATGACGACCTCGGAAGCTTGGACCTGTTCGGAGGTCATCAGCTGCGGAACGGCCTGCGAGATATCGATGCCTTCTTCAGCCATCGCCCGGACGGCCATCGGATTGATCTGGTTGCCGGGCTCTGAGCCACCAGAGCGCACTTCGACGGCACCGGCAGAGAGTGCGCGCAGGTAACCGGCGGCGATCTGTGAGCGGCCGGCGTTGTGGATGCACACGAACAGGACAGTGGGCTTCTCCGACATGCAGGTTTCCTAACTCTCGAATTTCCTAAAGCATAGATGGTTGTCTATGGATTGACTATCTCCGGAGGAAGTGTTCACCCGGCATTCACGTCGCCGCCGTGTCTCCGATATTCATCGCGATCAGCAACGCGCGCACGCGGGCGTCGATCTCGTCGCGAATAACGCGCACACCCTCCAACGGGAGGCCGACCGGATCGGCAAGGTCCCAGTCCAGGTAGGTGCGGCCCGCATAGATGGGGCAGGCATCGCCACAGCCCATGGTGATCACGTAGTCGGCCGCCCGCACCACCTCGTCGGTGAGGGGCTTGGGATATTCCCCCGCAAGAGGCACGCCGATCTCGTCGAGTGCGGCGACGACCAACGGGTTGACGGTCCCCGCAGGTTCCGAACCGGCCGTGAGGACGCGCACCCGGTCCCCGGCCAAGGAGCGCAGGAGGGCCGAAGCCATTTGGGAGCGACCGGCGTTCTGCACACAGACGAACAGCACCTCCGGAACGGCGCGAGTGAGTCGGCCGTCCGCCGCAGCAAGCGCCCGCAGTCGGTCGCCGGCGAAGCGGGCGGTCAGCGAAGGCAGGTAGCGGGTGATCTTTGCCTGCCTGGCAAGGAGTTCGTAGCTCTCCTGAACATAGCGGCCGATCGTCTCGGCCGAGAAGACTTCGTGGAATCGGATGGCAAGGTCTTTGGTGATCCTGACGAGAACATGAGGCGCGACGACCGCGGCGATCGGGTCGTGCTGGCTGCGTGTGGATTCGATAACGTCCGCGATGCGGTCGGGAACGACGAAATACCAGACCTGCCGCCCGAGCTGCTCACGCGCGAGCAGCCCCTCCTTGGCCATAATTCGCATGTGGTGACTCACGGTCGGCTGAGTCAAGCCGAGCGTTGTGGCGAGTTCGCCAACGAGGGCGCGACCGCCCGGCCTGGCGACGATCAGGCCCAGCAGCTGAACCCGCGTCGGGTCGGCCATTGCGCGCAGGCCCCGGGCGATGTCCTCGGCGGCGGCACGGTCGCGTGCGCGCGCCTCAATCAGGCTCGCCTCGACATCGGCATCGGTGTGCATAGATGTGAGTCTATGCGGCCGCCCCTGACCGGCGACGGCCCCTCACGGGCCACCAAGGTGGTGCGACGAATTTTAGACCGGTAGCGGGCTGAGCGCGGCGAGCCGGTTCTGCTCGACGGGCTCCGTGGGCAAAAACGGAAGTGTGGCCACACGCCCCGATAGGGAGCGCGCCCTGGTGATCTACTCGATCCGCGTCGAGATTCCTGCCCTTGGTAGCAGGGGGCACTGCTCGCTTCGGCATATTGATTTGTATCGAACTTCAGCAGGGTGGGCTATATCGATGGATGTCAATGCAGCACTATGCTGGTCCCGTCGCGGCATCCGAGGGTCCTTTACCCACAGCGCCACGTCGCCAATCTCGCTCGCCTCCAAGTTTCCGGAGCGCAGCGCTACATCGAAGAAAGGGCGTAAGCCATGACCGAGAATTCTGACATTACCGAGCACATCCGGGACCGCTACGCCGCCGCTGCGCTCCAGCTCGCCGACGCGTCCAGCGAGCCGTGCTGCGTACCCACCGACCTCGGGAACGGTGACGTGTTCGGCTCCGTTCTGTACACCAGCGAGGAGGCCGCCGAGATCCCGGAAGAAGCGCTCCTGACCAGCTTGGGCTGCGGTAACCCCACTGCGGTAGCCGACCTCCGACCGGGCGAAACCGTCCTGGACCTCGGCTCCGGAGGAGGCATCGACGTGCTCCTATCTGCACGCCGCGTCGGCTCCACCGGCTTCGCCTACGGGCTCGACATGACCGACGAGATGCTCGTCCTCGCCCGTGCAAACGCGCACCGAGCCGGCGTCACAAACGTCGAGTTCATCAAGGGACAAATCGAAGACATCCCTCTGGCCGACGACGCGATCGATGTCATCATTTCCAACTGCGTCATCAACCTCTCCGTCGATAAGAACGCCGTCATCTCCGAGATGTTCCGCACCCTGAAGCCAGGCGGCCACCTCGGCATCTCCGACGTCGTTGCAGAGAACCACCTCAGCGCGGAGGACCGCATCCACCGCGGCACCTTCGCAGGCTGCATCGCCGGGGCTCTCTCCCATCAGGAATACGTCAGTGCTCTCACCGCAGCCGGGTTCGTTGACGTGACCGTCGACTACACCCACGAGGTCGTACCTGAAATGCACGGAGCCATCGTCAAAGCAGTCAAACCCGCGCTCTAGCGCGGACACTGTGTTGACACCGAGAGCCATCGCCGTCGCCTCGATGTCTCTGCGCGGCTATTACCCCTCCGTTCTCGAGGGATCTTATGAACTGCATATGTTGGCCCGGGCTGGGGGAGGGCGAGATCGGCCTGGCCGGCGGTCCTGCTTGCTCCACAAAAGAAGGTTGCGCGGGCGTTGATACACTCACTGGGTGCGGATTCGACCTATCGATCTTGTGGACGTCCTCGCCTACCTCGTGGTGCTCGGCGTCTTCATCCAGCTGTTCCCAGTAGTCATTTCCGAGACTTTCCTCCTGGCGCTTCTGACCGCAATCCTGCTTAAGGTCGTTCTCGAGTTGGTCGCCCTAGCCTTCGGCGACGCCGTTCGCCTGGGAGGCTTCTTGCAAGTGACAGCTCTGATCGTTTTCCTCATGGTCGCCCGCGGCGGGACGCGCCGCCTGTTCCCTCCTGATGTGACCAGTAAAATCTCAGCCTGATAGATGGCAGGTTGCTTTTGGCGCGCTAAACACGTTCCTCGCGGCCTAGCCGCTCCGCCTCCAACGGTTCCGTCACCTGAAGCCTCTGGCTTCGCTATGCCTCGGCGTCCACGCCCGCGGTTATCTGAGCTTTACCTCGAGTGAACGCCACGCGACCTGATCGCGAAGCCGTCACAGACGTAAGCCGTGTCCACGAACCGGGGTGAAGGCCTGTTCAATAGCCAGGTGGACGATGTGTGTGGCTTGGCTGGCTAGGCTCGACCACCGTGGTGATAGAGCCAAATATGGTTTAGCTGCTAAAGTAATGGGATGACCGCAACCATTGCTCTGTTCGGTGCAACCGGGAAAACCGGTAGCCGTGTGCTCAATCAA
>JBBRBV010000111.1:0-4511 GCA_038205545.1 Actinomycetales bacterium
GACCGACGGATTATGAGTCCGCTGCTCTAACCAGCTGAGCTACCGCCCCAAACGGCACGACCGAAGGGTCACACCCAGATACGTGACTATTCGGGCGTCTGCGACGAAGCCCCATTCGGGACCAGATCACTCACCGGCTCCCCACGATACAGGCATTCGAATGTGTTCAGAGTGCGTTTAATGTCGTGCGCAGCGATGAGCTTGAGCGACTCACGCTTGAGCGCCTCCAGGCGTTCCGGAGCGGCGGTGAGCACCAGATTCAACTTATCGGCCAGATCCTGCGCGTCACCCGGCTTGAATAGGAATCCGTTCGCCTCATCGTGCACGAGGTGAGGCAGTGCCATGGCATCGGCCGCAACAATGGGCAGGCCCGATGCCATGGCCTCCATCGTGGCGATACTCTGCAGCTCAGCGATGGACGGCATCGCGAACACCGAGGCCCGTGAGTAGGCCGCGCGCAGCTCTGCATCAGTTACGTAGCCGGTGAACGTGACGCGCGAGCGGATGCCGAGGGTGCCGGCCAGGTGCTCCAGATTGCGTTTCTGATCACCGCCGCCAACGATCTCGATCTGAGCGTCGAGGTCGGGCGACAACAGCGCCGCCGCCTGCAGCAGCACGTCGATCTGCTTCTCTCCGGTAACCCGTCCGACGAACAGGATTCGGTTCTCGGTGCGCGGCTCAAAATTTGGTGCGTAATTGTCCGCATCGATCCCGCAGGAAATGGCGTACACCCCGGTGAGGCCCGTGTACTTTTCCAGAAACTGTGCGGCCCGCCGAGTCGGGGTGGTGACGGCTTCGGCGCGACCGAAGGTACGTCGGGCTGCGCGCCATGCAGCCTTGATCACACGGTCCTGAAACCCAACGGGAATGAGGGAAAACTTCACCATATTCTCGGGCATGAAATGGTTCGTGCCCAAGAGACGGATATTGCGCTTGGCCGCCTCAATGGCTACCCCACGCCCCACGTTGATATGAGATTGAAAGTGCACGACGTCGGGGTGAAAGGAGTCGAGAATGCGTCGACTCTCACCGCGAACCAGCCACGGCAAAGCAAAGCGCAGCCAGTCGTGCGGATACCAGCGCCAGCTGTGCAAGCGATGCACGACCATTGGCTGGCCCTCGTGCATCTCCGTCCAGCTCCCGCGCTTACGGGACGCGGCCGGAGCCATGATCTGAACCTCGTGGCCACGGGCCACGAGACCGGCGGCGAGCCGCTCGGCGAATCGAGCAGCGCCATTCACATCGGGGGCGAACGTATCGGCGGCGATGAGCACGCGAATCCGCGGCTTCTCGATCGGCGCCCTAGCGGCGCTCTCGGGCGTATCGCCCGGGGTCGGGCTGCTCAGCGAGTCGGTCGAATCTGACAAGTGGAGTGGTCCCTACGTTGGTTGGCCGGGGGTCATAGTCCGGCAGGAAGTCTCGGGAGTGCGCACGGCGAAATGACGCTGCGCACTCGAACCCTATTCTAAACCGTGCCTGGGGCGCCGGGTCCCGCACCGTGGCGGCAGAAAATTCTTTGCGTGTCAGCGATCAAGTTGGGGGTGGTATCGCGCCAGAAGGAACACGCCCCAAATAGCGATCGCCCCGGCTACCACGAATGCGATCGCTGCTGCGGGTGGAGCCTGGCTGGCCTCGCCGAGCACCACGATTCCGATTCCCACCGCGACGAGCGGGTCAACCACGGTGAGCCCGGCGATGACGAGATCCGGCGGTCCCGACGCGTAGGCGTTCTGCACGAAGTACGCCCCCAACGCGGCAGCGAGCATCAACCCGAGCACACAGGTCAGGGTGAGCCATTCGAAGTTGCCGTGTTGGATCCGGTTGATCACAACCTTGGCGAGGGTCGCCACGAACCCGTACAGCACACCGGCTCCGAGAATGTAGAAGATTGCCTGCGAGCGGCGACGCGCAAAACTGAAGGCGAGTGCAAAGGCCAGGAGAACGGCCCCGAGAACGATCAGAATGGTCACCAGGTTCTGGTCGGTAACCGGCTTGTCGACGGCGGTAAAAGCGGCCACAGTCACAAACAGGCCGACGCCCCCCACGCACATCGAGATGGCCATGATGCTCTTTCGGTTGAGCCTGACCTTACTGACACGGGCATTCAGCACGGCTGTGATTACGAGGGCGACCGCCCCGAGTGGCTGCACGACGATGATGGGGGCGAAGGCCAGGCTCGTCAATTGAAAAACGATGGCGAGCCCAAGCATGAGTGATCCGAATACCCAGGAGGGGCGGGCGAGCAGCATGCTGAGCTGGCGCATGCTGAGTCCGCCGAAGTCCTTCTCGTTGTTCGCCTCGACCTTTGCCACACCGCGGTGCTGAAATTGAGCGCCCAGGGAGAGAAAAACGGCTCCGACCAGTGCCAGTGGAATTCCGATGGCCTGCCGTGGATCAGCGGCGATTTCTGTCGCCAGATCGGTCAGGTCAGAGGTCACTTCATGACCTTATCGACAAGCATGCCGATATTCTGGAGAAATGGCCGTACGCGCGATAGCAATTTCAGGTGACCCCGTTCTCCACTCCCCCGCAGCTCCCGTTGTTAATTTTGACGACAGTTTGCGCGAACTGATTCGAGACATGTTCGAGACAATGGATGCTGCGCCCGGTGTGGGCCTGGCCGCCCCGCAGGTTGGCGTTGGGCTGCGCATCTTCACCTACAGCTATCAGGACGACGACGAGGTGACCTGGCGCGGGGTCGCCATCAATCCTGAACTGTGGATTACCCCGGTTTCTGCCGAACCTGTTGATGACGACGACGTCGACGAGGATGAAGGGTGTCTGTCCTTTCCGGGCGAGCGCTTTCCACTGAAACGCGCGCAGTCCGCCATTTTGCGGGCCGTCGATGCCGAACAGAATTCGTTTGAAATTCGAGCGGATGGTTGGCTCGCCCGCATCTTTCAGCACGAGTACGACCACCTCGACGGCACCCTGTACGTCGATCGCCTCGAGCACGTCTATGCGAAGATGGCCGCCAAAGTTGAACGTAAGAAGAGTTGGGGCGTGCCCGGTCTGGCCTGGACGCCCGGTATCGATAACCTCGAAGGCTGACGCGGAGCTACGTGAGCGCGCGCAAGCCGGCGGCCACCAGCGCTGCAACGATCACAACGACGATGAACGGCGTCTTGATTGCGAACAGCCCCGCCGCAACGATAACGGCCGGAATGCGCGCATCCATGGTGAGCGCCTGACCGTTGCCGAGCGTCTGCACGGCGATCAGCGCCGCCAACAGTGCCACCGTCAGTAGGTCGGCGATGCGAGAGGGTGTGGGCTTGTGCAGCAGGGCTGACGGCACGAGGTAACCGGCCAGTTTGAGGGTGAGCACGGCGATCGACGCCGCAATAATGATCTGCCAGAGTGTCACGAGCGCAGCCCCGCCCCCGCGTCCGTCGGCGCGCCCAGCCAGTTGAACAGGCCAACAACAACCGCCACGAGGGCGGCAACCAGTACGGGCAGTCCCGGCACAAGCACTGGCGTGAGCGTTGCTGCGACAACCGCGGCGGCGACCGCTACAGCGACTGCCTGCATCCGCTTCAATCGAGGCCAGAGCAGGCCAACAAAGGCCGCTGCGGCGGCAGCGTCGAGACCGTAGGCGCGAGTGTCGCCGAGTGCGTCCCCGATGAGAGCCCCGACCAGGGTGGTGATGTTCCAACCGATGAAGACGGCCAGCCCGGTGACCCAGAATCCGATGCGGCGGCTGCGGGGTGTCGGCTGGGCGAGGGCGACCGCGGTGGATTCATCAATGGTGATCCATCCCGCCGCGAGCCGTTTCCAGAGCCCGGCGCCGACGATCGGTGCTATACGCATACCGTAGATGCCGTTGCGCACACCGAGCAGCGCGGCGCTCGCAACTGCCGCGGGGCCAGCGGCAACACCACCAGCGGCGAGTACGCCGATGAGGGCGAATTGGGAACCGCCGGAGAACATCACGATGCTAATAAAGCTGGTCTGCCAGATATCCAGTCCGGCAGCGACCGACAGCGCACCGAAAGAGACCCCATAGGCGGCCGTCGCGAGACCAACGGCGATCCCCTCCCGAACGGCCAGCCGTTGATGGCGTATTTCGTCATGGGGGCCCGGCGACGTGTCGCTGGTACCTGCCGGGGTCACCGGACGAGGTCGACGCCGTGCACGCCGTTGTGAAAACGCAGCGAGGGGAACACGGCAGACACGGAGAATCCCAGCCCGGGAATCGTTCCGGCGTTGAAGACGCCGCCGAATAGCTGGGCGCGCTCACGCATCTGCGTGATACCGGGACCGGCGATGTTTTCGCTGAGCGCCTTGAGGTCGTCCTCAATCGTGTAAGGGGTGCGTGCGGTCTGGTCACCGGTTTCTTTGCCGTCACGACGGGCGGCGGCACGGATGCCGTCATCGTCGACGAGCAGTTGCAGGCCGTCGCGAGTCCAGGTGAACGACACTCGCGCTTCGGTACCGACGCCGCCGTGCTTGAGGGCGTTGGAGAGTGCACTCTGCAAAATGCGGAAGATGGCGAGTTCGGCGCCGGCCTTAAG
>JBBRBV010000112.1:0-4280 GCA_038205545.1 Actinomycetales bacterium
GCGGCCACCCCTCCCTCGACGAGTGGAGCGTCAACGATCCGCACCCGCTGCTGCTCGGACTCTTCAAGAAAATCATGGGCCGTTTCCGCGGTCAGAATCGCCGAACCGAGGTCGCAGAGAATCACGACGCCGGAGCCGGTGTTTGCTTCGGTGATTCCGTCGCTGATCTTTTCAAAACTCGTGCCGATGCCGCCCGAATCCGTACCCCCAGCGGCGATCAGACGTACGCTGGGTGCCATCTGGCGGGCCAGTTCGACGAGTCCGGTCGCGATCTTCTCGCTGTGCGAGACGAAGACAATGCCCACGCGTTCAGCGGATGCCGCCACCATCACTCGTTCGCCACGGCCACAGCCACGTCTGACGCGGCGCGAAGCAGTAGCGCGGTCGACTGTGCGCCCGGGTCGCGGTGGCCGATCGCTCGCTCACCGAGGTAGCTCGCCCGTCCCTTGCGGGCGACCAGGGGCTCCGTGGCGACTGCGCCCTGCTCTGCGGCCTCCGCTGCGGCGAGCAAGACGGCATCCACGTGCGAACCGGCCGCCTGCGCTGCTGCCGTTGCTTGGACCGCCGGAGTCCACGCGTCGATCATGGTCTTGTCGCCTGACTCAGCCTTGCCGCGCAGCACGATGCCATCGCGGGCCGCTGTGACCAGGGCGACCAGGGCGGCACCATTGAGTGACTCTGCGGCCCCGACAGCACCGGCGGCTTTGAGAAACGCCGTGCCGTATAGCGGTCCGGCAGCGCCCCCCACGGTGGAGATCAGCGTGGTCGCGACCAGCTTGAGCACCGCGCCGGGGGTTGTCTCATCGGTCAGGCCTTCGATCTTTGGTAGGACCGCCTGAAACCCTCGATGCATGTTCTCACCGTGATCACCGTCGCCAATGTCCCGGTCGAGGGTGTTGAGCGCCGCGCGATTGGTGGCCAGCACCTGCGCGCTCTGTCGAATCCATCGCACTGTCCAGGCGGTGTCCAGCGAACCTGTTGCGTGGCTGGGGGCTACGTTGGGCTGATCGTTTAGGGTCATCACATCTCCTTCTACCGTCCCCACCGTAGCGCCGCAGTCTGAACCGGAGCATCCCACAGACCGGTGAGCTCATCATCGAGTTTCAAAACGGAAATAGACGCTCCCGCCATTTCCAAGCTGGTCGTAAAGTTGCCGACCAGACTGCGAGTGACGGTGATACCCCGCTCTTTCAGTACTGCAGCAGCCCGACGGAACACGATATAGAGCTCGATCTGCGGTGTGCCGCCCATGCCGTTCACGAACAGGAGAACCTCATCGCCACTGACAAACGGCAGGTCTTCGAGAATGGGGCCAAGCAGGCGGTCCACGATTGCGTCTGCAGGCTCAAGCTTGATCCGCTCCCGTCCGGGCTCGCCATGAATTCCAATACCAATCTCGATCTCGTCGTCGGCGAGCACAAAACTCGGCTCCCCCGCGTGTGGCACCACACACGGGGTCAGTGCGACACCCATCGTGCGCACGCGGGAATTCACTTTTTCCGCCACGGCGGCGACGGAATCCAGATCATCACCACGCTCCGCAGCCGACCCGGTGATCTTTTCAACCAGCACCGTTCCTGCCACGCCACGTCGTCCGGCCGTGTAGAGCGAATCCTTGACGGCCACATCATCGTTGATGAGGACCGAGCGCACGTCGATGCCCTCAGCGGACGCGAGGTCAGCCGCAGTCTCAAAGTTCAACACGTCCCCGGTGTAGTTCTTCACGATGTGCAGCACGCCGGCTCCCCCATCGACGGCCTGGGTGGCTGCCAGAATGGGGTCCGGCGTGGGTGACGTGAACACGGCGCCCGGGACCGCGGCATCCAGCATGCCGTAGCCGACGAATCCGCCGTGGAGCGGTTCATGGCCACTGCCACCACCGCTGACGATACCCACTTTGCCGTGAATGGGCGCGTCGCTGCGCACAATAAAGATCGGATCGTGAGAGACCCGCACAATGTCGGCGTGCGCTGCCTCAAATCCGGCGACTGCTTCGTTGACGACGTTCTGGGGATCGTTGATGAGCTTCTTCATGACCATCCATTCATTCGTTGGTGCCACGTTTCGACAGGGGAACTCCGGACCTGGCGGGACGAAATGTGCCCAGGACAGCCAGCTTCCCACGGTCACCATACGCGATGTGACGGTGCTCGGTAAGGGGCAGCATCGATCTCCCTCAGCCCATTCCCCTCGACGACACGCTGCGCTATGTTATTGCCATCCGCTCGCCGTAGAGGGGCAGCCTCGGCATCCCCGGCCTGATCAGAAAGGTTCTCGTGGACAATATCGGAGCTGTAGTCGTCTCGGAGATCGTCGGTACCGCCATGTTGGTTCTCCTCGGAACCGGCGTCGTGGCCAACGTCGCCTTGGCCAAGAATAAGGGCCTCGGGGGTGGGTTCCTCATGGTGACCATCGGCTGGGGCCTGGCCGTGTTCGCCGGCGTCGTCGTCGCCTACCGTTCGGGGGCGCATATCAATCCGGCTGTCACTCTGGGCCTCGTCGCCAATGGTGCGGAGGAATTCGGAATGGGCGTGCCCGTCAACGCGGTCTCCGTTCTGGCCTACATTGGGGCGCAGATGATTGGTGCCATTCTGGGCGCTGTCGCCTGCTGGCTCGCCTACAAGCAACACTTTGATGCCGAACCGGACCCGGCCAACAAACTTGGCGTTTTCTCCACCGGGCCCGCAATCCGTTCGTACGGTTGGAACCTCGTTACGGAAATCATCGGCACCTTCGTGCTCGTCTTCGTTGTCATCGCCTTTGGTCGTAGTGGCGACAGTGGCGGACTGGCCTCCCTCGGGGCACTTCCTGTAGCCCTGCTCGTCATCGTCATCGGTACCTCGCTCGGTGGCCCGACCGGTTACGCCATCAATCCGGCCCGCGACCTGGGGCCGCGTATCGCGCACTTCCTTCTGCCGATCAAGGGTAAGGGAAGCTCCGACTGGGCATACTCCTGGGTGCCCGTCGTCGGGCCCATCATCGGTGGCCTGCTGGCCGGCTGGGCCGCCCTGATTCTGTTGCCGCTACTCGCCACCTGACCCGAGCCAACGGGCCTGTCCCCCGGCGGACCGGCCCGTTGTCGCACAACCACATCCGTACTTTAGACACACTCACAAGGAGGACACGCACCAATGACTGACTACATTCTTGCCATCGACCAGGGGACCACGAGTTCCCGGGCCATCATTTTCGACAAGGCCGGATCCATCGTGTCGACCGGACAACTCGAACACGAGCAAATTTTTCCCCAAGCAGGCTGGGTCGAGCACGACCCCAAGGAAATCTGGGACAACACCCGCGAAGTGATCGGGCAGGCACTCTCCAAAGCCAACCTCACTCGGCACGATATCAAGGCCATCGGAATCACCAATCAGCGTGAGACCGCCGTCGTATGGGACAAGACCACTGGAGTTCCCGTCTACAACGCGATCGTCTGGCAGGACACCCGTACCCAGCCCATCGTCGACCGCCTTGCAGCCGACGGTGGTGTCGAACGGTTCAAGACGAAGGTGGGTTTGCCCCTGGCCACGTACTTCTCCGGAACGAAGATTGTCTGGATTCTCGAAAATGTCGACGGCGCCAGGGCCAGGGCTGATGCCGGTGACCTGCTCTTTGGAACCACGGACTCCTGGGTGCTGTGGAACCTCACGGGCGGGGTCGACGGCGGGATCCACGCCACCGACGTCACCAACGCGAGCCGCACCCTGTTCATGGACCTCGAAACGCTGCAATGGGACGATGAGATTCTCGCAATCTTTGACGTTCCCAAGTCGATGCTGCCGGCAATCCGCTCGTCATCCGAGGTCTACGGCACCGCGCATACCTCAAGCTTGTTGCGAGAGGTTCCTGTGGCCGGCATCCTCGGCGACCAGCAGGCCGCGACGTTTGGTCAGGCAGCATTCGACCAGGGCGAAGCCAAGAACACGTACGGCACCGGAAACTTCCTAATTTTCAACACCGGCACTGAGATCGTGCATTCCAAGAATGGCCTCCTGACCACCCTGGGGTACAAGCTCGGTGATGACGCCCCGCACTATGCCCTGGAAGGATCCATCGCCGTGACCGGGTCTCTGGTGCAGTGGTTGCGCGACAACCTCGGCCTGATCAGCTCGGCTGCCGAGATTGAAAGCCTTGCACAAACGGTCGACGACAACGGCGGAGCCTACTTCGTGCCGGCATTTTCGGGACTGTTCGCTCCCTACTGGCGTTCCGATGCCCGCGGCGCACTGGTCGGACTTACCCGGTTCGTGAACAAGGGCCACATTGCCCGCGCGGCACTG
>JBBRBV010000113.1:0-4273 GCA_038205545.1 Actinomycetales bacterium
ATAGGTGAGAACCCAGCCAGGCCCGACTTCGTTCGCCAGTGCGGTGGTCACCACGTTCTGGGGAACCAGGACCGGCCGGTTGAGCGAGAGGGCCAGCAGGGCGGCGCCGGAGTTGTGCATCTCCGCGTACGGCAATACGACCAACTCGGCTGCGTTGATGGCGTCGGCCAGCTCCGCGTCACTCGCGTGGCGTAGTGCACATCGAATGCGAGCGTCGCCCGCCGCTGCGAGCTGCAGACGCTGGGCCAGCTCCTTCGATTGGGGAGCACCCACAATGCGCAGGGTGGGAATGACGTCGTCAGGAGCACCACGGGGTAGCTGACGAAAAGAATCAACCAGGATTTCCACACCCTTGTAGGGGCGAATGAGCCCGAAATAGAGCAGTCGCCCCGGCACGGGCACCCCGGGTGCGTGCGCCGAATACCAGTCGCGGTAGTCACCGTGGGAGATGGTGCGTTCCAGCGCGCCGACGGGTACCGCGGTGAAGGGGTTGAGGCGAATCCACAGTGTTGTGCATTGGTCAAAGCGGTGAAGCAACCGTTCTTCCTGCCGGGTCGCGGATTCGTGGCTGCGTACGTTGTGCACCGTGCGCACAACCGCGGTGCGACGCAGCCGCAGGCGCGTCAGGAACAGGCGGAACAATATCCGTCTGGCCAGCGCCCGTGCCGGCGTGCGCCCCTGCAACAGAATCTCCGGCCAGTGCACGTGGAAGACGTCGTACCGTCCGGTGAGCGCCCGGCGCCAGGTAAAGCCGAGCACCTCGACGTGCGGCCGCAGTGCGCGAGTCAGCTGGAGCAGGTAAGGATTCGTCGTGGTTCGACCCTCCGGAAATGATTGGAGGACCCGCACTACGACGACCGCGTCGGTTCCTCTGCACGCGCGCTAGGGCGGCCCGTGTCATCAAATGTGGTGAGGGGGGCACGGGTAGCCGTGACCCTGTTGGTGGTTCCCGGAGTCAGGGGAGCGCCACCGGCTGCCGGGGCGAGCGGGCCGTAGTACGCCTCTGCGCGGCGCTCGCGCACCTGATTGAGCACGATGCCCAGGATCCGGGCGTTGACGGCTTCGAGCGACTCCAGGGTGGTGGCCAGCTGTTGGCGGGTGGTCGACTTGTAGCGGGCAACGACGATAGCGCCATCGGTGAGGTGCGACAGACCGAGTGCGTCGGTCGCCGGCAACAGCGGTGGGGAATCAACGACGATGAAGTCATAGTCCAGCAGCAGGCGTTGCATCAGGTTCTTCATTGCTGCCGAACCGAGCAACTGCCCCGGGTTGGGCGGCACGGCGCCAGACGGCAGTACGTCGATCCCGTCCGACCAGCGCACGATGGCGTCTTCGGGTCCGACATCACCGAGCAGAACAGTGGTGAGGCCGACATCGCCTTCGAGGTCGCACAGCTCGGCGATCGACGGGCGCCGCAGGTCGGCATCGATTAGCAGCACCCGTGAGGACCGTTCCGCCATGGCGAGGGCCAGGTTGATCGCGGTCGTGGACTTGCCTTCGCGTGCGACGGCCGATGTGACTACGGTGCTGCGCGGCGGGTTATCCACGTCGATAAATTCCAGGTTGGCCCGCACCCGGCGGAAGGCCTCGGCCAATGCGCTGTGCGGCATGACCCTCATGACCAGACCGGCCGGATCGGTGCGCTTCTTGCGACCAACCATTCCGAGAAGAGGGTCGGACGAGACCCGGTCTAGGTCCTTCACCGTGCTGACTCTGGTGTCGAAGACTTCGCGGGCCAGGGCGTAGAGCACGCCGAGCACGAGCCCGAGGATCACCCCGGTGATGACGATCAACTGCGTGTTTGGCGCAAATGGGCTGCTGGGCAGTTGGGCGGGGGAGACCGTTTTGACCGTGATCGACGGGAGGTTGTCGGGCCCCGTCGGTGCCAGACTCTCCACCGTGGTGGAGAGGGATGCAGAGACGGCATCCGCGAGTTCCACGGCCTCTGCCGCCGAGCGGCTCGTGACGGTAATGTTGATGAAGACCGTATTAATGGGTGTGACCGCAGTGACGCGGGACGCGAGGGCCTCAGTGGAAATGTTCAATCCACGCTCGCTGATCACGGGGCCCAGAACCGTCGGCGTCGTGGCGAGTTGCGCGTAGGACTGCACGAGGTTCTGGGTGAACGTTGATGTTTGCAGAAGCTCGCTGGTGGTCTCACCTCGGTCGCTCGTAACGAAGACGCTGTTGGTGGCCTGGTACTGCGCGGGGAGGGTTGTTGCGTAGCCCCACGCCACTGCGCCGCCAAGAAGGCCCACAATGACGATGAGGAGCCACCGCCTGGTGATGGTCCTCATATAATCGACTGGTTCCACAGCTTTCTCCGTCCGGTTGCGCCCACCCTACAATCAAGCTGATCAAAACTCATCTCCCAATGAGGGTAAAAGCATCCCCAGAAGGGGTGACAGGCAGGTTCGTACAGAAGGAGACGAGCGGATGCCTTGATCAGGGTCGGGCGGCTTCGACATGACCCAGCGCGGTCATGTCTCGAAACCATTTCCCCAGCGCGAGCGCGAGATAAAGCGCGTTGGCGACGAAGAGCAGGATATAGAGACCAAGAAAGGCCAGGGGAGCGCCGAGCAGCACGAAGGCCAGGCAGAGCACGCCGTAGTCGGTGGGTACACCGAGTAGGGACCGCAGTGGTGTGCGGGGAGCCGCCCCCGGCGGGGACAACGGCGCATGCTTGGCTTTAAGGAGGTCGTTCAGAATCATTGCAAAGAATGTCACTGCGGCCACGGCTGCGAATCCGATCGGTACGAGCAACCAGCCGGAATTATTGAGTGGAAAGTGCGTGAACATCGTGATGAGCACCGCCAGGTGCAACGTGGATATTTTGATGGAGTCCACAACGTGATCGAGCCATTCCCCCGAGGGGGAGCCGCCACCACGCAATCGTGCGACCTGACCGTCGGCGGAGTCGAAGGCATACCCGATGGCGAGCAGAAGCCACACCGCGATGCCGAGCCACCAGCTCGGCTCACCGATCGCGAGCAGTCCGATGGCGCAGAAGGTGAAGCCGGCGCTGATAGCAGTGACGTTGTTGGGCGTGAGGCCCAATCGATAAGCGCCCGCAGCGAGGTAGCGGCCAATCCGGCGGTTCACGTACACGGAGTAGGGCGGAGCTCCACGGGCGGCCGTCTTCTGCGCCGAGGCTAGGCGGCGAACAGTATCAAAGTACGATTCGGTCGTAGGAGTGGCCGGGGCCGACGTGCTGGTCATGAGGTGATCCCCCTAGATGGTTCAGTTGATGGTTGCCGGGTCAGGCCGTCGGGAACGCTCCAGGTCGACACTCCGGCGCGTCCGTTGCTCTGGCGGTGGGTGCTATAGCCGACAGCCACTCGCCGGGCGAGCTTCTCGTAACTGGCTGTGACGGCGTCCCAGTTATAGAGCTGCTCGGCCCGCTGTTGCAGTGCCGCCGCAACCTCGGCTACTCGCTCGGGGCTCAGTTCGGCGTCTTCGATCAGGGCGCTGAGGGAGTCCGCCCCCGAGAAGTAGGCACCGTCGCTTCCGAGCACCTCTCGGTTGAAAACGACGTCCCAGGCGATGACCTTGGTGCCCGCGCCCATGGCTCGCAACAGCGATGGGTTGGTGCCTCCGACAGAGTGGCCATGCAGGTACGTGCTGGCGTGTGTGTAGAGCTGATCGAGCTGATTCTGATCCCAGACGCTGCCGAGCATTCGGATGCGGGAATCGGAAGCGGCCAGGTCGCTGATGCGGTTCGTGTACTCGGCCGCATAGGGCGCCGAACCGACGACGACCAGCGGCAGTCGTGCGCCACTGGCGCGATAGCCCTCGACGATGACTTCGACGTGGTTCTCCGGTTCGAAGCGGGCGACGACGAGGTGGTAGCCACCGGGACGGAGGCCCAGTTCAGAGAGCCGATCGGTCGGTGTGTCGTGTAAAATTCGGGTGCCGTAAGAAATGAGCTCGGTCGGAATGGAAAACTCCTCCCGGTAATAGTCGACGATTCCCTGCGCGTCGGCGATAAGGGCATCCGCTTCGCGAACCGAGACTTCTTCGGCCCACCGGTAGTAGCGCCGACCGGCCCCGCCCCATTTATCGCGTTTCCATTCGAGCCCGTCCACGTGCACGACGCTGGGAATTCCGCGCAGCCGGAGCAGCGGAACGAACGGGGCATTGGCAGCATTGAATACGAAGGCGACGTCGGCCGGGCGGCGGAGGCTCGCGTGCAGCACGGACAATCCGGTGTGGCTCAGGGTTTCGAGAATCTTATGGCGAAGGGCTGGCAACTCGACGAGTTTCATGCCGAGGT
>JBBRBV010000114.1:0-4196 GCA_038205545.1 Actinomycetales bacterium
GTGATTCGTGACGTCGAATTGTGATTGGTGACACGGGCACAGAAGGTGGTGAGTTTGCTGCTCATACAACGCAACAGGGCAACCAACATGAGTACATATCTTAGAATACGCGACGATTCCCTGGTAGGACCAGTCCTTGCGCTCGGGAGTTTCGATCAGGTCTTCCGGCTTGAGGCGCATGAGGAGAACCGCTGCCTTTGCCTTCTCTTCCAGGCGACCGTGGCCCATTTCGGCCAGGCCTTCCGGAATCACGTGGAATGAGGAACCAAGCGTGAGGTCGGATGCCTTAATCGGCGTTCCTGAGGGGTCCAGAGCCAGACGCGTGCCCTTTTTCCACAGGGTCTCCCGCAGCAGCTCAACCGGGTCCTGGTCCTGCGGGCCGAGGCCGCGGAAGAGAACGACAGCCGGGAGCGGGAACGCAATAAGTGCACCGATGAGGCTGTTGCGAATGAGAGTGCGTCGCCCGAAGCCTGACTCGTCGTTGGCCTGCTGGAAGATTTCCACGGCGCGGGACCGCACCTCGTCGGTACCGTGAACGGGGTGGCGCTCGTCGATTCCCTCGTGGTCGGACATGAGAGCCTTGCCCCAGTGCACAGCCCCGATGCCGATCGCGAAGAGTGCGAGGGACAGACCGAGGCCGATGAAGAGGTTGTTCAACCGCACCGAACCCGGGTCTTCCGCCGTGATGGGGAATGCCATGTAGGCGGCGATAGCGAACACACTGCCGACGATGGACACGTAGAACAGGGTGTACACGGTGCGTTCCGCCTTGCGCTCCTCTTTCGGATCCAGGTCCGTGATACGAGGGCGGTGCGGCGGGAAGCCGGGGTTCTCGAGCGAATTGCGCGCGACGACGGCGGTACCTGCAGGGGTACCTGCGCGTACAACGCTCGACGAGTCGGCGGCGGGGACATGCTCCGCGCCGTTATCGTCCTTGGCCATTGTTCTCCTTCTTACCAGCTGTCAATGTATTGCTGTGTCGCACGGGTAATCGATCAGTTCGATTTGGCAGTGATCCACACGGTCAGGGCCACGATGGCGCCCAGGCCGAAGATCCAAATGAACAGGCCCTCTGCAACGGGTCCCAGGGATCCGAGGGCAAGTCCGCCGGGTGACGGATTGTTTTCGATGTACTTGAGGTACGTGATGATGTCGCGCTTTCCCTCGGCCGACACGTTCATGTCGTTGAAGACCGGCATGTTCTGCGGGCCGGTGATCATGGCCGCGTAGATGTGCTGGGCGGACACGTTCTCGATTGCGGGGGCATATTTGCCCTCGGTCAGCGCGCCACCGGCACCGGCGACGTTGTGGCACATGGCGCAGTTGATACGGAACAATTCGGCACCCGATGCAGCATCGCCCCCAGCATCAAGCAGTTCGGCTGCGGGGATGGCGGGGCCAGGCGCGAGCGAGGCTACGTAGGCGGCCAGGGCTGCGGTCTGTTCGACCGTGAACTGCACCGGCTTCTTCTGCGCTTGCGGTCCCTGCATCTGCATCGGCATGCGTCCGGTACCAACTTGGAAGTCTACGGAAGCTGCACCGACTCCGATCAAGCTGGGGCCTTCTGAGGAGCCTTGGGCGCTGAGTCCGTGGCAGGTGGCGCAGTTCGCCGCAAAGAGTTTCTCACCTTCAGCGATGGTTTGCTGTGACGATGCATCCGGTGTCGCAACGGCGGTACTCGTACTGAAGGCCGCGTAGGCACCTCCGGTGAAGAGCAAACCGATGGCAATGAGTGCAACGCTGGCGAGAGGATGGCGACGCCCGGTCTTGCGTGCCCGGGGTGCGCGGGGGGGGTTTTTGAACGTGCTCATGCTGAAGTAGTCCGCTCTGTTTCTATTTAAGAACGTAAATGACCAGGAAAAGCCCGATCCACACGACGTCGACGAAGTGCCAGTAGTAGGACACTACGATGGCGCTGGTGGCTTCCTTGTGGCCGAAGTTCTTGACCGCGAATCCGCGCCCAATCACCAGAAGAAAGGCGATGAGACCGGCGGTGACGTGAATACCGTGGAATCCGGTCGTGATGTAGAACGCCGAACCATAAGCGTTGGACGAGAGCGAAACTCCCTCTGACACCAGCGTGGCGTACTCAAACACCTGACCGGTCACGAAAATTGCGCCAAGGGCGTAGGTGAGGAAGAACCACTCAACCATGCCCCACTCACTGGGCTTCCAGCCGGTAGAGCGGGCCTGGAGCCGCTCGGCCGCGAACACCCCAAACTGGCAGGTCACCGAGGACGACACCAGAATAAGCGTATTGATCAACGCGAAGGTGAAGTTGTGTTTATCGGCCTCGAAGAGCCACAGCTCGGGGGAGGTTGAACGGAGCGTGAAGTAGATTGCGAAGAGCCCCGCGAAAAACATCACCTCGCTGCCCAACCACACAATGGTGCCTACAGCCACGCTGTTGGGCCGGTTCACGACAGGCGCATTCGCCGTCTGAGTAATTGAGGTGCTGGTCACCCCTCCATTATGGCCGATATTCCCACAGGTTTTTCTCAATCCGGCGTGCTCGTGCGAGTTTTTATCCAGCTGGGGTGTGCCTATCTGGCATGGGAGTGCCGTGAATTCGGGGGAGTTGGGCCCGTTCTCCTATGATCGAAATCATGCTTGAATCGCAGTCTTGGCCAAACATATTAAATTCCCTACTTCACGGACGGGACCTGAGTGTCGCTGACGCCGCCTGGAGCATGGAACGCATCATGCTCGGCGAAGCCTCGCCCGCCCAATTGGGTGCCTTCCTGGTGGCACTTCGCGCCAAGGGAGAGACCGTCGATGAGATTGTCGGATTTCGAGACGCGATCCTCGAGCAGGCCGTTTCGCTGCCAGTGAATCCGATGGCTCTCGACATTGTCGGCACCGGCGGCGACCAGTTCGGCACCGTGAATATTTCGACGATGGCATCCATTGTGTGCGCCGCGGCCGGTGTTCCCGTCGTTAAGCACGGCAACCGGGCTGCGAGTTCCGCTTCCGGATCGTCCGACGTTCTCGGCGAATTAGGAATCGACTTGTCCCGAGACGCTTCGCGGGTAGCCCAGGTTTTCACGGAGACGGGGATTACCTTTGCGTATGCGGCGGCATTTCATCCCGGATTCCGGCATGCGGCGCTCACCCGCAAGGAGTTGGGCATTCCCACCGTCTTCAATTACCTCGGCCCGCTCTGCAATCCGGCGAGGCCCGAGGCCTCGGCTGTCGGAGTGGCGGACCTCGACCGGGTACCACTCTTCGTTGGAGTGTTTCAGACGCGGGGCGCTACGGCCCTGGTCTTTCGCGGGGACGACGGGCTCGACGAACTGACGACCACCGGGCACAGCCACGTCTGGGAAGTCTCGCGCGGCTTGGTGACCGAACACGACATCGACCCGCGGGATCTCGGCTTGAAGCGTGCGCACATGAGTGACCTCATCGGCGGCTCGCCGCAGCATAATGCGGAGGTCGTGCACAACGTGCTTTCCGGCTCGCAGGGCCCGATTCGCGAAATCGTGTTGCTCAACGCCGCAGCTGGACTCGTCGCTTTTGACCTGGCCAACGACGCTGCACAGGTGCAGGTGGCTATTCTTGACCGTTTTCGCGCCAAAATGACCATCGCTGCCGAGGCCATTGATTCCGGAGCGGCCACGACCAAATTGTCGTCATGGATTGCGGCGACGCAGGATTGATTCCCCGCGTCGCCGCACCCCAGCCGCCGACTAGAGGACGTCGTCGTCGACCCAATCGAAGGTCTTGGTGACCGCCTTCTTCCAGTTGCGCAGCTGGCGGCTGCTCTCAGCCTCGTCCATTTGCGGAGTCCACCGGCTGTCTTCCTGCCAGTTGGTGCGTAGCTCGTCGAGTCCGCTCCAGAACCCGACCGCGAGGCCGGCGGCATAGGCCGCGCCCAGAGCTGTCGTCTCAGCGACGACCGGTCGAACCACGGGAACTCCGAGGATATCGGCCTGAAATTGCATGAGCAGGTTATTCGCGATCATGCCACCGTCGACCTTGATCTCGGTGAGGGGAACACCGGAGTCGGCGTTGACCGCATCGATGACTTCCCGCGTCTGGAACGCCGTCGCTTCCAGTGCCGCGCGGGCAATGTGGCCCTTGTTCACGAACCGGGTAAGTCCGACCAGTGCGCCGCGGGCATCGGAACGCCAGTAGGGAGCGAACAGTCCCGAAAATGCCGGCACGAAGTAGGCTCCGCCGTTGTCGTCGACCGT
>JBBRBV010000115.1:0-4128 GCA_038205545.1 Actinomycetales bacterium
TCTGCGCACGGACCGATTACTAACGCCCGGCCGAAAATGGAGTTAGCGACCGAAGCCATCCTCGCCCGCTATCTTGAGTGGATGACGCGTTCACCGAAGGCTCCAGAAATTGCGCGACCATTGTGGCATTGGACGGTTCCATGCGCTCGTCAAGTTCTTGAGACAGTCTGTTGTGTTTTTCTTCTATGCCGCAGCCAGTTGGCGGCGGTCTTGGTAGGCGGCCAGAGCGGCGGCCGGTTGTAATCCTCCGTTGTGGGAGTGGGGCCGTCGCCGGTTATACCAGGATTCGATATATTCCATCACCGCGGTGCGCGCGGCGAGGTGGTTGTCGAAGTCCTGCTGGTAATACATTTCCGTCTTCATATGGGAGAAAAACGACTCCGCCACGGCATTGTCCCAACATTAACCGGCTAATCGGGGTCGATTCTGCGGCGTCAGGATTTTCGCCGTTTAGGCGTTCCTAGCCGTTTTGCGTTCTTGTTCGAGGTGGCGGAGGCGTTCCTCGTGGTGGCGGACGCGGTCGGCGATGGCCTCGATGCCGAGGCGGAGGTGCATGATGTCGGTGTTGAGCCCGGTGAGTGTGACGTCGCCGCCGGCATGATCTCGATGCTCGCGGATAAGGGCGATGAGTTCGGGGTGGCGATAGAGGGTGCCGCGCGCGATGCCGGTGCGCGCGGCGACGGCAGTGATACTGACCGGGATGCCAGCCTGCTGGAGCTCGGCCAAGGCCTGTTCCACCTGCTGGTGCCGGCTGGTGGGTGTCATGCGGTGTGCGCCTGATTGATCAGGGCGTCGAGGCGGTCGATGAGTTTGCGGTGGCGTTCGGCTTCGTTGGTCCAGCCGCGAGCTTCGGCATCGCGGGCAAGGATCTGGGCGTCGGCGCGTTGGGCGGTGAGGACAGGTGTGTAGGTGTCGTCGGTGCGGTAACTGGGGCAGTGCTCGCAGATATTGGCGTAGGGGCAGGCTTCTTGCGCGGGGGCGCGAAGGCAGTAGCCGCCGGCCATGCGCGCTTTGATCGTGGGTGTTTCCCGCCAGTTCCCGTGGCTGATGTCGACGAGGGGCAAGGTGGTCCGTCCGGCGGTCGTCGGGTTGGTGTTCATCGGTCCGATGTGGGCTTTGGCCAGGTCGAGGGCGCGTTCGTATTCGGTGCGGATGGTGCTGTCAAAGAGCTGACCGTAGCGCAGGCTCATCTGCGCGGAGACGTGGCCGAGCAACGCCATCAGCGCTTGCAGGGACACTCCGGCGTTGACCAGCGCGGTGGCGTAGGTATGACGAAGCTGGTGCGGGGTCAGCTTGCCCAAACCTGCGGCTTCTCCCGCCCGGGCCAGCTCGTCTCGAACCGCGTTCTGGCTGAGTCGGTGGCCGTGATGGGTGAAGAGGAAATCGGCGGGCCGACCCGTCCGAGGGTTGGGTAGGGGGCGACCAGCGGACCGTGTCGTGCTGATGCGATCGAGCAGAGCGACGGTGTCATCGTCGAGGGGAACCATGCGTTCGGTGTCGAATTTACCTAAAGGAACTTTCAGCCAGGCCCCGTTCCCGGGGACCTCGTGAACACAGTTCAGTTCCAAATCGAGGAGTTCGCCGATGCGCAGCCCGCACGCTCGTTGCAGGAGAAGAGCGTCAGCGGCCAACCGGGTCTCGGAGCGGGCGAGCTGCTCGGCCAGCGACCGATCGGCGTCGGGTGGCAGGTAGCGCGGCAACGGTCGGGGCAGGCGGGGAACATCCGACCGGAACAGCAGTCGTCGCGGTGGGGCGTCGGGCCATCCCCATTCGGTGATTTCGCTGAGGAAGTTGGAGATCGCGTGAATGCGGCGCGCTTGATCAGCTTTGGACAGGCTCAAACCGGTCCTACTGTTCACCTCGCGTGACACGGCGATGAGGTAGGGCTCGATGTGGCGGCACCGATCCAGCTCAGCCAAGGAATTTAGCGTTGGATCCAGCGTGGTCACGATCCGGCCGAAATGCGCCAACCGGGTCGTCAGCCCGGTGATCGTGCCGGGGACACACGTCACACTTTTCCGGTAGAGGTAGCGCACCAGAGCGTCCCGGAGGGGTTCCGGGACGGACGCGAGCCGTTCTGCGGTCGAGAGTCGATGGGTGGCCGAGGCTGGGTCCTGCAAAATTCCCAGGTGGAACAGGACCTGCCAGGCCCCGGGCATCGAGTCACCGTAATGCCGCCACCCCATGCCGGTGTGTTCCTGGCGGGCGACGCACGCCGCCGTCAAATCATCAAAATCTGCCGGGGTCAAGCCTTTCAGAGACCGACCCGAGCCGACGAGCAGGCGCAGAATGATCTGCGAGGCCATGCCCGACGTCACGCGTTCGCTGTAGCCCTGCTCGCGGGCCGCAGCCATGAAGCGGGTCAGATCCTCTTCCAGAGGAGTGCCGCCGAGGTCCCGCCAGAGGCTGCTGAATTTGCGACCGAGCAGGTAGTCATAGCCGGGCTGCAACCGCCGCGTCAGAATCAGAAACATCAAGAACGGCCGCAGCGACGGGTTCACCCCGAGCCGTTCCTCGAGGGGAAGGTCCGCCCAGTCCTGAACGTCGGGGAACCGGGCCAGGAACGTCTTGGCGGCCTGAGCGTAGGCACTATTTCCGCGGTGGGTGCGGGACTGATGGGCGGCATAGGCACCAGCAATGCTGGCCGCAGTCTCAGGGGGTGGTGCGTTGACGGTTGCGAGCAGCATCGTATTCAGCTTTCACATGGGCGGGTGCCAGATGAATGTAACGGGCGGTGGTATCAACATGGGTGTGACCGAGCAGGGCCTGCATCACCGACAGGTCAACGCCAGCCTCGGCCAACGCGGTGCCGAACGTGTGGCGTAGCGCGTGCGCGTTGCCAGCGACAACGCCCGACTGAACGCGGTGATAGCGGAAAATAGTGCGCAAACCCGCGGGAGTGAGGGGCGCGCCGCGAGTGGGTCCCTTCGCCACGACGAACAAGGTCCGGCTGGTGGTCTCGGGTCGTTCGGCGAGTAAATAGGTTTGGATGACGCCGCCAACGTCACGGTCGAGGGGAACACGGCGTTCCTTAGAGCCCTTGCCCGAGACGAGCAGCCACCGGCCGCCAATGTCGACGTCCTTGATCTGCAGGGCAAGGACCTCGCACGATCGCAGCCCGCAAAACAGCATCAGGCCGGCAATGGCTCGGTCACGCCACGTGCGCAAACTGTTCAACAAATCGGTGGTCTCCTGACGGCTGAGCGAGCGTGGGAGTCGGCGTGGCTCGCGAAGACGCAGCGCCGAACGCGGCTTCGGGCGAGCGAGATGACCCAGCAGCCCGGTGCGTTCCGCCGCCGTGATTTGACGTGCCTCCCGACCCTTCGGGACCGGGTTCTTCAGATTTGGATCGCGCATCGTGAGAAAGATGAACATGCTGCTGATCGCGGCCATCCGACGGTTTATCGTCGTCGCCGCATAGCGATCCAAGCGCTGGCCCTGCAGGGACACAACGTTCGGCCCCGGCCTGCCGGGCAGCTGCACCTGACGGCAGGCCGCCAGATATTGCAGCAACACATCGGTGGTGATCATCGCGACGGTCAGGTGAGCAGTGCGAAGCCACCGGGCGAAATTCAGGAGGTCAAACCCGTAGGCACGAACCGTTCTCGGCGAATAGTTCCGGTCGGCCAGATAACTCAGATATTCATTAATGGCCGGGAAGTCCGTCGCGCCCGGGCCAGCGAGGGTCCAATACTCGCCCTCACGCTCCAGCCAAAGATCCCTGTCGGTTCTCATGAGACAGGAGTACCTCCACCGCTCGGATGAATCAAGCACATCCGGCTCGGCGTGTCGCGGTTAACGGCATCAATCTCCCGGGATTAGCCGGTTAACAGGCACACGCCCACGGCTCCCATCGACTGGGTAACCCCGTTCGTGAAGCACCACTTTTGGAAGTCTCCAGAGGTGTATTGCGCGCCTCTGTCCGAGTTGAAAATGGTCCCGTTCGCGTCCAGGTGGCCGTGGTCACGAGCCATCGTCAGGGCGTCGATGATCAGGCTGGTGCGCATGTGAGTGGCCATGGACCAGCCGACGATCATTCGCGTGGACAAGTCGATGACGGTCGCCAAATACAGCCACCCCGACCCGGTTCGCAGGTAGGTGATATCGCCGCAGAGCCTGGTCCCGGGG
>JBBRBV010000116.1:0-4043 GCA_038205545.1 Actinomycetales bacterium
CGTTAACGACTCCAGCAGGATCAGATCGGCACGCGTCAGCAGGCACGCGTCAGCGGCGGCGGAAACCAAAGATATCGAAGGCCGTTGTCACTTCTCGATCGGCACCGGCCGGGCTCTCTGGAGACGAGCCGGCATGATGCGCAGAAGGACCCATGCCGATAAGAGAGGCCACCTCGGATGGGGACAGCCGCACGGTACGGTCGAGCTGCTCGTGCACCTCCAGACTGAACCAGACCGCCAGACTCGAGGACAACTGTGCCGCCTTGTCGGCCTGCATCTGCACGGCCAGGCCAGATTCACGCAGCTCACGCAGGTGCGTCGGCTGCGGCACCACGACCACCAGAAGTCCCCTCGGCCGCAGCACACGATTAAACTCTGCAGCGTTGCGCGGTGCGAAGATGTTTAAAACAACGTCAGCGGCTCCATCGTGTAGGGGGAGAGGGGACCAGACATCCGCTACGAGCCCGTCAACGCGATCGTGCGAGCGGATGGTGCGTCCTACGGCAATCGGGGAGATATCCATTCCCAATGCCCGCACATCGTCTCCTGGGGGCAGCGCTGCCCCGAGGTAGTAACCGGTTCCACAGCCCACATCGACGATTCGCGCGGGGGACTCGTCGGCAACGATGGCACGGATGTTGTTCCGAAGCGGTTCGTACCAGCCAGCGTCGAGAAAGCTAGCGCGGGCGTTCAGCATGGCTGAGCTGTCGCCGATGAATTTTCGCGGCCCGGTGAGCAGGTTGACGAATCCCCTCTTATTCACGTCAAAAGAATGGCCACGCTCACACCTCAACAGCAGTTCGTCGCCGGGATAGAGGGGGAGAAAACAGTTTGGGCACCGAAGCCACTCCGATAACGTCTGGAGTGACATCGATGCCCGTTCTGTCGAGTTGTGCTACTTGTTGGTGATCTCCGCGGGGTGATCGCCGTGGGCGCGGTCCAGTTCCGTCTGTGTGACGGGAGTGATCCGGTCTTCGAAGAACCAGCGGGACAGACCGGCACGAACCTTCTCCGCCGGGCCAATCTTGCCCTGGGCATTGGGGCGCAGCATCAGCGGCTTGAAATCGCTGTAACTGACCAACTTCCAACGCTCGTACTCGTCGACCGGCTGGTGAACTTCCACAAACTCGCCACCGGGAAGGCGAACGATGCGCCCCGACTCGTAGCCGTGCAGAACGATTTCACGGTCCTTCTTCTGCAGGGCCAGGCACACTCGCTTGGTGATGATAAAGGCAACGAACGGACCGAGCAATGTGGTCACCTGGAGTGTGTGGATGACACCCTCCATGGTGAGGTTAAAGTGCGTGGCCATGATGTCGGATGATGCTGCCGCCCACAGTGAGGCGTAGAACGTGACACCTGCTGCACCAATCGCTGTGCGAGTCGGCGCGTTACGCGGACGGTCCAGCACGTGGTGCTCACGCTTGTCGCCGGTGATCCACGCTTCAATGAAGGGGTAGATCATGACGGTGACGATAAACAGTCCGAGCACGACCATCACGACGAGGATATTCAACGAGTAGGTGTGGTTCAAGAACACGAACTCCCACCCGGTCGGAATCAAACGCATGGCACCGTCGGCGAAACCGATGTACCAGTCTGGCTGGGTGCCGGCAGAGACCGGTGAGGGGTCGTACGGGCCGTAGTTCCAGATCGGGTTGATCGTGAACAAGGAGGCAATAAGCATGACGACACCGAAGACGATGAAGAAGAATCCACCGGCCTTGGCGGCGTAGACGGGGAGCACCGGGTAACCGACCACGTTCTGGTTGGTGTGTCCGGCCGCCGGGTACTGCGTGTGCTTGTGCACGACGACGAACAAAAGGTGCATGGCAATCAACGCGACGATAATCGCCGGCAGCAACAAAATGTGCAGCGAGTACAGCCGTCCGACAATGTCTGTCCCGGGGAATTCTCCACCGAAGAGCAGGAAAGAGATCCAGGTTCCGGCGACCGGAATGCCCTTGATCAGGCCGTCGATGATGCGCAGGCCGTTACCCGAAAGCAGGTCATCGGGAAGGGAATAACCGGTGAAGCCCTCAGCCATGGCCAGGATAAAGAGAACAAAGCCAATAACCCAGTTGAGCTCACGCGGCTTGCGGAACGCGCCCGTGAAGTAGATGCGCAGCATGTGCAGGCCGATGGCCGCCACAAACAGCAGTGCCGCCCAGTGGTGTACCTGGCGCATGAGCAGGCCACCCCGGATGTCAAACGAAATGTCCATCGTTGAGGACATTGCCGCCGACATTGGGATGCCCTTGAGCGGAGCGTAGGAGCCCTCGTAAATAACTTCAGCCATTGACGCCTGGAAGAAGAACGTTAGAAACGAGCCCGACAACAGAATGATGACGAAGCTGTACAGCGCCACCTCGCCGAGCAGGAACGACCAGTGGTCGGGGAATATCTTGCGACCAAGTTCTTTGACGGCCCCCGAGATACTCGTACGCTCGTCAATATAATTCGCGGCAGAGGCGGTGAAACCACCGGATTTCTTCACCCCGACAGAGAGATCTTCATCGGATCCGCGGGTATTTAGGCTTGTCATGCTCGCTCCCAGAAGCTCGGGCCGACTGGTTCAGTGAAATCGCTCGTCGCGATCAGGTAGCCCTCAGCGTCCACGGCGATCGGGAGCTGGGGTAGTGGCCGCGCGGCCGGTCCGAAGATGACCTCGCAATGGTTTTCAACATCGAACTGCGACTGGTGGCACGGGCAAAGCAGGTGGTGCGTGTGCTGTTCATAGAGCGCGACCGGGCACCCAACGTGGGTGCAGATCTTTGAATATGCCACGATGCCGTCATACGACCAGGACTTGCGGTCCTCGGTTTCGACCAGGTCATTCGGGTCCATACGAATGAGCAGAACAGCGGCTTTCGCTTTCTCTTCCAGGCGGCCATGGCCCATTTCGGATAGACCCTCGGGGATGACGTGGAACGACGACCCGAGGGTGACGTCGGCAGCCTTGATCGGGGTTCCGCTCGGATCCATGGTGAGGCGAACGCCCTCCGCCCACATGGTCTCCTTGAGTAGCGCGACCGGGTCTTGGTCCATCGGGCCGAGGCCACGAAACAAGACGACCGCCGGCAGCGGGAAGACGACGAGTGCGCCGATCAGGCTGTTGCGAATGAGCGTACGACGGCCGAAGCCGGATTCCTCATTGGCCTGCTGAAAGATCTCCACGGCGCGCGCCCGAACGGGTACGGTACCCCGCACCGGGTGGCGTTCGTCGACGCCTTCCTGGTCGCTCATGAGGGCCTTGCCCCAGTGCACAGCACCGATACCGATGGCGAGCAGCGCAAGGCTGAGGCCGAGACCGATAAAGAGGTTGTTCAAGCGAACGGAACCTGGATCTTCGGGCACGATCGGAAATGCCATGTACGCGGCGATTGCGAAAACACTTCCCACGATCGACACGTAGAACAACGTGTAAACGGTGCGCTCAGCCTTGCGCTCTTCCTTGGGGTCAAGGTCGGTAATGCGCGGACGGTGCGGCGGGAACCCTGGGTCAACCAGGGCATCCCGTGTAACGACGGCTGTGCTTGCGGCGGATGTCGCGAGCTGCGCGCCAGGCGAGTCGGCGGCGGTTACGTGCTCCGCGCCGTTATCGTCCTTGGCCATTGTTCTCCTTCGTGGGCTGTGGAATTGCTGTGCTCGGTGATGCTGCTTGACGTTCTATCGGTACGAAATATCGTGTCAAGACCGTGCGCCGACCTAGTTTGATTTTGCCGTGATCCACACGGTGAGGGCCACGATCGCGCCCAGTCCGAAGATCCAGATGAAGAGACCTTCAGCAACCGGCCCCAAAGAACCGAGAGCCAATCCGCCGGGAGACGGGTTGTTCTCGACGTACTTGAGGTACGTGATGATGTCGCGCTTATCTTCGGGCGAGATGTTCATGTCGTTGAAGACCGGCATGTTCTGCTGGCCGGTGATCATGTACGCGTAGATGTGCTGGGCGGACACGTTCTCGATTGCGTGGTAATATTTTCCCTAGGAAAGAGCGCCACCTGAACCGGCGACGTTGTGGCACTTGGCGAAGTTGATAC
>JBBRBV010000117.1:0-4036 GCA_038205545.1 Actinomycetales bacterium
ACTGAGGTGCGTCAGCGTGCGTTGCCGGCGCGGGTGATGGCGTACTTCTCGATTGGGATGGCGTTGTATTCGGAGGACTCTTACGAGGATGTATTCGCCCAGCTGACGGACGGGTTGTCGTGGTCATCGGGGTGGGCCGAGGAATGGTCATCCCCGTCGAAGTCCGGGATCTTCCAGGCGCGGGCTCGGCTGGGGTCTGAGCCCGTGCGTGATCTCTTCAAACGTGTCGCGGTCCCTCTCGCTGGCCCACAGACTCCGGGTTCCTGGCTGGCGGGACGACGGTTGGTGGCGATCGATGGGACGGTCCTGGACTTGGCTGACAGCGTGGCGAATGCGGATTTCTTCGGCCGACCGCCGTCCAGCCGGGGTGAGAAGTCAGCGTTTCCGCAGGCCCGCGTCGTCGCGTTGGCGGAGTGTGGCACCCATACGATCTTGGACGCGGAGGTCGGGCCGTGCACGACGTCAGAGATTGCACTGTCCAAGGAGCTTGTGAAGCGTGTGACGCCAGGCATGTTGCTCCTGGCCGACCGTGGCTTCTACGGTTTCCACTTATGGCAGGAAGCAGCCGCGACCGGCGCAGACCTCCTCTGGCGGGTGAAGACGAATCTTCGACCCCGCTACGTGGAGACTCTCTCCGACGGGTCGTGGCTGGCGCGCATCATTCCGACGTCGGGTTCGCACCGCACCACAACAGAGCCCCTGATCGTGCGGGTCATTGACTACACGATCGATGATGGGCGCGAGAACCCCGAGAGCTACCGGCTCCTGAGCACGATCCTCGAACCCGGTGTCGCCAGCGCGGAGGACCTCGCCGCCGTCTACTCGGAACGGTGGGAGATTGAGAGCACGTGCGACGAACTCAAAACCCATCAACGCGGCCCCAAGGCCGTGCTGCGGTCCAAATCGCCCGACCTGATCCTGCAGGAAATCTGGGGGCACCTGTGCTGCCACTACGCCATCCGAACCCTGATGGCTGACACCGCCGCGCACGCTGGCCGCGACCCCGACCGGGTCTCCTTCATCGCCGCACTACGCATCGCCCGCCGCGGGGCAGCCCAGGGCGCTTTTTCCCCCTCAACACCCTGAACAAGCAGAAACGACCTGGCGTCACGCCATCCGCAGGCTCCTGAAACGCCTCAACCCCGCCCGCCGAAAACGGTCAAACCCCCGCGTCATCAAACGCAAGATCTCCAAATGGCTCGCCAAACGAGAACACCACACGCGATGGCCACAACCTCAGCACGAAGGACGCATTACCATCAGAACGCTTAACTGAACGGTATTGCACTTAGGCCCGTAAACTCGCCGATCGATCCGTAATTTGACGACTCGACCTGGCACAGGAACCCCAACACTTTAAATCGCTGTAACGGGTACAACACTTCGTTGATCGGTTCCTCGCTCATTTGCTGCGATTCCAGAACAGGATTACGAGATAGATCAGGTAAACCAGCACCCCTACGAGCGGTGCGAGATATGAATATTGGCTTCTGTGATTGGACCGATCGCGTATTCGTCTTACGGTGGATTGCCCCGAGCGCTGATTCCCGACCAGCTGGCCCACCACGGCCACCGGAATGGTTGTCCAGAAACTCGAGGGCTGCCTATTTCGACGCCACGGTCCTGTTATAAATCACCCCTTGGATGAACAGCGGCACGGTGAGGACAGGATAAAGAAAGATGACGACAATCCCCCAGGCGCCAAACAAAATCACAATGGCGATCGCAGTAACAACGAAAGCCCCAACTTGCAGCATGATGCTGGCTGCGGGGCGACGGAACTTTGGGTTCGATCGCCAGATCGGAGCTCGGACTCCCGGATTAGCGCGGGTCGCGACGACAGCCGAGCGGCTAGCGAGCACCAGCCCCGCGAGGTAAATCGCGATACCGATGATTATCATCTGTTCCCGCTCTGCTCGCGTTGAACCAAAACAGCCCGATTGAGCCTCGATAAGGATTCTAGGAGACAGCCCGCCCGGTGTGGAAGATGCCGCGAACGATACGTGGTGGACGTCGACGGCAGTCGGATGCCCGTGCGCGAAAGATCCTAGATCTTCTCTAAGTGAACTACCACCACAGATTCTCCAACGTTGGGGTTTGTTCCGAGCAAGCGGACAAGTCCAGTGAATCGCGGAGTCTCGAACGCCCCCAGTGTCTCGGCGTCCAGCTCGGCGAACACTTCGAATCGGCGGCCGCTTGCATGCTCCTCGACCCACCTGAGGACCTCGCCAACGTCATCAACGTCGCTCAGTACGTACGCGTCCAGGTTCCACGAACCGAGAGACGTCTTCTGCCAGAAGTTCACTCGATAGCCGGGCGATTCAACAGAAAAGCGCGACTCAGCATGAACGGTCTCGGTTACGTGCATACCCATCACTTTACAATTCGACGCAACCAGCGCTGATGGCGCAGTTTTGGCTCTCAAAACCAATGCTGGCCGCCAACACCCCGGTGGTTCGTGGACAGCTGTTGCTGGCGTGCCGCCACCTAACACCCTGTCACTCCAGAAGAGCCGCACCACAGACAAATGTCTACGCTCTGACCCCAAGAAAACTAGCGCGGGACCCGCGATGCCTTTACTGCCTGGAAGTATTCTCTTGCTGGCCGCAGCCACACAAGCACGGTCGCGACGACCGCGGCAACGGCCTGGAGCGCTCCAAGGCCGGAGCTGCTTGCGACACTGAAGAGCGACAGGGCGGCAAGAATCGTCAGGACAATGCGGGCCCATCCGGCGCCTCGCTTCATGAACAGCGCGAAGATGACGAAAGCGACAACCCAGATAATCGCGACGATGATCGAGACGATAATCGCCGCGGTTACCACGGCGTCGATCATGCTAGCGGAGACGGCCACGCCAGATGTCGCGAGCTGGCTCTCGATCACGGATCTGTTAACGCCCGCGGTCGCAGCGCCGACAACGCCACTGATCAGCGCCGCGAGGGCTGCAAGGAGGTAGAGCCAAAATGCGATCCTCACCTGCTGGGGCTGGCCCGCGGGAGCAGCGGATGGCGTGGAATCGACAGAAGGTGCGCTCGGAAGGCCAGTGGGCTCGCTCATACCAGATGGAATGCTCATCGTGTCACCCTAGCCCGCATCTGGTTATAGTGCACAGCGTCGGGAGGAACCGATGCTGGCGACACCCTCCGGGAAGTGATCGTGCGGCCCGTCAGCAGGCGCGTTCCGTGCGGACGCGCCGCACAGGCGACAGTGCGGTCACAGCCGGGCCGTGCTGGTGGCTTTCGGCCGGGAGAACACCGTCTTGAAGGACACTTTGTTCGTGTACTCGATGGACCCGTAGCGACACAGCCGGACCGCTAACTGAAGGACCACCGCGCTCAGGAGGAAAGCTCGGTGATGACGATGGCGGCTTCCCAACCGGCGAGGGAGCCAAAAGCGTTGCGGAGCACAGCTGTGATCGGTGCCCAGTGCAGGAAATAGGTGAACAGCTGCACGGCGGGGCTGCGCGGATCCGAGAGAACCAGCGACGGGGAATAGAGCGGGACGATCATCAGGATGATCAGTCCAGAAAACCAGCTGCCGGCTGTCTTGGGCGTAATAGTATCGGGATCCGCCGCTGAGCCGGGTGCCGTCATGTCTCAATCCACCGCAAAAGCGATGAGCGTGGGTCTGCCTTCACTCTCAGCTCGTCGATCATCGCGCTTGTTGCGATCCGTCGCCTAGACGCGGTCAACAAAGCGAACGCTCCTCTTATTGCGCCGAGCAGCACCCCGACGACCACATAGACCCAGGACCATCGGCTTCGCCGTCTTCGAGCGTTTAGTTTTGCGCGTGGACCAACTCGGCATCCGCGCCTGCCTCGCATCGTATTTGTCTTGCGTCCCTACGACACGACGGACTTGCTCTGAGCTACTGGCCTCACTCGACCTTGACACGCAGGGCCTCGCCGACGCACGCGCCTTCATGACGGACTTCGTCGACGGCTACAACCACCATCACGCCCATACCGTAATCGGCCTGAACACCCCCGCCGACGTCCACTTCGGCTTGGCCGGCATCAAGGCCACCGAACGCGCGG
>JBBRBV010000118.1:0-3969 GCA_038205545.1 Actinomycetales bacterium
CCTCTTCGCTTACCGCCTGGCCGTCGGCCTGCTCGGCGCGGTCATTGTGATGATTGGCGTTGTATTGATTCCCCTGCCGGGTCCGGGCTGGCTCATCGTCTTTCTGGGGATCGCCGTGCTCGGAACAGAGTTCGCCTCGGCCCGTCGGGTTGGCGCCGTACTCAAGCGGATTTTCACGCGGGTCTGGGCCTGGTGGGGTGCCCGGCGAAACCGTCAGATGGCTAAGTCGTCCTGAAAAGTCGAGTGCTCGACGGCGGGCGCTGTGCGCCCGCTCAGCCTGCTCGCTTAGCGGTTGGTGAGAAAGAGCGCGGCCAGCAGGGCGATATAAACGGCAACGAAGATCGCCGGCGTAACAAACCGTACGACGTTGACCCATGACGCCATGGCAATGATGCATTGGGTGAGCGAATTGGGCGACTCCAGCGCACGCAGGCCGGCGATCACTGCAAGACCCTCGTTGGCAGCCCCAATTTGAATGAGGGCACCAAAGATTCCCGAGGCCAGGAGAATACCCGCCGCAGCGATACGCACGGACAGGTCAGCGCTGCCGAGTCCAAGAGCGAGAAACCCCACGATGGCGGCGAGTAAGAAGGTCGGAGCCGCCTGAGAGGCGATAATGTGCCCGCGGGCTTTGACCCAGGCGTTGATGAGGTCGGTTTCAGTCATGACTGGCTCCATTCGTGGGGTGCCGCAGAGGCACATGGATCTATTCTGGTGGGTCGGGCCAGCGGACTGGTCTCGTCGACGAGATGCTGGAACTATTTACCGAGTTACTGTAGGAAACGCCGATGACCTGGTCTGGTCAGACTCGGCCCGCGCTGCGGGTGGCCCCGCTCGTGCGCGAGCAACTCGGCTGGGCCTGTTCCGGGCGACGATGACCGAAGTTGTCGGCGGATGCCTGTAGCGTATTCTCCAAGCGTGATTCGGTCTTTCGCTTGCGCGCTGACGTGCTGCTCAACGCTGCACCGGACCGTGTCCCATCTTCATCCCCGAGGAGTCTCATGGAAACTTGGCCTGGAACCGCCTACCCTCTCGGCGCGACGTTTGACGGGAGCGGTACCAATTTCGCTCTGTTCAGCGAAGCCGCCCACCGTGTCGAGCTGTGTCTCATCGACGAAGATGGCAGTGAGACTCGGGTAGAGGTACGCGAGTCGTCCGCTTTTATCTGGCACGGCTATCTGCCTCTCGTACAGCCAGGACAGCGCTACGGGTATCGGGTCCACGGTGACTACAACCCTGCGGCCGGTAGCCGCGCCAACCCGAATAAATTGCTGCTCGACCCCTACGCCAAAGCCACGACTGGGGCTATCGACTGGGATCCCTCGCTGTTCTCCTACGATTTTGACGACCCAAATTCGCCCAATGATGAGGACTCTGCCGCACACATGATGCTCGGCGTCGTCGTAAACCCGTTCTTCGATTGGACCGGTGACCGATCACTGCGCACGCCCTACAGCGAGTCGTTCATCTACGAGGCACACGTCAAGGGCCTCACCAAGCTGCAGGACGCGGTGCCGGAAAGCCAGCGCGGCACCTACGCGGGATTGGCGCATCCCTCGGTCATTGAGCACCTGCAGAAGCTGGGTGTGACCGCCATCGAGCTGATGCCGGTGCATCAGTTCGTCAATGACGGCACCCTCGTGGAACAGGGCCTCAACAACTATTGGGGTTACAACACCATTGGATTCTTCGCGCCGCACAACGCGTATTCCTCGACCGGCGACCTCGGCCAGCAGGTGCAGGAATTCAAGAGCATGGTGCGCAGTCTGCACGCCGCCGACATTGAAGTCATTCTCGACGTTGTCTACAACCACACCGCCGAGGGCAACCACATGGGGCCCACGCTGTCGTTCAAGGGCATCGACAACGAGGCCTACTACCGCCTGATGGACGATGACAAGCGGTACTACATGGACTACACGGGCACCGGCAACACCCTCAACGTGCGGCACCCGCACGTGCTGCAGCTCATCATGGACTCGCTGAGGTATTGGGTGACGGAAATGCACGTCGACGGCTTTCGGTTTGATTTGGCCTCAGCTTTGGCACGTGATCTCTACGAGGTCGATAAGCTCTCCACCTTTTTTGAGCTCGTGCAGCAAGACCCGATCGTGTCGCAGGTCAAACTCATCGCCGAGCCGTGGGACGTGGGTCCCGGCGGCTACCAGGTAGGAAATTTTCCCTCGCAATGGTCGGAGTGGAACGGCAAATACCGCGACACCGTGCGCGACTTCTGGCGCGGGGAGCCCTCAACTCTCGGCGAATTCGCCTCCCGCGTAGCCGGATCCGCCGACCTTTACGAACACTCCGGACGCTTCCCGATGGCGTCGATCAACTTCGTCACCGCCCATGACGGTTTTACCCTCGCCGACCTGGTCTCCTACAACGAAAAGCACAACGATGCCAACGGAGAGGACAACAACGACGGCGAGTCGCACAACCGGTCGTGGAACTCCGGCGCTGAGGGTCCCACCGACGACTCCGCGATTCGGGGGCTTCGCGCCCGGCAGGCACGCAATTTCATTGCCACACTGCTGTTGTCGCAGGGGGTGCCGATGCTGTTGCACGGCGACGAGATGGGTCGCACCCAGCTCGGCAACAACAACACCTATGCGCAAGATTCCGAGCTGACCTGGGTGCACTGGGACGACGCGGATGTACCGCTCATCGAATTCACGGCGGCCGTCTCCCGCTTGCGCCGGCAACACCCGACGTTTCGACGCAGTCGATTCTTTGATGGTCGCCCCAGCACACGGGAGGCGGGTGAGTCATTGCCCGACATCGTCTGGCTTAATACCGATGGTGAGCCGATGGCCTCCGAAGAGTGGGATGAAGACCTCGCCCGCACCATTGCCAAGTTTCTCAACGGGAACGGCATCCGTGAACGCGACAGTCGCGGCCAGGAGGTCACCGACGTCAACTTCCTCATCTTGTTCAATGCGGACGCCCATGATGTCGAGTTCATCCTGCCACCGGACGAGTACGCCCCGGCCTGGGAGATCGTCGTGGACACGGCCGGTGAGGGTGCGGACTCGATCGCGCATCCGGCCGGAGCTACCCAGCCGGTGGCCGGCCGATCGCTCGTCGTGCTGCGCGCCTACAGCCCACCGGAAGAGGCGCCCGATCACTCGGTTGCTGCCTCGCTGGCCGGAGCGACCGGGCTCATCACCCTGCCGGTTCTCAGCTGAAGGCCGGCACGATGACCGAGACAACACCATTCGCGGCGACGTCGCCCGTGCCCGTGCCCGTGCCGCGCTCCACCTATCGCCTGCAGATCACGGCGGGTTTCGACCTCGATGCCGCTGCGTCAATCGTTGACTACATTCGTGCTCTCGGTGCCGACTGGGTCTACCTGTCACCGCTGTTGCACGCCGAAGCCGGCTCGGATCACGGTTACGACGTCGTCGATCATTCTCTGGTCGACCCGGCGCGAGGCGGCGGGGCCGGGCTGCGCCGGCTGGCTGCGGCGGCGCACCAGGCTGGTCGGGGCGTGCTCGTCGACATCGTGCCCAACCATGTGGGCGTCGCGACGCCGCGGCAGAACTCGTGGTGGTGGGACCTGCTGCAGAACGGCCAGCAATCACGCTACGCCGAAGCATTTGACGTCGACTGGGCGTTTGGCAACGGCAGAATTCGCATTCCCGTGCTCGGTGATAATGCGCGCGGTGATGATGCGCGCGGTGATGATGCGCGCGGTGATGCCCGCCGCGAGGTGGATCGACTGGAGATCGTCGACGGCGAACTGCACTACTTCGAGAACTGTTTTCCGATAGCGCCCGGCACCGCCGACGATGGGGCGAACCCGGCTGAGGTGCACGATCGGCAGCACTATGAACTTGTGAATTGGCGGCGGGCCGACGACGAGCTGAACTATCGCCGTTTCTTCGCGGTGAACAGCCTCGCCGGAATTCGCGTCGAGGTGCCGTGGGTATTCGAGGAGTCGCATCGCGAAATCGTTCGCTGGGTGCG
>JBBRBV010000119.1:0-3846 GCA_038205545.1 Actinomycetales bacterium
TGCAGCGTGGTGCAACGTTTACCGTGAAGATATGGAAATCACAGTGCAGTACTTCGACGGATGCCCGAACTGGACGATCGCGGCCGAGCGGCTGGCGGTGATCGCGGAAGAGCGCCCTGGCGTCATCGTGAACCGGCAGCTGATCGAGAGCGTGGAGGACGCGGAGGCGATCGGATTCCGGGGATCGCCGAGCATCCTGGTCGACGGGCGGGACCTCTTTCCGGACCTGTCGGCCGCGGTGGGACTCGCCTGCCGTATTTATGCCACCCCCGCCGGGTTCGCCGGCGCCCCGACGCTGGAACAACTGCGCGAAGCGATCACCGCAGCATGAGCGGCACGAGCGAGGATTACGACCTGTTCGTCATCGGTGCCGGAATGGCCGGCACCACGGCGGCCAACCGGTGCGCCGCGCAGGGGTGGCGTGTGGGCATCGTCGACGCATTGCCCTACGGGGGCACGTGTGCGCTGCGCGGGTGTGATCCAAAGAAGATCCTCCGCCGAGGTGCGGAAGTGATCGATGATGCTCATCTGATGCAAGGCAAGGGGATCAGCGAGAATCAGCTGACGCTGGACTGGCCGGCACTGATGCGCCACAAGCGTGGCTTCACCGATGCTGTGCCCCGCGGAATGGATGACGAACTCGTTCGAAACGGCGTGACAACGTTTCACGGCACCGCCCGATTCACGGGACCCCGTCAGCTCGAGATCGATGGGGCGCAGCACCAGGCGAAGCGGTTCCTGATCGCCACCGGCGCTCGGCCGCGCCGGCTCGAATTCCCCGGCCACGAGCACCTGATCGACAGCACCGACTTTCTCAACCTCGAGGCGCTGCCCGGCCGGATGGTGTTCGTCGGCGGCGGATTCGTTTCATTCGAGTTCGCACACATCGCGGCGCGCGCGGGTGTGGACTGCGTGATCATCGATCATGGCGACCGTCCGCTGCGCGCGTTCGACCCCAACCTCGTCGACCTGGTGGTGGGAAGGACCGAGCAATCCGGGATCCGTGTGCACCGCAGCAGCTCGGTCAGCGGTGTGACCCGCACCGCAATGGGGCTTCAGGTGGCTGTGCAGCGGTCCGGCATCACGAGGACGATGGAAACCGACCTGGTCGTGCACGGTGCCGGCCGGGTCCCGGACCTGGACGGGCTGAATCTTGCGGCTGCGAACATCGCCTGGGGCCCGCGGGGCGTCGACGTGTTCGGGCATCTGCAAAGCCGCAGCAATCCCGCGGTCTTCGCCGCCGGCGACGCCGCCGACACCCGCGGAGAGCGCCTCACACCCGTCGCCGTGTTCGAGGGCAAGGTGGCAGCATCCAACATGCTCAAAGGCACCACAACCGTGCCCGACTACACCGGCACCCCAACAACCGTGTTCACGATCCCGGAGCTGAACCGCGTCGGAATGCTCGAGCACGACGCCCGCCGGGACGGCCGGGACATCACCGTCCGCTACAACGACACCAGCGGTTGGTACGCGAACTACCGAGTCGGCGAGAAAACCGCAGCGACGAAGGTCATCATCGACAACACAACCGATCAGATCCTCGGAGCGCATCTGCTCGGCCCCGGCTACGCGGAGGTCATCAACATCTTCGGCCTCGCCATCAAGCTCGGCCTCACCACCCGACAGCTGAAATCAATGACCGCAACCTACCCCTCGGTCGGCTCCGACCTCGGCTCCATGCTCTGACCCAGAGCGTCGGTGGGTGCCTCCGGCCCGGTCACGCCTTCTTCATTCGCGCCCGCGTCTGCCGCACCGCGGTCAGGCCGCTCGGCCGGGACACGACGCCGGGCGCCGTGCCGGTGATCGGCAACAGCTTCCGCAGGCCGATGTTCTCGATCGGGTCGAGCACCGAGTGCTGAACGCAGGCCGGCACGAGGCGGTCGTCGCCCGGGTGGCTCATCGCGTACATGCAGGCGCCGAGGCGTTCCTGCGTTTCGATCGTTTTCGCATCCGTGCCGGTGATGCCGCGCTGCATCAGGTCCCAGGCCGGCGCCACGTCGGAGGCGTCCATGAAGCTGTGCACCACGAAGGTCTTGAAGCCCAGCCGCCCGGCCCGGGCGGCCCGCAATATGCCAAGGATACCGCCGGCCCGGCCCAGTACCCGACGCAGCAGACCCAGCAGCGGAGGAATGTCGCCGGGGTGGGCGGCGAGGGCGCGAATGATCTTGACGGTCAGGATGCGCACGGGCACGTCTCCGAAGATCATGCCGCCGAAGTGGTCAAGGAACCGGTCCCGGGCGGCGAGGTCCTTCGGCTCGTCCGGGTCGAGCAGCGGCGCGAACACTCCCCCGGCCCGCAGGCCGACCGTGGTGCGGTTGCAGCGCGGGTCGCCGAACTGGGTAGCCCGCCAAGGCAGTTTCTGTCCCGCGCCCTCCTCGATTCGCTCCCAGACCGCGTCGACGGTGACGTCGTCGAAGTCTTCCTTCCAGCGGCGGTCGTCGCCGATGAATGCGGCCGGCTGGAACGACATCATGTCGTAGGGCATCTCGAGCACGTCGCGGGTGACCGCGCTCACCTCACCCACGTTGGACGGCGTGACCGTCATGTTGTGCGCCAGGTAGGAGCTCACCCCGTGGTCGCGCTTGAGGTCGATGAACATGCGGGCGAACTTCTCGCGGAACGGGTTCAGCTCGGCTTCCGAGTGCGGTCGCACGGCGCCGCGACGGCCGCGCATCAGGGAATCGAAGTGCGCGGCGAACGAGACCTTGCCGAAGCGGGGCGTGCCGTTCTCGTCGAGCACGACGTCGAGCAGGTAGTCGTAGTCGAAATCGCCGTGGGTCATCGACATCGGCTCCCGGCCGTTGGCGCGCATCGCCAGCAGGGCTGCCGCATGGTCCGCCGCGGGGAGCAGACTCACCTCGCCGCCGATCAGCTGCGCGTGGGCACGAGGGCCACGGATGCGACGGAGAAACTCCATCTGCTCGGTGACGCCGGCGACGGCGTGGTTGCCGTCGATGCGCACCTTGTTGGCGTCCGCCGCGTGGTAGCACGGAGAGCAGGTCAGGTCGCACTTGGGGAAGACCCCGTGGGTGCCCTCGCACCCGATCGCCGACCGGCCGAGAAGCTGGTTGGGCGTCTTGGCATGCTCGGGCAGCTCAGCCCAGCGTTTGTCGAGCGCCACGCGCGACTCCGGGTGGATCGGCCGGGTGTCCAGTTCGAATTCCCGGAGGACGGCTGTGATCTTCATCAGTTCTCATGCCTCGTGTCCGTGGTCTCAACGATTTCCTGCGCCATGCGGCCCGCTTCGCGAACCAGAGCGGCGTCGCGGCCGACCTTCGCCGCGGTGATGGCCGCGTCGTATAGCAGCACGAGGCGGGAGACCGAGGTGGCGGCATCCGTTCCGGCGAGGTCGGCGATGTGGGCGCGGACGACCGCACGGTAGCGTTCCGCAACCGCGCGCACGCTGGCGCACTCCGGCAACTCGATCACCGCGTTGGTGAACGGGCAGCCGTAGAAGGTGTACGTTTCGACCGAAAGCGCCAGCGCCTCGAACAGGGACACCACCCGCTGCGCGCGCCGCGCCCGCGGATCGTCCAGCGCGCGCACACTGCGAACCCAGCCGTCCAGCTCCTGTTCCAGGTACGCCAGCACCAGCGCTTCCTTGCCGGCGAAGTTGTTGTACAGGCTGGCCTTCGCCACACCCGCGTCACGAACGATGAGGTCGATACCCGTCGCGTTGATGCCGCGTTCGTGGAACAGGCCACTCGCGGATGCCAGCAGACGCTCCCGGGCGCTGGGTGCCGAGGTCAGGGGTGCAGTCGTGGATTCCATGATTGGACAATACCAGACAGATCGGTATAGTTAGCGGTGGCCAAATCGGTCTACCTAGGACTAGAAACACAA
>JBBRBV010000120.1:0-3720 GCA_038205545.1 Actinomycetales bacterium
CTCGTGGCACTGCTTGGGCCGCTCGGCTGGAGCCACCTGGTACTCTATGCTCTGGCCAACCTGACCGCGAGCGTCGCCACCGCACGCGCCTCACGCTGGCGGCATCTCGCGCTGCTGCCGATCATCTTCCTGGCGATCCATCTGAGCTGGGGCACCGGTTTCCTCGCCGGATGGACCTATTGGCCACTCAGGCCACGCGATGCCGCGACTCTCACGACTTGATTGGCGAACGCTCGTCCGCTGGTCGGGACCGTTCGCGATTCTGGGAGCCCTCGTCCTCCTTCGACTGACGGGCGACCGTTGGTGGGTCACTCTCCCGTTGCTCTACGGTCCTCGATATCTCCTGGCGCCGCTCCTGGTGACTCCTCTCCTCGCTCATTCGAGGACTCAGCCAAGGCGGCTCCTCCTACCGATGGTCACTGGCATCGCCCTCTTCCTGATTCTCATCGATTTTGGCATCTCCCTGCCATCGAGGATGCCCGACAGAGCACCGGAGGGGAGTCTCCGAGTCGTCGCATACAATGTTCGGTTTGGGAGCGGGAATTTCAGGGAGACGGGGGTGCGGTGGCTGCAATCGGTTCATCCCGACATCGTGGTCATCTCGGAGTGCCCGCGGGATGACTGGAACAGGATGCTGCCGGACTACTCACTCCACAGGTCCGCGGACGTGTGCCTCCTGAGCAGGCACGAAGTCCTGGAGTGGTCACAGTGGCCGTCAAACCGCAGTTGGGCCAAGGGAGCACCTGGCCCGATCGCTCGGGCGACGATCCGAGCTCAGGGACACGAATGGATTGTTGGCGCAGTACATCTCGAGACCCCACGCAATGCGCTCACACCTCTTGCCAGTAAAAGTCTGCGGTCGGTGCCAGGATCGTTCACTGAGAATCTCGATGTCCGTAGAACTGAATCAGCAGCAGCTCGCGCGCTGATCGTGCCCGAGGGCGAGTCGAGACCGACGGTTGTGGCTGGCGACTTCAATCTGCCAGTCGAGAGTCACCTGTACAGGAAGTTCTGGGGGGATCTCACGAACAGTCTTGGCGAAACCGGGACCGGACTCCGCTGGACATGGGGATTTCAACCGAGCATCTCCTGGTTGAACTGGCTCCATTTCGGGGTTCGAATTGATCACATCCTCACTTCCTCTGGGGTGCGGGTCAGCAACGCTTGGGTCGGCCCACCGATGGGCTCCGACCACCGCCCCGTCATCGCCGACCTGGTCCTGGAGCAACCATGACGCCCAAGCGACGCTCACGCGTGATCCTCCTCGATCACGCTGCCGGCCCCCAACAAATCCATGTGCCGACACCTCCGCCGAAGCCACGTCGACCAATACGGCCGCGCCTACGGTTCACACGACGGTGGCTCATCGTTGCGGCGCTGGCCCTGCTGGCACCGGTGGCGGGCGTGATCGGGTGGCGGATGATCACCGCCGACGCCCGCTCGACCCCAGGCCGGCTCGGCCAGGTGATGCTCGGCCGGAATGCCTCACTCGGCGGCGCCCAACTCTTTCCCGCCTCCAACGTCTGGAACACCCCGATCGTCGACCGTCCGGTGGACCCACGCTCCGACGCCTATCTCGCCGCGATCGGACTCACCATCCCGCTCCACCCGGACTTCGGCACCAATCGGCTCCGCACCCACCTCTTCGGAATCCCCTATCTGGTCATCGACGGGTCGGACACCCCCCGCTACACGGTGCCATTCAACTACGACGACCAGAGCGACCCGGGACCGTACCCGATACCCGACGATGTGCCGATCGAGGACGGGGGCGACCGTCACGCCCTCGTGCTCGATCGGAATGCCTGGCGACTCTACGAGATCTATCTGCTCGCGGGGGAACCACCCGTCTGGGAGGCCGGCTCGGGTGCGGTGTTCGATCTCGGCAGCGATGCCTCGAGGCCGCGCGGCTGGACCTCGGCCGATGCCGGCGGACTCTCGGTCCTGGCCGGGTTGGTCCGGGCCGACGAGGTCTATGACATGGGGGAGATCAGGCATGCCCTCCGGTTCACGGCGCGCCGAACGCAGAACAGCTTCATCTATCCGGCGCGGCATCAGGCCAGCCGACTCAAGCACGAGTCGCTGCCGCCGATGGGGCTTCGGCTCAGGCTCAAGGCGAATGTCAGAATCGACGATCTTCCGGAGGGTGCCCAAGTGATCGCGGTGGCGCTGCAGCGCTATGGGATGATCCTGGCGGACAACGGTGGGCCACTCTTCCTGACCGGAACGGCCGACCGACGCTGGCGGCGGAAGGACACCGAGGCACTCAAGCGTCTCAGGGCCAGCGATTTCGAGGTCATCGTGCCGCCGCCACCGCCGCCCTCGGACACGACGGCGTGGCGCGAGCAGCAGGCCGGCAAATCAGGCTTCAGCGAACAATGACCGCGCCGTACACGGAGTTGTTGGGCCTGAGGGCGTAGGTCGTCTGCTGCGCAGCGGCCACGACCGATACCATGTACTGGCTGGCGCGGGTGACATCCGAGACCCGGAATCGGGCGACATTGCCATTCGCCACGGTACCGGTGATCACGACATCGGCGACACCAGACGACACGGTCCCGAAACCGTCGTAGGCGGCCTCGGGGGCGATACTGTCGATCGACGGGCCGGTGACACGCATCTGGAGCGCACCATCATCGGAAAATGGCGTGGTGAGCTGAACCGTGAGCCACCCCGGGGTGGCCGGCTGCTCGCTCGTACCGGGGCCGGTGGGCGAACTTGCGCCACAGGCGGCGAGCAGGATGAGGAGGGAGGAAACCGCCAACACGCGACCGGTTCGGTGGGACGCGGCGAGTCGCCTCGAGAGCTTGAATTTGTATGTCATGGTGTATAGCATCGGCCGACTGTGGCCGGGCCTGTACCCCGAGCGGTGCAGCGCTTCCAAAAGCATGTATGTCAACACTTTATGGTAAAGATATGCTGGCTCAGTGACCCGGAAATACTGGGGAACTGTTCGATAGTTTGACACTTTGAGGTGGTATGTGACCCGCGCGACCCGACTGCGCTGGACCATCGTTGCCGGACTGGCCTTCCTCACGGTCCTGGCACTGACCCTCGTCCCCGCCCCGGGAGCGCTGGCAGCGACCCGGGCGATCCCGTGGTGGTGCGTCCGATGTGGTGCAGCCGGCAGCGCCGACCTGTTCCAGAACCTGCTCCTGCTCGTCCCGCTCGGCTTCGCACTCGGCCGGCTGGGTGTTCCGCGTGCCCGAGTCATCCTGTTCCTGCTACTCCTGCCCCTCATGATCGAGTTCGCCCAGGCGCTCTGGATCACCGGCCGCGACGCGACCTTGGGCGACGTGCTCGCCAACGGCAGTGGTGGAGTGGTCGGGTTCTGGTTCGGGGTTGGGGCCCGCCTGCCGCATCACGGCGCTCGCCATGGCTGGCGATGGGCGGCCCTCATGCTCGGCCTCTTTGTCGCGCAGCTGATCGCGACATCGAGCCTGGTTCAACCGTCTCTCCGGGGAGTCACACCGTGGCATCTGCGCGTGGCGTCTGAAGTGGTCGGCAAACCGGTCTATCGCGGCACGCTCATGGCGCTCGGCCGCAACGGACGCGCAATCCTACACGCGTCCGATGCCAATGCACAGGGCGACACCGAAACTCGCACGACGTGGATCACGCAGTTCACGTGGCAAGCCACTCCGTCGGGCACTCTCACGCCACTGGTTCAGCTTGATGATGGCCGCCACTGGTCGCTGTTTGCGCTCGACCTGCGACGCG
>JBBRBV010000121.1:0-3633 GCA_038205545.1 Actinomycetales bacterium
GGCGAGTGGGCGACGCACAATGTGATGTTGAGCGTTCCGGACGACGCGCCGCCGATGGTGAAGGGGATGACGGTGTCCGCGCTGGTTGCTCGTGGCGTGATCTTCTGGCAGTGCAATAACGCGCTGCACGGCGTCGCCGCCAGCATTGCTGGACAGACGAACCAGAGCCCCCAGACGGTCTACCAGGAGCTCAGGGCCAATCTGCTGTCGCACGTGAAGCTGGTGCCCGCGCATACGATGCTGGTTGGTCTCTGTCAGGAACGCGGTTGCACGTACGAGGCGTTGGTGTAATCCGTCCTGCGGCCGATCTTCCCCGCCCCCGCCGCTCTGACTGCGTTCGAGGGCGGGGGGCTCAGGCCCCGCCGCTCTCCCCCGCGACTCGCTTCGCTTGCTCGGGGTCGAGGGCGGGGCGGATCGCAGCCAATTCAGGAGGACACAATGTCCAGGGATGAGAAGCTTGTGGTCGTCTACACCGGCACCGATTCGGTCGAGCTGATCATGGCGAAGCTCGCGCTCGACGGCGAAGGGATTCCCTACGTGTCGGGTGGCGAGGGGGTGCAGGACCTGTTCGGCATCGGCCGCGTGATGGGTGGGTTCAATCATGTGACCGGTCCGGTCAAGCTGCGCGTCACGCCCGAGGACGCGCCGCTCGCGCTCGAGGTGATCCGCGAGATGCTGGAGTAGGGGCGCAGCATGCTGCGCCCGTGATGCCGGCGAGCATATGAATGCGGCCAAGCGGGCGCAGCATGCTGCGCCCGTACACGGGGCTTCGCGGGAGCACGACAGCATCGATGCATGGCACGGGGCTTCGCGGGAGCACGCGGGCATGGATGCATGGCGGGAGCCGCGCCGCGGAGTTCCGCTGGCCGTCGCGGACATCATAGATTCCCCCATCTCACCATCCAGGAAGTCACCCCAATGAAGCGCCTCCCCACCATTGTCGCCGCACTGCTTCTTCTGATCGGCGTGCTGCCGGCGCAGCGACCCGATCCGCGCATTGCGCGCCTCAACACGTACTTGCACGCCGTCGCCGACCTCGGGCAGGTGAACGGCAGTGTGTTGGTGGCAGAACAGGGGAAGATCCTGGTCGACACCGCGTTCGGCTTCGCCAACTTCGAGCTGGGTGTCCGGAACACCCCCGACACCCGCTTCCGCGTGGCATCGGTGACCAAGCAATTCTCGGCGCTCGCCACGATGATGCTCGCACAGGATGGCGCGCTCCGGCTCGACGATCCAATCACCAAGTACGTCGACTCGCTGCCAGCGTCGTGGGGCCATATCACGATTCACAATCTGCTCCGCCACACGTCGGGGATCTCCGATTACGAATCGTGGTTCGGCGGGTACTCGACGCAGGCCTACTCCGATTTCATGTCGTCGGCACACGCGTCGGAGCGCATCGTGCAATACGCGCGCACGTTTCCGCTCGACTTCGAGCCTGGCACACAGTTCAACTACAGCAATACGGCCTACGTCATCCTGGGATTGGTGATCGAGCGAGCGAGCGGGATGCCTCTCGATGCGTTCCTCCAGAAGCGCATCCATGTACCACTTGGCATGACGCTCAGTGCGCAGGATCGCTCCGATGTGCTGATCCAGAACCGCGCCGAAGGCTATCAGTTGCTGCCTGGCACGATGCCACGTGGTTACTACGCAGGCTTGCGCGCCGACAACATCCGGAATGCGGTGTATCAGAAGATGGAGCCACCGCAAGCGGAGGCCGGCCTGATCACGACGGCGCGTGACTTGTACAAGTGGGATCAGGCGCTGTACACCAAGCAGTTGCTACCCAAGGCTGCACTCGATTCGATCTTTACTCCCGGCCTCGAGGGGTACGGCTACGGCTGGTTCATCAAGCACGGTATCGATGGCGTGACCTACGAGCACAGTGGTGGGTTGCCGGGGTTCACCTGTTACATCATGCGGATTCCGGGGACGCACCGAACGATCATCGTGCTCAACAATGTCCAGACACTCGGGCGGACAGTGACTGACATCGCGGCGATCCTGCGCGGTGATTCGGTCGCGAACCCGCGCGCCCATCAATTGCTCGGTGACGACCGCGTGCGCGACCGTGGCTTCGTCGGGACGTATCGGACGGCGAGCCAACAGCTGGTCGAGGTGACGTTCGAGGATGAGACGCTCGTCATTGAGCGGCCGGGTGGTTTCCGCTCGCGGTTGTTCGCCGAGGAGGGTGGCGGGTATTTCGTCGAAGCGACGCGTGGGTCGGCGAGGCTTGAGAGGGATGGACCGGTGTTTCACGTCACACTGTTCGACGCAATTGGACGCGAACAGCTGTCGGCGACCAAGTCGATGACGCCGTGATCCGAGCCGATGTTGTAGGGGGGGGACTCCGCTCATTCGTGGACCAAACCGCGGACGCTGTCACGCCGAACGCAGTGAGGCGGCGGAGCCGAAAGAATGGTACGGAGGTCGGGCGCAGCCCCCTCGCTGCACTCGGGGTGACAGGCCGCCCCGACTCCTCCTATTCGCAGACCAAACCGCGGCCAGAGTGCCGCGGCTCGGCTCGGCACAGAGGGCGGGGTAAACCCGCCTTGCCCAGCGCCAGTGCATTTCAGTGGCAGCGATGCATGTCCCAAATCGGAGCCAGGGCGCTTTAGCTCCCATAGCCGAGCCGTGGCTTTAGCCACGAGCTCATGGCGGGCTGGTCAGCGATCAGCCGCTGGCCACCATCGACCGAGCCGGGTACACTCCCACATCCGCAGTTTCCTCTCATCTCCCGGAACCCCGGACACTCTCATGCGCCATCCCTCCCGCGTCGTTGTCGCCGCGACCCTGCTCTTCGCGGCACCGGCCGCCGCGCAGACCCATAGTGGCGACTACACCGCGCCCTACCAGCAGCAGGCACTGGACATCTACCGCGAGGCGATCGCGCTGCGCACCGCCAAGGGGCAGGGACTGGTCCCCACCCTCGCCAACCGGCTCGCCGAGCGATTCCGTGCCGGCGGCTTTTCGGCGGCGGATGTGCATGTGCTGCCGCTCACCCTGCCCGACAGCGAGCAGACCGCGTCGCTGGTGGTGCGCTACCGCGGCGACGGTTCGAGTGGCCTCAAGCCGGTGCTGCTCACGGCACACATGGACGTGGTCGATGCCAAACGGGAGGACTGGGTCCGTGATCCGTTCTCCCTCACCGAGGAGGACGGCTACTTCTTCGGCCGCGGTGCGACCGACGACAAGTTCGGTGTGACGATGCTCACGACGACCTTCCTCAGGCTCAAGGCGGAGGGCTTCGTACCGACGCGCGATCTCATCATCGCCTTCACCGGTGACGAGGAGACGCTGATGCTCACGACCCAGGCGCTTGGCACCACGCATCGTGCGCTGATCGACGCCGAGTTCGCGCTCAACGCCGATGCCGGTGGTGGAGTATTCGACGAGGCGGGGCAGGCGTCGCACTACCTGGTCGAGACCTCCGAGAAAACCTACGCCACGTTCGAGTTGACGGTCACCAATCCCGGCGGTCACTCGTCGACGCCACGGGTCGACAATGCGATCTACCAGCTCGCCCAGGCGCTCGGCCGGTTGCAGGCGTTCCGGTTTCCGGTCGAGATGAACGACGCGACCCGCGCCTACTTCGAGGCGCTCGCGCCTGTCGTGGGTGGGGACGTGGGG
>JBBRBV010000122.1:0-3480 GCA_038205545.1 Actinomycetales bacterium
CACCAGGCCGAACCGCGGAGCACATCGCGGTCGCGATGACAGCATGACCGCAATCCGGACGATCACTGGACGGCATTTCCCGTCATCTCGAGAGCACGCTCTAGACCACTTTTCGCACGGATCGGCCGCCCGCATGGGGAACGGCCGTCGGAACACTTTGTAGTGCGTTGGTGTGTCCGAAGCGCGGTTGCTGCCTGCGGATGAGGCTCAGCGCCCGGATCCCTCTCGGTCTACGATTTTGCTCGAAGGATGAGTTCCTTGATCTGTTTTGCTGCAGCTTCGTCGATGTCGGCTACTGCGAATGATGTCGGCCAGAATTTGCCGTCGTCGAGGTTGGCTGTTTGTTGGAATCCGAACACGGTGCACCTCACCCCGTCCTTGTTGGTGGTGCGGAAGAAGCAGAGTACTTTTCCCTCGTGCGCGTAGGCGGGTGCTCCGTACCAGAGTCGAGGTGTGAGGTCGGGTGCGGCAGCGGTAATCACTTTGTCCAGCCACACCGCGATTCGTCGGTCCGCGTCCGAGAGTGCGCTGATCGCGTCGAAGACGTCCTTCGCTTCCGCGGCAGCCTTATTGCTGGACTTCTTTCGCTTATCGGCTTTCTTTCCTTCCGCTGCGCGCTCGCGCATGGCCGCCCGTTCGCGTTCGTCGAAGCCTTCATCCTCAGCCATGGTCATCCTTTCGAAGTGGTGTTGCGGGGCCATTGTTCTGGTTCATCGACGAGCGCGCTCAAACAACCGAATCGGGGTCTTCGATCGTCGAGCGGTCGCCGTGCTGCAGGCTGTTCGAGACAAGGGCGATGGGGCTGCCTCGCTGGCCATCACCGGGATCAACACCGACATCCTTCGCCAATGCTTTCAGCGGCATGAGGCCCAGCCGGAAGGATGGACTGGTGAAAGTGAAATCGACGAACTTCGTTCCGTAGTCTCGGTCTGCGGTGAATCCATGGGATTCGTAGAAGGTGCCAGACGCGGCCATGTCCGTGACGCCCAGGATGATGACAATCTCTGTCGGACGTGTGGGGGAAGAGGGCGACCCGGTGTCTTTCTTGTGGGCTGAGGCGACTTTCCAGATGGACCCGTCTGGGCTGCGAAACGATCCCGAGAAGCCGCCGAAGAATCCTTTTTTCCCTGGCTTTAGCGCCTCTGCGCCCGCCGCTGAGGCTGCATCCAGGATGCCGGTAACGTCTAAAGGCTGAGGTACTAGGTAGTTCGCAACTACCAGTGCGCGGCAGGCGCCCGTTCGAGCCGGCGGCGATCCGAACGAGAGGATTCCTGCCCCATAGAGGTCAAGCGGGGCATCATCTTGGGCGGGGGCAAGACCAAAGACGGCCGTGTAGAACGCGCGAGCACGCTCGGGACTTGCAGAAGGTAAGTCGACCTTGTCCAGCGTTGTGATCATGATGGCCGCCGGTGGCCCTACTGGGCCCGCTGGTTGATGCGGATGGTATTACCGGCGGGGTCGCGGACGGCGCAGCCCCCCAACCGTAGTCCTGGTCGGTTGGTTCCTGGATGATCTCAACGTTGGCAGCCTCGAGCTTCTCGAAAGTGTCGTCGAGGTTCTCCGCAGTGAGAATGATCGCCCCGTAGCTACCCTTCGCCATCAGCTCCAGGATCGTCTCGCGCTCCTGATCGTTGATAGTCGGGTCGGCCGCCGGCGGTGATAAAACGATCGACGCATCCGGCTGGTCTTTGGGGCCCACGGTGATCCACCGCATGCCCTCGTACGCGACATCGTTTCGTACCTCGAAGCCCAGCACTTCCTTGTAGAAGTGAAGCGATGCTTCGGGGTCGAGGTGGGGCAGGAACGCGGTGTTGATAGAGACGTTCATGACCACGACCATAGGGGCGCTAGACCGCCGGCGCTTATCGATTCCTGACCGGTCGAGATGCCAACTTCGCAACGCACGGGGGCACCCCGGCCAAATCCGCCTCCGCCGCCTTCTTATATTCTGACGGGCTCATACCCACTAGCTCCTTGAAACGGTTGCTGAACGTGCCGACCGACCCGTACCCCACCTCGAAACAGATTGCTGTTACCGACAACTCCCCACTGCGAAGCATCGTCATGGCCCGCTCAATACGTCGAGTCATCAGATAGCTGTACACCGGCTCCCCGTACGCTGCACGAAACTCGCGACTCAACCAGCCCGCCGACATCGAAACCCCTCGAGCCAACTCGTCGACATTCAAAGGACTGGCAAACTCCCGATCGATGCGATCACGCACCTGCCGCAGCCTCAGCAGCAGCGCTGTCCGTTCACCATTGAGCACGTCCACACATCCAAGCTAGCGGTCCTCCAGCCAGGGAGCACCCCCGATAGTGGGAGCCGTACGCTGCAATCGTCCACTGGACAATGCTCTGAGCGTATGCGCACGACCGAAGAATCTCATCGCGGAGGGTGCTGTACTCTCTCGCACGAGCAGGTGGACCTGCTCTCAACCTCGGCGACGACCCACGGAACAGTCATACTGACCCTCGCCTACACCGGCTTGCGCTGGGGCGAGGTGACCGGATTGCGGGTGCGAGACGTAGACCTCGCCCGGAGGCGTCTGGCGGTACGCGAAAACGCCCTGCGGGTCGGCGGCAAGATTCTCCTCGGCACACCCAAGTCGCACGAGGCGCGCACGGTTCCGTTCCCACCGTTCCTGACGGAGCGATTGGCGCTGCTCTGCGCCGATAAGACGCCCGACCAGATCCTGTTCGGCAATGGACTGTTGCACCAGCGCACACCGTCGACGCGCGATGGCTGGCTGGTCTACGCCCTCAAGCGTGCCCGGGAAGTCGATCCGGCCTTCCCGCGCGTCACGCCCCACGACCTTCGGCACACCGCCGCGAGCCTGGCCGTATCCGCCGGCGCGAACGCCAAAGCGCGGCAGCGGATGCTCGGCCACGCCTCGGCCGCGATGACCCTCGACGTGTACGCGGACCTCTTCGACGACGACCTGGACAGCGTTGCAGTGGCCCTCGATCAGGCCCGAATGATTTCAAGTGTGGGCAAAGTGTGGGCAAACGGGGCACCTGAGGCACCCGTCAACAAGTTAAAGCCCAGATCAGCGTAGAAATATTCGTGGTGCCCCCACTGGGACTTGAACCCAGACTGTGACGATTTTAAGTCGTCTGCCTCTGCCGATTGGGCTATGGGGGCGCGCCCGTGAACGGGCAGTTACAGCGTAGTAGGCGCTGCCGGACGATGAAGTCGCCCGGCAGCGCCGGTGAAGAGAGCTACTTCGAAGCGGATGCCCCAGCGGCCGCCTTTTTGGCGGCGGGAGTGGCATCCGCTGCGGCAGCAGCCTTGACCGAAGGCTTACGCGGCGCACGGGGTGCCGCCGCCGCATTGGAGGGTTCAGCGGGAGCTTTCGCCGGAGCCGGCGGCTTGGGACGTGAAGCAAACTCTTCGAACACAGCCCGCGGGGCCTGGAGGGCACTCAACGAGACAACATCGCGACCGAGCAGCACGTTAGCAACCCAGCCCCCGACGAC
>JBBRBV010000123.1:0-3424 GCA_038205545.1 Actinomycetales bacterium
GGATCCGCTCGACGCCCTGCTCCGGGGTGGCGAAGAGGATGCGATCGGCAGATTGTGGCGTGTTGAGGACGTGGTAGCGCACCGACGGTCCGCGGAGAGCAAAGCCCTCACCTGGTCCGGGGGCATACTGATGGACATAGAAGAAGCCGCGGCTATCGGCCGACCAGATGGAGGGTTCCCAGAGCATGCCGGTGAGCGAGTCGCCGATGTCGGTGCTGTCGGAAAGCCGTGCGATGCGGGTGGTGACCCACTCGCTGCCGCCGGGGGAGAGTTGATAGATCGCGTGGCGCGCGTCGGGTGACGGGATGACGTCAGCGATGGTCATCGTGGGGCCGTACTGCATGGGGTCGATCAGCTCGCCCGGGCCCGTCTCCGATTCTCCGGATTCGGCATCGAGCGAATCCCATCCGGCGGCGAGGATGCGCCAGCGTGCCATCAGCGTCTGGCGAAGGGTGTCGGATGTGAGCATCTGATCGGTGAACGCGGACTGCGCGGCTACCCATTCCGCGACGTCGGGCGAGGTGATCTGCTCGAGCCAGCGGTAGGGATCGGCGACCTTGGTGCCGTGGTAGTCGTCGACGACATCGACGGTCCTGGTCGGCGGGTAGGCACGCGACGATCGCGAGCTGTCCGGGTTGGAGCAGGCGATGACGGCGAGGGCCACGGCGAGGCCGATACCGAACCACTTGATGGGACGCGGGAGAGGCATGGGACCTCCGGAGGGAAGGTCAACGATAACGCGGGGTACGAGAAACGAGAAACGAGCAGCGGGATGCTGTCACCCCGAGCGCAGCGAGGGGGCCGAGCGTGGCTTTCGTACCATCCACTCGGCTCCGCCGCCTCACTCCGTTCGGCGTGACAGATTCTCACGTCTCACGCCCTCCAGCGCCTCGTGCACCCGCACCATCGCCGCCGTGTCGAGCTTGCAGTACTCAAGCAGCGCGGTACGGTGGCGTGCATGGTCGTGCTCCGGGTACTCGCCCAGGTACATGAACCCGAACACCGCCATCGCATCCTCACCGCCGGCGACATCGAGTGCATCGTAAGACAAATCGGGTGCGATGACCGGCAACACCTTCTTGATCGAGCTCTTGCCGCGAAAGGCGGGGTGCAGGTAGCCCTTCTTGACGACCTTCTCCAGGTCGAACAGCCGCTTCCGCACTGCGTCGATGCGCGCCTCGAGATCGGGAAACCACGTGACCAACTGATTCAAGACCTGTGACTCGTAACTGGAGTAGACCAGCACCGATCCGCGGTCGCCGAGCGCGGTAAGCAGCGACTCGGCGAACTCGCGGCGCCAATCACCGAGGGCGGGTGCGAGGTACTCGTGGTGTTCGAGTTGTGCGTTGGCCGCGGGCCGCACATGGAGTGAGTACTGGAACGGATGCTTCTGGTACGGGCCGGTACCCGCAAACCACGGCAATGCGGGCTGGATGGCCTCGAAATCGAGGTAGTGGATCGGGTATGTGATGTCGTCGAGGCGCTTCAGCACGTCGTGATCGATGGCGGGCGTGCCCGATCGGACGACCGCGACGTACGCGGCCTGGTTGTCGGTCAAGTCGGCATCGAGCGGAAGATCGGAGATCCGTTCGCCGAACGAGATCAGCTTGTCCCAGCGCTGCACGCGGAGACCCGGCAGGTCGAACAGCGGGTCGGGGATCCCGACACCCATGCAGTCGACACCGAAGTGATCGCAGTGGCGGCACTCATAGATGAGTGTCGGCTCGGGGCGATCACCGGCGAGTTGGTGGGCGACATCGGGAAGGTTGTCGCGGAAGAATGCGGCGCGTTCGGTGATCTCTGCGGTAGCGTCGCGGATGGTGAGCGGTTCGCTGCCGCTCCCCTCGACGTGATCGGCGTTGACCATCACGAGGGACGCGGCGGTGAGTGGTACACCAGCGGCCGACAGCACGGCCCAGGTGTAGGCCACATCGTCGATGTGGTCGGGCTTGAGCGGTGTGTCGTCGCGACTGCTGCCGGCCTTGATCTCGATCAGTTCCCAGCCGTCGGCGGTTCGGCGGAGCGCATCGGCGCGCGCCACCGCGCCATCGGCTGCGAACGAGGCCTCGAAGAGAAGTGTGCTGGCCGGATCGTCGATTGCCACGCGGCTGTGCTCGAGCGCCATCTCGGTCCGACCCGAAGGCAGCAGCGCGCCTTCGCCCAGCCACTCGCGGGCGAGCCGTTGCACGAGCTGCCCCTCGAAGAACCGCCACTGCAGGCCTGGGGCGGGCGTGCCGCCGCCGGCGTGCTGCTCGTACCAGCCCATGGTGGGGCAGGTGAGGGCGCCGAGGAAGGAGCGTTTGGTGGTGGGCACGCACGAAACTTAGGCCCGACCGCCGAGCCGCGGCATTGCGTCCCGTCAACGAAACAATGTGTGGTGACTCGACCACACTCCCGCTCCCTCACCAGGGCAAGAATGCGGTGTCGCGGGTGGACCGAATCTTGCTCGCCTAAATGCGATACCCCACCCGGCACCACCTCGAGGCTAGGCGACTGACCTGCTCGGGCACTCTTTCCTCACTGGAGCTTGAATGCGATTCCTCCGATCCAGCATCACCGCGGCCTCAACCATTGCCATGCTGTTCGCTGTGGCACCGGTTGTCTCGGCACAGAACATCTACAATTGGACCGGCAATGAGTCGACCATGGCCGACCGCCTGTTCCGGGACGGGGACCCCTCTGTCGCAGGAACAGCCAAGAGCTTTCCGGGAAGCTTCACGGGCCCGTCGTCCTACACGTTGTTTGGCTTCCAGAATTCGACTGCAGCGATGCAGATTTTCAGCGCCGAGTTCCTGAGTGAGACCTCCATTGGTTCCACCCACATTCCTTTCTTTTCACTGTATCTGGGTTTCTTCGACCCGACCAATCTCGGCACGAACTATCTCGGTGACAGTGGGAGCAGTTGCGTGGGTGACCCATGCAACGCAGCGACCCTCTTCAGTGTCTTCGTGAATTCAGGGGCCACGGTCATTCTCGTCGCGAATGCTGCGCGGTCGGCGGCTCCAGTGTCCGGCGAGTCGTTCACCTGGAATGGGCCGAACCCAGAGTTCTTCGCCTCGGTCCCGACCGGTTCCACCGTCCCAGAACCCGCAACGATGACGCTGCTGGCCTCGGGTCTCGTGGCAATGGGTGCTGCGCGGCGCCGCAAGAAGAACGCGGCCTGAACGAGCCCGCGCTCCGCGTAACCAACGGCACCCCACTTGGGGTGCCGTTTTGGTTTTTCGCACGCTTTGCGTGATACCTTTCCCGCCCTACCGTTTTCACAGGATCTCAATGGTTCCCCCGTCTCGCGGCAAACTCCACCAGGTCCTCGGCGTGGCCTTCGGCCTTGCCGTCCTGGTTGGCACCACGATCGCGACCGGGATCACGCGGACCCCCGGCGAGATCGCGGCCCAGTTGCCCAGCAGCGGGCTCTTCATCGCCG
>JBBRBV010000124.1:0-3422 GCA_038205545.1 Actinomycetales bacterium
TCCCGAGGCGGTCGAGCTGGCCAGTGCCGCGGATTGCAGTTCGGTCTGGGTGAGTACACCGGTCCTGGTGACAAAATCCGACCAGACGGTGCTCGGCGAGACGGTCGCCGTGCCATCAGCGTTCACGGCAGATCCGGCGCCGAGTTGGGCGATAGCATCCGCTATGGAACCGTCATAGGCGCCGGCACCCGGCGCACGAACGGCCAGACCAGCGGATGTCGACGGATCGATACGCAGACCCTGCGCGGCGGGTGCAGTGCCATCGACCGTGAAGAACGGCTGGTCGCGTGCATTTGTCTGGGTGATGCCGGTTGTGTAGATGGTATTGACCTTCGAGGCCAGGTCGCTGGCAAAGGAGTTGTAGGAGGCGGCAGCCTCGGCCAGAGCGCCGCCGGCGCCACCAGCGGCCGGTCCGAGCAGTGACAGTGCGCCGGCGATTTCTCCGCCGTCCATGGTCACGGCGGTCTGTGCGTTGTCGGCCCAGACCAGCGCCACTGGCAGGCCGTCTTGCAGGACGCGTGAACCCGTAACGCTGACCTGGTGCGCGGTGCCGCCCGACACGAGCGCGTTGCCGCCAACGAGAACGTTCACGGTGCCGTCGGTCTGCTCTCTCACGCTCGCGCCGGTGAGGGCGGCGATCGTGGTCGTGAGAGTGCTGCGTTGGTCGAGCAGTTCGTTGGCCGTGCCGCCCGTGGCGAGGGTCTGGCGAATCTGCACGTTGAGCGCTGCGACCTGGGTGGCGGCGCCGTTGAGCTCGGAGACCATGGTGTTCACGTCGCTGCGCACCGACGACCATTGATCGGAGACGGCCTGGTAGCCCGCGGAGATCTGCGTGATCAGTTCGCCGGTCGTGCCGAGGAGCAGTGCGGCGGGGGCCGCGGTGTCGGTGCCATTGGAGAGCGCCTGCCAGCCGGCCCAGAACTCGTCGAGTTTGGCCGAGATGCCGTCGGGGCCGGGTTCGTTGAGTGAGTCTTCCACGGAGGCCAGGGCATTGGCACGCACCGCCGTGTAGCCGGCGGTAGAAGCGGTGGCGCGCACGCGGGCATCGAGCTGGGCGCTGGCCAGACGGGTGATGCCATCCAGGGCAACGCCTTCGCCGACCCGGGCACCCTGGGTGAAGACGCCGGTTTCGGCGGTGGCGCCGAGAGCGGAGGTGGATATGCGCTGCCGGGTGTAGCCATCCGTATTGGCATTGGCTATGTTCTGACCGACCACGTCGAGGCCTTGGCGTGCGGCAACGAGGCCGGTGTACGCGGTGTTCAAGCCACCAAATGTGCTCACCGTGTTCTCCGTTCTTCTCGTTGGTCGTTCACGTTAGAGGTTGCGGTCGAAAATGCGGGCGCCGGTCACCGGGGCGTCGGTCACTCCGCTCGCGTCGTACGTTTTGGGGTTGGCGTTGACCGTGGTCATGGTCTCCTGGGTGGAGCGGGCAGCGGCACGAATGAAGCGTTCGTTGGTGTCGCGCAGCTCTTTGATCTGGGTGGTGAGATCGCCCATGGCCTTGAGATGGGCGGCGAAGATTTCGCCCCACGGTCCGGCGGGAGCATTGGCGGCGAGCTCTCGCAGGGTGGCGTCTTCGGCCGTTCCCCACTGGGGGGCGAGTGCGGCCACCTCCACGGAACGAGAAAGGCCGGCCTCGCGCACGTGGTTGAGCACCTGCTCGACCTCCCGGGTGGCGTGTTGCAGCCAGCGGGACTTGCCGCCCTGCAGCAGAAGCTGTTCTTCTTCGAGTTTGAAAACCAGCAGCTCGAGAAGCTCGCGCTCCCGCCAGAGCAGAGCTGAGAGTTCATTTGCGCCCATGAATTGCTCCAACCACCGTTTCGCTTTGTGAGGCACGGGTCGTTGCCCGTGCGGTATCTCGTTATGAGTCACTATCGACCCCGCATCGCGAGATGTAAGCACGGCCAGCGCCAATCCTAGATTTGGACTCTGAAAAAAGGCCCCATAAAAGGGGGTAACCATCGTTCTATTGCCTGTGATTTTCACTACCCATTTACCCAACCGTGCGGTAGTTTTGTGAAAGCAGAGATCGAGGCTCCCGCGGGGATGCAGAAGCCTCATGTTGCACACACAATCGTGGTTTTTTCTGTCTTGGGGGCCTGCACGTGAACCGTACTGAGCGCAATGCCCTCGTCGTCGAGAATCTGCCTCTTGTTGGCTACCTCGTTTCGGAGGTCTGGGCCAAGGCCCGTCACCTGTCCCGCGATGACCTCGCCTCGGCCGGTGCGGTCGCCCTCATTACCTCAGCGGATGCCTTCAACCCCGCCCTCGGAGTACCCTTCGGAGCCTTCGCCCGCCGTCGCATCATCGGGGCTTTCGCCGACGATATGCGCTCGAGTGATTGGGCCACCCGCTCGGCGCGACGCCGCATCAAAGAGACTCTGGCCGTGCAGGAGACGCTGTCGGCCGCGCTCGGGCGCACCCCGAACGTGAACGAGATCGCCGACGCCCTCGGCGTTGACCGGGACACCGCCGCGGCCGGCCTCGCCGACGCGGCCCGCACCCTCTCAGCCCTCGACGACACCACGGCCGAGTTTCTCGTGGCCGATACGGCCATGCCCGAGGAGTCGCTGCTCTCCACCGAACGCCTGGTCTACCTACGAGCGGCCATTGCGGCCCTGCCCGAGAAAATGCGGGCCATCGTTGAGCAGATCTACTTCGACGATCGCCCGGTGAAAGACATCGCCGCCGAGCTTGGCACCACGCATTCCGCGGTGTCCCAAATGCGCGCCGAGGCGATCCGTCTGCTGCGCGATGGCCTCAGCACGCACTACGCCGACGAAGCCGAGACCGCGGCCGCCTACCAGCCGGAATCCCGAATTGCTCCGGCCCGCCGCAGCGCCTACCTCGCTCGCCTCGCCGACCTCGCCACCGTGGGAATGACTCGCACCGTTCACGAGCGCCTGCAATTCGACACGGCTGCACGCGCAGCCTCCTGACTCCGCAGTAGCGGCCTGCGCCGCGCACCCGCGGCCGGCGCAGCGCACTATCGGGGAATTGCTGCTTCGTGTGGCAGCTGACTGAGGTACTGGCCGACCGCTTCGTTGTTGAGTGCTTCGTTGTTGAGTGTTGACGGACTGGTGCGGCCAATGACGTCGTCCACAGGTACTGGTACAGGTACAGGTACAGGTCGGGTCGGGTCGGGTCGGGCTGAACCTGCCCAGAACCAGCTGGCTGTATTGCCGAAATTGAGCCATCAGAAGGCCTGCTACGTGCGCCAGTCGGGTTCGCCCCAAGGTGGGTTGCTGCTGGGGGTGTTGGCGCGGTGGGCGTGGGCGGGTCGCCAGGTTTGGGTGGGGTCCCAGAGGAGGGGGCCGCGTAGGTGGGGTCGGCCGTTGATCATGCGGATTGTCCAGCCGCTGGTGTCGATGGTGTGGTGGTGGTACCAGCAGAGGAGTACGCCGTTGTTGACGTTGGTGGGG
>JBBRBV010000125.1:0-3371 GCA_038205545.1 Actinomycetales bacterium
ACGAGCACCATCGAGTGCTCCTGCAGGTTGTGGCCCTCGCCGGGAATGTAGGCGGTGACTTCGGTGCCGTTGGAAAGCTTGACGCGGGCGACCTTGCGGAGAGCCGAGTTGGGCTTCTTCGGGGTGGTCGTGTACACGCGCGTGCAAACGCCGCGCTGCTGCGGGTTGGACTTCAGGGCGGGAGCCTTGGTCTTGGTGACCTTGGGGCTGCGGCCCTTCCTGACCAACTGCTGAATGGTGGGCACTAATTACTCCTTGTTATTGCTGCACGGTGACAGCGTTGTGATGGTTAGCATTCGATCTTTCGACCGAGTTCATCTGGACCCGCTTGAACCCACACGATTACTCGCGCGTTTTTTTGGTGGGTATGCCGTGGGGGCTGCTCGTTGAGCAACCCTGCATGTGTGCACATCTCGACCTGGTGCTACCTCGATGCGAACATCGTGAGGGCATAATTCAGGTGAACGACAAAGCGCACACCACGCAATTCTAGCCCGGCGCAACCTCGGCGGTCAAATGGATCGCGCTCCCCCGTCAGGCCCGCCGTCGCGCACCCCAACCCGCCCCGTTTCGCGCGTTCGGGGCCCGGGCCCCGAACGTGGGCCCAGTTTATATGCTGGGCCCGCGTTCATACGGTGGGCCCGGTCGGCGTAAGAGCGGATGCCGCTCCCCGCTAAGGATTGCGCGGCCACAGCGGGGAGTCGAGAGTGCTCTCAAGGTCGGCGAGCAAGGCCTGAACCTGGGGCTCGACGAACTGTGCAATCGCCGCAAGCAGACGCGGCCGCTCCTGGGTGAGCTGGGCGCAGACTCGACGGCCGACCTGGGTGGCGAACTCGTCGGCGAGGCGCAACTCGGCGGTGAGCGCCGCCTTTTCCTCGGGGCTGAGCGGCGGGAGCGGATCGGAGGCCGCCGGGGGTGCGGGAACGCGGAGCTCGTGGTCCTGATCGGCGGCATCAGTGGCCGGGGACTCTGCGGGCAGCGGCTGCTGGTCGGCGAGCTCGCTGAAGGTGAAGAGGTACGGGGCATCCACTGCGGGTTGCGGATCGAGATCGAGCCCGCGAAATTCCGGGTCGAGGCCCTCCGCTGGCCGGTAGGCCTGGGCCGATTCGCGGCGCTCACTCAGGTTCAGCTCGTGCGCCAGCAGCGGCAGGTTGAGTTCGGTGTATTCGTCGACCGAGGCGTCGATGACAATCTTCATGCGCATCGACAGGGCATGCTGCACGACGTGGGGTACGTCCACGGCGAGTCCGGCAGCGGCGACCATGGGTGAACCGAAGCACTGTTGACAGAGGCGGGCCCGGCCACGGTGCGTCGCGGGGCGCCAACGGGTGATCCAACGCAGCCAGTTCTCAACCTCGTGGTTGACGCGCGACTCGATGGACCTATCCATAGTTCATAAGGGTACTCGTCTGCCACCGCGCGCGAGAGGCCAGAATTGGTCTCGTCAGTGACAGACGTGCGCGCGACGTGCCAGAAAGGCACCGTCAACTCGCTTCATGGGGCACAAGGTGGCGCGTCGCGCGGGAGCATGGAGCCATTTACGGCAGTTCGCCAACGAAATGCCACCGGCGGGCCGGGGCTAGTCTTCGTCGTTCTTCTCCCACGGCCAGGCGGGGGCGCCAGCACCATCGGGCTTGGCAAGAAGCACCACGAAGAACAGGAAGCCGATGAGCCATCCGGTGACCATCACGGCGATCGCGAACGGGCTCGTCATCTCGCCGCCGATGAACGTGACCGAGCGGAAGAGTTCGCCGGTGCCGATGCTGTAAATAACGCCGCCGGAGACGCAATAGCCCACGTAGGCAGCCACTCCGGCAACAAAAATCGGTAGCGGCGGAACCTGGGTCAAGCGTTCCGGCGAGCGCAGAACCGCGCTGAGGAGAACCCAGACCAGCGCGAGGACCGCGGTGGTGACCATGATGGGGCCGAGGAGCGCGCCGGCATCCGTTTCGTTGATGACGTCACGATTCAATAGCAGGCTGAGCACCCCGAACGAGGCGACGATGAATGCCGCGTAGAGCACGACCGAGAAGGCCATCATGGTGATCGCGTACTTTCGGTATTCCCGCATAGCTCCAGCGTAAGCCCCGGCGCAAGCTCCAGCGTTAGCCCCGGCGCAGCACGAAGCCCCGGCTGCCATCACGGTAGCCGGGGCTTATACGCATGCAGCGCTGGTTAGGAGCGCGTGACCTGCGGTCCGTCGGCCAGCAGGCGCTCATACTCGGTGCGCGCCTCAGCGTTGCGGGCGGTGACCTGGCGTCCGCGGCGGGCGATCCAGGCTCCGAACCAGATCGGCACCTCGCGGGCGATGAGCCCGGCGGCGATGGCGCCCGGGTTCAGCCACAGTGTACTGACGATGCGACCGAGTTCGGCCGGGTTGAGACCATCCGCCCGTCCGTCAAAGACCAGACCGAGCATCGCCCCGCCGATATAAGAGAAGTACACGACGACGGCGACGAGGAATCCGAAGAGCACGTGCGCCCACCAGCCGCCCCGATTGATCACCGCGATCAGCGCGCTGTAGGTGAGGAAGAAGAAGATGATGGGAATATAGAAGACCGGCAGTGCGGCGAAAGCGCTAAATCCGGTCAGTGTCACGGCAATGGTGCTGCTCGTCACGCCGATGATGATGAACGCGGCGATGGCATAGAGCACCGCGAAAACCACCGTGGCGAGCAGGGCGATCATAATGCCGCCGCCGCGATTGCTCTTGTCCTTGGGCTTGGTCGGCGCCTGCACGTAAATGGGCGATTGCGCCGGGGGTGTATATACCGGCGCGACCGCGGCGGGGGGATCGGCCGGAGCGTCACGGGGGGCAGCGACAGCGGCGTAGTCGACGGGCGGCTCCGTGGGGGCGGCCGCTCCCACAACGAGCGCCACGGGAACGACAGGGACCACCGGCTCGGAGTCGGCGGGCGCATAGCTGCTCGTGTCCGTCTCGGCGGGCCTCGTATCGGCGGGCCTCGTATTGATAGGCGCAGCGGAATCGGCGTAGTCGTCGGCCCAGTCGTCGGTGAGGCTCGATGCGTCGGCATCAGTGGCGGCGACCGGAGCGGCCGTCGACCTGGGCGAGAGGTTGCGGGCGGCCGCGGCCTGGGCCTGGGCCTCGGCGTCGTCGCGTTCGGCGGCGCTTAGGTTGGCGTTGATGGCGTCATAGTCGATGACGATCGGCTCCTGCACGGGTTTTGGCGCAACGCCCGTGGCGGACTCCTCCGCGGCGTGTGCCGGCACACCGCTCTGGTCGGCAGAATCCTCCGCAGTCGCGTTCAGATCGGGCGCTGTGGCAGCATCCGTTTCAGTGTTCTTCGTGCCGTCCGTTGGCGTGTTGTCGCTCATGCTGCACTCCTCGTGGCCTTCGACGTGACTGACTT
>JBBRBV010000126.1:0-2953 GCA_038205545.1 Actinomycetales bacterium
CGCTGCCGGTCCCGCGTCCTCACCGATCTCCTCGAGCACGAGACGATGCGCCTTCCTGCCGCCGCGTTGCATCGCGTGGGGCGAGTGCTCGTGGTCGAGCAGCAGCTGCGCGTGGTCGACGGCTCGCGCCATGAGCGCACAGGCGCCGTCACGCAGTTCCTTGCTGTGCTTTACGATTTCGACGTTGCGCTCCATGTCTTCCGCGGTCCACCCGCGCGAGTGAGCGATGTACGGAAACTGCGGGAAGTGGCAGCCGATCTCGCCGAAGAAGCCGAGCAGCTGACCCGCCACTCCCTGCACGTTGTCCTGGCCGCCGGTGATGATGAAGGCGGCCACCTTGTTTCGCAGCAGCACGCGATTGGCGATCGTCGTCTGATTCTGGACGCAATTCATCCGTTCGACCATCCGATAGTACAGCGATCCGGCGGCACCCCAGCGAATCGGTGTGGCGACGATGATGACGTCGGCCCAGTGCACCATGGCCTCGTACACGCGGTCCATCTGGTCGGTGGGGTCCATCTGCGTGATGGAGCACGGCCAGGTGCAGGCATGCGCACTCTTGGAGTAGTAGCCCTCGCACGGACGGAACTTCAGCTCCGCGAGTCGAATCGTCTTCGCCTCGGCGCCCAACCGCGTGGCCTCGGCCATCGCGATCTCGAGCAACGCATCGCTGGTGGAGTACCGCGGGTAGGCGACGTCCATGTTGGTGGTGGAGATGCCGACGACGCGGACCGGGCCCGGCGCGCGCTCAACCCTTCGCGCGAGCGGATGCGGCGGGTGGTCGCCGCGCGAGCGCTTCGTCACGGGCGCCTCGGAGGCCAGCAGGCGCCCGCCCTCGACACGCACGTCGTAACGCGGTACGGCGTCCTGCTCAAAACCAGGCTCGCCCTGACCGGTGCGGCAGTGATACTTCCAGTGGTGCCACGGGCAGACGACGTACTCACCCTCGAGCCGTCCTTCGGCCAGCGGTCCGCCGGCGTGGTTGCACACCCCGTTCAGGACTCCGAACTGCCCATCCTGATGGGTCACCACGACCTTGAGCCGTCCGATCATGGCGGCAGTGAGCGGCGCGCGGGTGAACTCCTCGATGGGGCCGAGGTCATGCCACATGTGATCTCTCCGTACGAGGGGAACGCCAGCGTCGCTGACGCGCAAATTGGCACGCGTCCCGGGCGTTGTCATCGGCTGCGGTCGCATTTCGGCACTGCGACCAGGGAGCACCCCGCTGCGTCTGCCGGCCTCGCGTACGGATGTCGGCGCCAGCGCCTCGCGCGGCATGCGCGGTGTTGCAGTCGATCCCGCCTTCGCTCACCCCGCGTCCTTCATCACCGTCCGCCCCACAATGATCGTGATGTTATCCGTCCCGCCACCATCCAGCGCATCCTGCAGCAACTGCTCGCACGCCTGCTTCGCACTGGTCATGCTGCCAAGCACCTCGGCAATCCGCTCGTCACTCACATGCTTGGTCAAACCGTCGGAACAGAGCAGGTGCACGTTGTTCCAGTCGGATTCGAGCTGCGTCACCACCGGTGCGGCAGTGTCACTACCGATCGCGCTCGAGAGCACGTTGGCGAACGGCGTCCGGGCGGCAGCCGACTTGGTGAGCACGCCGTCATCCACCAGGTCCTGCGCCACGGTCTGGTCGCGTGTGATCTGCGTGAGCTTCCCCTCGCGCCAGAGGTAGTACCGCGAGTCCCCAACCTGCAGCAGGTAGTAGGTGGGCCAGACGCCGATGTAGAGTGTGAGCGTGGTGGCCATCGTTCCTTTCACGCCACGTTCGGCGCGCTTGGCCAACACCGCCTCGTGCGCACGCATCGCCGCCGCTTGCAGCAACTCGGCGAACTCATCGGAGCCGGTGGCCGCACCGTAGTACACCGCCATCGAGTTGTTCACATACTCCATTGCGCCTTCGAGTGCGACCGCACTCGCCTCCGCACCGCCCACACCGCCGCCCACGCCGTCGGCCACCATCGCAATGTTCGCCAGACGTTGATCACCTGTTGGGATGCGGTCGCCAAGATCGAGGTTCGTGTCGGACACGTCAATCCGTTTGTGAATCGACGCCATCAGGAAGCTGTCCTGGTTGTCCGCGCGCACCTTGCCCTGATGCGAGAGACCATGGCGGTCGATCTCGTCATCGCGGGGCTTGCGACTGATATCGGGCACGCTCGTCATACGATGCCTCCTCGCGAGCGGGGACGGGTGTGCAGAAAAGGAATGGTCGGCGGTGCGCCTGAGACACTCGTGCATCACCGACCGTTCCTTGTCTGCGTCGTCAGCGTCACGCGGCGTGTCAACTGCCGCGCGGCGCCCGGTCGTATGCGACCTCAGCGCTTGCCGAAGGCGAAGGAGACGCCCACGCCGTACGACGGATCGGATCCCTCGAGGCCAATCGGCACCGACACGATAGGCCGGACCAGCACGCTCTGGCTGAACACGAAACTCAGCCCACCCGACAGGATCCCGTACGTGTCGCTGGTCGACTCCGAAAAGCCGCCGCCAGATACCTTCACGCGATCATAGGCCGCGCGCAGTGCAGCGAACGGGATGAGGCCGACACTCGACGAGTTGTTGATCAATCCGCCGATCGCCAGACCGGCGGCGACCCCCGTACCACTCCCCGAGACACTAACACCCTCGCCAGCGTCGACGTCGGGTAGCTTCGCATATTGCGCATCTGCAATCGGGCAGAGCATCGCGCGCTTTTTCGCCCCGACGGGGTACGAGAGCCCGCCATCCACCCCGACGCCCTTCGCGGTGCCGCTAATCCCATCTGACTTCGCGACCTGCACAGTCACGCCGCCGAAGGCTTTCGAAGTTCCGAGGCCGAAGCGGGCATCGCCGCCCTTCACCCCGCTCGCGAAGCGAGCGCCAACGGTGAGGTTCATGGGTCGTGTTTCCAGCGATGCGAGGCCGAGACAGGCTTGACCCTGTGCCGCGGTCGACGACAACA
>JBBRBV010000127.1:0-2882 GCA_038205545.1 Actinomycetales bacterium
TGAACCGCGTGGTGCTCGACGTTACGTCGAAGCCGCCGGGAACCATCGAGTGGGAGTAATCACTCTCTAGCGTGACAGCAGGGCCGACTCTCGAGAGTCGGCCCTGCTGTGTGTGTACCGGACGGGAACCGGGGCTCAGTCCTTGGGTGCCTTGAGGTAGCGACGGATGGCGAGGATGACCACCCAGGCGAGACCGAGGAGCACGATGGCGCTGCCGATGTAGCCGAGGGTGGCGGTCGTACCGTCGACTTCGAGCGGGAGTAGCGCGTGCAGGTTCGTGGAAATCATTGCTTAAGCCAACCACAGTGTGGGGGGAGTGGCATACGAAAAAGCGCCCTCGTTCCACAGAACGAGGGCGCTTGTCGCTGTCGGAGTCTGGCTAATTGCGGGAGATGGCAAAGATTCGCAGCAGCTCCACGTAGAGCCACACGACGGTCATCATGATGCCGAACGCACCACTCCAGCCGTACTTGCGTGGAAGGCGGTTGTTGACGCCCTTCTGGATGAAGTCGAAGTCAAGCACGAGGGAGTACGCGGCCATGAGCACGGCCAGAATACCGATGACGATTCCGAGCTTGAGGTCGAAGCCAAGGATGCTGATGCTGGCACTGCGCATGCCGAACGCCTGGTCGGTGCCACCGAAGATCATCATGCCAACGTTGATCAGCGAGAAGAGGCCGTAGCCGATCATGGCGATCAGGAAGACCTTGGTGGCCTTCTTAGAGGCACGGATCTTGCCGCTTCGGAACAGGGCGAGAGTTACGCCGACAACTACGAGTGTCGCGAGAACGGCCTGCAGAACGACGCCGGGCCATTGAATCTCAAAGAAGCGAGAGATGCCACCAACGAACAGGCCCTCTGCGGCAGCGAAGGCGAGGATCAGCGGAGCCGATGGCTCCTTCTTGAAGATGTTGACCAGTCCAAGCGCGAAACCGCCAAGGGCACCCAGAATGAACAGGAAGGGCAGCACAGGGAAGGCGACCCAGGAGATTGCCGCTGCCGTGAGCAGCAGGGCAAAGCCCAGGCCGGTCTTGGTGATGGTGTCTTCGTAGGTCATGCGTTCGGTGTCTTGCGAACCGGCCGAGGGCCGGTCGTACATCGACTTCAGATCGTTGTCAGATAGGGCCTGCGACGACGCCACTGCGCCACGAGCGCCGAACGCCTCGTTGCGGGAGAAAGCGGGGTTGGAGGATGCCATGGGTTGCGCGCTCACAATCAGCTGATGAAATATTCGGTGCGCGAGAAATTCAGCGCACAGCGCCGGTTGGGGCACTTGGTCAAGGGTACCCGAACGCAGATGCGAATGCGCAGGGGATCAGCCGATTTGCAGCTGTGGGAGCGGGCGGCGCGGTTAGCCTGTCATCATGCAACCGTCAGTCATTGGCCACCGCGGGGCAAGCGGCTACCGGCCCGAACACACCCGCTCCGCGTTCGAGCTCGCATTTGCGCTCGGCGCCGATGCTGTCGAACCCGACCTGGTCGCCACCCGCGACGGCGTGCTCGTCATCCGTCACGAGAACGAGATTTCGGGCACGACGGATGTTGCTACCCGCGCTGAATTTATGTCGCGCCGCACCGAGAAATACGTTGACGGCACGCCCGTCACCGGTTGGTTCACCGAGGACTTCACCTGGGCCGAGTTGAGCACGCTGCGGGCCAGGGAACGCCTGCCCGCGCTGCGGCAGAGCAACACGACCTTCGACGACCAACAGCCGATGCTGCGCCTTGCCGACCTGTTCGACCTCGTCGACGCCGCCGCCGAGCACACCGACCGGGCGCTCGGCATCGTCGCCGAGATCAAACACGCCAACTATTTCGCCGCACTCGATCTGCCCGTCACAGAGCTGTTCGCGGCCGAGGTCTCCGCGGCCGGCTGGAACACGGACCGGCTCAGCGTGGAAAGCTTCGAACCGAGCGCGCTGGCCCAAGTTCGGGCCCACGGAGTGCGGGGCAAACGCATCTTTCTGCTCGAAGACCAGGGCCACCCGGCCGACCAGCTCGCCGTCTACGGCGCCGGAGCGCTGAGCTACGCCGACTACCTAACGAACGACGGGCTCGCGAGCCTCGCCGCCGGCCGAGCCGCCACACCCGTGACGGGCGGCACCCGCAGCAGTATGGTCTCGAGCACGGCCACGAGCGATACCGGCATCGACGGCGTCAGCGTACCCAAGTCCCTCATTCTCAAAATGGATGATGCGGGTGAGGTTGTCGGAGCATCCGCTCTGGTCGACGACGCCCACGCTGCCGGCCTGGAAATATATTGCTGGACCCTGCGCCCTGAAAACAAATTCTTGGCGACAACGTTTCAGAGCGGCGCCCGCGCGGCAGACTTTGGCCACTGGCAGGGTGAGTTCCGCGTGCTTTTTGACTCGGGTATCGACGGCGTATTCGCCGACCACCCCGATCTTGCCGTGCACGTGCGCGACGAAATGCAGTGACCGGCTCCGGGCCTCGTGTCAGGGGCCTCGCCTACACTGGAAACCGACATGACCACACCTCGTAACGCGGAATCCGCGCCCGCAACCGCTCATCGTTCGCCCACACCGATCATTCTCGATCCACAAGGACAAGCGGCGAACGGGTACGCGGGCACCGGCGACACCACGCAGAGCCCGCTGCTTGACGGGCTGAACCCGCAGCAAAAAGAGGCCGTTGAATATCGCGGGCAGGCGCTGCTGATTATCGCCGGTGCCGGTTCGGGAAAGACCAGCGTGCTCACCCGCCGGGTCGCGAGCCTGCTGGAAACCCGCGATGCCTGGCCGAGCCAGATTCTCGCCATCACCTTCACGAACAAGGCTGCGGCCGAAATGCGCGAGCGGGTGCACGCCATTCTCGGCCAGGGATCCGACGGAATGTGGATCAGCACCTTCCACTCCTCGTGC
>JBBRBV010000128.1:0-2812 GCA_038205545.1 Actinomycetales bacterium
ACCTTCGGCTGGATCCGCACGCTCGACCCGGTGCTGTCGGTCTTGATCGTCAATTCCTCAATGTCGAACCCGAGGTCATTGAGGCGTTGCACGCGCTGGGCAATGCGCCAGCGCTCCGAGTTGGAGAACGATTCCGAGCCGGTGAGCTCTTTCCAGAGCAGTCGGTAGGCGGCGACGATTCCATTGCTGACCCGAATCGGGTCGAGCTCGTCGGCGACCCGACCGCCGGCCTCGAGGTCCATGAGCTCGCCGGCAATGTTCACCCGGGCAATTTCGAGGTCGTTCTCGCGCTGGCCGTTCGACAGCCCGCCCGGGTACAGCTGCCCGGTCTCGGCATCGACGAGGTAGGCGGCGAACGCCCCGGCATCACGGCGAAACAGGGTGTTCGAGAGCGACACATCGCCCCAGAAGAATCCGATCATGTGCAGGCGCACCAGCAGCACGGCGAGGGCGTCGACCAACCGGGTGGCGGTATCCGGGCGCAGGGCGTGCGAATACAGGGCACGGTACGGGAGGGAGAACTTGAGGTGACGCGTGACCAGAACCGAATTCAGCGGCTCGGCGTCGACATCCGTTCTGTTGGTGATCACCGCCACCGGCTCCACGCACGGAATCTCGAGATTAGCCAGCGTGCGCAGCATGTCGTACTCACGCTTGGCCATCTCGCTCGTGGTCTCTTTGATGGCGACCACCCGCCCGCTCAGGTGCGCAAATCGCACGAGGTGGCGCGAGATGCCCTTGGGCAGCGAGGCGATGTTCTCATTGGGCCAGGCGTCAAGGGGCAGCTGCCACGGCAGGTCGAGCAGGGCAGGATCGACCGTGGCCGAGATGATGTTGAGGGAACCGCTCATTTACCGAACCTAACGTTTACAAAAAACGCGTTGGTCGAGCGACAAGCTCGACCAACGCGTTAGTGAGCGGATGCTTAGTCGGTGACGGCCCCGCCGAGGCGCAGACCGGTTTCGGCGTCGAACACGTGCAGGTGGTTCGGTGTGGCCGTGAGGTACACCGTCTCGCCGGCGTTCGGGTGTGAGCGGCCGTCGACGCGAGCGACGATGTCGGTGCGCTTGCCCTCGATGGTGGAGTGACCGTAGAGATAGCCGTCGGCGCCAAGCTCTTCAACGAGGTCGACCTCGATCTGCAGACCCTCACCGGCGGTGGACGACATCTCGATGTCCTCCGGGCGAATGCCCACGGTGACCTTCTTGCCGCTCGAGCTGGCGAGCGTATCGCGCTGCACCGGAACGGTCGCGGTGCCGAACTTGATGCCGCCGTCCACGGTGTCGGCCAGGAACAGGTTCATCGCGGGGCTGCCGATGAAGCCGGCCACAAACACGTTCTGCGGCTTCGCGTACAGGTCGCGGGGTGAACCGACCTGCTGCAGGATGCCGTCCTTCAGAACCGCGATCCGGTCACCCATGGTGAGTGCCTCGGTCTGGTCGTGGGTCACGTAGACGGTCGTGACGCCGAGGCGGCGCTGCAACGACGCGATCTGCGTACGCGTCTGCACGCGCAGCTTGGCGTCGAGGTTGGAGAGCGGCTCATCCATCAGGAACACCTGCGGCTGACGCACGATTGCGCGGCCCATGGCCACGCGCTGACGCTGGCCACCGGAGAGCGCCTTCGGCTTGCGGCTGAGGTAGGGCTCCAGGTCGAGCAGCTTGGCGGCTTCGAGCACGCGGGTGGCGCGTTCGTCTTTGTTGATGCCCGCGATCTTCAGCGCGAAGCCCATGTTCTCGGCAACGGTCATGTGCGGGTAGAGCGCGTAGTTCTGAAAGACCATGGCGATGTCGCGGTCTTTCGGCGGGATGTCGGTCACGTTGCGGTCGCCGATAAGAATGTCGCCGTCGTTGACCTCTTCGAGGCCGGCGAGCATACGCAACGAGGTGGACTTTCCGCAGCCGGACGGGCCGACCAAAACCAAAAATTCGCCATCGGCGACCTGCAGGTCGAGCCGGTCAACGGCGGGGCGAGTGGAACCTGGGTAGAGCCGCGTTGCTTTGTCAAAGGTCACTGAAGCCATGATTATTTCTCCTTCACCGGCAGGTACGTGCCGGACGATCCGTTGTGAATAGGATTGGTGCGCCGTCTGCCACCCGAGGTGAGCACACAGTTATCCCAGTATTGCACGCGGGATGCCCCGGTGCCGGTTTAGGGGGCCGCGCCTCGTTTGGTCGTTTCCCAGTCAGGGCATCTACTATTCCAAAGGCACCTTTACGCGCGCCCCTACTTCTCGAAAGCGAATCTTTATGACTACTGGCGGATCCAGCGACGGCAGTGCCTCAAAGAGCCAGCGACGTGACGCCGCCCGGGTGAAGGCGAAGGAGCTTCGAGTCAGCCAGAGGAAGAAGGACCGCCGAAATAGGGTTTTTCTGCAGGGTGGCATTGGTATTGCCGCCATCGCGATTGTGGTTCTGGTCGCCGTCATTATTGTGAATTCGATCAAACCCGCCGGTCCCGGCCCCAAAAACATGGCCAGCGACGGCGCCCTCATCGGAGAGGGCATGGTCACCGTACTCACGCCGGCGCTGCAGCCCGGTGCCAAGGCGCGGCCGTCCGAGCCCGATCCCACCGGGGCCGTCGCCAACATCCGCATCTATGTGGACTACCTCTGCCCCCTCTGCGGCGATTTCGAAGCCGCCAACACCGAGCAGATCGCCCAGTGGGTCGACACTGGCGCGGCGACCGTAGAAATTCACCCGGTGGCCATTCTCACCAGTAAATCGGCCGGCACCAAGTACTCGTTGCGGGCGGCGAATGCCGCGGCCTGCGTCGCCAACTACTCGCCCGATGGTTTCTTCGCCTTCAGCTC
>JBBRBV010000129.1:0-2697 GCA_038205545.1 Actinomycetales bacterium
CACCCTCCCCGACCACGAGCACGGTATCTTCGTCGATGGCGAGGCCGCCGTCGATGAGGCCAGCCTCGGTCGCCGCAATCAGCCGGGACAGGCTGCCGGACTGAGCGGCGTGCACGTCGACGGTAACGTCGAGCAGGCCGAGGCCCTGAACGAGGGTGATCTCGTCGAGACCCTCCGAGACGTTCTCCGGCGTAACTTCGACTCCGCCGATGCGCCAGCCGCCGATCAGGGCGCGTTCGGCCGCGATCATGGCGCCGGCCGAGAAGCCCAGGTACGGCACACCCACCGATACCTGGCGACGAATCTCTCCGGCAATGGGCAGCAGGGCCGCCAGATAGTCCGGGGTCACCCCGCCACCGATGAGGATGCCGTCAACCGCGGACACCGCGGTGAGATCGGCGGTATCGCCGGGCGCGAGCACGGCTCGGCGGGTCTGCACGGTGTCACCGAGTGATGCGGCCAGTTCCTCGGCGTGGGCATCATCCGGTCCGACGGTGATAATCGCGACAATCGGCTCGTCGCGGCCGGACTGGGAGGCCTGAACGGTGACCTCGGACAGGAACGTTCGGAAGACCTCGACATCGTGCGTCGGGTCTCCGCCGCCGCCGACCAGGTGCACGCTCACGCGGGGACCTCGCTGGTCGCGCCCACAACAGCAGGCTCAGCGAGCGTTTCGGGCGCGATCATCTCGGGCCCACCCGGTACCGGCGGCAACGCCGACCAGGGAAACACGATCCATTTGTCGGTCTCGCGCCACGTAAAGTCGGGCACCTGCACGGTGCGCGGCTTGGTGTAGAGCGTCGCGGTACGCACCTCCATCGCGGTCTCGCCGAGCAGGCGCAGGACGAGCGCGAGGGTGTGACCGGAGTCGGAAACATCGTCAACGAGCAGCACCCGCTTGCCGGCGAGGGCCGGAGCATCGAGCATGGGCGCCGACAGTACGGGCTCGGGCAGACGTTCGTCGATGCCGGTGTAGAACTCCACGTTGATGCTGCCGCAGTTCTTGGTGCCGAGCGCATAAGACACGGCGCCAGCCAGCAGGAGGCCGCCGCGGGCGACCGCGATCACCACATCGGGGTGAAAATCGCTTGCCCGCACTCGAGCTGCCAGGTCGCGGGCTGCCGCGGCGAAGTCGGTCCACTCCAGAATTTCGCGCTCGATCACGGGCGGAGTGAGCAAGGCCTCGGCATCAACTGTCATCCCTCAATGCTAGCGAAATCTCAGCTGGCTACGTCGTACCGGCCCGTGGCCGTTGCCTCAGCGGATGCCACCCTGCCACTGGCAGTGCGGCATCCGCTATCGAAGAAGTCGCTACGGAACCTGGCGCTGGTCGACGCCGTTATACTCCGACAACGGCCGAATCAGAGCGTTGTTCTTTTTCTGTTCCATGATGTGCGCAGTCCACCCGGTAATGCGCGCCGCGACGAAGAGCGGCGTGAAGGTGAGGGTGTCGAAGCCCATGAGGTGATAGGCCGGACCTGACGGGTAGTCGAGGTTCGGCAGAATCGCCTTGCGCGTGGTCATTGCCGTCTCGAGGGCATCGTACAGGTCGAGCAGTTCCGGCTTCTGGTAGTGATCGACCAGGGTAACGAGCGAGGCGCGCATCGTGGGGACCCGTGAGTCGCCGCTCTTGTAGACGCGGTGGCCGAAGCCCATGATCTTGCGCTTCTGGTCGAGCGCCTGAGCGAGCCACGGTTCGGCTCGATCGGCTGCGCCGCTATCCAGGCCGATCTCGGTGAAGGTGTGCATGACGGCCTCGTTGGCACCGCCGTGCAGAGCACCCTTGAGAGCCCCGACGGCACCGGTCACAGCCGAATACAGGTCGGACAGGGTCGACGTGATCACGCGGGCGGTGAACGTCGACGCATTAAAAGAGTGCTCCGCGTAGAGAATCATCGACACGTCGAAGGCGTTGACGACGACGAGCTCGGGCACCTCACCGAAGGCCATGTGCAGAAAGTTCGCTGAGTAGCCCAGGTCGTCTCTGGGTTCGACCATGTCGAGGCCGCGCCGGCGCCGCTGATCGTAACAGACGATCGCGGGCAGCTGGGCGAACAGGCGAATCGACTTGGCGAGGTCGGATTCCGGCGATGAATTCTCCGCCTCCGGGTCGCTCGCCCCGACGACGCTCACCGCGGTGCGCACAACATCCATCGGGTGCGCGGTCAACGGCAGCTCGTCGATGATGCGCTTGATCACCGGGCTGAGGTGACGCAGGGAGCGTTCAAGCTCCTCAAAGTCGGCGAGTTGCCGTTCATTGGGCAGTTCGCCGTGCCAGAGCAGATAGGCAACCTCTTCGAAGCTTTTCTTCGCGGCCAGTTCCTGCACCGGGTAGCCCCGGTAGAGCAGCGAGTTGGTCTCCGGGTTGACCTTGGAGACCGCGGTCGTGTCGACGACGACGCCGGTGAGGCCCCTATGAATCTGGGGTTCTGCAATGTGAGTGTCAGACATGTTGCTCCTTTAGACCTGTGGCGAACCGGGAGTGACGATGTGCGGGTTCAGGGTGAAATCGAAGATACCGGAATCGAACCGGCTATACGACGCATAGTCGAGTAACTCGTACAGGTCGGCCCGGTGCTGCATCTCGGGCAGCATCGTGGCCAGCGAACCGTGCTCCTGGATCGCGTCGAGTCCGCGTGCCGCCGAGCCCATCGCGAGCCGCAGCAAAGACACGGGAAAGATCACGAGGTTCATCCC
>JBBRBV010000130.1:0-2573 GCA_038205545.1 Actinomycetales bacterium
CTCGATCTCGGTCTCGCTGACGGCGATGTACGCGGGAATGTTCGGCGGGCCGCCCGGAATGATCTGCACGGCGTCGCCGGTCTTGCCCTTGTATGCGTTTTCGACGTAGCGATGGAAGACCGGCTGACCGCTGTATTCCAGTTTCCAGCTGAAATAGATCTGCACCACCGCCGGCCCGTACTTGGCGCCGATGTCGACGGCGGAGACGGGGCCATTGAGTCGCTCGTTCTCGCGCCGGAGGCTGTCCTCGCGCCGCGCGGCTTTCGTCGCGGAATCGACGGACGCTGCAATGCCGGGGCCAACATCGACAGGCTTCGGCCGTGTCATCGACCAACCGATACCCGCGACGACCACCAAGCCGAGCGCGCCGGCCATGGCATAGTTCATCGTCTGCGACTTCTTGTGCGTGTCGGTGATCATCCGCTCGACGGTGGCCTTGCCGATGCCGACTGGTGCGGCAACGATGGGCGCCGGAGCCGGCGACGGCAGTGCTGCGGGAGCCGTGGCGTTGGCCGCGGCGGACATCCGCGTGGCCTCGGCACTGGCGGGCACGATGCCGAGGCGAGTGGCCTTGACGTCCGGCGCTGGCCGCGGCTCGACGTCGAACTCGAACTCGGGCCCTCCAGCCCCCAGCTGCACGATGTCGCCCGGCCGAATCACGACCTTGCCGGTGACACGCTGCTTGTTGAGGAAGGTGCCGTTGCGGCTGTCGAGATCCGACAGCGTGAAGGTCGTGGCCTCCGGGCCATCACGCGTGATGCGGGCGTGTTGACGTCCGACCAGATCGTCCTGCGACGGATCGAAGCGAACGGCGGACGCCGGGTCACGGCCGATGAGCAGCTCAGGATACGCGCTGAGTGCGAACGTCTCGGTTTCACCGGCCTTGGAGCCCTTCAGATGGCGGAGAAGAAGTTTCTCCATAGTGACCTCGGAGTGCGTGGATGCTGGGGGGGGTCTCGAACGGGCGATCTGTCCGCTCATCCCTTCACGCGCATTCCATCGCGATTTCGGCTCATCGCGGCCCCGTCTCACGGAGAGCTGCATCCGCCGCGCCAGCGCGCACCGCGCGCCGATGAGCCGAAATATTCCGAAATTGCGCGTGTCTGACTGCGAGGTATCGCGCTGAACGCCTCGCGTCATCGATTACGCCTTTCGCTTCCCTCTTCGAGGTCATCTCCATGTTGCACCGCTCCGCATTGGCGGCAGTCATTGCCGTCACAGCTCTCAGCACACCCGCCGCCGCACAGTCGGCGCAGCGCTGGTCGATTCAGGCGTCGGGGTTGTTCGTCGGCGTCAGCGGTGACGCTTACGAGGGATTGAAGAGTGGGCCCGGCGGCGAAGTGCAGGTCCGCGTCACACCGAGCCTCTGGTCGTACGGCGCCGGTCTGCAGTATTCAACGCATGGCATCGACGGCGTCTCTGGGCAGAACGTCGCGCTGACCGGCGTGTTCGTCGAGCCACGACGGGTGTTCGATGTCGGCAGTCCAAAAGTGGCGCCATACGTGTCGGCACGGCTGGCGTACCTGCGATTCTCGCTCGATTTTGGAGACGTCGGTCAGATGCGTGCGGTGGCGGGGGCGAATCCAGACGTCGCGCTCAGCGCACAACAGGCACGAGCGAACCTCGTGTTCAGTGCCAGTGGCTATCAGGGAAACATCGGTGGCGGTGTCTTGGTCAAGCTGTCGCCGCGCGTGAACCTCGACCTCGGTGCCACACTCGGCACGATCAAGTTCGGCGAGGTGAAGGCGGAGCTCGACGGTCGGACGGTTGGCTCATCCGGTACCAGCAGCGGCACGGGCCAGAACGCGGTGGTGCGCGCCGGCTTGGCGATCGGACTCGGCGGCGGCAAGGCAAAGGTGGCGGCCCCCGCACCCGCGAAGAAGCCGCCAACACGGCGCTGAGACAGGTTGATTTCTGCGGCCTGCCGCCGGCCCTGTCTGCGATCAGGGGATGGACCGCTCGAGCTCAACCTCGATGCGGTTCCAACTCGCCGCTTCGGGGCCGAGGAGGTTCGTGACCGTGGCGCGGCAACGACCTCCTGCCAGCATCCAGGGGGCCAGCCACGCCGCCACCTGGACCGGGAGATGACCGAGAACATCGCCGCCGGAAACGTGCACCCACACCGCTTGCGGGTCGTCAGCCTGCGGCGGGTCGGGCACCAGCAAGAGAGACTGGCCGATCTCGAGGCGATCAACGACGGTCGTCCGGGCAGCGAAAACGGTGCCGTGTACGTTGGTGCGCAGACGCATTTCCTTTGGCGGCATGGGCGGTGGCAGCGGTGTGTTCTCCCGTATAGTGTGCGACATGGCCAACCCCCGGCTGCTGGCGTTCGACCGTCTACCCGACGGCCCTGTTCCACTCCCCGCGTCTCGTACTCTCATGACATCTGGTTGCCGCCCGTTCGCTGGCGTTCTGCGCGTGCTCTGTCCCGCCCTGCTTCTCGCCTCACCGCTCGCGCGCGCGAGTGCCCAGGGACCGATCCCGACGCCAAGCGAGGTCCTCGGCATCACGGTGGGCGCCGATCGCGTGCTCGCCGACTATCCGCAGGTCCTGCGCTACTTCGCCACACTCGC
>JBBRBV010000131.1:0-1722 GCA_038205545.1 Actinomycetales bacterium
GCGTCGTTGCACCCACACAGCGCGGCGCTCATAAACCTGGCCAGCACGGCCGCCTTCCAGCCGGTACCGCGTATGGCCGTCTACGGCGCGACCAAGGCCTACGTGCTCAGCTACACCGAAGCCCTCAGCTACGAAACCCGGGCAAGCGGACTGAAAGTGACCGCGATCTGCCCGGGACCGGCCGATACCGAGTTCTTCGAGGTGGCCCACACCAGTGGCGGCAAGAAGGGTCCACCGCTGACGGTCACGCACGTCATGCGTGCCTCGTTCGACGCGCTCGATCGAACGGTCACGCCATCGGTCGTGCTGGTCGGTGCCCGAAACGCCCTCCTGGCGCGAATGGCGAGCGTCTCCCCCCGGCGCGCCGTTCTGAACGCCGTCGGCCGAATGAACACGCCGCCCGACGTGCGCTGAGCCCGCCCACGGGCAGGCATCCTCAACGCCCGCGGCACCCGTCCCAAGCCCAGAGGCCGCTCGGCCTACTTCAGACTTTTCTGCAGCAGAATCGTTCCCAGCCAGCGCTCGAACTTGAAACCGACCTTTCCCATACGGCCGATCTCATCGAAACCGAAGTCGCGGTGCAGCTTGATCGAGGCATCCGCTCCCTGGTCGGCGATAACGGCGATGATCTCTTTCAGGCCGGCAGCTTTGGAGCGTTTAATCAGCTCGCCGAGCAGTTCGCGCCCGAGTCCCTTGCCGGTCGAGGCGGCGCCGAGGTAGATCGAATTCTCCACCGTGAACCGGTAGGCCTTCTTCTGCTTCCATGGGCTGACCAGCGCGTAGCCGAGAATCTGGTCGGCCGGTGACACGGCCACGATAAACGGCATGCCCTGCTTGTTCAGGTAGTAGAACTTATCCCGCCATTGGGCGAGCGACATCGCATCTTCGTCAAAGGTGACGGTGCTGTTGGCGACGTAGTAGTTGTAGATCTCACGAATGTGCGGCAGGTCGGTCGCCTGCACCTCACGCATCGAGTATTCGAACGGGGCCTCGACCGCGACTTCCGGTCGCAGGTGGCGGGGCAGCCGACGACGAGGCTCGTATTCTTCCTCAAGCACCGGGCACTCCCCTCTCTCGTTGATTCCAGATTACCGGAAGAGCCCACTGCACCGGTGTCGATCCCTGGAGGGCTAGAAGCCGATTGGCGCCGCTGAACGGCCGGGAGCCGAAGAATCCGCGCCGAGCAGACAGCGGGCTCGGGTGCGCTGACTCCAGCACGGGCGTGTCGCCGAGCAGGGGCCGAAGAGTGCCGGCATCCTTACCCCACAGAATCGCTACCAGCGGATGCCCCCGCCCCACCAGCGCACGAATGGCCTGATCGGTTACGCTTTCCCAACCGTGCCGCCGATGCGAAGCGGCCGCGCCCGAGCGCACGCTGAGCACCCGGTTGAGCAGCAGCACGCCCTGGTCGGACCAGGCCGAGAGGTCGCCGTGCTCGGGGCGCGGCAGGCCGAGATCTGCCTCCAGCTCGGTATAAATGTTGCCGAGGCTACGCGGCAGCGGCCGCACGTCGGCGTTGACAGCGAAGGCCAGTCCGATGGCATGCCCCGGGGTGGGGTACGGGTCTTGTCCGACGATGAGCACCCGCACGTCGTCGAAGGGGTGCGAAAACGCTCGCACAAGGTACTCCGGAGCGGGCAGAACCGTGTGCCCCGCCTCCCGTTCACTGGCCAGAAACTCGCCGACCCCGGCGAGTTCTGTGGCCACGGGGGCGAGCGCGCG